>NZ_JBIDDA010000004.1:0-193652 GCF_043204915.1 Micromonospora sp. NPDC047670
CCGACACCCGCACACCCAAACCCCCCAAACCCCCCCCCCACCCCCCCACACCCCCCCCCCACCCCCCCCCCCCCCCCCGCCCCAACCCCAACCCCCCCCCCCCCCCCCCCCCCCCCCCCCCGACAAGCCCCGCCGGCCGTCGCGCCGGCGGGGCTTGTCGCGCCGGACGGCTATTCGACGTCCTGGGGGTACCAGCGCAGTTCCACGGAGTTGCCGTCCGGGTCCCGCACGTAGAGGGAGGTGGCGCTGCCGCGCGCGCCGAACCGGCCCACCGGCCCCTCCAGGACCGTGAACACGCCCGAGTCGACGATCCGCTGCCAGTCCAGGGGCTCGACCACCAGGCAGAAGTGGTCCACGTTGGATTCGCCCCGGTCGCGGCGGACGAGGTCGATGATGGTCCCCGTGTTGATCCGTACCGAGGGGAACGGGACCTTTCCGGCCCGCCACTCGTCGACCCGCACCGGGGCCAGGCCCAGCACGTCGCAGTAGAAGTCCAACGCCCGCTCGACGTCGGAGACGTTCAACACCAGGTGGTCGAAACCCGTGACCCGCACCGCGCTCACTTCGCCTCCAGGTCGTGGGCCTGGCGCAGCCAGTCGGTGACGAGCGCCGAATTGATGACGGGGAGGAGCGTCCGGCCGATCTCCCGCGGTGGGGCGTCGAGGCCGGCCAGGTAGTCGGTGACTGTCGTCTTTTCCATGCCTTCACGATCGGCCGACCGGCCACGCCGACCAAGACCCGATCACACTACGATCGTTGATCCGGATTCAACGACGGGACGCAACGTGCTGGAACGCCACGAGCTTGAGACCTTCCTGACGCTCGCCGAGGAGCTGCACTTCGGCCGGACGGCCGAGCGCCTGCGGGTCACCACCGGGCGGATCAGCCACGTGATCAAGAAGCTGGAACGCCGGATCGGCGCCCCGCTGTTCGCCCGCACCAGCCGGGTCGTGCAGCTCACCCCGATCGGCCGGCAACTCGCCGACGACCTGGCGCCGCTGGTCGCCGGCATGGACGACGCGGTACGCCGGGCCGTCGAGGCGGGCCGCGGCGTCACCGGGCTGCTGCGGGTCGCCTTCCTCGGCGAGTGGACCGCGCCGACGCTACTCAAGGCCGTCGCCCTCTTCTCGCAACGCCACCCCGACTGCCAGGTCGAGGTGCACGAGGTCCAGCTCTTCAACTCCCGGCAGAGCCTGGTCGACGGCTCGATCGACATCCTGATGGCCGCGTACCCCTTCGACGGGATGGCCTGCGGGCCGGCGCTGCTGGAGGAGGACCGGGTGCTCGCGGTGGCCGCGGGGCACCCGTTGACCGGCAAGGAGTCCGTCACCCTGGAGGTGCTCGGCGACCATCCGGTGGTGCAGTACCCGGCGGTGACCTCGGCGGAGTTCAAGCGCGACCGCACGCCCGAGCGCACCCCGTCGGGGCGGCCGGTGCCGAAGGGACCGATCGGCAACACCTTCTCGGAGATGCTGACGCTGGTCGCGATGGGGCGGGGCGTGCTCCCGGTGGGCGAGCACACCAGGCGCTACTACCCGCGCCCCGACGTGGCCTACGTGCCGATCCGCGACGCGCCGCCGATCCGGCGCGGCCTGGTCTGGCGGGAGAGCAACACCACGGCCCGGGTCCTGGAGTTCGTCCGGGCCGCGACCGAAGCGAACGGACGCTGACCCGCCACGGGGTCGTCGTCGTGTGCGCCGGATGGCATGATCCGCCCCGATGAGGCACGGCGAGTTCCACCATCCGCGGCTGGTCCGGGTCTACGACGCCGAGTGCCCCTGGGCACGCGACGACGACTGGTTCCTCGCCCTGGTCGACGAGACGCCGGCCGTCCGGGTGCTCGACCTGGGCTGCGGCACCGGTCGGCTCGCCCTCGGCGTGGCCGCCGCGGGCCACACCGTCACCGGCGTCGACCCGGCCGGCCCGTCGCTGGCCGCCGCCCGCGCCAGACCGGGCGCGGACCGGGTGACCTGGATCGAGGGCACCTCCGCCGCGCTGCCGGGCCGATCGTTCGACGTGGCGGTGATGACCAGCCACGTCGCGCAGTTCTTCGTGGACGACGCCGAGTGGGCGCGTACCCTCGCCGACCTGGCCCGGGCGCTGGTGCCCGGCGGCCGGTTGGCGTTCGACTCGCGCGACCCGGCGGACCGACGGTGGGAACGCTGGAACCCGGTCGACTCGCGGCGCCTGATCACGCTGCCGGACGGTGACGTGGTGCGGGCGTGGACGGAGGTGACCGCCGTCGCGGGCGGCGTGGTCGGCTACACCCACCACTACCTGTTCGCCGACGGCGAGGAACTGCTCAGCTCGGCCACCCTGCGCTTCCGCACCGAGGAGGAGCTGCGGGTGTCGCTGCGCGCCGCCGGGTTCACGGTCGAGCGGGTGTCCGGCGGCTGGGGCGGGGAGCCGGTGGGCCGGGGCGACGGCGAGTTCCTCGTCGTCGCGCGCCGCACGTCGACTCCCGGCACAGATGATCTTGGGGTTGGCGCGGCCTGCCTACCGTGAGGGGCATGGCCAACGCGACGTACGACCGCAAGGAGCAGTTCCAGCAGATCCAGAGCGGTCTGCTCCAGGGAGAACAGATCATCGCCGTCTACGACGCCGTCGGCACGGGCACCGGCTTCATCGGCCTGACCGACCGGCGCGTGATCATCCAGGACCGCTCCTTCGTCGGCAAGCGGTACGCCATCACCAGCATCCCGTACTCGAAGATCACCAGCGTCAGCGTGGTCAGCAACAAGTCCTGGGGCGGCTCGTTCTTCTCCACCGGCGCGATCGCGATCCACGTCGGCACGCACACCTACGAGGTGGAGTTCCGCGGCGCCCAGAAGAGCCACCATGTGCACAACGTGATCCTGCACCACATCAGCTGAGCTGGTCGGCGCGCTCCAGCAGGGCGCGGCGCTCCGCCCCGGAGTGCGCGTCGGCGGCCCGCCGGAACAGTGCGGCGGCCCGGTCGCGGTCGCCCTGCCGGGCGGTCAGCTCGGCCTCGGCGGCGACGGCGAGGGGGTAGCCGTCCAGCGCCCCACCGGCCCGGGCGGCGGCGAGCAACACCAGCCCCGCCGCCGGCCCGTGCGCGTAGCCGTGCGCGACGGCGCGATTCAACTCGATCACCGGTGACCGCTGCGACCGGGCGAGCCGGTCGTACGCCTCGGCGATCGCGACCCAGTCGGTGGCCTCGACCGACGCGGCGGTGGCGTGGCACGCGGCGATCCGGGCCTGGAGGGCGTACGGGCCGTCCGGAGCGGCCCGCGCCAGCACGGCGAGCCCTTCGGCGATCGCGGCGTGGTCCCAACGCGATCGGTCCTGCCGGTCGAGGGTGAGCAGGTTGCCGTCACGGTCGCGGCGGGCCTCCCGCCGGGAGTGCTGGAGCAGGAAGAGGGCCAGCAGGCCGGCCGCCTCGGGCTGGGCCGGCATCAGCCGGTCGAGCAGCCGCGCCAGGCGGATCGCCTCGTCGGCGAAGGCAGGCTCGCCGTCGGCGTCGTAGCCCCGCGTGAAGAGCAGGTACAGCACGGCGAGGACGCCGGGGAGCCGCTCGGCGAGCATCGGGCCGGTCGGCACCCGGTAGGGGATGCCGGCGGTGGCGATCCTCGTCCTGGCCCGGGTCAACCGTCGCGTCATGGTCGACTCGGTGACCAGGAAGGCCCGCGCGATGTCCGCGGTCGGCACCCCGCAGACCGTACGCAGCGTCAGGGCGACCCGCGCCTCCAGGGACAGGGCGGGGTGGCAGCAGGTGAAGACGAGCCGCAGCCGGTCGTCCACGATCTCCCCCTCCCCCGCCGGTCCCGGCGCCGGGCCGGTCGGCGTGAGCGCGGCCAGCTCACGCAGCTTGCGCCGCTCCACCGAGGCGCGCCGCAGCACGTCGACCGCGCGGTTGCGGGCCACCGTCATCAGCCAGCCGCCCGGGTTGGCGGGCACCCCGTCCGCCGGCCACCGCGTCAGCGCGAGCGTCAACGCCTCCTGGGCGCAGTCCTCGGCCAGGGCCCAGTCGCCGGTCACCCGGATCAGCGCCGCGACGATCCCGGCGTACGACTCGCGGCTCGCGGCGGCGACGGCCGCCGCGAGCCGGTCGTCGACGCCGGCGTCAGCCATTCAGGTCGACGATCGGGCGGAGTTCGAGCCGCCCCTCGCGGGCCATCGGATGGGCGCGGGCCACCTCGATCGCCTCGTCCAGGTCGGCGCACTCCAGCAGGTCGAAGCCCACGATCACCTCCTTGGTCTCGGCGAACGGGCCGTCGGAGACCAGCAGCTCCCCGTTGCGGACGCGGACCGTGGTGGCCGCCGTCGTCGCCGCGAGGGCGTCGCCCGTCAGCCGCCGGCCGCGGGCGTCGTTCTCCGCGACCCACGCCTCGATGTCGGGCCAGTCGGTCTGGTCGGTGTCCGGCTCGCTGTCGGTGCAGACGAACATCAGGAACTTCATTTGCCGCGCTCCTCGGTGTCGGGTTCTCACCAGGGTGACGAACGGGCGGCCCGATTCCGGACACCCCGGCGACCGGCGATCTCAGAATCCCGCCGGGCGGCGGGTGCAGGGCCCGTCGTGGTCGGCCCGGAGCAGGCAGCGCCGGCCGTCGGGCAGCAGCGTGTCACAGAAGACCCGGTGCCGCAGGTGCTGCGCGTCCTCGGCGGACACCGTCGTCTCGCCGGGGTCGGTCTGGGCGAGCACGCTCGCCCACCGCGCCACGACCCGAGCCAGGCGTACGGCGGAGAGCAGATCCCTCGTGACCACCGGCAGGTGGATGACGAAGCGCTCCCGGGCAGCTCTCATCAGCAGTGACCTCCGACTGGCGGGTACATCGGGCGCATCGTGGCCTGCCTCTCTGCCGAAGGAACAAGAAGCGACTTCGGTCCGGTGACAGGGAGACTAGCGAAGTAGCTACCACCCATCAAGGCCATGTAGCTATATAGCCACAAGAGGTCGTGGCGACGAGGGCACAAGGCTTGGGGCATGACCATCGATCCGCGCTCGCACACGCCGGTCTACGTTCAGTTGGCCGACCTGCTGCGACAGCAGATCGAGTCGGGACAGCTGCCGGCGGGCTCCGTCCTGAGCAGCGAGGCGAGGCTCACCCAGGAGTACGGCATCGGGCGTGACGCTGTCCGCATGGCGATCGGGATCCTGCGGTCCGAGGGATTGGTCAGCACGAGCCGACGCGGTACTCGGGTCCGGGAGACCCCACGGCGCGAAACCGTCGAACTCGTGCCCGGCGGAACGGTGATCGCGCGGATGCCCACGGGCGCGGAGCGGCGGAGCATGCAGCTCGACGAGGGCGTGCCGGTGCTGGAGGTCCGCCATCCGGGAGGCACCACGGAGGTGCTGGCCGGCGACCAGATCGAACTGACCCGCCCCGCCAGTTGACCCCACCGCCGTCACGGGCGGCGCGTTCGCTGCTCCGGGAGCGGAACACCACGAACGCCAACGCACCTCTTTGATCACCACGAGCGTGTCGCGGGGCGGCTCGGACAGCGGCCGGCCGCGCTCGACGTGCTCGTTCTCCCACCGGAACGCCGACCAGTAGCGTGCCGGCGGCATGGTCACTCCTCACTGCTGGTTGAGCAGGAACGGCACGTCCGGGCAGCTCAGGCACACGAAGACGCGCAGCGCGCCGTGCCGGCCGACGACCACCCCGGTCGGCTCGTACGGGTCGTGGTCGGGCTCGCCGTCCGCCCGGGTCGGCTGCCACCGCCCGGTGCCCCGCTCGGAGGAGTCGATGACGAGGGCCAACGTGGTGGGGCCGGCACAACGGGGGCACGGTGTCGGGTGCGGGTCCGTGAGGCTCCAGTCGGCGTAGCCGCCGACCTTCCAGCCGGGCGCCATGAAGGTGTCGACGTAGTCCTCGTCGTCGTCGCCACCTTCCTCGTCCTGCTCGTCGACCAGCCTCCGCAGGCCCTCCGGCAGCTCCTCCGGGTACGGGTACTCGACGATCTGCTCCGGGTGCAGCCGGCACTGCCGGGGCACGTACCCGTCGGTGCCGACCTCGCCGCGCGGCGGCTCCGCGAGGAGGTCGGTCAGGTCCGCCTCGCGCCGCCAGCGCAGCTCCACCGTCGGCCCCCACGGGCCCGCGGAGTGCTCGAACGGGCACCACAACACCTGCAACAGGTCGGCCCCACCGGGCCGGGGCAGGTCGGGTACGTCCTGCGCGCGCAGTTGCGCCAGCGCCATCATCGGATTGGGCGTCAGATGCGGTCGCGGCACGTACCGGTAGCCGACGACCGGGCCGCCGCCGCGCGAGCCCCAGCCGACGAAACCCGGGCCGACCAGCGCGGCGATCTCCTGGTGCAGCTCGATCTCGCCCTCGGCCAGGATGTGCGACTGCCGGCGCCCGCGCTCCGCCGCCCGCATCCGGGCCACCAGCTCGACCGGGATCGGCACCTCCTCCTGCACCATGTACGGGGTGACGCAGGTGGGCCAGGGCTCGTCGGCCGGCCACAGCAGGGGCCCGCCGACGTGGCTGTCGGTGGCCGCGACCGCCCCGGGCCGCGGGTGCAGCCGGGTGGCCGTGCGGCCGAGCTTCTCCAGGCCGGGGTAGCGGGCGAGCACGTCGGGCGCCAACGGCGGAGTGATCATGACGGAGATGGTAGGGGCGGACCGGCCCCGCGTGCGGCTCGCGACCACCGCCGGTGGCGCCGACGCCGTACCGTCTGCCGCGAGGAGACGGTGCTGGTCGTCCTCGGCGTGCTGGTGGTGCTGGCCGTCGTGGTGTTCGTCGTCGTCGGCCGGCGGGACCGGCGGCGGCTGTCCTCGCCGGAGGACTCCGCCGCCGCGCGCGACGCGGCCGCCACGCAGGAGCGGTACGCGGCGGAACGCCACGGCGTCTAGGGGGAGGTGTGGGGGCGCGGCCAGACGGGCGGCGGGTGAGCCGTGCCGCCTCCGGTTCACCCGGCCGGGAGCCGGTGGCGGGGGCCGCCGGGGCGTTCGCCGGGAAGCGACCCGCTGCCCAGCCGCCGTCCCACCGCCGTCCAGCAGGCCCCCCAGAGCAGGAAGAACGGCGACCACAGCAACAGGTCCCACCGCGCCAGTTCACGGGCCAGCGCGGCGTGCTCGACCGGGGGCGGACGGACCCCGGTCAGCAGCAGCGCGTCGCCGACGAAGCCGAACCCCAGCACCCCGATCGACCGCGCGATCATGAAGACCCCCAACGTCCACGCGATCGCGAGCAGCAGGCGACGTGGGGGCGCCGCCCGCCAGGGTCGTAGCGTGGCCAGCGCGACCACGACGCCGACCACCGCGGCGGCAGCCAGCGCCCAGTGGCTCGCCACGAACATCGGATCCCGCGCGAGGAGCCGTTCCCGCAGTTCCGGCGGGAGCGGGTCCTTGTCGGCCAGCGCGTTGGCGCCCAGCGCCTGCGCGAGCTTCATCGAGCCGTAAACGGTGGCGCACACCGCCGCCCCGTACGCGCCCCACCGCGTGCGATCAGGCCGTGGCACGTCTCGTCGACCTCGCGTAGGACCGGATCATCTCCAGGAGCAGCCCGATCGCGACGAGCCCGACGACCCCGTGGTACCACTGCCAGCCCACACCGATGCCGATGAGGCCGTCCACCGCCATGATCGACGCGCCGGCTCCGCCGGCCAGCAGCATGCCGGCGAGCACCAGCAGCATGAGGGGCCTCGGCACCCGGCGCGCCGGCGTTGTGACCGTGGCGATGGCGAGACACGCGGCCAACAGCCCGGACGCGGCCGCCGACCACTGGGCCGTGGCCACAGCCATGACGTCGCGGGCGTAGCTCTCGTGCTCGGCGGCCGACACGACCGGGCCGCCCGGAAATCCGAGCCGGGACTGCGCCGCGAAGACGGCCTTTCCCATCGCGTACGCGAGGAACAGCACCGCCACCCCGTACGCCGGCCAGCGCCGGACGCGAACCTGATCACCCATGGAGGTGACCGTAGCCGCGGCGGGCCGGGGTCCCACTCCCGTGACCGAGGGATCCGGCTCCCCCGCGAGAGGGAGCGGCCGCAGGGACGGGCGACGTCGCGGGCACGGGGCCGGAGCGCGGGTGAGCATGGTCGGCGGTCGGGAGCGGGGACGCCGGTTCGCCTACCCGGCACTTAGGATCATGCCCCATGGGGTCGGGCCTTCTCGCCATCGGCGTGCTGCTCTGCGGCGGATTGAGTTGCCTGATCCTCTGCGCCGCCGTGGCGATCTGGGCCGTGAACTCGTCGAAGCGGAAGTGACGGGCGTCGGGCCGCACGGGCAGGGGCGACTCGGCGGCTCCCTGCGCCGACCCCGGTCCTATCGGTCTCGTGGCCGCAGACCGCGCAGCGCCGTGTCCACCACCTGGTCGGCGTACTCGGGCGTCAGTGGGCCGGTGCGCTGGAGCCACCGGTTGAGGACCGGTCCGAACAGCATGTCGACGGCCACGTCGAGTTCGACGTCCTCGGCCAGTTGCCCCGCGCGCTGGGCGGCGCGCAGGCGTTCCTTCTTGAGCTCCCGCATGGGCCCGTCCAACCGCTCCGCATAGTCGGCGGCCAGCGCGGGATCGTGGACGATCTCGGTGTGCAGGGCACGCATGGGCTGGTCGTAGCGCGGCTCGTTCAACTCCGCGACGGTGGCCCGCAGGACCAGCTTCAGGTCTGCCGCGAGGTCGCCGGTGTCGGGTAGGGCGGCGCTCTGGCCGTCCTGCCCGTCTGTGGCGAGCGCGAGGATGGCGTCGAACAGCAGCGCGCCCTTCGACGGCCACCAGCGGTAGATGGTCTGCTTGCCGACGCCGGCGGCGGCGGCGATGCCCTCGATGCTGAGCTTCGCGTAGCCCAGCTCGCCGACGAGGTCGAGGGCGGCGGCGAGGATGGCCCGCCGCGCCGTCTCGCTGCGGCGGCTGGAGTCGGGGGTGACCTTCTGCTTCGGCACGGGCCCAAATTTAGCAAAGAGACGAGACGGTCCGTCTTGACAACCGGGTCGGGTCGGGTATGGTCACTCACGTAAACAAGACGAGACGGTCCGTCTCGCTTTATGGAGGGAACTTCTCATGGAAGCCTCAGGCACCGCCGCATCCCGGGTCTGGTTCATCACCGGAGCGAGTCGTGGCCTCGGCCGTGCCTTCGCCGAGGCCGCGCTCGCCGCCGGTGACAGGGTGGTCGGCGCCGCCCGTGACGTCACGCCGCTCGACGGCCTCGCCGCCCGACACCCCGGCCGCCTGCTGGCGTTGGGCCTCGACGTCACGGACCGGGCGGCGGTCTTCGACGTCGTCGCCCGGGCGGTCCGACACTTCGGCCGGCTCGACGTCGTCGTGAACAACGCCGGGGCACTCTTCATGGGCATGGTGGAGGAGTTCACCGAGGCCGAGGCCCGCGCTCAACTGGACCTCAACTTCTTCGGCGCGCTCTGGGTCAGCCAGGCCGTCCTGCCGCACCTGCGGGCCCAGAGCGGCGGGCGCCTCTTGCAGATCTCCAGCATCGGCGCCCTCGGTGGTTTCCCCAGCACCGGGCTCTACAGCGCGAGCAAGTTCGCCCTGGAGGGCATGAGCGAGGCGCTGGCCGCCGAGGCCGCCCGGTTCGGGGTGAAGGTCACCATCGTCCAGCCGGGTGGCTACTGGACGGACCTCTACACCAGCAGCAGGACGGCCACCCCGAACCCCGCCTACGACCCGCTGCGCGAGGAACTGGCCAGGCAGTGGGCGGAGGGGTCGGTCGACAGCGAGCCGCGCCTCGCCGCCGAGGCCGTGATGAAACTGGTCGCCAGCGACGACCCGCCGCTGCGGCTCCTGCTGGGCAGCATGGTCTACGACGTCGCCTTCGACATCTCGAAGCGGCGCATGGAGACCTGGGCGGCCTGGGAAGAGGTGAGCCGCGCCGCCGAGAAGGCGGTGCCGGCCCCCGGGGCGAAGTGACCTGAACGGGAACCCTGGTCCTCCTCGCGGTCGCGAGGAGGACCAGGGCCGGCCGGTCGGTGCGGCAGCACCCGGGGCCGGCACGGGAACGAGATGTCACACCCGTGGGGCAGGCTGGTCGCCAGCGGCCGGTGCGGCACCGGTCCCGCGAGCTTGGGGGAAGACATGGCGGTCACCGCCGACGATCTCGACGCGACGATGTCCAGCCTCGTCGCCAGCCTGCGGCCGGCGACCGGGTTGGACTGGTCCGCGCCGGCCGACGGTCTCGAGTGGGACTGCTGGCACACCGCCGAGCACATCGGCGACTGCCTGCTGTCGTTCGCGGGCCAGCTCGTGGCCCGGCCGGAGGGGCGCTTCGTGTGCTTCATGGCCTCCGCCGACAAGGACGCTCCCGCCCAGCAGATGCTGGAGTTCGCCGAGGCGGGTGGCCGCATCCTGGCGGCCACCGTCCGCGCGTCCGGGCCGGACGTTCGGGCCTACCACCCCAGCGGTCGGGCGGATCCGGAGGGCTTCGCCGCCATGGGGTGCGCGGAGGCGTTGCTGCACGGCGACGACATCGCCCGGGGCCTGGGCCTCGCCCTCGATCCTCCGCGCGAGGTGTGCGCGCGGGTCCTCGCCCGGCTGTTTCCGGAGGCGGCGCGGGATCTGACCGACGTCGACCCGTGGGCCGCGCTGCGCTGGGCCACCGGCCGGATCGAGCTGCCGGGGCGCCCGCGGCTCGACCAGTGGCACTGGCGCGGCGCCCCGCTCGGCGAAGAGGCCCGCGAGCCGCGCCGCGGGTCGGAAGCATGAGGGAGCCGGCCCGCGGCATGACGACCACCGACGACGCCGAATTCCGATACGCCTTCGAGGCGCGCTGCGCCAGGGTCCTCCAGGAGATCGGGGAGACCATCGAGTTCGAAGTCCACCGGGCGCAGATGGACGAGATCATCCACGCGCTCGACGTCGCCGAGGAGGTGTTCGAGGAACTCGCAGAGGACTACGACCTGCCGCTCAGCCACCGCATCCAGGAATACTTCTTCCGCCACGGCGCTGTCGAGGCGGCCTGGCGGTCCCGGCGGCCTGGCACGGCACTCGTCGGTGATTTCAAGCTTCGCCACATCATGAGCGCGGTCGGCAACCTGCGCATGACGCGGTTCTGGAAGGGCGAGGACGACGCGGAGCGCTCCCTGTTCAAGGATCTGCGAATCTTCGACGACACGCCCCGGACCGGGTCCGGCCGTATGGCCCTGCTGCGCGCGACCCCGGGAACCGCCGACCCCGAGATCTGGTTCTTCGACATGCGCCAGGGCGTCGTCCCCATGGAGCTGGACTACCCGGCCTACCTGGAGACCCTGCTCGTCACCAAGGGCGTCATCGGCTGGCAGTACCTGTACTGCCAGCCGGAGGACTGCGGCATGGGGTTCATCCCGCTCGTGGACGGGCTGCAGGAGATGCTCGACGTCTTCCCGCGCCTCTTCCCCGACCACGACTACGCGGACCTGCGCGCCCGCCTGGAGGCACGCCGTTGACCCGTACGCCGCCGTCCCCGGGGCCCGATCCGCTGTCTGAGTAGTCGATCCCGCCACCCGGCGCCCCCGGGTGGCGGGCACATCCCGCCGCCCTGCGGAGACCGGCCGGCTTTAGACGTTGAAGCGGAACTCCACGACGTCGCCGTCCTGCATCACGTACTCCTTGCCCTCGATCCGGACCTTGCCGGCCGCCTTGGCCGCAGCCATCGAGCCGGCAGCGACCAGGTCGTCGTAGGAGACCACCTCGGCCTTGATGAAGCCGCGCTGGAAGTCGGAGTGGATCACACCCGCGGCCTCCGGCGCGGTCGCCCCGACCGGGATGGTCCAGGCCCGCGCCTCCTTGGGGCCCGCGGTGAGGTACGTCTGGAGCCCGAGCGTGCGGAAGCCGACCCGGACGAGCTGGTCCAGCCCCGGCTCGGGCTGCCCGATCGACTCCAGCAGCTCGCGGGCCTCCTCCTCGGGCAGGTCCACCAGCTCGGACTCGATCTTGGCGTCCATGAAGACGGCCTCGGCGGGGGCGACCAGGGCGCGCAGTTCGTCGAGGAACTCGGCGTTGCCCAGCTCGGCCTCGTCGACGTTGAACACGTAGAGGAAGGGCTTCGTGGTGAGCAGGTGCAGCTCGCGCAGGTGCTCCAGCTCGATGCCCGCGTCCTTGGCGCCCGCGTAGAGGGTGACGCCGGTGTCGAGCAGCTCGACGGCCTGCTTGGCGGCGGTCACCGCGGCGGCCCGGTCCTTGCGGAGCTTGGCCTCCTTCTCCAGCCGCGGCACCGCCTTTTCCAGCGTCTGGAGGTCGGCGAGGATCAGCTCGGTGTTGATCGTCTCGATGTCGTCGGCCGGGGAGACCTTGCCGTCGACGTGCACCACGTTCGGGTCGGAGAAGGCCCGGACGACCTGGCAGATCGCCGAGGCGTCGCGGATGTTCGCCAGGAACGCGTTGCCCCGGCCCTGCCCCTTCGAGGCGCCGCGCACCAGGCCGGCGATGTCGACGAACGACACCGGGGCGGGCAGCACCTTCTGCGAGCTGAAGATCTCGGCGAGCTTGTGCAGCCGCTCGTCCGGCAGCCCGACGACGCCGACGTTGGGCTCGATGGTGGCGAACGGGTAGTTCGCCGCGAGCACGTCGTTCTTGGTCAGCGCGTTGAACAGGGTGCTCTTGCCGACGTTGGGCAGGCCGACGATGCCGATGGTGAGACTCACGACGAGCCAGCTTACGCCGGTGCCCCCCACCCACGGGCAGGCAGGCTCCGACTGCCCCGCCGGTGGCGCTCAGCCGAGCAGGCGCGGCCCGATCGGGGTCTCCCGCACGTTGCCGTCCGGGCCGCGGCTGACCTCGTACGCGCCGACGCCCGGGCGGTCCGCGACCGCCTCGACCAGCCGCTCGCCCCGGTAGAGCAGGCCGGTGCCGTCGTCGGTGCAGTGCGCCGTCGGCAGCGTGCCGTCGCCGACCAGCCGGTGCATCAGCGGCCGGCGCTGCTCCTCGCTGTCGTAGTGCACGCCGTTGCCGTAGGGCAGCCAGCCCAGCCCGTCGGTGAAGCCGCGCAGGGTGGTGCCGAAGCTGTCGGTGGCGCCGCCGGCGTGCCAGCAGATCGACCCGGCGGAGACCCCGCCGAGCACGACGCCGGCCTCCCAGCACTCCCGCAGGATCTCGCCGAGGCCGTGCACCCGCCACACCGCGCAGAGGTTCGCGACGCTGCCGCCGCCCACCCAGACGACGTCCTGGGCGAGCAGGTGGGCGCGGATGTCGTCGACGTTGGGCATCGGGAAGAGCGCCAGGTGCGTCATCCGGAACCGGCTGCCGGCGAACGCCTCGTAGACCCGGGCCAGCGTGGTCGGCTGGTCCCCCTCGGCCTGGTTGAGGAAGCAGATCCTCGGCTCCGCTCCGGCGCCGGCCAACTCCGCGGCGAGGTCGAACACCGGGTTGACCCGCCGGGCCTCGCCCTCGCGGCGCGGGGCGTAGAGGCCCATGCTGGTGGCGAGGATGGTCGGTTCGCTGGCGGGCACGGTCGTCCTTCCGTCGGGGTCTGCGCCGCCCCATCCTGCCCGGCAGGCGCCGCCGGTCAGTCGCGGGGGCCGGGCTGGCGCGGGACGACCGGCTCGATCCGCAGGGCGCCGGGGGCCAACTCCCCGGCGGCGGCGAGCGGCAGCGTGAAGCGGGCCTCGGCGGCCGGGCCGGCCGCGTACGACTCGCGAAGCATCCAGCGCACCTCGTCGGCCGTCCAGCCCAGCCCGGGGCGGCCGGCGATCTCCCGGACCAGGCGCAGCGCCACCCGGGTGTCGTCGTCGTAGAAGCGCATGCACCAGTGGTGCACCCACATGCCCAGCGCCCGGACCCCGTCGGCGTCCAGCGAGCGCACCAGCCGGCCGCAGGCGGTGTCGCCGAACGCCCGCCCCGGGTCGCCGGCCCGGTCCCGCTCGATCGCGCCGACGGCGGCCGGGGCGACCGCGCGCATCCGGTCGTAGAAGCCCTGCACCACCACGGCGTCCAGCGGGGGGTGCCCGTCCCGTGTCGACGCCGCTTCCCGACCCGCCACGCTCGCCATTGCCGCACCCCTTCTTGAGTTGGTGGCCGGACGGTACCGACCACAACCGACAGTTTCGGCGCCCGACGTCCCGTTCCCGCCCGTACGACCGCGTCCGATTTCCGCGAGCCGGGGGCGCCGAGCAGGGGCATCATCGGTGGCGTGGAGTTGGACTTCGAACGGTGCTACCGGGCCGTCGACAGCCGCGACCAGCGGTTCGACGGGTGGTTCTACACCGGTGTGACCTCAACCGGGATCTACTGCCGGCCGTCGTGCCCGGCGACGACGCCGAAGCGGCAGAACGTCCGGTTCTTCCCCTCGGCCGCGGCGGCCCAGGGCGCTGGGCTGCGCGCCTGCCGGCGGTGCCGGCCGGACGCCGCCCCGGGCTCCCCCCAGTGGGACGTCCGGGCCGACGTGGTCGGCCGGGCGATGCGGCTGATCGCCGACGGGGTGGTCGACCGGGACGGCATCCCGGGGCTGGCCGCCCGGCTCGGCTACACCGAACGGCACCTGCACCGGATGCTGCGGGCGGAGATGGGCGCCGGCCCCCTCGCCCTGGCCCGGGCGCAACGCGCGCAGACCGCCCGCACCCTGATCGAGACCACCGACCTGGGCATGGCGGAGATCGCGTTCGCCGCCGGGTTCGGCAGCGTCCGGCAGTTCAACGACACGGTCCGCGAGGTCTACGGGACGGCCCCGTCCGAACTGCGTGCCGCCCGGCGCGGCCGGTTCCCCGCGCCGGGCGGGGCGGGGACGATCACGCTGCGGCTCGCGTACCGCCCGCCGCTGCACGCGGGGGCGCTGCTGGACTTCCTCGCGCTGCGCGCGCTGCCGGGCGTCGAGGAGGTGCGCGACGGGACGTACCGCCGGGGCCTGCGGCTGCCGCACGGCGCGGGCGAGGTGACCCTGACTCCGGCGGACGGGCACGTGACGGCGACCCTGCGGCTGACCGACATGCGCGACCTGGCTCCCGCGGTGGCCCGCTGCCGCCGCCTGTTCGACCTCGACGCCGACCCGACCGCCGTCGACGGCACCCTCGCCGCCGACCCGGCCCTGGCCGGGGCGGTCGCCGCCGAGCCGGGGATCCGCCTGCCCCGCTCGGTCGACGGCTTCGAGATGGCCCTGCGTGCGATCGTCGGCCAGCAGGTCTCCGTCCGCTCGGCCCGCACCACCCTCACCCGTCTGCTGAACCACCTCCGCCCGCCCACCACCGACGTCCCCGACGAGCCGGGGCCGTGGCTGACCGGCTTCCCTACCGCCGAGGAGGTGCTGGGCGTGCCGGACGAGGTGTTCGGGATGCCGGCGGGGCGGCGGGAGACGATCCGCGCCCTCGCCGGGGCCGTCGCCGACGGGTCGGTGGACCTGGCGCCCGGCGGGGACCGGGAGGAGACCGTCCGGCGGCTGCTGGCGCTGCCCGGCATCGGGCCGTGGACGGCGGGCTACGTCGCGATGCGCGCCCTCGGCGACCCGGACGTCCTCCTCCCCACCGACCTGGCCGTACGCCGGGGCGCCGCCGCCCTCGGCCTGCCCGACGACCCCAAGACCCTCGGCGCGTACGCCGACCGCTGGCGCCCCTGGCGCTCGTACGCGGTGATCCGACTTTGGAGAGCAGCATGAGCATGAACGACAGCACCGTCATCGACACCCCGGCCGGACCGCTCAGCATCGTGGCCGGCCCGGACGGGGCGGTCCGCGCGGCGGGCTTCACCGACGACCCCGAGCACCTGCTCCCGCTGGTGCACCCGACGCTGCGGGCTCCGCTGCGGCACCGGGCCGACCTGGGCCCGATCACCGCCGCCGTGGCGGCCTACTTCGACGGCGAGCTGACCGCGATCGACGCCGTGCCGGTGCAGCAGCACACCGGCGGAGTCTTCATGGCGCACGCCTGGCAGGTGCTGCGCGAGGTGAAGCCGGGCGATCCGGTGACCTACACGGCCTACGCCGGGCTGGCCGGCCGTCCCGCGGCCGTACGCGCCGCCGCGGCGGCCTGCGCCCGCAACGCGGCCGCGCTCTTCGTCCCCTGCCACCGGGTGCTGCGCACCGACGGGACGCTCGGCGGCTACCGCTGGGGGCTGGAGGTGAAGAAGTGGCTTCTCGGACACGAGCGGCCGTGACGGGAAGCTGACAGCGGCGTCGCTCCCGTTTGACGCTACCGTCGGGTAGTGCCTGCGGAGAGCGACGGCAACCCCGCTCCCGGGGTCGAGGCCGGCCCGCATCCGCTGCACAACCTCTGGCGGCTGCGACACTACCTGCGCCCCCACGCGGCCGAGTTCGGCTGGCTGCTGCTGGCCGGGCTCGCCGCGACCGGGGCGGGCATCGCCGTACCGCTGGTCACGCAGCGGGTGGTGGACGGCCCGGTCGCCCGGCAGGACCCGGCCGGGCTGCTCCGGCTTGCCGGGTTGGCGCTGCTGCTCGGCCTGGTCGAGGCGCTGCTGATCTTCATCCGGCGCTGGGTGCAGTCGTCGTCCTCGATGCGGATCGAGGCGGCGATCCGCGCCGACGTCTACGCCCACCTGCAACGGCTGCCGGCCGGATTCCACGACCGGTGGCAGTCCGGGCAGCTCCTGTCCCGGATCACCAGCGACCTGTCGGTGCTGCGCCGGTTCCTCTCGTTCGGCCTCTTCTTCCTGGTGCTCAACCTGGTGACCTACCTGGCCGTGGTGGTGCTGCTGATCCGGCTGCACCCCGCGCTGGGGCTGTTGGTGGCGGCGAGCGCGGTGCCGCTGTTCCTGATCACCCGGCGCTTCGCCCGGCAGTACCACGCCGCCTCCCGCCGGATGCAGGACCAGCAGGGCGACGTGGCCACGCTGGTCGAGGAGACCGCCCATGGGCTGCGCACCATGAAGGCGTACGGGCGGGGGCCGGAGCTGGCCGCCCGGTTCGCCGTCGACGCCCGGGCGCTGCACGACACCGGGGTCGGCAAGGGCCGGCTGCTGGCCCGCACCTCCGCCCTGCTCGACCTGGTGCCGAACCTGACCCTGGGCGTGGTGCTGGTGGCCGGCGCGGCGGCCGCCGCCGGTGACGTGCTGACCATCGGCGAGCTGGTCGCGTTCGTCAGCCTCCAGCTGATGCTGATCTGGCCGGTGCAGTCGCTGGGCTGGATCATCGCCAACGGCCAGGAGGCGGCGACCGCCGCCGACCGGGTTCTGGAGGTGCTGGACACCCCGCCCGCCATCGTGGACGCCCCGGGCGCGGTCGCCCTGCGTCGCGCCGAGGTGCGCGGCCGGCTCCGCTTCGAGCGGGTCTCGTTCCGCTACCCGGGGACCACGGCGCCGGTGCTGCGCGACGTCGACCTGACCGTCGAGCCGGGCGAGACCGTGGCGCTGGTCGGCGCGACCGGCAGCGGCAAGAGCACCCTGCTCTCCCTGGTGCCCCGGCTGCAGGAGGTGACCGGCGGCCGGATCACCCTGGACGGGCACGACCTGCGTGACCTGCGGCTGTCCTCGCTGCGCCGGCTGGTCGGGGTCGCCTTCGAGGAGCCGACGCTGTTCTCCATGTCCGTGTGGGAGAACCTCACCCTGGGCCGCCCGGAGGCCGGGGAGGACGAGGTCCGGGCCGCCCTCGCGCTCGCCCAGGCGGACTTCGCGTACGAGCTGCCGTGGGGGCTGGCCACCCGGGTGGGCGAGCAAGGGCTGTCGCTCTCCGGCGGGCAACGCCAGCGGCTGGCCCTGGCCCGGGCGGTGCTCGGCCGGCCCGCGCTGCTCGCGCTGGACGACCCGCTCTCCGCGCTCGACGTGCACACCGAGGCGCTGGTGGAGGCCGCGTTGAAGCGGGTGCTGCGCAACGCCACCGCCCTGCTGGTGGTGCACCGGCCCTCCACGATCGCCCTCGCCGACCGGGTGGCGCTGCTGCAGGGGGGTCGGATCACCGCCGTCGGGCGGCACTCCGAACTGCTCGCCGACGTGCCGGCGTACCGCGCGGTGCTCTCCGCCGAGGCGGCACCCGCGCCGCCCGACGGCCGCGGCCTGGTGCGGTCGTGACCGGCGGGGCCGCCCACCCGGGCGGGGCGGACCTCACCCGGTGGCGCGGCGTCGCCACCGACCCCGACGCCGACCGCAGCCTCGCCGAGGACACCGCGCCCGAGGCGGTGGCCCGGCTCCGGGTCCGCAGCCGGGCGCTGCTGCGCGACCTGCTGCGCCCGCACCGGCGCCGGCTCGGGCTGGCCGTCGCGCTGCTGCTCGGCCAGAACGCCGCCGCGATGGCCGGGCCGTACCTGGTGATGCTCGGCATCGACCGCGCGATCGCGCCGCTGCGGGCCGGCGAGCCCGGCCCGCTGCTGGCCGTCGCCGCCGCGTTCGCCGCCGCCACCGTCGTGGAGTACGCGGCCCGCCGGGGCTTCCTCACCCTCTCCGCGCGGATCGGCCAGGCCGTCCTGCTCGACCTCCGCCAGCGGGTGTACGGGCACTTCCTGCGCCTGTCCGTGGCGTTCCACGAGCGGTACACCTCCGGCCGGATGGTCTCCCGGCTCACCAGCGACCTGGACGCGATCGGGGAACTGGTCGGCGGCGGCATCGACGGCCTGGTGCTGGCGGTGCTGTCGATCCTGTCGGTGGCCGGCATCCTGCTCTGGCTGGACCTGCCGCTGGCCGCGGTGACCCTGCTCGCGTTTCCGTTCCTGTTCTGGCTGTCCCGCTGGTTCGCGCGGGCGTCGGCCGACGCGTGGCGGCGCACCCGGGAGGCGATGGCCCTGGTCATCGTCCACTTCGTGGAGTCGATGCGGGGCATCCGGGCGGTGCAGGCGTTCCGCCGGGAGTCGCGCAACCAGCGGATCTTCGCGACGGTCAACGACGACTACCGGGTGGCGAGCCGGCAGGCGTTCCGGCTGATGGCGACGTACTCGCCGGGGATCAAGGTGATCGGCAACGTGACCGTGGCGGTGGTGCTCTGCTACGGCGGCGCTCGCGTGCTGGGCGGGGCGACCGAGGTCGGCGTGCTGGCGGCGTTCCTGCTCTACCTGCGGCGGTTCTTCGAGCCGATGCAGGAGCTGAGCCAGTTCTACAACTCGTTGCAGTCCGCCACCGCCGCACTGGAGAAGCTGGCCGGGGTGCTCGACGAGCGGCCGTCGGTGGCCGAGCCGGCCCGGCCCGTGCCGCTGCCCGGCGGGCCGGGGCGGGGGGCGGTCGACTTCCGCGCGGTCACCTTCGGCTACCGGCCGGACGCGCCGATCCTGGCCGGGCTCGACCTCGCCGTCCCGGCCGGGCAGACCGTGGCGCTGATCGGGCCCACCGGCGCCGGCAAGTCGACCGTCGCGAAGCTGCTCGCCCGGTTCCACGACCCGCTCGCCGGCGCGGTCAGCCTCGACGGGGTCGACCTGCGCGACGTCGCCGACGCGGAGCTGCGCCGCGCGGTCGTGCTGGTGACCCAGGAGACCCATCTCTTCGGCGGCACCGTCGCGGAGAACATCCGGTTCGGCCGGCCGGGCGCCGACGACGCCGCCGTGGAGGCCGCCGCGCGGGCGATCGGCGCGCACGACTTCATCGCGGCCCTCCCCGACGGGTACGCCACCGAGGTGCACCGGCGCGGCGGCCGGCTCTCCGCCGGCCAGCGGCAGCTCGTCGCGTTCGCCCGGGCGTTCCTGGCCGACCCGACGGTGCTGATCCTGGACGAGGCGACCTCCTCGCTGGACGTGCCGACCGAGCGGCTGGTGCAGCGCGCGCTGGGCACCGTCCTGCGGGACCGCACCGCCCTGGTGATCGCGCACCGGCTCTCCACCGTGGAGACGGCCGACCGGGTGCTGGTGCTCGACGGCGGCCGGATCGTCGAGGACGGCCCGCCCGACCGGCTCGCCGCCGCCGGCGGCCGGTACGCCGCCCTGCACCGGCAGTGGCGCGATTCCCTGGTGTGAGTCCGGCGGCGTGGACGGACCGGCCGCACGGGGCCCACGATGATCAACCGTGCCACTAGACTCACCGCGCCGAGCGGGAGCGGTCCCCGACCATCCCGACGGCGAGACGGGGGAGGTTGCCAGGTGCGGTTGCGACGACGGGTGGTGGCGGCCGGGGTGGTCGTCGCCTGCGCGGTGGGTGCGGCGGCGGTCGCCGGGATGCCGTTCGGTGACACCGACCGGGCGCCGGCCACGCCCACCGCCGCGGGGACCCCGGTCCCGCCGGGTGACGGCGCGGCCCCGGCGGCCGCGCCGGCCGGCGCGGACAGCGGGCTCGGTGGCCGCCCCGGCGGCGGCGCCACGCCGGGCGCGGCGGTGACCCTCCGGGCCCGCCCGGCCGCCGAGGTCGCCGGGGACAGCCCCGCCTCCGTCTCCTACCTGCGCGACCGCTACCGGGTCGACACCGACGAGGCGGTCCGGCGGCTCGCGCTCCAGGAGCTGTCCGCGCCGCTGGCCGCGTCGCTCGCGGCGGAGTTCCCCGCCGCGTACGGCGGGATGTGGCTGGACCAGGCCGCCGGGGGCGTGCTCACCGTCGCCGCCACCGGCGTCGAGCCGGTCCGGGCGATCGTGGCCAACATGCCGGACGCGGCGCACATCCGGGTCGTGCCGGTGCGCCACCCGCTGCGGCAGCTCACCGAGGCGGCGACCCGGCTGGCCACCACGCTCGACGCGACGGCCGGCGCCGACGTGGTGGTGGACGAGCGGGCCAACGAGGTGGTCGTGCTCACCGGCGACCGGATCCGCGCCGACGATCCCCGGCTGGCCGACGCGCTGCGCGCCGCCGGGGTGCCGGCCCGCGCCCGGCCCCGGATCGCCGGCGCCGTGGTGCAGAAGGCCTGCGACCCGCGCGACTGCGCGCAGGCGCCGATGCGCGGCGGCATCCGGCTGGACGTGCCGCGCGACGACGGCACCGTCGGCGGCTGCACGACGGGCTTCAACGTGCTCGTCGGGCTGCGCGACCCGTACGTGCTGACGGCGGGGCACTGCGTCGTCGGCGGGCGGCACCAACTGGTGGACCGCACCTGGCACCAGTTCCTCGGCCCGAAGGTGCCGGTGACCGTCGAGGCGTCGAGGCAGGGCCTGGCCGAGAACGCCTACCCGTACGACTACGCGATCATGCCGTACCAGGCGGGCGCGATCGGGAGGTGGGCGTACCCGGTGGGGGCCACGCAGGTGCCCAGCCTGGTGAACTACTGGTGCGTGCCCGACAACCCGCGGTGCGCCACGCGGGGCAGCGGCGACGTGGCGGTCACCGGGCACGTGCCGTGGAGCGCCATCCAGCCCGGCTGGGTGGTCTGCGCGACCGGCGCGGCGTACACGCCGAAGGCCGGCGAGCAGTACGTCGACTCCGGCGCCGGCGCCGGCTACCTGCCCGGCACCCGCTGCGGAGAGATCATCGGCAAGACCAGCGGCGGCATCGACGTGCGCATCTGCGCCCGACCGGGCGACAGCGGCGGCCCGCTCTTCACGGAGGCAGACGGCAAGGCGCTGGGCATCCTGTCGCACGGCGACCCGGGGCAGGGCGCCTGCACCAACCCGAACGAGCGGAACTCCTACGCCCCGGTCTCCACGATCCTCGACCGGGCGAACGCCCGCACCTACGGCGGGTTGCGGATCCGGCTGGCCACCAAGGGCCCGCTGAGCGGACCGGCCCTCCGCTGACCCGGCCGGCCCCGCGCCGAAGCACCGCCCGGGCCGGTCGCGGGCGGCGCCGGCCGGCGGTTCACCACCGGTCGACGTGCAGGACCTCGTCCAGGGGCTGCCGCCGCGCCGGCCGGAACCCCTGGCCGGTGTACCACGCGGTGGGGATCAGCGCGGCCTGGCGCACGGTCGCGGGCAGCCCGAGCAGCTCGGCGACCTCCGCCTCGTACGCCAGGTGCAGCGTGGTCCACGCGGTGCCGAGGCCGCGCGCCCGGGCGGCGAGCATGTAGCTCCACGCGGCTGGCAGCACCGACCCCCAGAGCCCGGCCTGGTTGCCGGCCGGCAGCTCGCCGCCGTCGATTTGGAGGCACGGCAGGAGCAGCACCGGCACCTGCCCCATCCGGTCGGCGAGCCAGGCCACGCTCTCCCCCACCCGGCGCTGCTCCTCGGCCCGCTCCGGGTCGTCGGCGAAGAGCCGGGCGGCCGAGCCCTCCGAGGCCAGGTAGCCGTGCGCCGCGCGCTGGTAGATCCGGCCGACCAGGTCCCGCTTCGCCGGGTCGGTGACCACGACCCACTGCCAGCCCTGCCGGTTGGACCCCGACGGCGCCTGCAGGGCGATCTCCAGGCACTCGCGGACCAGCTCCATCGGCACCGACCGGGTGAGGTCCAGCCGCCTGCGGACCGAGCGGGTGGTGGTCAGCAGCTCGTCGGGGCCCAGCGGGAGTGTCGGCACGAAATCCATCGTGGCACGCCGGAAAACCGTGGTCCGGCCGTTGTCCGCTGCCTACTACCATCGACGGATGACTGATACGGCGAGGACGGCCCGCGCCGGCGTCCCCGAGCGTCCGACCCTGGACGGGCTCGAGGAGACCTGGGCGCGCCGCTGGCAGGAGGAGGGCACGTACGCGTTCGACCGCTCGAAGGAGCGCTCGGACGTGTACGCGATCGACACCCCGCCGCCGACCGTATCGGGCGAGCTGCACATGGGACACGTCTTCTCGTACACGCACACGGACCTGGTGGCCCGGTTCCAGCGGATGCGCGGGCGGGCGGTGTTCTACCCGATGGGCTGGGACGACAACGGCCTGCCGACCGAGCGCCGGGTGCAGAACGTCTACGGCGTGCGCTGCGACCCGGCGCTGCCGTACGACCCGGACTGGCGGGCCCCGCAGACCCCGGTGGACGAGGCGGCCCGCAGAGACCCGACCCCGATCTCCCGGCGGAACTTCATCGAGCTGTGTGAGCGGCTGACGATCGCCGACGAGCAGGTCTTCGAGGAGCTGTGGCGGCGGCTCGGCCTCTCCGTCGACTGGTCGCTGACGTACACGACGATCGGGCGGGCGGCCCGGGCCACCTCGCAGCGCGCGTTCCTGCGCAACCTGGCCCGGGGCGAGGCGTACCAGGCGGAGGCGCCGACGCTCTGGGACGTCGGCTTCGCCACCGCCGTCGCCCAGGCGGAACTGGAGGACCGGGAGCGCCCCGGGGCGTACCACCGGCTGCGGTTCGCCGGGCCGGGCGGGCGCGAGGTGCTCATCGACACCACCCGGCCGGAGCTGCTGCCGGCCTGCGTGGCGCTGGTCTGCCACCCCGACGACGAGCGGTACGCCGACCTGGTGGGCGGCACCGCGCGTACGCCGGTGTTCGGGGTCGAGGTGCCGGTGCGGGCGCATCCGCTGGCGGACCCGGCCAAGGGCACGGGCATCGCGATGGTGTGCACGTTCGGCGACCTGACCGACGTGACCTGGTGGCGGGAGCTGCGGCTGGACACCCGGGTGGTCGTCGGCCGGGACGGCCGGCTGCTGCCGGAGCCGCCCGCCGGGGTGCCGGCGCAGCCCTACGCGGCGCTGGCCGGGCAGACCGTCAACGGGGCCCGGCGGACGCTGGTGGAGCTGCTGGCCGACGCCGGCGACCTGGTGGGCGAGCCGCGCCCGATCACCCACCCGGTCAAGTTCTACGAGCGCGGCGACCGGCCGCTGGAGATCGTCTCGACGCGGCAGTGGTACCTGCGCAACGGCGGCCGGGACGCGGGGCTGCGCGACGAGCTGCTGGCCCGGGGCGGGGAGCTGCGCTGGGTGCCGGAGCACATGCGGCACCGCTACGAGCACTGGGTGGGCGGCCTGACCGGTGACTGGCTGGTCAGCCGGCAGCGCTTCTTCGGCGTGCCGGTGCCGGTGTGGTACCGGCTCGACGACGCTGGCGAGCCGGACTACAGCCACCCTCTCACGCCGGACGAGTCTTCGCTGCCGATCGACCCGTCCAGCGACGCCCCGCCCGGGTTCGAGGAGGCCCAGCGCGGCCGGCCGGGCGGCTTCGTCGGCGACCCGGACGTGCTCGACACCTGGGCCACCTCGTCGCTGACCCCGCAGATCGTGGGCGGGTGGGAAACCGATCCGGACCTGTTCGGCCGGGTCTTCCCGATGGATCTGCGCCCGCAGGGGCAGGAGATCATCCGCACCTGGCTCTTCTCCACCGTGGTCCGCGCACACCTGGAGCACGGGGTGCTGCCGTGGCGGGACGCGGTGCTCTCCGGCTGGATCCTGGACCCGGACCGCAAGAAGATGTCCAAGTCCAAGGGGAACGTGGTCACCCCGATGGCGCTGCTGGAGCAGCACGGCTCCGACGCCGTGCGGTACTGGGCGGCGAACGGCAAGCCCGGCATGGACCTCGCCTTCGACCCGGCCCAGATCAAGGTCGGCCGGCGGCTGGCCACCAAGCTGCTCAACGCGTCGAAGTTCGCCCTCGGGCTGGGCGCCGCCGACGCCCTGCGCGCCCCGGCGACCGAGCCGCTGGACCGCGCCACGCTCGCCGAGCTCTCCAGCGTGGTCGCCGCCGCGACGTCCGCGCTGGAGGCGTACGACCACACGGCGGCGTTGCAGGTCGCGGAGAGCTTCTTCTGGCGGTTCTGCGACGACTACATCGAGCTGGTGAAGGAGCGCGCCTACGGCTCCGGTCCGGGGGCGGACTCGGCCCGGGCGGCGCTGGCCACCGCGCTCTCGGTGCAGTTGCGGCTGTTCGCCCCGGTGCTGCCGTACGTGACCGAGGAGGTCTGGTCCTGGTGGCGGTACGGCTCGGTGCACCGCGCGCCCTGGCCGACCGTCCACGAGGTGGGCCGGGCGATCGAGGGCGCGGGCGAGCCGGAGCTGCTGCGGCTGGCCGGCGACGCGCTCAGCCAGGTGCGCCGGGCCAAGTCGGAGCGGAAGCTGTCGATGAAGGCGGAGGTGCCGCTGGCCGAGGCGCTCGGCCCGGCGGCCCTGCTGGACCAGCTCGCCGTGATCGCCGACGACCTCCGCGCCGCCGGCCGGATCACGAAACTGGACCTGCTCCCCGACCGCACCACCGAGCTGGTGGTCGCCTGCGCCTTCTGACCGCGGCCGGCTGGGCCCGGCCGGCCGGGCGGCAGGACCCGCACGACGGCGGGGACGTGGTGGTCTCCCACGACGGGGAGGCCACCACGTCCCCGGCCTGCCACCTCGCCGCCACCGGCGGGCTCACCAGCCGCGCAGCAGGCGCAGACCGAGGAGGAAGCCGACGACGGCGGGACCGACCAGCAGGGTGATCGCCTGGAGGCGGTACGGCATCCGGTGCCGGGTCAGCTCCACCGCGTTGCCCAGCACGATCACCCCGGCCAGCATCAGGACCGCCCCCCACATCGGCGCGGCATCGATGTCGATCAGGTCAACGCGGGTCAGTTGCAGCGTCCCGCCGAGCAGCAGGGCGCCGGCCAGCGCCAGCAGGGCGACCGCCCGGTGCAGCCCCCGTGCCAACGGGTGGACCAGCCGCCAGTGGTAGGTGCCGGCGACCGCCAGGCACGGCAGGATGACCATGACGGGCCAGCCCCGGCCGACCACGCCGAACATCAGCAGCGCCCCGACCGCGAACACCAGCGCGCCGAGGCAGGCGACCACGTAGCCGGCGAAGGCCCGCCCGCCGCCCCGGGCCAGCAGCGGCCCGCCGGCGGCGGCGATCAGCGCGCCGGGGATCAGCACGAACCCGGCCCACCAGTGGAAGCGCCCGGTGGCCTGGGCGGCAGTGGTGGTCGCCGCCGCCGCCAGCCCGGCCACCGCCAGGCTGATCATCCGGTGCCGGCCGGCACCGGGGTAGGAATCGCGCGACATCAACAGACCCGCTTCCGCACTCACGCCCACAGCCTCGCCCAGGGGCGCGACCCGGTCCATCCGGCCAGCCCTACCATCACCGCCCGGGCGGCGGCCCGCCGCGCGTCGTCGCCCGCCCGGCCGCCCGGGAGGGCCGGCGGGACGCGCCACGGCGCGCCGCCGGACCCGCCGCCCGGGCCGTCGTCACGCGCCGGTCAGCTCGTCTCGCCGGCCACGCTGTACGAGCGAAGCCGGTCGATCGCCAGCACGGTGAAGCCCACGCTGATCAGCGCGGCCATCACCGCCGCCACCGGGACCGAGACGCTGGTCTCCAGCAGCCCGGTGGGCGCCAACCGGTCGGCGAGCGCGATCACGTACTGCTGGATGGAGAGCACCTTGGTGCCGCTGACGAAGTTGCCGAGCAGGCCCTCCCAGATGAGCACGTAGACCAGGCCGAGCAGCACGGGCCGCCGGGTGAGCAGGCTCAGCGCCACGAACAGCGCCGAGTACGCCAGCGCCCCGACCGCCGCGGCGGCGGCGAGCGCCAGGCCGAGCCGTGCCGAGTGGGCCAGCACGCCCGCGACGTAGAGCGGCACGGCGACGGTGACCGCGCTCACGCCGGTGGCCACGGCCAGCTTGGGCAGCACGATCTGCCAGCGTGGCAGCGGCTTGGTCAGGATGTGCACGACCGTGCCGTCGTCGATCTCGGCCCCCAGCACGCCGGTGCCGACGATGAGGGAGACCACCGGGAGCACGACGGCCAGACCGAGGCCGACCAGCACGGGCGGGCCCCACTCCCCCGGATCCACCCCGAGCGAGCGGGAGAGCACGGCGAGCAGCACCAACACCACGGGAAGCGGCAGCAACAGAAGGAAGCGGCGACGCCCGAACAGCCCCCGCGCGGTGATCCAGGTAACGGTAGACATGCTCAGGCCTCCACCAGGTAGGAGAAGACGCTCTCCAGGGACTCGTCCTCGGGCACCAGCTGCCGCACCCGGATGCCCTTCGCCAGGGCGATCTTCGGCAGCGCGCGGGTGAACGCGCCGTAGTCGCCGGCCCGCACGGTCAGCCCCGTGCGGCCCAGCTCCACGCCGGTCACCGACGCCTCGGCCATCAGCGCCACGGCGAGCGCCCGGTCGTCGGTGGAGTGGACGGCGAACACGTGCGGCCGGTTGGTCATCAGCCGGCGGATGGTGCGGAAGTCGCCGGAGGCGGCCAGCCGGCCGGCGACCATCACCTGGACGGTGCCGGAGACCTGCTCGACCTCCTCCAGGATGTGCGAGCTGAACAGGATCGTCCGGCCCGCGTCGCCGAGGCGGTGCAGCAGTTCCATCATGTGCAGCCGCTGGCGCGGGTCCATCCCGTTGAACGGCTCGTCCAGCAGCAGCACCTGCGGCTCGTGCACCAGCGCGGCGGCCACCCGGGCGCGCTGCCGCATGCCCTTGGAGTACGTGCCGATCCGGCGGTCCTGCGCTCCCTCCATCTCCACCAGGGCGATCGCCCGGCGGGCCGCCGCCTCCGGGTCCGGCAGCCGGTGCAGCTTCGCGCTGGCCAGCACGAACTCGTACGCGGTGAGGAACGTGTGCACCGCCTCCCGTTCGCTGACCAGGCCCAGCCGGCGGTAGACCTCCGGGTTGCGCCAGGTGGGCCGGCCGTCGAGGGTGACCGCGCCCCGGGACGGGGCCAGGAAGCCGGCCATCATGTGCAGCAGGGTGGTCTTGCCCGCGCCGTTGGGGCCGAGCAGCCCCGTGACGCCCGGGCCGAGGCGCATGCTGACGTCGTTGACCGCGACCACGTTGCCGTACCAGCGGGAGACGCCGGCGAGGTCCAGGGTGCTGGCGGCGGCGGTCGCGGCCCCGGTCGCGGGTTCGGTGCTCGTCGTGGTCATCGGGCGGCCACCTTCCGGTATCGCAGCAGCAGCAGGGCGACGCAGCCGGCCACCAGCAGCACGGCCGCGGCCGCGTAGACCGGGCCGAAGTCGCCGATCAGCATTCCGCTCTGGCCCTCGGGCACCAGCAGGTCACCGAGCGCCCAGGTGCCCACGCCGCCCACCAGCGTCGACGGCGAGGCGAGGAAGGCCAGTTCGTTCACCGCCCGGGACGGCATGATCGACAGGGTGCCGACGATCGGCGTGGTCATCAGGAACACCGCCACGATCCCGCCGGCCGCGAACGCCCGCTTGCCGGTCAGCGAGGCGACCAGCAGGCCGATCGAGGCGAAGACCACCGCCCAGAGCCCGGCGTAGAGCAGCCCCGGCAGCAGGTCGAGCAGCTCGTTCCACACCCCGCGCATGCCGGCGTCGGTGGTGAAGGCGGCGCCCAGGAACATCACCAGCTGCGGCCCGCCGAGCAGCAGCCAGAGCGCCGTCGCCATCGCCAGCAGCTTGGCCAGCGGGTAGTCCGACCGGGGCAGCGGCCGGGAGAAGTAGAGCGGCAGCACCCCGCTGCGCAGGTCCCGGGAGACCAGCTCGGGGGCGACCACCGCGACGAAGAAGATGACCAGCCAGCTCATGTTGTCGGCGAACTGGGCGTAGGTCATCACCACCTCGCCGATCTGGCTGCGCACCGCGGTGACGCCGGCGGCCACCAGCGTGACGATGCCGACCACCAGCCAGGGGAAGATCTTGGCCTTGGCGCTGCGGCCCAACCCGAACGCGGTACGCAGACCGTGCAGGTAGAGCGCGCCGAAGACCTGCCGGCGCCCCAGCCGGGGACCGGTGTAGCGCTGGTATCCGATGTCGTGGATGACGCCGGTGGGCTCAGGCATGGCTGGGCTCCCTCGTGGCGAAGAGCTCGGCCACCCGGTGCCGGCGCTGGTCCAGCCGGTGCAGCGGCAGGTCCAGCTCGGCGACCGCGCCGAGGATGAGGTCGTAGGTGGCGTCGTCGGCGAGCTCGACGAGCAGCAGCCGGCCGTCCCGGCGTACCGGCAGGCGCAGCGCGGCGAGCCGAGCGGCCAACTCCTCGGTGCCCTCGCTGACCTCGACGGCGAGCAGGTCGGTGGCCGAGGTCATGGCGGAGATGCGGTCGGCGCGCAGCAGCCGCCCGCCGTCGATGGCGACCAGGGTGTCGCAGATCCGCTCCACCTCGCCGAGCAGGTGCGAGCAGACCAGGACCGAGATGCCGAACTCGGTGCCGATCCGGTGCACCAGCGCCAGCATGGCGTCCCGGCCGGCCGGGTCGAGGCCGTTGGTCGGCTCGTCGAGCAGCAACAGGTCGGGGTCGTGCACCAGGGCCTGGGCGAGTTTCACCCGCTGCTTCATGCCGGTGGAGTAGCCGCCGACGGGGCGGTAGCGCTCCTCGTAGAGCCCGACGTGCCGCAGCGCCTCCGAGGCCCGCTCCCGGGCGACGGTGCGCGGCAGCCCGCTCATCCGGCCGAGGTGGGTGACGAGTTCGGCGGCGGAGAGGTCCGGCGGCAGGGCGTCGTGCTCGGGCATGTAGCCGACCCGGGCGCGGACCCGGGCGGAGTCGACGGTCGGGTCGAGCCCGAGCACCCGGACCTGCCCGCTGGTCGGGGCGAGGAGGCCGAGCAGGATCTTGATCAGCGTGGACTTGCCGGCGCCGTTCGCGCCGACCAGTCCGATGATCCCCGGCTCGACCGCGACGGTCAGGTCGGCCAGCGCGGTGACCCCACCCCCGTAGGTCTTGGTCAGCGACTCGGTCGCGATCAGTGTCACGACGTCCAGCGTAGGAGGCGGGGGCCCCCGTGGGCAGCGGCACGCCCCCGGCGCTCCCCTGATCCTTGCGGCCCGCGCCCCCTAGGGTCCGCGCCCGCCGGGTGAACCTCGCCGAAACATCCGGGCAACCGGATCGGCGGGTGACGCGTCCACCCTAGAGCGGTTCGCCGCTGCCCGGGGCGGGCCGAGGGGCCTGCCGGGGCCGACCGACCACGGGGGAGAGCATGATCGGCGGTACGACGATGCCCAAGGTGAGTGTGGTGGTGCCCACGCACGACAGCGGACCACACCTAGACAGTCTCGTGGCCTCGCTGCTGCGCCAGTCGCTGCCTGCGACGGAGTACGAGGCGGTCTTCGTCGACGACGGCTCGACCGACGACACGCCCGCCCGGCTGGAGAGGCTCGCCGCCGAGCACCCGCACTTCCGGGTGCTGCGCACCGGGAACTCGGGCTGGCCGTCCCGGCCACGCAACCTCGGCGTCGCGCACGCCCGGGGCGAGTACGTGGTGTTCGTCGACGACGACGACTGGCTCGGCGACGAGGCGCTCGAACGACTGTACGACTGCGCGCGGGCCCACGGCGCCGACATCGTGATCGGCCGGATGGCCGGGCACGGGCGCGGCGTGCCACGGGAGCTGTTCCGGCGGAACCGGTTCGACGCCACCCTGGCCAACTCGCCGCTGATCGACAGCCTGACCTGCCACAAGATGTTCCGCCGCGCCTTCCTCGACGAGCACGGGCTGCGCTTCCCGGAGGGTTGGCCGCGGCGTCTGGAGGACCACCGGATGGTGGTGCGGTCGTACCTGCTGTCCCGGCGGACCTGCGTGCTGTCGGACTACACCTGCTACCACCACGCGCGCCGCGGCGACGCCGGGAACGTGACGGCCACCCGGCTGGACCCGGCCGAGTACTACGCCAGCCTGCGGGAGGCGCTGGACATCGTCGACGCGCACACCGAGCCGGGGCCGCTGCGCGACCGGCTGCACCGCCGCTGGCTGCGCAACGAGATGCTCAACCGGGTACGCGGCAAGCGGATGCTCGACGCCCCCGAAGAGTGGCTGACGCAGGTCGTGCGGGAGATCCAGGAGGTGATCCGGGACCGGTTCGCGCCCGGCGTCGCCGCCGGCCTGCCCCCGCTGCAACGGGTGCTGGCACACCTCCTCGAGCAGGGCCGCACGGCCGACCTGCGTCGGATGGCCGAGTGGGAGGCCGGCGTCCGCGCCGCCGGCGCCGTCGAGCGCCACGACCTGTCCGGCACGACGCTCACCGTCACCGTCTCCGCCCGGTTGGAGTCGGCCGGCCGGCCCGTCACCTTCGCCTCGGACGATGACCGGGACGTCCTGGTGCTGCCGGTCGACGGCCTCGACCCCGCGCTACGGGAGGTGACGGCCCCCCTCGGCCGCAGCAGGCTCGACCTCGTCGCCCGGCACCAGGAGACGAGAGAGGAGGTGTTCCTGCCGGTCACGGCCGACCACCGCTGGGTGCCCGGCCCCGCCGGCGAGCGGCACCTCCTGCACCGCGCCGTCGCCACGGTCGACGCCGCCGCCCTCAACGGGGGCCGCACCACGGGCACCTGGACGCTCAAGGTCCGCGTGACCAGCGCCGGATGGGCCGAGGACGCCCACCTGCCGCTGCGGCTGCGCTTCACCGCCGACGGCGCCGTCCCGGTGGTGGAGGACGAGCGGGCGCTCTGGTACCGGCTGCGCCGGGCCGTCGGGCGCCGGATCAGACGGCGCTGACCCGCGGCGCCGGGCCGGGCCGGAACGCGACCGGCCACTTCGCGACGCGCGGCCGATCGGGGGCGGCGGCAGGACATCGAACACGGTGCGCCAGGTGACAGGGGACGGCCCGGCCGCCAGACTGTCCACATGCACACCCGCTTGTTGCGCATGCCGCTGACCTGGGTGGTGGTCGTCGCCCTGGCCGCCGGTTCGGCGCTCGGCCTCTACTGGTTCCAGCCGTGGAAACTGGTCACCGACGCCGAGGTCGACGAGGCGCTCACGACCGTCGAGCCGGCGCCGGCCCCGACCGCTTCCACCACCGGCGCGACCACCCCCACCGGCCCGGTCCTGGTCAGCCGGGGCGAGTTCGTGACCCACGAGCACGACACGTCCGGCAGCGCCCGGATCGTCCGCACCCCCGACGGTCGGCACCGGCTGGAGTTGGTCGGGCTGGCCACGTCCAACGGCCCGGACCTGCGGGTCTGGCTCACCGACCAGCCGGTGCGCCCCGGCACCGCCGGGTGGCGGGTCTTCGACGACGGCCGGTGGGTCGAGCTGGGCCGGCTCAAGGGCAACCGGGGCGACCAGGGGTACGAGATCCCGGCCGGTGTCGACCTGACCGGCCTGACCAGCGTCTCGATCTGGTGCAAGCGGTTCGCCGTCTCGTTCGGCGCGGCGCCTCTGGCCGCGCCCCGTTGACCCGTCGGCCGTCGTCCGCGTCGGCGCGCACGGCGTGGAGTGGCGCTCTCGACCGATCGCCGACAGGCTGAGAAACTGTGTGCCGGTCAGTGGGTTGGGGGATGGATGAGCAACAGCTGGGTGCTGCCCGACGAGGTGCTCCGGGACGCGCCGGCGTACACGCCGCGCCCCGGCGAGCTCGCCGACCTGGAGCTTCTGTTGACCGGGGCGTACGCCCCGCTGACCGGCTTCATGACCCGCGCCGACCTGGTCTCCGTCAGCCGCCGGAGCCGGCTCGCCGACGGCGCCCCGTGGCCGGTGCCGGTGACGCTCCAGGTGCCCTCGACGCTCGCCCAGGGCCTCGACCCGCGCGACGAGGCACGCCGCGCCCTGGTGCTGACCGACGGCGAGGGCGCGCCGATCGCGGCGCTGGAGGTCGCCGACGCCTGGCAGGTCCGTGACGGGGTGGCGGGCGTCGGGGGCCCGGTCCGCCGGCTCGGCGACGGCGGCCACGGCCCGTTCCAGCGGCTGCGCCGCACGCCCGAGGAGGTACGCGCGCTGCTGCCCCCCGGCCGGGTGCTCGGGGTGGTCGCCGACCGCCCGCTGCACCGGCCCCAGCTCGCCCAGATCGCCCACGCAGCCCGGACGCTCGGCGCCCACCTGCTGGTGATGATCCCCGTCGGCGAGGGCGGCACCGGCGGGCTGCCGCCGGAGGCGCTGGTGCGCGCCGTCTTCGCCGCCCGGGACCGGATGCCGCCGGCCACGCTGGTCGCCGTGCCGCTGTCCCGCCGGCGCGACGAGATCAGCGACGCGCTGCTGCGGGCCCGGGTGTCGGCGGCGTACGGCGTGACGCACCTCCTCTCCACCGGCGAGATGCTCTCCGGCGCAGGTCTGCGGGTGCTGGTGCCGCGCGAGCTGGCCTACGACAACCGCGACGGGCAGTGGCGCTGGCGGGAGGACATCCCGCCCCGCAACCGGCGCCTGGCGCTGACCCAGCCGGAGATCGACGACCTGCTGGATCGGGGCTTCCCGCTGCCCGAGTGGCACACCCCGCCGGCGGTGGCGAAGGAGCTGGCCCGGGCCCGGCCGCCCCGGCGGCACCGGGGCCTGGTGGTCTTCCTGACCGGGCTCTCCGGCTCCGGCAAGTCGACCATCGCGCGCGGCCTCGCCGACGCGCTGCGCGAGCAGGGCGACCGGACGATCACGCTGCTCGACGGCGACGTGGTACGCCGCGAGCTCTCCGCCGGCCTGGGCTTCAGCAAGGCCGACCGCGACCTCAACGTGCGGCGGATCGGCTGGGTGGCCGCCGAGATCGCCCGGCACCGCGGCGTCGGCATCTGCTGCCCGATCGCCCCGTACGCCCAGGCGCGCGCGACCGCCCGGGAGATGGCCCTGGCCGCCGGGGCGGGCTTCCTGCTGGTGCACGTCGCGACCCCGCTCGAGGTCTGCGAGCAGCGCGACCGCAAGGGCCTGTACGCCCGGGCCCGGGCCGGCCTGCTCACGGGGATGACGGGCATCGACGACCCCTACGAGGAGCCGACCGACGCCGACCTGGTCGTCGACACCAGCGACCTGACGGTCGACGAGGCCGTCGAGGCCGTCCTGCACCACCTGACCGAGACGGGTTGGGTCGAGCCCAAGCTCCAGTCCATCTGATCCGCACCCGTTTCCTTCCGTGGGTCGCCCACACGCGCTAGTGTTCATCTTTGTTCGAACACGTTTGACCGCGTGGGAGCGCGCGGGAAGCACGGAGGTGTGGCGGATGCTCGCTCAGCAGCGCCAGGCGGCCATCCTGGACCGCGTGCGCGCCACCGGCGGGGTGCGGGTCACCGAGCTGGCCGCCGAGTTCGGCGTCTCCGACATGACCATCCGGCGCGACCTGGAGGCGCTGCACGAGCGGGGCCTGCTGGCCAAGGTGCACGGCGGCGCCACGGTCGCCGGCCCCGGCTCGACCGACGAACCGGGATTCCGGGCCAAGTCGGTGCGGCAGCTGGCGGAGAAGGCGGCCATCGCCGGACGCGCGGCGGAGTTGGTCCGCCCGGGCGCCGCGATCGCCCTCTCCGCCGGCACCACCACCGCCGAGCTGGCCCGCCGGCTGGTCGACGTGCCGGGCCTGACGGTGGTCACCAACTCGCTGCCGGTGGCCGAGATCCTGCACGCCGGGGGCCGTTCGGACCAGACCGTGGTGCTCACCGGCGGGGTGCGTACGCCGTCCGACGCCCTGGTCGGGCCGCTCGCCGTCGGCGCGATCCGGTCGCTCCACCTGGACCTGCTCTTCCTCGGCGTGCACGGGATCACCGAGCGGGCCGGCTACACGACCCCGAACCTGATGGAGGCGGAGACCGACCGGGCGCTGGTGGCCGCCGCCGACCGGCTGGTGGTGCTCGCCGACCACACCAAGTGGGGCACGGTCGGCATCTCCTCCATCGTCGAGCTCTCCGCCGCCCACGTGCTGGTCACCGACGACCAGTTGCCCCCCGACGCGCGGCGGGCGCTCGACGACCGGGTCGGCGAGCTGGTGATCGTGCCGGCGACGGACGGGGAACGGGCGGTCGGCCGCACGGTGGCCGCCGCCACGGCGACGACGGAGGGAGTGGCACGGTGAAGCGCACCGCGATCGAGCTGGCCGACGGCCGCGAACTGATCTACTTCGACGAGCGGGACGACGCCGTCCGCGACCAGCCGGACCGCCGCGAGTTGCCCCCGCCACCGCCCGCGTCGCAGCTGCGCCACGATCCGTTGACCGACGAGTGGGTGGCGGTGGCCGTGCACCGGCAGACCCGCACCTTCCTCCCGCCGGCCGACCAGTGCCCGCTCTGCCCCAGCACCGCCGAGCGGCACAGCGAGATCCCGGCGCCGGACTACGACGTCGCGGTCTTCGAGAACCGGTTCCCGTCGCTGAGCGGCCGGGTGGCCGACGAGCCGGCCGAGATCACCCCGTTCACGCCGGTCCGACCGGGGCGGGGCCGCTGCGAGGTGGTCTGCTTCACCGACGACCACAACGCCTCCTTCGCCGGCCTCCCGCCGCGCCGGGTGCGCACCGTGCTCGACGCGCTCGCCGACCGTACGGCGGCGCTCGGCGAGCTGCCCGGGGTGGAGCAGGTGTTCTGCTTCGAGAACCGGGGCGTGGAGATCGGCGTGACCCTGCACCACCCGCACGGCCAGATCTACGCGTACCCCTTCGTGACGCCGCGCACCCGGGCGCTGCTGGCCGCCGCCCGCCGGCACGCGGAACGCACCGGCGGGCGCAACCTCTACGCCGACGTGCTCGCCGCCGAGCGGGCCGCCGGCGACCGGGTGGTCACCGCCAACGAGCACTGGACGGCGTACGTCCCGGCGGCGGCGCGCTGGCCGTTCGAGGTGCACGTGGCCCCGCACCGGCCGGTGCCGGACATCCCGGCGCTCGACGACGCCGAGCGGGACGCCTTCGGGCCGCTCTACCTGGACGTGCTGCGCCGCTTCGACGGGCTGTTCGACATGCCGATGCCCTACATCGCCGCCTGGCACCAGGCCCCGGTACGCGTCGACCGCGAACTGGGCCACCTGCACCTGCAGCTGTTCAGCATCCGGCGAGCGAAGGACAAGCTGAAGTACCTGGCCGGCTCGGAGTCCGGCATGGGCGTCTTCATCAACGACATCGCCCCGGAACGCGCCGCCGAACTCCTCCGCGCCGGGTGAGTCACCGAACCCCTCCGCACTGAGGCGGCCTCCGGGCACGCGGGGTGGCGGTACGGATCCTTCAGCCAGCGGCCCGGCCGGTGTTCCGGCTGGTGCGCCGGCTGGCCCGCGCCGCCGGCATCCCGGCCTGTGACCGGAGGCGCGAACCCGGACATCGACTTCCGGGCCGAGGCGCGCCCCGGACAGGGCGCGGGGCCCGGGCCGGGACGGGGCCGGGACGGGCGCGCGGGGCGCGGGAGGGGGGCCGGGACGGGGTGCGGCGCGGGGCGCGGGACGGGGCCGGGACAGGGCGCGGGGGGCCCGGGACAGGGCCCCCCGCAGGGAAGGGACGGCTGGCTGTGCGCGACAGCCGGGAAGGCTGGCTGATCGGCACGCTTGCCGCGAGGCGACCGCGGTCAACCTTCCTGGACGCGACTGGCATCTCGTCCACCCAGGTCAACGAGGCGCGCCGAGGTAGGTGACGCCAGCGGCGTGTCACCTCCCGACACGCCGCAGCCCGGGCTGCTCGGATTGCCCTACAGTTCCCCACCCCCACCCGCCCCGCCGCTCCCACCCCGCCGCTTCCGCCCTTGCCACTCCGCCCTGCCGCTTCCGCCCCCACCACTTCGACCCCCCGCCCACCCTTGCCACCGCACCCTGCCGCTTCCGACCCCGCCACTCCGACCCCGTCGCTTCCACCCCCGGTCACTCCGACCACCTGCACACCTTCCCGACCTCGCCCGCTCGACCCCTCGCACTCTCCTTCGTCCCTCCCTCCGCGACCCTCGCCGCACGCCGCCCGGGCAGTGGAGTAGATCTTGGTGGTGATCGGCCCCCATAGGGGCCGTTTACCAAGATCTACGGGGGGAGCGGGGAGCGGGAGCGGGGGAAGCGGAGGCGGCAGGCGGACGCATGGGGGAACGCCGGAGCCCGCCGGCGGGGTGCCGGCGGGCTCCGGTGTGACGCAGCGGCAGCACCACTACGGGTGCCGCCAGGGTGGCGGATCAGGCGGAGAGCCTGCGCGCCAGGTTCTCGTCCAGGGCGTTCATGAACTCGTCGGTGGTCAGCCACGGGGCGTCCCGCGAGATGAGCAGCGCGAGGTCCTTGGTCATCTGGCCGCCCTCGACGGTGTCGATGATGACCTGCTCCAGGGTGTTGGCGAACTCGGTCACCGCCGGGGTGCCGTCCAGCTTGCCCCGGTGGGCCAGGCCCCGGGTCCAGGCGTAGATCGACGCGATCGGGTTCGTTGAGGTCTTCTCGCCCTTCTGGTACTGCCGGTAGTGCCGGGTGACGGTGCCGTGGGCGGCCTCGGCCTCGACCGTACGGCCGTCCGGGGTCATCAGCACCGACGTCATCAGGCCCAGCGAGCCGAAGCCCTGCGCGACGGTGTCGGACTGCACGTCACCGTCGTAGTTCTTGCAGGCCCAGACGAACCCACCCTCCCACTTCAGCGCGGCGGCGACCATGTCGTCGATCAGCCGGTGCTCGTAGGTGATGCCGGCGGCCTCGAACTCGGCCTTGAACTCGTTCTCGAACACCTCGGCGAAAATGTCCTTGAACCGGCCGTCGTACGCCTTGAGGATGGTGTTCTTCGTCGACAGGTAGACCGGGTAGCCGCGGTCCAGGCCGTAGCGCATCGAGGCGCGGGCGAAGTCCCGGATCGACTCGTCGAAGTTGTACATGCCCATGGCGACGCCGCCGCCGGGGAAGTTGGCGACCTCCATCTCGACCGGCGCGGAGCCGTCGGTCGGGGTGTAGGTGATGGTCACCGTGCCCGGGCCGGGGACGACGAAGTCGGTGGCCTTGTACTGGTCACCGTGGGCGTGCCGGCCGATGATGATGGGCTTGGTCCAGCCGGGGACCAGCCGCGGCACGTTGGACATGATGATCGGCTCGCGGAAGACGACGCCGCCGAGGATGTTGCGGATGGTGCCGTTCGGCGACCGCCACATCTTCTTCAGGCCGAACTCCTCCACCCGGGCCTCGTCCGGGGTGATGGTCGCGCACTTGACGCCGACGCCGTGCTCCTTGATGGCGTTGGCGGCGTCGACGGTGACCTGGTCGTCGGTCTCGTCGCGGTGCTGGATCGACAGGTCGTAGTAGTGCAGGTCGACGTCGAGGTAGGGCAGGATCAGCTGCTCCCGGATCTGCTTCCAGATGATCCGGGTCATCTCGTCGCCGTCGAGCTCCACGACCGGGTTGTTTACCTTGATCTTCGCCATCGACCGGCGCTCCTCTCGGGGGACACGTGCTCAAGCAGTACGAGCGTACTGGAAACTGGCCGGCAGTCCCCAGCCGGCCTCGGTCGGGCCGGATAACGGGATGCGCGGCGCGCGATTGCGCTGGCACCATCGCCGGATGCCACCGCGCCGCACCCTCGGGTCTATCACGGTCACCGCGCTCACCGACGGCGAGGGGTCGTTCTTCCAACCCCGCGAGGAGGCGTTCCCGGCCGCCACCGCGGAGCACTGGCGCGCGGCCGACCGGCGGGATCCGGCCACGGTGACCGCCGACGGGCGGTGGTGGCTGCCGTTCCGCAGCTTCGCGATCCGCGCCGGGGACGGGCCGGTGACCCTGGTCGACGCCGGGATCGGCCCGGCCGGCTCCCCCGCGTCGAGCTGGGCGCCGGTCCCGGGGCGGCTGCCGGCCGAACTCGCCGCCGCCGGCATCGATCCGGCCGACGTGCGCACGGTGGTGCTGACCCACCTGCACACCGACCACGTCGGGTGGGCGGTCACCGGCTCGCCGGGCACGCCCTACTTCCCGAACGCCGACTACCTGCTCCAGCGGGCCGAGCTGGCCGCCGTGGGACACCTCAACCCGGGGCTGTCGGCCGGCCTGGTCGCGCCGTTGCGCGCCGCCGGCCAGCTCCGGGTCCTCGACGGCGAGGAGAGGATCGACCCGGCGGTACGACTGCTGTCGACACCCGGCCACACGCCCGGCCACCAGTCGGTGCTGCTCGAGGTCGGCGACGAGCGGCTGCTGGTCACCGGCGACCTGCTGGTGCACGCCGTGCAGCTGGTCGACCCCGAGCTGGCGTACGCCCACGAGGAGGACGCCGCGGCGGCGCGCGCGTCACGGGTTGCGCTGTTGCGCGAACTGGTCGCGCGCGGACCCGCGCTGCTCGCCACCCCGCACCTGGGCGAGGCGTTCGTGGCGCTGTAGGGCGCAACGTCGAGGGGGGCACGCCGGCGGACCGGCGTGCCCCCCTCGACGGATGGCGGATCACATGTTGGCGACGTCGGCCTGCTTGGCGCGGACGGCCTCGGCGGCCTCCTTCAGGCTGGCCAGCTCGTCGGCGTCCAGGTCGGTCTCGACGACCCGCTTGACGCCCTCGGCGCCGATCTCGGCCTCGACGCCCAGGTAGACGCCGGAGATGCCGTACTCACCGTCGACCCAGGCGCAGACCGGCATGACCTCGCCGGAGTCCTCCGCGACGGCCTTGGCCATGCGGGCGGCGGCGGCGGACGGGGCGTAGTACGCCGAGCCGGTCTTGAGCAGCGCGACCACCTCGGCGCCGCCGTTGCGGGTCTTGACGACCAGCTCCTCGATCTGCTCGGCCGGCATCGCCTCACGCAGCGGCTTGCCGTCGACCGTGCTCTTCGACGGCACCGGCACCATCGTGTCGCCGTGCGAGCCGAGGGTCAGGGTCTTGACCGACTTCACCGGTACGCTCAGCGCCTCGGCCACGAAGTTGGTGAACCGGGCGGTGTCCAGCATGCCGGCCTGGCCGAGCACCCGGTTCTTCGGGAACTGCGTGGCGAGCTGGGCCAGCGCGGTCATCTCGTCCAGCGGGTTGGACACGACGATGACGACGGCGTTCGGGGCGTACTTGGCCACGTTCTCGGAGACCTGACGGACGATCTTGGCGTTCGTCTCCAGCAGGTCCATCCGGCTCATGCCCGGCTTGCGCGGCAGGCCGGCGGTGATCACCACGACGTCCGAGCCCTCGATCGCCTCGTAGCCCTCGCCGTTCGGGCCCGTGGTCACGCCGACCACCTTGGTCTCGAAGCCCTCGATCGCCCGCGACTGGTTGAGGTCCAGGGCGAGACCCGCGGGCTTGCCCTCCACGATGTCGGTGATCACGACGGTGTCGAAGACGTCGTACTCGGCCAGGCGCTGCGCGGTGGTGGAGCCGTAGAAGCCGGCCCCGACGACAGTGACCTTCTTACCCATGGTCGTCCCACTCCCTGCTACCAGTCGGTTTTCCGGACGGTATCAGTCATCCTGGCACCGATCCGGTCAGGGGCGGCGGCCATCGCCGGGATGGGGCGAACGTCACCGCCGTCCGGCTCCGGGCGGCGGTGACGGGTGGTCAGTCGCGCTCGGCGCGCTCCACGACGTTGGTCAGCAGCATCGCCCGGGTCATCGGGCCGACCCCGCCCGGCATCGGCACGAGCTTGCCGGCGACCTCGGCGGCCTCGGGGGCGACGTCGCCGGTGTAGCGGCCCTTGCCGTCCGGGCCGATGACACGGGTGATGCCGACGTCGACCACCACCGCGCCCGGCGTGATCATGTCGGCGGTGAGCAGCCCCGGCACGCCGGCGGCAACGATGACGATGTCGGCGGCCCGGGTGTGCGCGGCCAGGTCGAGGGTGCCGGTGTGGCACAGGGTGACGGTGGCGTTCTCGCTGCGCCGGGTGAGCAGCAGGCCGAGCGGGCGGCCGACGGTGTTGCCCCGGCCGACCACGGCGACCTTGGCCCCGCGCAGCGCCACGTCGTGCCGGCGGAGCAGCTCGACGATGCCGCGCGGGGTGCAGGGCAGTGGGCCGTCGTAGCCGAGGACGAGCCGGCCCAGGTTGACCGGGTGCAGGCCGTCGGCGTCCTTGTCGGGGTCGATCAGCTCCAGCACCCGCTGGGTGTCGAGGTGGCCCGGCAGCGGCAGCTGGACGATGTAGCCGTGGCAGGCCGGGTCGGCGTTGAGGTCGGCGAGCACGGCGTCGACCTGCTCCTGGGTCGCGTCGGCCGGCAACTCCCGGCGGATCGAGGCGATGCCCACCTCGGCGCAGTCGCGGTGCTTGCCGTTGACGTACGCCTGCGAGCCGGGGTCCGCACCGACCAGGACGGTGCCCAGCCCGGGGGTGATGCCGCGTTCCGCCAGTGCCTTGACCCGCGTCCGCAGCTCGTCCTTGATCTCGGCCGCGGTCGCCTTGCCGTCCAGAAGCGTCGCCGTCACGCCCAGATCGTCTCACGGTCGGCGCCCGGTGATCCGGGGACCTGCGCCAGCCCGTCGCTCGATCACGAAGAGTGACGTGCCGTTAATCACTGTGAGTTATGTTCTGCCGGTTCGGTCACACCCGGATCCGGACGCCGCGACTCACGCGGGAAGCCCACGGACGCGGGGCACGACACGGTACGGGGTGGGCGCAACGCGCAGGACAGCCTCCGTGGCGCCGGGAGAACCCGCATGCCAGGCGGCATCGAAGGGCCCGAGAGCCATAGCAGGGAGCACCCGTCGCGGCAAGACCCCCGTGGCGGCTCCGTTATCGGTTCGCAACGCGCTCGTTGTCGAACGCCGACCCGCGACCTACCGTTGCCCAACGTTGCGCAGCGTAAACCCAGCGCCGGGTCTGACTGCGCAGCGTGAGGAGATGAGGAGGCTACATGCGTGTTCGTAGGCTCGCTGCCTGGACGGCCCTCCCGCTCGCGGTGACCCTGGGCCTGGTGGCCTGCGGCTCGGGCGGCGACGGCGGATCCGGCGAGAGCAACCCCGACGCGGCCGTGCGGATCGAGATCGCCGAGCCGCAGCACCTGGTGCCGACCAACACCAACGAGACGAGCGGCTCGCAGGTGCTCGCCGCCCTGTTCAGCCCCCTGGTCGACTACGACGAGGCCAACAAGCCGTACGAGGTGGCGGCCGAGTCGGTGACGTCCGAGGACAACACGACCTGGACGGTCAAGCTCAAGGGCGGCTACACCTTCCACAACGGCGAGCAGGTCACCGCCGACAACTACATCGACGCCTGGAACTACGGCGCCTACGCCCCGAACGGGCAGAACTCCAGCTACTTCTTCGAGAAGATCGCCGGCTACGAGGACCTGCAGGGCGAGACACCGAAGGCGAAGACGCTCGCCGGCCTGAAGAAGGTCGACGACCTGACCTTCACCGTCACGCTGTCCGAGCCGTACAGCGAGTTCAAGACCATGCTCGGCTACACCGCCTTCTACCCCATGCCGAAGGCCGCGTTCTCCGCGCCCGGCGTGCTGGCCGAGGGGTACGAGCAGGCGCCGGTCGGCCAGGGCCCGTTCAAGATGAAGGGCACCTGGCAGCACGACGCCAAGGTCGAGGTCGAGAAGTACGACGCCTTCCCCGGCGAGAAGCCGAAGGTGGCCGGCGTCGAGTTCCGGATCTACCAGCAGCCGACCGCCGCGTACGCGGACGTGCTGTCGGACAACCTGGACGTCATCAAGACCATCCCGACCGAGAACCTCTCCACGGCCGCCACGGACCTCGGCGACCGGTTCCAGCAGAGCCCCGCCTCGTCGCTCCAGGTGCTGGCCTTCCCGACGTTCCAGAAGGAATTCAGCAACCCGGACGTGCGCAAGGCCATCTCGATGGCGATCGACCGGGACGAGATCACCAAGTCGATCTTCAAGGACTCGCAGCAGCCGGCCCGCTCGTTCGTCTCGCCGGTCGTCGCGGGCTACCGCGAGAACACCATCGGCGCGGCCGGCGAGTTCGACCCGGCCAAGGCCAAGGCGCTGTACCAGGCCGCGGGCGGCCCGGCGAAGATCGAGCTGTCCTACAACGGCGACGGCGGCCACAAGGACTGGATCGACGCGACCTGCAACCAGCTCAAGGCCAACCTGGGCGTGGACTGCGTCGGCACCGCCGAGCCGAAGTTCGCGGACCTGTTGACCAAGCTCAAGGCCAAGCAGCCGGTCGGCCTGTTCCGGATGGGCTGGGTCATGGACTACCCGTCCATGGAGAACTACCTCGGCCCGCTGTACAGCAGCAACGGCTCGTCGAACTACTACGGCTACCGCAACCCGGCCTTCGACAAGCTGCTCGCCGAGGGCGCCAGCGCCGCGAACGAGGACGAGGCGATCAAGAAGTACCAGGCGGCGGAGGACCTGCTGGCGCAGGACCTGCCGGTCATCCCGCTGCGGTACGGCCAGAACAACTTCGGCCACTCGACCAAGGTCACCAACGTGGAGATGGATCTCTTCGACCGTGTCGACCTGCTGAAGATCGAGGCCGTCAAGTAACACGGCGCGTCGGGTCGGGCCATCGGCGGACGGTGGCCCGACCCGCCATCCCCTTCGCACTTTTTCAGAGAGACTGCCAAGTATGTTCCGCTTCATCCTGCGGCGTCTGCTCCAGATGGTCCTCGCGTTCTTCGGGACCACGCTGATCGTCTACGCGCTGATGTTCGCCGGCCAGGGCGACCCGATCCAGGCGCTCGCCGGCGAGCGCCCGGTCACAGCCGCACAGCGGGCATACCTGACCGAAAAGTTCCACCTCGACCAGACCGGGGTCGGCGGCTTCTTCTACCGCTACTTCGACTACATCAAGAACCTGCTCCAGGGCGACCTCGGGCAGTCGCTGACCGGTCGCTCCATCGGCGACATCCTCGCCGCCGCGTGGCCGGTGACGGTCAAGCTGGCACTGATCGCCATGGCCGTCACGATCGTCTTCGGGGTGACCGCGGGCGTGCTCGCCGGCATCCGACGGGCCAGCATCTTCGACAACTCGACGCTGCTGCTGACCCTGCTGGTGCTCGGCATCCCAACCATCGTGCTCGCTCCGCTCGCGCAGTTCCTCCTCGGCGTCAAGTGGCAACTCTTCCCGCCCACCGCCGGGGCCGACCCCGACCTGTACGCGCTGTTGCTGCCCGGCATCGTGCTGGGCTCCCTCTCGCTGGCCACCGCGCTGCGGCTGACCCGGACCTCGGTGGCGGAGAACCTGCGCGCCGACTACGTCCGCACCGCCCGCTCGAAGGGCCTCGTCAAGCGGCGGATCGTCAGCGTCCACGTGCTGCGCAACTCGCTCATCCCGGTGGTGACCTTCCTCGGCGTCGAGCTGGGCAACCTGATGAGCGGCGCGATCATCACCGAGGGCGTGTTCAACATCCCCGGTGTCGGCTTCAACCTCTTCCGCGGCATCCGCACGGAGGACGGCCCGCTGGTGGTGGGCATCGTCAGCGTGCTCGTCGTGGTCTACCTCGTCTCCAACCTGGTGGTGGACGTCCTGTACGCCGTACTCGACCCGAGGATCCGCTATGAGTGAGCGCAGCGAACGAATCGGTAGCTCAGTGTTTCGCGGCTCGGCGTGCCCCGGAGCGCAGCGACGGGGTGCGCCGAACCAGCGCAGCGAACGAATCGGTAGCTCAGTGTTTCGCGGCTCGGCGTGCCCCGGAGCGCAGCGACGGGGTGCGCCGAACCAGCGCAGCGAACGAATCGGCAGCTCAGTGTTTCGCGCCGGCGCCGAGCGCGGCGAGGTGCGGGCATGAGCGACTTCGAAACCGTCGCCGCGAGCGAGAACCAGGCCGCGCGGCGGGGGCCGTCCGGTGAGCCGGGCGCGCCGAACCAGGTCGGCGTGGCGCAGAAGCCGCGCAGCCTGGCCGGCGACGCCTGGCGCGACCTGCGCCGCAACCCGATCTTCTGGATCAGCCTCCTGCTGGTGGTGCTGGTCGCCGCCATGGCCGCCGCCCCCGGCCTGTTCACCGCGAACGACCCCCGCGACTGCGTGCTGGCCCGCCAGCACGCCGGCCCGTCCGGCGGGGCGATCTTCGGGTACGACTTCCAGGGCTGCGACACGTACTCCCGGGCGGTGCACGGCGCCCGCGCGTCGCTGCTGGTCGGCGCGCTCTCCGCGCTGCTCACCGGTCTGATCGCGCTCGTCGTCGGCATGCTGGCCGGCTACTTCGGCCGCTGGGTCGACGCGGTGCTCTCGCGGGTGATCGACATCGTGCTCGGCATCCCGCTGCTGCTCGCCGCGATCGTGCTGCTGAAGCGGGTGAACAGCGACAGCTCCGCGGTCCGGATCGGCGCGGTGATCTTCGTGCTGGCGATCCTCGGCTGGACCACCGCCGCCCGCGTCATCCGCTCCTCGGTGATCACCGCTAAGGAGCAGGACTACGTGGCGGCGGCCCGGATGCTGGGCGCCGGCGACGGCCGGATCATGCTGCGGCACATCCTGCCGAACGCGCTCGCCCCGGCGATCGTGGTGCTGACCATCGCGCTCGGCTCGTTCATCGCCGCCGAGGCGACGCTCTCCTTCCTCGGCATCGGCCTGAAGGCGCCGACCATCTCCTGGGGGATCGACATCGACGCCGGCCGGGTGCACATGCGGGAGTCGGCCACCCCCCTGGTCGTCCCCTCGACCTTCCTCGCGCTGACCGTGCTGGCGTTCATCATGCTCGGCGACGCGATCCGCGACGCGTTCGATCCGAAGCTGCGGTGACCGATGCGAGCGAACGTAGCGGGCCCGGCAGGCGTCAACGAAAGGCAGGAACACGTGCGAACGCGAGGAGCGAGCACGGTGAGCCCCGCAGTCGCGGGCGAAAGGCGAGCGCAGTGAGCCAGTCCGCCGTCCGACCGACGCCGGCCTCCCCGACGCCCGAGGGCGGGCACCTGCTGGACGTGCGGGACCTGCACATCGAGTTCCGCACCGGCGAGGGCGTGGCCAGGGTGATCAACGGGGTCTCGTACCACCTGGATCCCGGCGAGACCCTCGCCGTGCTCGGCGAGTCCGGCTCCGGCAAGTCGGTCACCGCCCAGGCGATCATGGGCATCCTCGACACTCCCCCGGCGGTGATCCGCTCCGGCCAGATCCTCTACCAGGGTCGCGATCTGTTGAAGCTGCCCGAGGAGCAGCGCCGGCAGGTACGGGGCAAGGAGATCGCAATGATCTTCCAGGACGCCCTCTCCGCGCTGAATCCCGTCTTCCCGGTTGGCTGGCAGATCGGCGAGACGCTGCGCCAGCGCGAGGGCATGTCCAAGGCGGACGCCCGGCGGCGGGCCGTCGAGCTGATGGACCTGGTGAGGATCCCGGCCGCCGCCAACCGGCTCGGCGACTACCCGCACCAGTTCTCCGGCGGCATGCGCCAGCGCGTGATGATCGCGATGGCGCTGGCCATGAACCCGAAGGTCCTGATCGCCGACGAGCCCACCACGGCGCTGGACGTCACCGTGCAGGCCCAGATCATGGATCTGCTGGCCGACCTGCGCCGCGACCTCAACATGGCGATGATCCTGATCACCCACGACCTCGGCGTGGTCGCCGGCGTCGCGGACCGGATCGCCGTCATGTACGCCGGCCGCATCGTCGAGCACGCCGACGTCCGCTCGCTGTACCGGGCGCCGGCCCACCCGTACACCAAGGGGTTGCTGGAGTCGATCCCGCGGATGGACGTGCGGGGTCAGCAGCTCTCCACCATCAAGGGGCTGCCGCCGAACCTGATGCGGATCCCGTCCGGCTGCCCCTTCCACCCCCGGTGCCCGTACGTGCAGCAGGTCTGCGTGGACGTGGTGCCGCACGACCTGGTCCTCGGCGACGGCCGGACCAGCGCGTGCCACTTCGCGCAGGAGGTCCGTGATGACAGCGCCCGCTAGCCCGGCCAAGGTCCGGGGCGAGACGATCCTCGCCGTCGACAACCTCGTCAAGCACTTCCCGATCCGGCAGGGCGTGCTGTTCCAGAAGCAGACGGGCGCGGTCAAGGCCGTCGACGGGGTCAGCTTCGAGCTGCGCCGCGGGGAGACCCTCGGGGTGGTCGGCGAGTCCGGCTGCGGCAAGTCCACCCTGGCGCGGCTGCTGATGCGGCTGGAGACGCCGACCGCGGGCCGGGCCACGCTGGAGGGTCGGGACCTGTTCAGGGCCTCCGGCGCCGAGCTGCGTCGGCTGCGCCGCAACATGCAGATGGTCATGCAGGACCCGTACACCTCGCTGAACCCGCGGATGACGGTCGGCGACATCATCGGCGAGCCGTTCGAGATCCACCCCGACGCCGCGCCGAAGGGCAGCCGGCGGCAGCGGGTGCGGGAACTGCTCGACGTGGTCGGCCTGAACCCTGAGCACATCAACCGGTACCCGCACCAGTTCTCCGGCGGTCAGCGGCAGCGCATCGGCATCGCCCGGGCGCTCGCCCTGCGGCCCGAGATCATCGTCTGCGACGAGCCCGTCTCGGCGCTGGACGTGTCGATCCAGGCCCAGGTGATCAACCTGCTGGAGAAGCTCCAGGACGAGTTCGGCCTGTCGTACATCTTCATCGCCCACGACCTCTCCGTGGTCCGGCACATCTCCGACCGCGTCGCGGTGATGTACCTGGGCAAGATCGTGGAACTCGGCACCGAGGACGAGATCTACGAGCGGGCGACCCACCCGTACACCCAGGCGCTGCTCTCCGCCGTGCCCGTGCCGGACCCGGAGGCCCGCGACCAGCGCACCATGATCCGGCTCACCGGCGACGTGCCGAGCCCGGCCGACCCGCCGAGCGGCTGCCACTTCCGCACCCGCTGCTGGAAGGCCCAGGAGGTCTGCGCCACCCAGGAGCCCCACGCGGTGCCCCGCGCGGCGGACCCGCACCCCTCGGCGTGCCACTTCGCCGAACTCCGCCCGCTCCCCTGACCCACCCCACCCCCGCGCCCCCACCCGTTCCCGCGATCTTGCACTTTGTGCCCCCGAATTGCCCGCTTCGAGCCGGTGCGCCAGGGCACAGAGTGCAAGATCGACAGGAGTCAGGGGGCGGGGGGCGGGAGGGTGGGGGGTCAGTGGAAGAAGTGGCGGGTGCCGGTCAGGTACATGGTGACGCCGGCCTCCTTGCAGGCGGCGATCACCTCCTCGTCGCGGATCGAGCCGCCCGGCTGGACGATCGCGCGGACACCCGCGTCGATGAGGATCTTCGGGCCGTCGGCGAACGGGAAGAACGCGTCCGAGGCGCAGACCGAGCCGCGGGCGCGCTCCGCCCCGGCGCGGCTCACCGCGAGCTGCGCGGAGTCGACCCGGTTGACCTGGCCCATCCCGACGCCGACGGTCGCGCCGCCCTTCGCCAGCAGGATCGCGTTGCTCTTCACCGCGCGGACCGCCCGCCAGGCGAAGGCCAGGTCGCGCAGCGTCTCCTCGTCGGCCGCCTCGCCGGTGGCCAGCCGCCAGTTGGCCGGGTCGTCGCCGTCGGCGTCGATCCGGTCGGCCAGCTGGACCAGCACGCCGCCGGTGACCTGCCGCCACTCGGCCGGCAGCGGGTCGAAGGCGGGCGCGCGCAGCAGCCGGACGTTCTTCTTGCCCTGCAGGATCTCCACCGCGCCGTCGTCGTAGCCGGGGGCGACCACGACCTCGGTGAAGATCTCGGCCACCTGCCGCGCCATCTCCACGCTCACCGGGCGGTTGACCGCGATGACCCCGCCGTACGCGGACACCGGGTCGCAGGCGTGCGCCCTGCGGTGCGCCTCGGCCACGTCGGCGCCGACCGCGATGCCGCACGGGTTGGCGTGCTTGATGATCGCCACCGCCGGCTGGTCGGCGAAGTCGTTGGCCGCCCGCCACGCGGCGTCCGCGTCGACGTAGTTGTTGTAGGACATCTCCTTGCCGTGCAGCTGCTCGGCCTGGGCGAGCCCGGCCGGGCTGGACGGGTCGGCGTAGAGGGCCGCGGCCTGGTGGGGGTTCTCGCCGTAGCGCAGCACCGCCTGCCGGCGCAGCGACAGCCCGGCGAAGCCCGGCCAGCCGTCCTGCTCGGGCGCCAGCGTGGTGGCGCACCACTCGGCCACCGCCACGTCGTACTCGGCGATGACGGCGAACGCCCGGGCGGCCAGCACGCGGCGCTGGGCCAGCGTGAAGCCGCCCTCGTCGAGCGCGGCGAGCAGGGCCGGGTACGCGGCCGGATCGGTCACCACGGCGACCGAGGCGTGGTTCTTGGCGGCCGCCCGGACCATGGCCGGCCCGCCGATGTCGATCTGCTCGACGCACTCCTCGACGCCGGCGCCGGAGGCGACCGTGGCCTGGAACGGGTAGAGGTTGGAGACCAGCAGGTCGATCCCCGCGATGCCGTGCTCGTCGAGCTGGGCGGCGTGCGAGTCCTTGCGCAGGTCGGCCAGGAGTCCGCCGTGCACCTTCGGGTGCAGCGTCTTGACCCGCCCGTCGAGGATCTCCGGGAAGCCGGTCACCGTCTCCACCGGGGTCACCGGCACCCCGGCGTCGGCGATGGTGGCGGCCGTGCTGCCGGTCGAGACGAGCTCCACCCCGGCCGCGTGCAGGGCCCGGGCCAGCTCGACCAGGCCGGTCTTGTCGTAGACGCTGACCAGCGCCCGCCTGATCGGGCGGCGTTCGTCCTGAGTGGAACTCACGGGACCGTGACCTTTCTTCCGGTGATCGTCCAACCTTCGCGGACCAGGCGGCCCACCTGCTCGACGAGCTGGTGCCGCTCGGCTTCCTTGATGCGCTCGGTGAGCGTCTCCACGTCGTCGTCGTCGCGTACGGGCACGGCGACCTGCGCGACGATCGGGCCGGTGTCCATGCCGGCGTCGACGAAGAAGAGCGTGGCCCCGGTGACCTTCACGCCGTAGGCGAGGGCGTCGCGCGGGCCGTGGATGCCGGGGAACGCCGGCAGCAACGTGTTGTGGGTGTTCAGGTAGCGGTCGCCGAAGGCCGCCAGGAAGCGCGGGCCGACAAGCTTGAGGAAACCGGCGGAGATGACCAGGTCGGGCCGGTGCTCGGCGACGCGGGCGGTCAGCGCGGCGTCCCAGTCCTCGCGGGTGGGGTGGTCGGCGACGCGCTCGACGAAGGTCGGCACGCCCGCCGCGGCGGCCCGGTCCAGCCCGGCGATGCCGTCCCGGTCCGCGCCGACGGCGACCACCCGGGCCCCGTACGCCGGATCGGCGCAGGCGTCGAGCAGTGCTTGCAGGTTGCTCCCGGAGCCGGAGACGAGGACGACGATGCGGGCGACGGACGCGGGCTCGGTCACCCTGCCACCCTATCGGGCAGGTCGGCGGGTCCAATCGCTGGGCAGCGCGACATTCACCGACGACGTGACTGGTCGGAACCGGGTACGCTGCCGGTCGCTCGGGACCGGCAGCCCGTCCGGCCCGCACCCGTCAGTGATCCGGCGCCCCAGGGGTGCCGAGTGGAATGAGGAGTACGCCGAGATGCAGCCCGGATACCAGCCGCAGCAACCCCCGATCAACAACAACATGACGATGTCGATCGTCGCCATCTTCCTCTTCTGGCCGCTGGCGATTCCGGCCATCATCAACGCCTCCAAGGTGAACCCGCTGCTCCAGCAGGGCGACTACGCCGGAGCCCAGGCCGCCGCCGCCGAGTCGAAGAAGTGGTCCAAGTGGGCGCTGATCGTCGGCATCAGCTGGTATGTGATCGTTCTGGTGTGCTGCCTGCTCGGTGGCCTCGCCGGGATGGTGGGCGGTAGCAGCTCGGCCAGCACCTACTGACAGAACTGACGAGGAGTTCGCATGCAGCCCGGTTACCCCGGTCAGGATCCCTACGGTCAGCAGCCGCACCAGGATCCGACCGCGCCGCCCCACGACCCGTACGCGCCACCGCCGGCGGCGCCGTACGGTCAGCAGCCCACCTCCGGGCAGCCGAACGACCCGTACGCCGCACCGCAGAACCCCTACGGCCAGCCGACCTCGGGGCAGCCGTACGGCCAGCCCCCGACCTCGGGTCAGCCCTACGGCCAGCCGCCGTCCGCCCAGCCGTACGGCCAGCCGACGTCCGCCCAGCCGTACGGCCAGCCGACGTCCGCCCAGCCGTACGGCCAGCAGCCGTACCAGGATCCGTACGGCCAGCAGGCGTACCCACCGCCCATGTACCCGAACGCCGGGTTCGCCGGCAAGGGGCCGGGGCAGCAGCAGAACACCCTCGGCCTGGTGTCGATGATCCTCGGCATCGCGTCGATCCCGCTGGTCTGCTGCTACCTCGCAATCCCGCTCGGCATCGGCGCGGTGGTGACCGGCTGGATGGGCAGGCAGAAGGCCGCCCAGGGGCTGGCCGACAACCAGGGTCAGGCCCTCGCCGGCCTGATCTGCGGCGGCATCGGCGCCGTGCTGGGCCTGCTCCAGATCATCCTGCTGGTCGCCGGAGTCGCCTACCAGCCCTGAGCGGCACCGCGCGAAGGGGCGTCCCGGCTCGTCCGGGGCGCCCCTTCGGCGTGCGAGAGGGATCGAGCCGGCGCGTTGGACACGCGCGGAGGTCAGCGGGGGGCGGGGCGGGCGAGCACCCGGGTCGCGGCGGCACCCAGCAGCGCGCCCACCGCGATGACGGCGGTCGCCACCCCGCCCACCTGCCAGGCGACCGGTCCCATCTCGGCGAGTCGGCCTCCGCCGAGGGACCCGGCGGAGGCGGCCGCGGCGGCGCCCAGCAGCACGCCGGCCACCGGGCCGGCGAGTGCCGCCGACCCGAGCAGCGGGCCCCAGCGCAGCGGCGCCCGGTCGTCGGCGGCGAGCCGGAGCAGCCGGCGTGCCAGCAGCCAGCCCGCCGCCATCCCGGCGAGGACCGGCACCGCGAGCAGACCGGCGCCGAGCCCGTCGACCGGACCGCGCGGCAGCCCCGCCAGCAGCGGCACGGCCGGCAGCGCGCCGACGGAGACCTCGCTGGTGCGGACCGCCGTGTCGGTGCCGACGGCGAAACCCGGGCCGAGCAGATAGCTGGCCGACCAGACCGTGGCGTTGGGCGCGTAGGCGAGGCTGACCAGGGTGATCCCGGCCTGCCCGGCGACCCCGGTGCGGTAGGCCCCGATCAGGTCGGCGGCGTCCCCGCCCCCGGTCGCCACGGCGAGCCCCGCCGCCCCGCCGCCCGCGCCGAGCAGCAGCAGGCCGGCGACCAGCCCCGTGCGGATCCCGTCGCGCAGCGGCTCCGGGGACCGCGCGACGAGCAGGCCGGAGACGCGGGTGGTCCGGGCCGAGCCGACCAGGGCCCCGAGCGTGCCGAGGACCGCACAGGTGACCCCGGCGCGGACCGGCGACACCGCGAGGCCGCCCGCGCCGACCAGCACCGCGGCGAGCAGCCCGAGCAGCGCGTACGCGATGCCGACCGCGCCGGCGGCGAGGAGCGCCTGCCGGGGCGACCGCCCACCGCGCGCGCCGATCGCCCGGCTGGTGTGCACGCCCGCGCGGGTCAGCCGCCAGACCACCAACGCGGTCAGTGCCAGCGGGGCCAGCCCGAGCGGGCCGGCGCCGGTCTCCAGCGGGACGCCGTGCCCGAGCAGCCAGCCGGCCAGCCCGGCGTGGAGCGCTCCCGACACGGTGGCGGCGTCCTCGCTGAGCTGGAACAGCCCCAGCACGACCACGACCGGCAGCCACGAGGTGAGCGCCGCCCATCCGGCGGCGACCCCGGCGGCGACGGCGAGCGGCGCGCGGCTGCGGGGCGCCTCGCCACCGCGCGGCGCGGGCACCCGCCGGCCCCGCCCGGCGGGCGTGTCCGGCCGGGCGTCGGTGCCGGCCTCGACGCCGGGACGGCTCGGCTGATCAGGGGTGACGGAGGACATCGGGTCTACTCTGGCATGCCGCGCGCCCGGCGGCAGTCCGATACCGCCCCCGAGCGGCGGCGAGTTCCGTGATCCACCGTCTCCCGCCCCCGATCCGGTCTAGCCTCGGCGCAGGGACGCGACCCAAGTCGCGGCACCGACGCCCGGAGGGAAGCCGTGAACGCTCCGTACCCGCCGCCCCCGCCGCCGCCACCCGCGGCCGGCCAGGACCGCACCACGCTGTGGGGCGTCCTGGGCATCGTCCTCGGCCTGCTCTGCTGCGGCATCCTGGGGGTCGTCTTCGGCTACCTGTCGATCCGGGACGCCAAGCGCTTCGGCAAGTCGCCGGTGCTCGGCTGGCTGGCGATCGCGTTCGGCGTGCTCAACATCATCGGCAGCGGGATCCTCTGGGCCGGCGGCAACTACCCGGTCTACAACGACTGAGGGCCGACCGCGAACGGTCGGCCCTCCGGTCGTACGTCGGGATCAGCCCGCGGACATGATCTCCCGCATCAGCTTGGCGGTCTCGGTCGGGGTCTTGCCGACCTTGACGCCGACGGCCTCCAGCGCGCTCTTCTTGGCCTCGGCCGTGCCGGCGGAGCCGGAGATGATCGCGCCGGCGTGCCCCATGGTCTTGCCGGGGGGCGCGGTGAAGCCGGCGATGTAGCCGACCACCGGCTTCGTCACGTTCGCCTTGATGAACTCGGCGGCCCGCTCCTCGGCGTCGCCGCCGATCTCACCGATCATGACGATCGCGTCGGTGTCCGGGTCCGCCTCGAACGCGGCGAGCGCGTCGATGTGGGTGGTGCCGATGATCGGGTCACCGCCGATGCCGACACAGGTCGAGAAGCCGATGTCGCGCAGCTCGTACATCATCTGGTAGGTCAGCGTGCCGCTCTTGCTGACCAGGCCGATCCGGCCGGAGCCGGTGATGTCGGCCGGGATGATGCCGGCGTTGGAGGCGCCCGGCGAGGCGATGCCCGGGCAGTTCGGCCCGATGATCCGGGTCCGCTCGCCCTTGGCGACGTTGTACGCCCAGAACGCGGCGGTGTCGTGCACCGGCACACCCTCGGTGATCACCACGGCCAGGTCGATCCCGGCGTCGATCGCCTCGACGACCGCGCCCTTGGTGAACTGCGGCGGCACGAAGATCACGGTCACGTCGGCACCGGTCTGCGCCATCGCGTCCGCGACGCTGGCGAAGACCGGCAGCTCGGTGCCGTCGAAGTCGACGGTCTGGCCCGCCTTGCGCGGGTTGACGCCGCCGACGACGTTGGTGCCCGCGGCGAGCATCCGCCGGGTGTGCTTGGAACCCTCGGAACCGGTCATCCCCTGGACGATGACCTTCGAGTCCTTGGTCAGCCAGATAGCCATTGTCAGACCCCCGCAGCCGCCAGCTCGGCGGCCCGCTCGGCCGCGCCATCCATCGTGTCCACCCGCTGGACCAGCGGGTTGTTCGCGCCGTCGAGGATCGCCCGGCCGGCCTCGGCGTTGTTGCCGTCGAGGCGGACGACCAGCGGCTTGGTGACCTTCTCGCCGCGCTGCTCGAGCAGGGCCAGCGCCTGCACGATGCCGTTGGCGACCTCGTCGCAGGCGGTGATGCCGCCGAAGACGTTGACGAAGACGCTCTTGACCGACGGGTCGGAGAGGACGATCTCCAGCCCGTTCGCCATCACCGCGGCGCTCGCGCCGCCGCCGATGTCGAGGAAGTTGGCCGGCTTGACGCCGCCGTGCCGCTCACCGGCGTACGCGACCACGTCCAGGGTCGACATGACCAGACCGGCGCCGTTGCCGATGATGCCGACCTCGCCGTCGAGCTTGACGTAGTTGAGGTCCTTCTCCTTGGCGGCCTGCTCCAGCGGGTCCACCGCGGCCTGGTCGACCAGCGCCTCGTGGTCCGGGTGCCGGAACGCGGCGTTCTCGTCCAAGGTGATCTTGGCGTCGAGCAGCAGCAGCTTGCCCTCGCCGGTCTTGGCCAGCGGATTCACCTCGACCAGCGTGGCGTCCTCGGCGACGAAGGCCTTCCACAGGCCCACGGCCGCCTCGACGACCTGGTCGGCGACCTCGGCCGGGAAGCCGGCGGCGGCGACGATCTCGCGCGCCTTGGCCTCGTCGACGCCGGTGTTGGCGTCGATCGGGGCCTTCACCACCTTCTCCGGGGTGTCGGCGGCGACCTGCTCGATGTCCATACCGCCCGCGACGCTGGCGATGCAGAGGAAGGTGCGGTTCGCCCGGTCGAGCAGGTAGGAGAAGTAGTACTCCTCGGCCACGTCCGCGGTCACCGTGATCATGACCTTGTGGACGGTGTGACCCTTGATGTCCATGCCGAGGATGTCGGTGGCACGGGCCACCGTCTCCTCCGCGCCCTCGGCCAGCTTCACGCCGCCGGCCTTGCCCCGGCCGCCGACCTTCACCTGCGCCTTGACGACCACCCGACCGCCGAGGCGTTCGGCGATCGCGCGGGCCTCCTCCGGGGTCGTGGCGACGCCGCCGGCGAGCACGGGCAAGCCGTGCCGCTCGAACAGGTCCCGCCCCTGGTACTCGTACAGGTCCACGTTTGCGCGTCCCGTCCCGTCTCCGCGGCGCGCCGTCGCGCCGCCACCAGCGTTATGGAAAACAGTTTGACGCCTGTCATCACTTGACACAGGCCATTGGGCGCAGCCTAGCGAGGTGGACACCGGCGGCAACCGAGCGGGTGCGCGGTGTGCGGTAATGCACAACCGGCGGCGCCGCGCTGCCTTTCCGCGACTCCGGCCCCGACGTCAGCCGTCCGGGCGATGTTGCCCGGGCCGCGTAACCCCTGCGCCGAGGCGTCGTTGAGTCAGGTGTCGGAGCGCTGATGCAGCGCGGCGACGGGAGACGGCCGATGCCCTGTCGGTCGAGGGGTGGCGGCGGGGCATCGTGCATAGAGGGGCCGGACGTGTGAGGGGTGCGTCCGGCCCCTCCCCCGTCTCCCGGAACAGCCACCGGCCGCGGACACCCGCCCGCATCGCGGGGCCGCGCGCCGCCGGCGCCGAGCATCGCGCGCGTGCCGCCGGCGTACACGTGCCGGGTGCGACCGACGCCCGCATCGCGGGCTGCCGGCCGACGGCCACCGGCGGGTCAGGCGACCGGCTGGGCGACGTTCTCCCGCACCCACTCCACGATCGACGCGGTGGTGGCACCCGGCGTGAAGATCTTGGCGACGCCGAGCTTCTGGAGCTCGGGGATGTCGGCGTCGGGGATGATGCCGCCGCCGAACACGACGATGTCGCGGGCGTCCCGCTCACCGAGGAGTTCCACCACCCGCCGGAACAGCGTCATGTGCGCCCCGGACAGCACGGAGAGCCCGACCGCGTCGGCGTCCTCCTGGATCGCGGTCTCCACGATCTGCTCCGGGGTCTGGTGCAGGCCGGTGTAGATGACCTCCATACCGGCGTCCCGGAGGGCACGCGCGACGACCTTGGCGCCACGGTCGTGGCCGTCCAGGCCCGGCTTGGCGACGACGACCCGAACACGAGAGCTCATCAGCGCATCCCTTTCACCGGCTCCGCGGCTTCACCTGAACGAACGGTAACCCGCCCCGCCCGGCCCGGGAAATCCGGGCGGCGAAGCTCGCCGCGCGCCGGCTCGCCCGCCCCGGAAGAGGGGGGCGCCGCACAGGCTGACGGCCTGCCGTAAATGATCACCGACGTCAAGCCGGACGACTCCGCCGTTCGGTCACCCTGCGCGACGAACGGGCAGTTACGGGGGCACCGTTCGAGGGGTACGAGGCATGACAATCACGGACGCAAAGGGACAGAACGCAGTAGCAATTCGGCGCTTCGGCTTGTGACGGCCCTGGTGGTTGGCTAACGTGTCCACGGTTGTCATCAGGTCCACGGACGGGTGACGACGCGGCCAACCGACGTTCACCCGAGTTTCACGGGCGTCGGAAAGCCGCATCGGATCCCCGACAACGGAGGGTGTGCGTGCGCCAGCGCCTGTCGTCTGAGCCCGATCGATATCGCGGCCGTCGCCGCGTGCCCACCCCCCCGCGTAGCCGCTACGCCGCGGTCGTCACCACCGCGTTCGTCGGCGCCGGCATCGTCGCGATCGGCGCGGGCGCCCTGCCGGACGCCAAGAGCGTCAGCCCGTCGGTCCTCGACGAGCTGAAGGCGGCCTCGACCCTGAGCCAGGACGCCGCGGCCCGCGCCGACGCCGCCGACCGCGCCTCCCGCGACAGCACCCGCGCCGCCGGCGCCGAGGCCGCCACCGAGCGCGAGGTCTGGCTGCTCCCCCTGCAGGGCTACGAGTTCAACTCGCCCTACGGCATGCGCTGGGGCAAGCTGCACACCGGCGTCGACCTGGTCGCCCCGGAGGGCACGCCCTACGTCGCCATCCACGCCGGCACGGTCACCAAGGCCGGCTGGTTCGGCGGGTACGGCTACACGGTGATCGTCCAGCACGCCGACGGCAGCGAGGCCATCTACGGCCACTCCTCCGCGCTGAGCGTGCGGGAGGGGCAGCAGGTCAAGGCGGGCGACCAACTGGGCCTCGTCGGCAACACCGGCCACTCCTACGGCTCCCACCTCCACCTCGAGGTCCATGTCAAGGGCGAGCCGCTCGACCCGGTGCCGTGGCTCCAGGAGCGCGGAGTGGACATCAAGCTACAAGTCGAGGCAATCTACAACGAGGTAGCCGCGTCCTGACGCTGCGCATCGACCGTTGACCGCCCGGATCTGCCGATCCGGGCGGTTTTTCGTTGCCCGGGCGTGCGGCAAAGTCTGCTGGGTCACAGCCGAGAATGTGACCGCCGCCACCGTCGACCATGATCACTTATCGCATCCAATGCCCCGTAACGGGACGTAACGGACGGCGCGGGGCGCGGCCCCCCGGCCCGACCCGGTCCCCGTACCCGCGCCGGGCCGCGGCGACACCAGTATTTCGAGGTCAAGTGCCCCTCGATCAGTGAAGGTCCGCCGTGCAGGAAGACATTCAGAACGAGAACACCCCCGACGCCCCGGTCCGGCACCGGAAGCGGGCCGGCGGCCGCACCCGCGTGATCATCGCCGCGACGGCCCTGGTCGGGCTCGGCCTCGGCGGAGCCGCCTTCGCGGCCACCGGGAACGACGACCCCGGCACCCCGGCCGCCGTCTCCCTCGACGCGCAGGCTCGCGCCGAGGCCGCCGACCGCGCCGACCGGTCCGCCCGCGAGTCGACCGCCCCGGCCACCCCCTCGGCCAGCCCGACGCCGAGCCCCACGATGGCCAGCCCGTCGGCGAAGCCCAGCCCGAAGGCGACCACCGCCAAGCCGACGCCGAAGAGGACCAGCAAGCCGAAGCCGAGCTGGGTCATCCCGATGAAGGGCGCGGCGATCACCTCCTGCTACGGCCCGCGCTGGGGCACCCTGCACGCCGGCATCGACTTCGCGCTGCCCGCAGGCACCCCGGTCCGCGCCGCCTTCGGCGGCACGGTCACCAAGGCCGGCGACGTGGGCGACGGGTACGGCATCTCCGTCGTCATCGACCACGGCAACGGCTACCTGACCCACTACGCCCACCTGAGCACCGCCAAGGCGGGCGTGGGCGACAGGGTGGTCGCCGGGGAGACCATCGGCCTGGAGGGCTCCACCGGCGACTCCACCGGCCCGCACCTGCACTTCGAGGTCCACCAGGGCCAGATGTGGAACCAGATCGACCCGGCGCCGTTCCTGCGCGCCCGCGGCATCGACGTGGCCTGCTGACCCGTACCACCGGAAACGGCCCGGTCCGGCGCTCGCCGGGCCGGGCCGTGCCCGCTCTCAGAGCTTGTCGATCGGGGCGTGCCGGAGCACCAGCCACATCGTCTGGTCGCCGAAGTCGATCTGCGCCCGGGCGCTCGGGCCGTGCCCCTCCACCGCGAGCACCCGGCCCAGGCCGTAGCGCTGGTGGTTGACCCGGTCCCCGGCGGACACCTTCGGCCCCTGCGGCAGCTCGCTCGCCGTGGTCAGCCGGCTGGCGTCGACACCGAGCCGCTTCGCCAACTGCGTGGCCTTGGGGGTGCCGCCGTTGAAGGTGCCGCGCCCGCCGGGCACGCGGTCCGCACGGCCGCCGACGCCGCCGCCCCCGCCGGCCCACGAGGTGTACGACCCCTCGGTGCGCTCCCAGCGGACCAGCTCCGGCGGCAACTCCTCCAGGAAGCGCGACGGCGGGTTGTATGACGGCTGCCCCCACGCCGAGCGGGTCACCGCCCGGGAGAGGTAGAGGCGCTGCCGGGCCCGGGTAATGCCCACGTACGCCAGCCGACGCTCCTCCTCCAACTCGCGGGTGTCGCCGAGCGAGCGCAGGTGCGGGAAGACGCCGTCCTCCAGGCCGGTCAGGAAGACCACCGGGAACTCCAGCCCCTTGGCGGTGTGCAGCGTCATCAGGGTGACCACGCCCTGGTGGTCCGGGTCGTCGGTCGGCACCTGGTCGGCGTCGGCGACCAGCGCGACCTGCTCCAGGAAGCCGGCCACGGTGGCCCGCTCCCCCTCCTCGCCGGTCGCCTCGATCCGCTCCGTGTACTCCCGGGCGACGCTGACCAGCTCCTGGAGGTTGTCGACCCGCCCGGCGTCCTGCGGGTCGAGGCTCTCCTCCAGCTCCGTCAGGTAGCCCGAGCGGGTCAGCAGCGCCTCCAGCACCTCCTCCGGGGTGCCGGTCTCGGCCAGCTCGCGGGCGCCGTCGAGCAGGGCGACGAAGTCGGCGATGCCGTTGGCCGCCCGGGTGGAGATGCCCGGGGCGTCCTTCGCCCGCCGCAGCGCCGCGCCGAAGGAGACCCGGTCCCGGCTGGAGAGGGCCTCCACGCACGCCTCGGCGCGGTCGCCGATGCCCCGGCGGGGGGTGTTGAGGATCCGGCGCAGGCTGACCGTGTCGTCGTCGTTGACCACCGCGCGCAGGTAGGCCAACGCGTCGCGGACCTCCTTGCGCTCGTAGAAGCGCACCCCGCCCACCACCTTGTAGGGCAGGCCGACCCGGATGAACATCTCCTCGAAGACGCGGGACATCGCGTTGGTGCGGTAGAAGACGGCCACGTCGCCGGGGCGGGCGTCGCCGGAGTCGACCACCCGGTCGATCTCGCGGGCCACCCAGTCGGCCTCGGCGTGCTCGGTGTCGGCCACGTAGCCGACGATCGGCTCGCCCGCGCCCGCCTCGCTCCACAACCGCTTCGGCTTGCGCGAGGTGTTCCGGTCGATCACCGCGTTGGCCGCGTTGAGGATGGTCTGGGTGGAGCGGTAGTTCTGCTCCAGCAGGATCGTCCGGGCGTCGGCGAAGTCGCGCTCGAACTCCAGGATGTTGCGGATCGTGGCGCCGCGGAACGCGTAGATCGACTGGTCCGCGTCGCCGACCACGCACAGCTCGGCCGGCTCGATCCCCTCGGTGCCCGAGACCAGCTCCTTGATCAGCACGTACTGGGCATGGTTGGTGTCCTGGTATTCGTCGACCAGCACGTGCCGGAACCGCCGGCGGTAGCTCTCCGCGACGTGCGGGTGCGACTGGAGCAGGTGCACCGTCGTCATGATCAGGTCATCGAAGTCGAGCGCGTGCGCCTCGCGCAGCCGCCGCTGGTAGAGCGTGTATGCCTCCGCCAGCGCCCGCTCGTTGGGGCCCTTGGCCCGGGCGGCGAACGCCTCCGGGTCGACCAGCTCGTTCTTCAGGTTGGAGACCTGGGCGGCGAGCCCGCGCGCCGGGTAGCGCTTCGGGTCGAGGTCGAGCTCGCGGGCGACCATCTGCATCAGCCGGCGGGAGTCGTCCGCGTCGTAGATCGAGAAGGTCGACTTCAGCCCGGCGTGCTCGTGCTCGGCGCGCAGGATGCGCACGCACGCGGAGTGGAACGTCGACACCCACATCAGCCGGGCACGCGGGCCCACCAGGTGGGCGACGCGCTCCTTCATCTCCCCGGCGGCCTTGTTGGTGAAGGTGATGGCGATGATCTCGCCGGGGTGCACGTCCCGGGCGGCCAGCAGGTAGGCGATCCGGTGGGTGAGCACGCGGGTCTTGCCCGAGCCGGCGCCGGCCACGATCAGCAGCGGCGAGCCGGCGTGGGTCACGGCGTCGCGCTGCGGCCCGTTCAGGCCCTCGACCAGGGCCTGCGGGTCGAGGCGGACGGCAGCGGACCCCGGCCGGCGCGGCGGGGTCGGGGCAGGCGCTGGCGCGGGCGGGGACACGGGGAGGTCGAAGAGAGGATGCATCGCACGGCGAGTCTATGCCGCCGGGCGGACACTTCCCCGCCGTGTGGCCCCGGTGCGACCGAGCCGTCATCGGCGGACCGACCGCCGCGGGCGTGCGGCCCGGTCGGACGACCGCGGACGGAGCGGGGGCGGCGCCCGCCCGGCACGGTGGCTGGCGAGCCGGTCACCGTGGTCGGCGGACCGACCGCCGCGGACGCGCGGCCCCGTCGGGCGGCACGGGACGGGCGGGCGGCACGGGACGGGCCGGGCGGCACGGTGGCCGGCGGGCCGGCGCCCCCGGACCGGTCGATCGCGCCACCCGCCTCGGCGGCCCGGCGCGGTCCCGGCGTCGGTGCCGGGGGCGTGCGTTGGGGCACGTGTCCGGCCGAATCCTTGCGCCGGCCGGTCCGAGGTCGGCATACTCGACGACGTGTTCGGTCAGCGCTTCTACTTTTACTACGGCACCGGGAGTCCGGCAGCCGTGGGTCGCGCCTGAGCACATCAGACCTACGAAAGCCCCGGGCTCCTGGAGCCCGGGGCTTTTTCGTCCCGGCATCCGGGCACCGGGCACCTGACGACGAGGGGTACCCGATGATGACAGACGTGGTGGAGTCCAGCGGCAGCCTGACGCGGCCCGAGGCGGGCCGGCCCGGCCCGGAGGTGTCCGGGCCGGTCGACGCGCCGACCGGCGCCGACGACACGAAGCCGGAGGCGCGCACCGGCACCGCCGAGCCGACCGCGGCCGCCCGGATCGTGGAGATCCGGGAGCGGATCGACGAGATCGACCGGGCGCTGATCGAGCTGTGGCAGGAGCGGGCCCGCCTCTCCCAGGAGGTCGGCGCGACCCGGATGGCCTCCGGCGGCACCCGGCTGGTGCTCTCGCGGGAACGGGAGATCCTGGAGCGTTTCCGGGTCGCCCTCGGCGCCGACGGCACGCAACTCGCGCTGCTGCTGCTGCGCGCCGGCCGCGGCCCCCTGTGAGGCGTACGCCGGGGACCGCGGCGGATGGGCGCGGCGCGCCCGCCCGGAAACGGCGGAACCGCCTGCCGTCGTCGCGATGACGTCGGCAGGCGGTCCCGTGGGTGTCACGCCTCGTGCGAGTGCACGATCTCCCGCTTCTCGGCGAAGTGGCAGGCGCTCGGGTGGTCCGAGCCCGGCCGGATCTCCAGCAGCGGGACCTGCTCGGCGCAGACGTCCTGCGCCTTCCAGCAGCGGGTCCGGAACCGGCAGCCCGAGGGCGGGCTGACCGGCGACGGCACGTCACCGGTGAGGCGGATGATCGCCTTGTGCTCCCGGACGGTCGGGTCCGGCACCGGCACCGCCGACAGCAGCGCCTGGGTGTAGGGGTGGGTCGGCCGCTCGTAGATCTCGTCCTCGGTGCCGATCTCCGCGATCTTGCCCAGGTACATCACCGCGACCCGGTCCGACAGGTGCCGGACCACCGACAGGTCGTGGGCGATGAACACGTACGACAGGCCGAACTCGCCCTGGAGCTTCTCCAGCAGGTTCATCACCTGCGCCTGGATCGACACGTCCAGCGCCGACACCGGCTCGTCGCAGACGATGATCTCGGGCCGCAGGGCGAGCGCCCGGGCGATGCCGATGCGCTGCCGCTGACCGCCGGAGAACTGGTGCGGGTACCGGTTGATGTGCTCCGGGTTGAGACCGACGAGGTCCAGGAGTTCCTTGACCTTGCCCCGGCGGCTGCCCTTCGGCGCCACCTCCGGGTGGATCTCGAACGGCTCGCCGATCAGGTCGCCCACCGTCATCCGGGGATTCAGCGAGGTGTACGGGTCCTGCATCACCAGCTGGATCTGCCGCCGCAGCCGCCGCAGCGCCCCGCCGGAGAGCTTGGAGATGTCCTGGCCCTTGTAGAGGACGCTGCCGGAGGTCGGCCGCTCCAGGTTCATCAGGACCCGGGCCAGGGTGGACTTGCCGCAGCCGGACTCGCCGACCACACCCAGGGTCTCGCCGGCCTTGAGCTCGAAGGAGACCCCGTCCACCGCCTTGACGTGGCCGATGGTCTTCTTGAACACCACGCCCCGGGTCACCGGGTAGTGCTTGACCAGGTCACGGACCTCGAGGATGTTCTCAGTCACGGTTCACCAGCTCCTCGGCGAAGTGGCAGGCGCTGGCCCGGCCGGCACTTACCTGCAGCAGCGGCGGGACCTTCTCCCGGCAGACCGGCTGCGCCATGGGGCAGCGCGGGTTGAACGGGCAGCCCGGCGGGATGTTCATCAGGTTCGGCGGGAGACCCTTGATGGTCCGGAGCTGCTGCCCCTTCTCGTCCAGCCGGGGAATCGAGTTGATCAGGCCGATGGTGTACGGGTGCGCCGGCTTGGCGTACAGGTCGTACACGTTGGCTTCCTCGACGATGCGACCCGCGTACATCACCGCGATCCGGTCCGCGACGTCGGCGACCACGCCGAGGTCGTGGGTGATCAGGATCATGCCCATCTGCCGCTCCCGCTGGAGCTCGGCGAGCAGGTCCATGATCTGGGCCTGCACCGTCACGTCCAGCGCGGTGGTCGGCTCGTCGGCGATCAGCACCTCCGGATCCAGGGCCAGCGACATCGCGATCATGGCGCGCTGCCGCATGCCGCCGGAGAACTGGTGCGGGTAGCTGTTGAACCGGCCCTTGGCGTTCGGGATCTTGACCTGGTCGAGCATCTCGATCGCGCGCTTCTTGGCGTCGGAACGGCTCATCCCGCGCCGCACCCGGAACTGCTCGGCGATCTGGAACCCGACGGTGAAAACGGGGTTGAGCGCCGAGAGCGCGTCCTGGAAGATCATGGCGATGCCCTCGCCGCGGATCCGGCGCCGCTCCTCGAAGGACATCTTGAGCATGTCCTTGCCGTGGAAGCGGACCGCACCGCCGGTGACGAAGCCGGGCGGCGTGTCGAGGATGCCCATGATCGTCTGCGCGGTGACGCTCTTACCGGAGCCGGACTCGCCGAGCACGGCGAGGGTCTCCCCCGCGTCGACGTGGTACGTGACCCCGTTGATGACCTTCGCGACGCCGTCCCGGGTGCGGAACTCCACTCGGAGGTCGTCGACCTCGAGCAGGCGGCCGGAGGGGCGCCCGGAGGTACCCGCCGCGGACTGCTCGGACACGAGAATGTCGGACAACTGAATCGCCCCTAGCGGAGTTTCGGATCGAGGGCCTCGCGGACCGTCTCACCGAGCATCACGAAGCTCAGCACGGCGGTGACGAGGAAGGCGGCCGGGAAGAAGAGCAGGTACGGCGCGACGCGGATGAGAGCCTGCGCCTCGTTGATCATGATGCCCCAGGAGACCACCGGGCTCTTCAGACCGACGCCCAGGAAGGACAGCGTCGCCTCGGCGCCGATGAAGGAGCCGACCAGGATCGTCCCGTAGACCAGCAGCGGCGCGAGGCAGTTCGGCAGCAGGTGCTTGAGGATGATCCGACCGGTGCCGGCGCCCAGCGCGCGGGCGGCGACGATGTAGTCCGCCTCCTTGGTGGCCAGCACCGAGGAGCGCATCAGCCGCATCACGACCGGCCAGCCCAGCACGATCAGCGACATGCTCACCAGGGCCATGATCTCGAGCTTGCTGTTGCTCGTGCCCGACCCGTTGAAGGTGGTCAGGATGACGATGGCGCCCAGCACGAACGGCAGACCGAAGAAGACGTCGGCGATCCGGGAGAGCACGGCGTCCACCCAGCCACCGCGGTAGCCCGCGATGATGCCCATCGCGCCGCCGATGAACAGCACGCCGAGCACGGAGAGGACGGAGACCACGATCGACGCGCGGGCACCGTAGATCACCCGGGCGTAGACGTCGCGCCCCTGGAAGTCGTAGCCGAACCAGGCCTCCGACGACGGGCCGACGAGGCTGTTCTGCAGGTTGCCGTTCGCCGGGTCGCCGGAGGTGAACAGCGACGGGAAGGCGGTCATCACCAGGAAGATGACGATGAACGTCGCGGAGATCCAGAACAGCGGCTTACGGCGCAGGTCACGCCAGGCGTCGCCGAGCAGGCCGCGCGGCTTCTCCTTGCGGGCGTTCTCGGGCAGACCCGCGTTGGTGGGAGCGCCGAGCTCGTTCGGCTGCTGGGCGGGCGGCGTGGTGACGATCGACGCGGCACTCGGGTCACTCATAGCGGATCCTCGGGTCCAGGGCGGCGTAGAGCAGGTCGACCAGCAGGTTCATCAGCAGGTAGACGAGCACCAGGACCACCACGATGGAGACAACGGTAGCGCTCTCTTTGGTGGTGATCGCGCGGAAGACCTGGCGGCCGATCCCGTTGATCTGGAAGATGCCCTCGGTGACGATCGCGCCACCCATCAGGGCGCCGAGGTCGGTGCCGAGCAGCGTCACCACCGGGATGAGCGAGTTGCGCAGCAGGTGCACCCCGACCACCCGGCGCATCGGCAGGCCCTTGGCGATCGCGGTGCGGACGTAGTCGGCACGTCGGTTCTCCGCGATGCTCGTGCGGGCCACCCGGGCGATGTACGCCATCGAGGCGCTACCGAGCACGAAGCCCGGGATGATCAGCTCCGAGATGCGCATCTCGTTGGAGACGGTGGGCTTGATGATTCCCCACTGCACACCGAGCACCCACTGGAGCACGAAGCCGATGACGAAGATCGGCAGCGCGATCAGGAAGAGGCTGGAGACCAGGACCAGGTTGTCCAGGAAGCCGTTACGGCGCAGGCCGGTCAGCACACCCGCGGTGAGGCCGATGACCGCCTCGATGACGAGGGCCACCAGGGCCAGCTTCAGGGTGTTCGGGTAGGCCGTGGCGATGATGTCGCTGATCTCCCGGCCGGCAAAGTTCGTCCCGAAGTCGCCCTGGAACAGATTCTGCATGTAGTTGCCGTACTGCACCCAGATCGACTGATCCAGCTTGAACTTCTCGGTCATCATGTTGACGTAGCTGTCCGGGCAGGCACGTTCGCCGCACTTGCCGGCGAACGGGTCGCCGGGCACCGACCAGACCAACCAGTAGATCAGGAACGTCGTTCCGATGAAGACCGGGATGAGTTGGAGCAGCCGTCTCAACAGATAACGGCCCATGGGGTGGTCCTCCAGACAGGGGGCGCGTCGGACGGCCGACACGGGGATGACGGACGTGGCGAGGGACTGTTGTAACACTCCCTCACGGAACGGCCCGGGTCGGGGGGGGCCCGGGGGGGGGCCCCCCCCCGGGGGGGCCCGGCGGGGGCCAGCGCGGCCGCCGGGGGGGGGCGGTTGCCCGCCGTTTGCACCGCCCCCGTGATTTTCTTATCACGGGGGGCGGGGGGGGGGGGGGGGGGGGGGGGGGGGGGGGGGGGGGGGGGGCCCCCCCCCCCGCGCGGCGCGGGCGCGGGCCCCCCCCCCCCCCCCCCCCCCCCCCCCGACCCGGGGTCAGACCGTTCGGATCAGAGCTCGACCGAGGTGAGGTCGAGTTCGCCGACGTTGGACAGCTCCAGCTTCTTGATCTTCTCCGAGTGGCCGGACTGCTGGCCGCCGAAGTAGATCGGAACCGTGGGGACGTCCTGGTCGATGAGGGCGACAGCCTCGGCGAACTTGGCGTGCGCGGCCTCCAGGCTCGGCGCCGAGCTGGCCTCCTTGGCCAGGGCGTCGACCTGCTTGTTGCTGTACAGACCGTCGTTCGAGGAACCACCGGTCACGTAGAGCGGGTTGACCCAGTTCTCCACGTCGGGGTAGTCCTGCTGCCAGCCGGCGCGGTACATGCCCTTCATCTTGTGGGCGTTGATGTTCTGGCGGAACACCGCGAAGGTCGGCATGCCCTCGGCGCGGGCGTTGATGCCCAGGTTGGTCTTGACCTGCTGCGCGACGGCCTCCATCCACTCCTTGTGGCTGGCGTCGGCGTTGTAGTACATGACCAGCTCGCCGTTGAAGCCGCCGGCCTCGGCCAGGAGCTTCTTGGCCTCGTCGACGTTGAACTGGCAGGCGGTGCAGTTGCCCGGCTTGGCACCCGGGGTCAGCGGGTTGGCCCAGCTGTCGGCCGGCTTGCGGTTACCGAAGAAGATCTTGTCGCTGATCTCCTGGCGGTTGATCGACAGCGAGATCGCCTTGCGCAGCTTCGGGTTCTTGAAGCGCTGGTCGTAGATCGGGAAGGCGATGATGCCGGTCGACGGGGTGGTCGAGGAGATCGCCCGGTCGCCCAGGTCCTGCTTCCACTTGTCACCCGCGAGCGAGGAGACCGGCACCTGCTGCATGAAGTCCAGGTTGCCGGCGAGCAGGTCGTTGTACGCCGCCGTGTCGTCCTGGAAGATCTTGACGGTGACGTCCTTGATCTTCATCTTGTCGCGCAGCGTGTAGTCGTCGAAGCGCGTCAGCTTGATCTGGACGTCGTCTTCCCACGACACGAACTTGACCGGGCCGTTGCCGATCGGCTTCTTGCCGAAGGCCTCCGCGCCCTGGGTGAAGAACGCGTCCGGCAGCGGCATGAAGGTGCTGTAGCCGAGCTTGGTCGGGAACACGGCGGTCGGCGCGGCCAGCGTGACCTCGAAGGTCCAGTCGTCGATGACCTTCAGGCCGGACATCTCCTTGGCCTTCGGCTCCGGGGCCTTCTGCGGGCCCTCGGCGCCGTCCGGGTCCTCGGTGTGGACGTCGGCGAAGCCCTGGATGTCGGCGAAGAAGCTGCCGTTCTGCGCGCCGTTCGGCGAGTAGGCGCCCCAGTTCCAGGCGTCCACGAAGTTCTTGGCCTTCACGACGGTGCCGTCGTGGAACTTCGTGTCCTTCTTGATCTTGATGGTGTAGACCTTGGAGTCGGTCGTCTCGATCGACTCGGCGACCGCGTTGCGCGGGGCGCTGCCGTCGTTCGGGTACTCGACCAGACCGGTCCACACCCAGTCGATGATCTTGCCGCCACCGGTCTCGGTGGTGTTCGACGGGACCAGGCCGACCTCCGGCTGGGTGCCCTCGATCGTGATCGCGCCGTCGGCGCTCGCGCCGGCGTCGCCGCCGTCGCCGTCGCTGCTCGAGCAACCGGTCGCGACGAGCGCGAACGCCGCGCCCAGCGCGACCGCGCTGCTTGCCCGCTTCGAGACTCTCATTCCGAGGGGCCTCCTCTTTCTAACCTGGTTCCGTCGTGGGTTTCACGCACGCATGGGGGGTGACACGTCCGGCGGCCCGCAGCGCGGGACACCGGTTCCACCGCAGTGAGATCGGGACAAGGGGCTGCACCGATTCGCCGGGCCACCCCGCCCCGCCGGGCTCGACACCGCGCACGCGAGACCACCACGGAGCACCGTTCACAGACGGGGGCCGTGGTCGTCGGGTCGTGCGGAGTGCCTCACACGAGGGGTGAGGTGCTGCCACTGTGACACTCACCGGCCCGTTCCGTGAAGGTGCCGTTATCAAGCCGTTAGTTGGTCGCCACGTTGCCGATACTTGAGGAAAGATCATGAAATGCGTCGGCCGCGCCGCCCTGAGCAGGCAAAACGCGGTCAGACGCGGGTGGCGGCCGGCGTAGGCTCGGCGATTGTGAGCTTCCCCGCGTCCGCTCCCGCGCTTTCCGACGTCGTCCGGGCGTTGGCCGTTTTTGCCCATCCGGACGATATCGACTTCGGCTGTGCGGGCACAATAGCCACCTGGGTGGGGGAGGGTATCGACGTCGCGTACCTGGTCGTCACCCGGGGCGAGGCCGGCGGCTGCGACGGCGTCCCGCGCGAGTCGGTGACCCGGCTGCGGGAGGAGGAGCAGCGGGCGGCGGCCGCCGCGGTCGGCGTCCGGCAGGTGGAGTTCCTCGACGGGTACGTCGACGGCACCCTCGCCCCGACGCCCGGCCTGCGCCGGGACGTGACCGCGGCGATCCGCCGGCACCGGCCGGACCGGGTGCTGACCAGTTCGCCGCTGCGCCGGTGGGAACAGCTCGCCGGGCCGGGCCACCCCGACCACCTCGCCGTGGGCGAGGCGACCACCTGCGCGGTCTACCCGGACGCGCGCAACCCGTTCGCCCACCCCGACCTGCTGGCCGAAGGGCTCCGGCCGTGGGTGGTCCGCGAGGTCTGGTACGCCGGTGGCCCCGCGCCGGACCACGCCGTCGACGTCACCGGGCAGTACGCGCGCAAGGTCGCCGCCATGCGGGCGCACCGCTCGCAGACCGCGCGGATGGACGTGGAGACCTGGGTGCGGGACCGGCTCACCACCGCGGCGGACGAGGCCGGGCTGCCGGCCGGCCGGATGGCCGAGGCGTTCACCGTGCTGCGCACCGGATGACGCCGCCGCCGTCCGACGGCGGCGGACCGGGCCGGGCCGCCCCAGATGACGCCGGCAGGATCGGGCGCCGACCGGCGCGGACGGATCCGGCCCCACGGAACAGGTCCCGCCCCGGCACCCCGCGGAACAGGTCGCGCCCCGGCACCCCGCGGAACGGGTCGCGCCCCGGCACCCCGCGGAACGGGTCCGGCCCCGGCACCCCGTCAAACGGGTGCCGGGGCCGGAGCCGCGGAGCGGATGTCGGTCAGGCCGTGAAGCGCAGCCGGCGGCGGCGCACCACCAGCACGGCGACCGCGCCGGCGGCCAGCAGCGCCACGCCGGCCGCGATGGCGGCGGCGATCGGGGAGCCGGTCAGCGGCAGGTCGCCACCGTTGCTCGCGGGCGAGGTCGACGGGGCCGGGCTCTCCGCCGGGGCGCTCGGCGACGGGGACTCCGCCGGGACGCTGGGCGACGGGGACTCCGCCGGGGCGCTCGGCGACGGCGACTCGGTCGGGGCGGCGGTGAAGGTGGCCTCGGCCCTGGTGGTCACGGTCTCGCCGGTGCTGCCCCCGAGGATCAGCTTCTGCGCGGGACGGTCACCGGTGAAGAGGAAGACGCGGCCGAAGGAGACCGAGCCCTCGGCGGAGAGGGTGGCCTTCACCTCGCCGGCGCCGTCAGCGACGAGCCAGAACTGCCCGCCGTTGGTGGTCGTGGTGACCGGCTTGCCCTCGGCGTCGACCGCCGTGCCGCCGCTGACCTTGAGGGCGATCTCGCCGGCCGGGCCCTTGACCGTGAACGGGCCGGCCTTCTCGCCGACCGTGGCCTTGGCGCTCGCCGGGTCGACGTTCAGCTCGGCCTTCGGCTCCGGCTGGTCGGTGGCGTTGGCGACGAGGTAGTCGTGGACCCGCTTGACCACGTCGTACTGCTGCTTGCCGAGCAGGCCCTTGTCGGCGACCCAGTCACCCAGGGTGACGTCGTCGCTGAAGTGCCAGATGGCGGTCTGGGTGCCGAAGTAGAGCAGCTTCTTGGCGTCGGCCTTCGCCGGCATGGTGGCGCCGGCGGCGGCCAGGAGCTTCGCCGATTCGGCGTTCGGGTAGCCGTGGGTGAGCACCCACTGCACCTTGCCGAGGTTCTTCACCTGGGACTCGTCCCAGGTGCCCTCCTTGTACTTCCCGTCGATGGCGACGTTGGTGCGGTAGTCGATGCAGAAGGTCGGGACGAGCTTGCCGTCGATCTCCAGCGCCAACGCGCTGGCGCTCTTCGGCGCCCCGTTGAGCATCAGCTTGACGCTGCTGCCCTTGACCGACTTGGCCACACCGGTCGTGTCGGCTGCGGCGGCCGGCGCGGCGAAACCGAGCGCCAGCGCGCCACCGGCGACGGTCACCAGGGCGATCCGCGCCCAGCGCCGTCCTCGTTGTCCGAACATCAGATTCGTGTACCTCTCCCCAGGGGTGACCCGCGCCCACGGCGGGTCGGAGTGGAGCCGCCGTTCCCGCGGGATTTCGCACCACCCGCACGCGAGAACGCGACGGGGCATTATGGGACGGGAATTGATCGTTTGTCAGCCCCTGTGGGTCACATTCGTCGCTTCCGCCCGAAATGATGGGGAAGAGAATTTGATCAGACGAGTCGTCGGTCCGCCGCCCACCGGGACAATTCGTACCTGTTGGACATCTGGAGCTTGCGCAGGACGTTCGACACGTGCGTCTCGACCGTCTTGATCGAGATGTAGAGCTCCTTGGCGATCTCCTTGTACGCGTAGCCCCGGGCGAGCAGCCGCAGCACCTCGCGCTCGCGGTTGGTGAGTTGGTCCAGCTCGGGGTCGGCAACCGGCGCGTCGGGGCGGGCCGCGAACGCGTCCAGCACGAACCCGGCCAGCCGGGGGCTGAACACGGCGTCGCCGTCGGCCACCCGGCGGATCGCGGCGGCCAGCTCGTCCGGGGAGATGGTCTTGGTGACGTAACCCCGCGCACCGGCCCGGATCAGCCCGATCACGTCCTCGGCCGCGTCCGAGACGCTCAGCGCCAGGAACTTGACCTGCGGGTGGGTGCGCCGCATCGCCTCCAGCACCGCCCGGCCGCCGCCGTCGGGCATGTGCACGTCGAGCAGCACCACGTCCGGCAGCGTGGCGGCGATCCGGGTGACCGCCTCGGCGACCGTGCTCGCCTCCCCCGCCACCTCGACGTGGGCGCCCAGCTCGGCGCGGACCCCCGCGCGGAACATGGCGTGGTCGTCGACGAGGAAGACCCGCAGCCGCTCCGCGCCGGCACCCGCTCCCTCGACCGGTTCCATCGACTGCTCGGTCATCACTTGTCCCTTTCCGCTGTGGACGAGTCCCGGGAGATCGGCAGGATCAACCGGACCTCGGTCCCCTCCCCCGGCCCGGAGCGGATCTCCGCCCGGCCGCCGTGCCGCTTCATCCGCCCGATGATCGAGCCCCGGACGCCGTGCCGGTGATCCTCCACCGTATCCGGGTCGAAGCCCTTCCCCCGGTCGCGGACGAAGACGCTGACCTGATCCGGCTCGACCTCGGCGTACAGCGAGACCGTCTGCACCCCGGCGTGCCGGGCGGCGTTCACCAGCGCCTCGCGCGCGGCGGCGACCAGCGCCCCGACCCGCTCGTCGGTCTCCCGGTCGCCGACCACCACGGCCTCGACGGTGATCGCGAAGGTGTCCTCGACCTCGGCGGCGGCCTGCTCGAGGGCGGCGGCGAAGCGCTCGGTCGGCGATCCGGTGGGCTTGTAGAGCCAGTTGCGCAGCGAACGTTCCTGCCCCCGGGCGAGCCGCTGGACGGTCTTGACGTCGGCCGCGTTGCGCTGGATCAGGGCCAGCGTGTGCAGCACCTGGTCGTGCACCATGGCGGCCAGCTCGGCCCGCTCCTGCTCGCGGATGCGCCCCTCGCGCTCGGAGCGGAGCTGGTTGTACGTGCGCCACAGCACCGGCGCGGCCACCACGCCGACCCCGGCCAGCCCGACCAGGGCGAAGATCACGCCGTTGAGCACCGCGTCGAAGTTCTGCGCCGGCGAGTAGACCGCGGCGACGCCGATGATGCCGACCGCGACCAGCACCCCGCCACCGATGAACCGGAGCACGAAGGCGCGCCGGTCGCTCTCCTCCACGACCGCGCCCAGCCAGGGCACCGGCATGGTGTCGCCCCACTGCCGCCGCCGCTCCGGGGCCGACTGGTGCCAGATCACCCCGGCGCCGACCGCGATGATCGCGACGAGCCAGCCGGCGGTGCCGGCCGCGCCGACCGAGTCGAAGACCATCACCTGCACCATCAGCACGCCGAGGCCGATCGCCACGAACGGCAGCAGCTGCCCGACGTCGCGACGGGGCGGTACGGCGGTGTCGCCAGGCCGCAGCGGCACGACCGCCCAGAAGGCCGCGTAGAGCAGCAGGCCGAAGCCGCTCAGCCCCAGCAGCACCATGAAGGCGACCCGCACCCGGAGCACCGAGATGCCGAGGTGGTCGGCGATGCCGGCGGCCACCCCGGCGGCCATCCGGTGCTCGGGGGCTCGGTAGAGGCGAGGAGGGTGGGTCACGGCGTCGATCGGAGGCTCCCTGGTCACGACTGGCACGGGGCGGGCGGCCGTCCGTTGCCGGCGCCGGTTCGATCGTCACACGGTGCGCCGCCGCGCGACCACGGGGACGCCCCCGACATTCCGTCCGCCCGTATCTCAGGGTGGCGTCAGGGTCGGGTCCTGAGGTCGTCCGGCGTTCCGGGCAGCAGGATCGAGGGCATGACCGAGGAAGCTGCCCAGTCCCCGCGCCCCGGGGCGGCACAGCCGGGCGGACCGCCGCCCGCCGCGACGCCCGCCGACGGGAGCGCGTCCGCCGAGTTCGGGACGTCGCCGCCGGTGGCCGCGCCGGACGCGGCCGGGGGGACGCCGCCGCCCGGCGCCGACCCGGGCCCCGGGCCGCAGCCGCCGTTCGGGGGCGTCGGCTTCACCTCGCGGTACGGGCTGGTCCGCCCCCGCGACGGCCGCTACCTGGCCGGCGTCTGTGCGGCGATCGGCCGGGCCACCAACACCGACCCGGTGCTCTGGCGCGTGCTGCTGGCGGTGCTCGGCTTCTTCGGCGGCATCGGCATCCTGGTCTACGTCACCGCCTGGCTGATCATCCCCGGTGAGGGGGACAGCGCCTCGCCCGTCGAGTCGATGCTCGGCCGGGGCCGGTCCAGCATGTCCCCGGTCACCGTGATCGTGCTCAGCATCCTGGTCGCGATCAGCTTCGGCTACATCGTCACCGACGCGTTCCGGGCGGTGCTGCTCGGCGCCACGATCCTGATCGGCGGGGCGCTCATGCTCAACCGCGACAACCGGGGCGCCCCGGCCGCGCCGGCCGGTGCCGTCCCGCCCGCGCCGCCCGCCCCGCCCGGCCCGGTGCCGCCGGTCAGCTACCCCGCGCCGGCCGCGTACCCGGCCCCGCCGAGCGTCGCCGTGGCCCCCGGCGGAACCCCGGTCCCACCCACGCAGGGGGCCGGCCTCCCGGGCTCGGGCCAGCCAGCCGCGCAGGAGGCCGGCCTCCCGGTCTCGGGCCAGCCGGCCGCGCCGACGGCCGAGCCGCCCGCCTGGGCGCCCGCCGCGCCCGCACCCTTCCCGGCGGGCACCCCGGCCGCCGGCTGGCCGCCCGCCCCGCCCACCTCCGGCTGGCCCGCCGCGACCTCGGGCGGCGCACCGGTCGCGGGCCGTCCCGCGCCGCTGCCGCCGGGCTACCGGCCCCCGTTCGCCCCGCACGGCCCGTACGCCGGGCAGACCCCCGTTCCGCCGCTGCCACCGCTGCCGCCCGTCAAGCCACCGAAGCGGCCACGTGAGCGGTCCCCGCTCGGCGCGGTGACCTTCTCGCTGATCTTCCTCGCCCTCGGCGTGGTCACCGTCCTCGACCTGCTGGACGTGTTCGACGTCCGCGCGTCGGCGTACTTCGCGGCCACGCTGGCCACCATCGGGTTCGGCCTGCTGGTCGGCACCTGGTTCGGGCGGGCCCGGTGGCTGATCGCGCTCGGCCTGGTGGCCGCCGCCGCGCTCGGGGTGGCCACCGTGACCGAGTCCTACGACCGGATCCGGGGCGTCGACGGCAACGTGACCTGGGCGCCCACCGACCACCGCGACCTCGCCGTCCGGTACGAGAACAGCTTCGGCGACGCCATCCTCGACCTGCGGGCGGTCGACTTCGACAAGAAGACCACCGAGATCACCGTCGCCATCAACTTCGGCGAGTGCACGGTGGTGGTGCCGCCGGGCGTCGACGTGACCACGGTGGCCGACGTCAACGCCGGTGACGCGGTCGTCTTCGGCAAGCGCTCCGGCGGGCTGGACGGCCCGCTGCGGGAGACGACCGACCTGGGCGCCGACGGCGCCGGCGGCGGCACGCTGCGCCTCTACATCCACGTGAACGCCGGCAACCTGGAGGTGACCCGGTGAAGGCCCACCGCACCGACATCGTGTCGTTCGCCTTCGGGCTGATCTTCGTCGGGCTCGCCGCGTGGTGGCTGCTCGCCCAGTTGCTCGGGCTCGCCCTGCCACCCGTCGGCTGGTTCCTGGCCGGCGCGCTGATCGTCATCGGCATCCTGGGCCTGGTGGGCGCACTGCGCTCCGGGCGCTCCGCCGCCGGGAAGAACGCCACCCCGGCCGGCGACGAGCCCGCTGCCGCGGCCCCGGCCGGCGACGAGGCGGACCGGTACGCCGCCGGGGCCGACCCGACCGCGTGGGACCCGGACCGGGCGGCCCCGCCCGACGATCCGGCGACGTGGGGCGCTGGGCAGCCCGACTGGGGCCAGCCGTCCGACCGGGGCGGGCGGTCCGAGTGGGAGGTGTCCGCGCCGATGTCGGGCGGGCCCACGGCCGGCTCGCGGCTCGGGGACGAGGCCGACGAATGGCCGACCGAGGCGGTCACCGACGTCCGAGCCGACGCGGTCGAGGACCGGGCCGCCGAGGAGGACGACCGACCACGCCCGACCAGCGGCCCGCCGGCCGGTGAGGAGCGCCGTCGCGGCTGACCACAGCGGTGCGGCCCGCGCCCGCAGCCGCCTATGCTGGCCGGTGGAGATCCCGCCTCCGCCGGCCGGCCCGTGCCGACCTGGCCGCCGAGCCGGCCGGACCGCGCCGCCGTGGCGGTCCCGCCGCGCTTCCCGTCTCTACCCCGTCAGGAGCCCGTCGACATGACGCAGTCCCCCGCCGTGCGCACCACGGGCCGGTCCGGTCCGGTCCGCATCGGCGAGCGAGCCGCCCGTACGCTCGTCACCGAGCTCGCCCGGATGAACGACCCGAAGGCCGCCCTGCTGGTCGGCGCGGCGCCGGAGTCCACGGTGCTGGCCGCCGCGATCGACGCGCTGCTGCCGGGCGACACCCTCACGCTGGTGCCCGCCGGATCGACCAACCCGCAGGCGCTGCGGGAGCACGTCACCGCCCAGGGCCGCTGGGTCGCCGACCGGGTCCGCGTGGTCGACACGCTCGCCGAGGCCGAGCCCGCCGCGGTGGTCATCGCCGGGGAACCCTTCACCGGCACGGCCGACGAGACCCGGGGCGCCGTCGAGGGCCTGGCGAAGTACCTCACCGACGGCGCCGTGCTGAGCGTGGCGACGACCGCCACGCCGGGGCGTACGGCGGGCGCGGCCGGGGAACTGGACCGGCAGGGCGCGCTGTACGGCGTCGGCACGGACCTGGTGCTGCGCAACACTCCGCCGCTGCGGGTGTACCGGCTCCGCTTCACCCCGGCAGACGCCGCCTCCGCGGCCCGGCTGGCCCCGGCGCACCGCCCGTCGAGCGTGCCGCTGACCCGCGGCATGCACATCGACTCGAACGGGGTCGCCGCCGCCGGCATCACGCTCGGCCTGGCCGCGCTGGCCCGGCTGGCCCGGCCGAAGTCGAAGCTCTGGCTGCTCCCCGCCGTGGCCGCCGGCCCGGTCGCCGCCTTCTTCCGGGACCCGGAGCGCGACGTGCCGGAGGACCCGTCGGCGGTGGTCGCCGCGGCGGACGGCCAGGTCCTGTCGGTGCAGCGGCTGCACGACGAGCGCTTCGGCGAGGGCGAGTGGCTGCGGATCGCCGTCTTCCTGTCGGTGCTGGACGTGCACGTCAACCGCGCCCCGGTGGCCGGCAAGGTGGTCGACTACTTCGTCGCCGACGGCGGCTTCGCCAACGCGATGAAGCCGGCCGCGGAGCACAACGTGGCCGCGTTCACGGTGCTGGAGACGGCGCACGGCACGGTGGTCGTGGCGCAGCGCACCGGCCTGATCGCCCGGCGGATCGTGCAGCGGGCGCCGATCGGTTCGCTGCTGGCCAGGGGTGAGCGGTTCGGCCTGATCCGGTTCGGCTCGCGCACCGACGTCTACCTGCCGGCCGACGCCGCCGAGCCGCTCGTCGGGCCCGGCGACAAGGTGGTCGGCGGCTCGACCGTCATCGCCCGCTGGCGCTGAGCGGGGAGACACGCGAAGGGGCGCCGCGGGATCGCGGCGCCCCTTCGGCGTACGTGGGGTCAGGCGGTGCGGCGCTGGCGGAGCCAGAGCACCGGGCCACTGACCAGATAACCGACCACGATCAGGGCGAACGTGAGCCGGATGTCGATCAGCGCGCCGATCACCGGGGCCAGCCAGAGCCACGGCGGCAGCTTGACCAGGCGGGCCAGCTTGGCGTACGGGAAGCTGGAGACCATGGCGAAGGCGAGCAGCGCCACGCCGGCGACCTGGACCGTGCCCGGCACCGGCAGCCCGATGGCCACGGTCAGGGCGAGGACGGCGGCCGCCATCGTGGTGGGCACGCCGCAGAAGAACCGGCCGTCCTTCGGCGAGACGTTGAACCGGGCGAGCCGGATGGCCGCGCAGGCCGCGACGAGGGCACACGCCACCGCGGCCGCCGGGGTGGAGACCGAGCCGGCCAGCGAGGCGTAGACCACCACGGGGGCGGCCAGGCCGAACGAGCACATGTCGGCCAGCGAGTCCATCTGCGCGCCGAACGGGCTGGCCACGCCGAACTTGCGGGCGAGCGCGCCGTCGAGGCCGTCGAAGACGACGCAGGCGATCAGGCACAGCGCGGCGATGCGCACCTCGCCCTGCATGGCCAGGAAGATCGCCAGCATGCCGAGCATCAGGCTGCTCAGGGTGCAGGCGTTGACCACCGCGAACTTCATCCGGCGGGCCACCGTCCGCTCGCCGGGGAGCAGCGGGATCGACATCGCCGGCTCGTCGGCCGGGGTCGCGGGCGCGAGGGCAGGGCTGACCGGCACGATCGACTCGACCTCGGCGCGCTGGAACCGGCTCGGTCCGTAGCGGCGGCGCGGCCGGTCGGTGTAGCGGTGCTCGGGCAGCGACAGGTCGGTGGCGTCGCGCAGGTCGCCGTCGCGGCGGCCGACCCGGACCAGCAGCACCTGCCGGGCGAAGGTGCTGCTGCGGCGCAAGGGGCCAGCCCAGCGACGTCCTGCGGGACGCGGACTGTCAGTCGTACGACGCCGGCGCCATGGGGCTCTCGGCACGTTTCCTCCATCACCGGATCGGCTGACCGCCACGGAGGCGGGTGTCCGGCTGTCTCGTGCCGGACCTTTCTGGCCCGGCAGCCATTTTGCGGAGTACACCATCGCATAGGCGAACGGGGATTGGCGATAGCTGCCGGCGGTACTTATATCTCCCTGAACCGCGCGAACCGCTCTTCTATTCCCATCTCGGGCTCCATCGCCCGTTTCCTCCACCAACCCCACATCGAATGTACCGGACGCCCTCGCCGGCGGCTCGGCGAGCGCGTGCCGCCTGCCCCGGTGTCCGGTTACGGGCCGTCGCCGACGAGGAACGACGTCCCTACCGTCGACGCCCCTACGGGCGGGGCGACCGGCGGCCCAGCGCCACGGCGGCGATCTCCGTGAGCGGCAGGTCGGCGAGTTGCTCGGGGGCGAACCAGCCGGCCCGGGCGGTGGATCCACCGGCCAGCTCGGTCACCCGGGGCTCGGTGGGCGCGTCGACCGCCACCCGGTAGATCACCCGGATGCCGTGCCAGTCCAGCGGACGCCCCTCCGGCCCCAGGGCGGCCGGGTTGTGCAGGTTGTTCACGCCGATCAGCTCGACCACCCGGCCGAGCTGGCCGGACTCCTCGACCAGCTCGCGCAGCAACGCGGCGACCGGCTGCTCGCCGTGGTCGGTGCCCCCGCCGGGCAGGTGCCACCGGCCGGCGCCCGGGTAGCCGTCCGCGATCATGGTGAGCAGCACCCGCCCGGCCGAGTCCGTCACCAGCCCGTACGCCCCGAAGCGCTGCCGCCGGTCGGCCGGCGGCCGGCCCTCGCGTGGCAGTGACCGGGGCAGGTCGGCCGGCAGGGGCGCGACGGGGAGTCCGAGCAACTCGGCGGTGAACGGCATCAGTGGCACCGCCGTCGCCTCGTCGGGGGTGAACCAGGCCACCGCGTCGCTGCCGCCGGCCGGCTTTGGGCGCGGTTCGCCGTCGCGGGCCGCAACGTCGAAGACGAGGCGGTCGGTGTGCACCGCGACGCCGAGGTCACGGAAGGTCGTCACGTCGGCGAGCACGGCCCGCACGCCGGTCACCTCGACGGCGAGGCCGGTCTCCTCGGCGAACTCGCGGACCACGGCGTGCGCGGGATCCTCCGCGTGCGCCAACCCGCCACCGGGCAACTGCCAGACCCCGGGGAACGGGCACGAGGCCGCACCGCGGGTCAACAGCACCCGCCCGTCCGAGCCCCGACAGACCCCGTACGCCCCGACCCGCCGCCGTTCCTCCACCCGCCCGCACTCCCCCCGCCGCACCGACCCGCTCACGTCGATCATGAGGCTAGCGGCAGCGGGCCCGGCGTGCCGCCCGGACGACCTCATGATCAACGCAGGCCGGGGCGGGGCCCACGGCGGCGGGACGCGGCGTCAGGCCAGGCGGGCGGCCTGGACGGCTTCCGCCGTGACCTCGGTCAGGCGGTCGGTGGGCAGGGCGCCGAGCTCCTCGCGGGCGAACCAGCGCGCCTCGCAGGTGGAGCCCCCGACGTCGGCGACGGTGGGCGGGGCCGGCTGGTCGACCACGACCCGGTAGAAGGCGCGCACGCCGTGCCAGTCGATCGGGTAGCCCTCCGGCCCCAGGGACGCGGCGTCCCGGTGGCTGGCGACGCCCAGCAGCTCGACGAGGCGGCCGGTCTGCCCGGTCTCCTCGACCAGCTCGCGGATCAGGGCGGCGCCCGGCTGCTCGCCGTAGTCGGTGCCGCCGCCGGGCAGGTGCCAGCAGCCCGCGCCCGGGTAGCCGTCGGAGACCCGGGTGAGCAGCACCCGCCCGTCCGGGTCGGTCACCACCGCGTACGCCGCGAAGCGCTGGGCGCGGTGCAGCCCGTCCGGGCCGGGCACGGCGTAGAACGAGGGGAACTCCGGCGGCTCGTCCGGGACGATGTCGGCGGACGAGGCGGGCAGGCCGAGGGCGCGCGCGGTGAACGACCGCAGCGGCAGCTCGCGGGCCTCCTCCGGGGTGAACCAGCGGGCCAGGTCGGTCGGCCGGTCGACCCGGTCGGCGAGCGTCCCGCCCCGGACCGAGACGTGGTAGATCAGGCGGTCGGTGTGGATGGTGATGCCCCGGTCCGGCAGGGCCCGCATGTCGGCCAGCACGTCGTGCAGGCTGTCGACGGTGACGGAAAGGCCGGTCTCGGCGGCGGTCTCGCGGACGACGGTGTGGTGCGGGTCCTCGCCGTGATCGACCGCCCCGCCGGGCAGCGACCACGTGCCGGGTGTGCCGGAGCGCTCCGATGCGCGGACCAGCAACACTCGGCCGACTGAATCAGCACAAACTGCGTATGCCGCGATCCTGCGGAGCGGCTCCAGCATGGTGGTCACGGGGCCAAATTCTCCCCGGCCCGGGTTACCTCCATCGAAAAGAGTCAGATTCCTGACTCAAGACTCGCGCCTCAGGGGCAGGTCAGGGTACGGCTCCGGGCGGTCACCGAGGTCGCCCGGGTCGCCGGCGCGGATGGTGGAGGCATGACTTCCACCGCCCCTTCCCAGCCCCCGTACAAGCAGCTCCGCCGCCCCGTGACCGACCGGATGGTCGCCGGGGTGGCCAGCGGCCTCGGCCGCTACTTCGCCGTCGACCCCACGCTCGTCCGGGTGGTCTTCGCGGTCACCGGCCTGCTCACCGGCGGGCTCGCGCTGCTCGCGTACCCGATCATGTGGTTCCTGATGCCCGAGGAGCCGGCGGACGCCCCCGCCTGGCCGCACCCGGCGCGGCCCGCGCCGCCCACGGTGGCGCCGCCCACGGTGGCGCAGCCCACGGTGGCGCAGCCCACGCCGCCGGCCTACCCGCCGGCGGCGTGAGGCCGGGTCACTCCCACTCGATGGTGCCCGGCGGCTTGCTCGTCACGTCCAGCACCACCCGGTTGACCTCGGCGACCTCGTTGGTGATCCGGGTGGAGATCCGGGCGATCAGCTCGTAGGGCAGCCGGGACCAGTCGGCGGTCATCGCGTCCTCGCTGGAGACCGGCCGCAGCACCACGGGGTGCCCGTAGCTGCGGCCGTCACCCTGCACGCCGACGCTGCGCACGTCGGCGAGGAGCACCACCGGGAACTGCCAGACGCCCCGGTCCAGGCCGGCCGCGGTCAGCTCCTCGCGGGCGATGAGGTCGGCCTGGCGGAGCAGGTCGAGCCGCTCCCGGTCGACCGCGCCGATGATCCGGATGGCCAGGCCGGGGCCCGGGAACGGGTGCCGCCAGACCATCGCCTCGGGCAGGCCGAGCTGGAGGCCGAGCGCGCGGACCTCGTCCTTGAACAGCGTGCGCAGCGGCTCGACCAGGGCGAACCTCAGGTCCTCCGGCAGGCCGCCGACGTTGTGGTGGCTCTTGATGTTGGCCGTGCCGGTGCCGCCGCCGGACTCGACCACGTCCGGGTAGAGGGTGCCCTGCACCAGGAACTCGACGTCGCCGTGGGCGGCGATCTCCCGCGCGGCGGCCTCGAAGACCCGGATGAACTCCCGGCCGATGATCTTGCGCTTCTGCTCGGGGTCGGTCACCCCGGCCAGGGCCCCGAGGAAGCGCTCCTGCGCGTCGACCACCTTGAGCCTGATGCCCGTGGCGGCGACGTAGTCCTTCTCCACCTGCTCGGCCTCGCCGGCGCGCAGCAGGCCGTGGTCGACGAAGACGCAGGTGAGCTGGTCGCCGACCGCCTTGTGCACCAGCGCGGCGGCGACGGCCGAGTCGACCCCGCCGCTCAGGCCGCAGATGACCTCCTTGTCGCCGACCTGCTCGCGGATCCGGGCGACCTGCTCGTCGATGATGTTCTCGGGCGTCCAGGTCGGCTCGATGCCGGCGATGTCGTAGAGGAAGCGGCGCAGCATCTCCTGGCCGTGCGCGGTGTGCCCGACCTCCGGGTGGAACTGCACGCCGGCCCGCCGGCCGGCCAGGTCCTCGAACGCGGCGACCGGCGCGCCCGCCGACTCGGCGGTCACCGTGAAGCCCGCCGGGGCCTCGGTCACGCAGTCGCCGTGGCTCATCCAGACCGGCAGGTCGTCCGGCAGCTCATGGAGCAGCACGCCGGCCTCGGGGCGGGCGCGCAGCGGGGTGCCGCCGTACTCGCGGTTGCCGGTGCGCGCCACGGTGCCGCCGAGCGCCTGGGCCATCGCCTGAAAGCCGTAGCAGATGCCGAAGACCGGCACCCCGGAGTCGAACATGCCGGCGTCGATCTGCGGGGCGTCCGGCGCGTAGACGCTGGACGGGCCGCCGGAGAGGATGATCGCGGCCGGGTCCTTCGCCAGCATCTCGGCGACCGGCATCGAGTGCGGCACGATCTCCGAGTAGACGTTGGCCTCGCGCACCCGGCGCGCGATGAGCTGGGCGTACTGGGCTCCGAAGTCCACCACGAGGACGGGGCGAGGCGTGCTCATGGCAGCAAATCCTACCGACGACGCCGCCGCGCCCCCCGCCGGTCCGCCACCACGCCACCGCGGTCGGCCCCCAGGTGGCCGGGCGCGACCGTCGTCGGCGGGCGCGTGCACCCCTCGGCGGCGCCGGGCCGAGCGCGACGACGCGGAGCCGGACGCCGCGCACCGCCCCGGAGGTGACCTCGGCCACCGTGCGGGTGATCTGTCGCGCCACCGCCCGACCGAGGGGAGCCATTAGGTACGTATGCGGCTTTTGGCCTGTATACGGTGTCCCTACCGTCCGGCACCGGCTCACGCACGAGGCCTCCGACGGGTGCGGGCGACGGCACCCCGGCGTGCGCCCGGGTCGCCGGAAGGCGGCAGCCGGGCGGGCACGGCGCGCCGGAGAGTCGGCCGAGGAGCGGGCATGACCGAGTGGTGGCTGTGGATGTACGTCGCCGCCATGGCGAGTGGGGTGGTGCTGTTCAGCCGGTGGCGGGCGGACCCGCGGGGAGTCCCGCCCAGCGAGTACCGGGTGGCGATCGCGGTCCCGCTCTGGTCCGGCTCCTGGTACCTGGTCCTGGCGCTGGGCGGCGGCCGGGCGGAGGTGGCCGGTCACACGCTCTACTGGGCGCGGTACGTCGACTGGGCGGTCACCTCCCCCCTGTTGCTGGTGGCGCTGATGCTGACCGCCACGCACTCGCTGCCCGGGCGCCGCTGGGGACTGGCGGGCGCCCTCACCGGGACGAACCTGGTGGTCTTCGTCTGCGGGCTGACCGCCGAACTCGCGGCGGACGCCACGATCCGCTACACCCTGTTCACGATGGGCGTCCTGGCCTTCCTCGGGCTCTACGGCCTGATCTGGGGGCCGCTGCGCACCCACGCGCAGCGTCAGCCGGCGGGGATCGCGGCGGTGTACACGGAGGCCGCCCTGCTGCTCAGCGTGCTCTGGGTGGGCTACCCCCTGTTCTGGATGATCGGCCCAGCCGGCGTCGGCCTGGTCGGCTCCGCCACCACCAGCCTGCTCTACGTCCTGCTGTCCATCCTGACGAAGGTGGGCTGGAGCATCCTCGATCTCGGCCGGCTGCGCGCCCTGTCCGACCGTGGTCACCTCACCGTCGTCTGACCCGGCCGGCGGGGCCGCCCCCGGAACGCCGGTGGGGGACGGCCGGGCACCCGCCCCGACCCGACGGCCGCCGCCGGACGCGACCGACGCGGCGAAGGGCCCACGGGGGCCGGACCGGCTGCTGCGACGCGCCGGGACGGCGTCGCAACTCGCCCTCGGCGGGCTGCTGGCGTCGTCGCCGCTGATCGACGCCGCCGGGCTGGGCAGCTCACCGGCCTTCCTGCTCGCGGGACTGCTCCTCGGGCTCCCGCACGGCGCGGTCGACCACCTGGTGCCCGCGTGGCTGTCGGCGCGCGCCCGTCCGCGGTCGGCACGCGTGGCGCTGCTGGCGGCCTACACGGCCGTGGCCGGCGCCGGGCTGGCGGCCTTCCGGGCCGCGCCGGACCTGGCGCTGGTCGGCTTCCTCGTCGTGTCGGTCGTCCACTTCGGCACCGCCGACGAGGCGTTCCACGCCGAGCGGGACCGCCGGCCGATCCGGCCGAGGGTGGCCGTCGTGCTCGCGTACGGGGGACCGCCGGTGGTCATCCCGCTGGTGCTGTGGCGGGACCAGGTCGACCCGCTGCTGGCGGCGGTGGCCCCGGGGGCGCCGGCGCTGCTCACCGTCGAGGTGCGGGCGCTGGCACTGGCCACCGTGCTGTGCGCGGTCGCGGCCACCGCGCTCCGGGACGCGCGTGCCGGACGCGCCCGCGACGCCGTCCAGCCGGTCCTCCTCGCCGCGCTGTTCAGCGCCGTGCCGCCGTCCCTGGCCGTCGGGGCGTACTTCGCGGCCTGGCACTCCTGCCGCCACGTCGCCCGGCTGCTGCGCCACGATCCGCGGAACGCGGCCGACCTGGGGGCCGGGCGGTTCGGACCGCCGCTGCGTCGCTTCGCGCGGCAGGCGGCGGCTCCCACGGTGGTGGCCGTCACCGCCCTGCTCGCCCTGGTCAGCTGGCCCGGCCACCGGGCGGACCCGCTGCCCGCGACGGTCGCCGTGCTGGCCGCGCTGACCCTCCCGCACGCGGCGCTGGTCGCCTGGACGGATCGGCGCGTACCCGTGCTCCGACGCCCGACGCGTTGACGGGTGCCGGGCCCGGTCACCTCCGCAGCGCGCCGGGGGCGTCGGCCGGGACCGCCGGGTGCCGGGGCGGCACCGGCTCCAGCCGACGGTACGGCTCACCGAGCGGCGGCCGCGGGTCCTCGTCGCCCCGGTTCGGCCAGAACGACATCGCGCGTTCCGCCTGGGCGGTGATGGTGAGCGACGGGTTGACCCCCAGGTTCGCCGAGACGGCGGCGCCGTCCACCACGTGCAGCCCGGGGTGGCCGTAGACCCGGTGCCAGGGGTCGACGACGCCGTCGGCGGGGGTGGCGCCGATGACCGCACCGCCGAGGATGTGCGCGGTCATCGGGATGTCGAACGGCTCGGTCAGCGCGCCGCCGGGCGTACCGCCGATCTCCTCGGCGAGCAGCCGCACCGCCTGGTTGCCGGCGGGGATCCAGGTCGGGTTGGGCGCGCCGTGCCCCGGCCCGGAGACCAGGCGCCGCCCCAGCGGGCCACGCCGGAACCGGGTGGTCAGCGAGTTGTCCGCCGACTGCATGACCAGGGCGATCACCGTCCGCTCCGACCAGCCGCGCACCGACAGCAGCCGGGCGGCCGTGCCGGGCTGGCGCAGGAGCGTGCCCAGCCAGCGGCGCACCCGGCGCGGGCCGCCGTCGACCAGCAGCGACTGGAGCAGCCCCATCGCGTTGGAGCCCCGCCCGTAGCGGACCGGCTCGATGTGGGTCTGCGGGTCGGGGTGGAACGAGCTGGTGATCGCCACCCCCTCGGTGAAGTCGAGCCCCTCGGCGCGGGCGCGCCGCCGGGGCACCGAGGCGCCCAGGATCGCCTCCGAGTTGGTCCGGGTCAGCTCGCCGAGGCGGGGCGAGAGCGCGGGCAGCGCGCCCTGCGCCTTCATCTCGTGCAGCAGCCGCTGGGTGCCGAGCGCGCCGGCCGCGAAGACCACCTGGTCGGCGTGGATCACCTCCCGCCGCGCCCGCAGCCAGGCCCCGGTGCGCACGGTGTGCACCGCGTACCCGCCGCCGTCGGCGGGGCGGACGGCGGTCACCGTGGTCAGCGGGTGCACCCGCGCGCCGAGCCGCTCGGCCAGCCAGAGGTAGTTCTTGACCAGGGTGTTCTTCGCGCCGTGCCGGCAGCCCGTCATGCAGCCGCCGCAGTGCGTGCAGCCGGTGCGCGCCGGCCCGGCCCCGCCGAAGTACGGGTCGGCGACCCGCTGGCCCGGCCGGCCGAGGTGCACGCCGACCGGGGTGGCGTGGAAGGTGTGCCCGACCCCCATCCGCTCGGCCACCGCCCGCATCGCCCGGTCCGTGCGGGTGACGAGCGGGTACGTGGTGACGCCGAGCATCCGCTTGGCCTGGTCGTAGTGGCGGGCCAGCTCGTCGCGCCAGTCGGTGATGTCCCGCCACTGCGGGTCGGCGTAGAAGGCGTCCAGCGGCTCGTAGAGCGTGTTCGCGTACACCAGCGAGCCGCCGCCCACCCCGGCCCCGGAGAGCACCAGCACGCCGCCGCCGGCCCGCCGGTCGGCCGGCCGGAGCAGCGTGAGCCGCTGCAGGCCGTAGCAGCCGAGCCGGGGCGCCCAGAGGAACCGGCGCAGTCGCCAGGAGGTCTGCGGGAACTCGTCGTCGGCGAAGCGCCGCCCGGCCTCCAGCACGCCGACCGAGTAGCCCTTCTCGGCCAGCCGGAGCGCGGTGACGCTGCCGCCGAAGCCCGACCCGATGACGACCACGTCGTACCGCATGAACGCATCATTACCGCTGAGTAGCCATCGCGCCAGCACCGGTTTCCGCGCGATCATGCTCCCGTCCGTCGATCCGGGGACGCCCACCCGAACCCGGGCCCGGAGTCCGCACGTTGTCTCACACGGGGGTGTCGCATGGCTCAGGGGACCGGGAGGAAGCGCCCGAGGTGGTTGCTGGGGCTGGCCGTCCTCGCGGCGTTGGCCCTGCTGGGCGTCGGCGCCCTCGTGACCACCCGGCTGGTCGGCGACGAGGAGCCGCGGCGCCCGAGCGGGCCGACCGTCGCCACCGGGACGCCGGGCCCGGCCACCCCGGGCGCCACGGCGAGCCCGACCGCGCCGCCGGGCGCCGGCATCACGGGCCCGCTCAACCTCCTCCTGGTCGGCGTGGACACCCGGGTCAGCGTGCCCGGCTGGGAGCCGCACGGCGACGCCGTGCTGGTGGTCCACGTGCCGAAGGGCCTCGACCGGGCGTACCTCTTCTCCCTCCCCCGCGACCTGCTGGTCGACATCCCGGCCTTTCCCAAGGCCGGCTACCGCGGCGGGAAGACCAAGCTCACCCACGCGATGAGCTACGGCAGCCGGGTGCCCGGCAAGCCCAGACAGCCGAGCACCGCCCAGGGGTACGAGCTGCTGCGCAGCACGGTCAGCGGCTACACCGGGCTGCGCATCGACGCCGGCGCGGTGCTCACCTTCAACAGCTTCGACAAGCTCGTGGACCAGCTCGGCGGGGTGGACCTCTACGTCGACCAGCGGGTGGTGTCGCTGCACCGCCGCCCCGACGGCCGGCACCGGGAGCCCGCGCCGGGCGGCGGAGGCTACGTCGGGCCGCAGATGGTGTACGAGAAGGGCGAACGGCACCTCACCGGCTGGCAGGCGCTGGACTACGCCCGCCAGCGCTACCTCACCGGCGGCGACTACGCCCGGCAGCGCCACCAGCAGCAGCTCGTCAAGGCGCTGGCCACCAAGATCCTCGACGAGAACCTGGCCCGGCAGCCGGAGCGCGTCCAGCAGGTGGTCGACGCCCTCGGCGAGACGCTGGTCTACGCCGGCGGGCCGCGCGTCGTGGACGTCGCGTACGCCCTCGGCGGGCTGCCGCCGGACCGGTTCGTGCTGGTCGGGCTGCCCGGCGAGGGCGTGGGCCGGGGCAGCGCCTACCGGGGCGAGCAGCTCAAGCCGACCGGCCGGAAGTTCCTCACCGAGCTGCGCGCCGGCCGGGCGGACGCGTACCTGGCCGCCCACCCGGAGCTGCGCGTCAAGGACTGACCGCCGTCACAGGCGCTCGGGCCGGGCGGGGCGTTCGCTGCCGCGCAGCCAGGCGTCGAAGAGCTCGTCGAGCTGCTCGCCCGAGATCCGCTCGGCCAGCGCGACGAACTCGGCCGTGGTGGCGTTGGCGTCGCGCTTCTGCGCCGTCCACGTCTTCAGGATCTCGAAGAACGCCTTGTCGCCGACCGCCACCCGCAACGCGTGCACGGTCATCCCGCCCCGCTGGTAGACCGACTCGCTGAACAGGTTCTCCACCCCCGGATCACCCGGCGGCGTCCGCCAGACCTCACCGGACGAGCCGGCGTACCGGGCGTCGAACGCCTGCTGGGCGGTGCGCCCGCCGTCGTACTCGGCCCAGAGCCACTCGGCGTAGGTGGCCAGCCCCTCGTTGAGCCAGATGTCCTGCCACCTCGTCAGCGACACGCTGTTGCCGAACCACTGGTGGGCCAGTTCGTGCGCGACCACCCCGGTGTTCTCGCCGGCGCGGAAGAAGCCCGCCGAGTAGACCGGGCGGCTCTGCGTCTCCAGGGCGTACCTGATCCGGGCGTCGGAGATCACCACGCCGCCGTACGACCCGAAGGGGTACGGCCCGAAGACGGTCTCCAGGTAGTCGGCCACCTCGACCGTGTCGGCGATCGACCGGTCCGCCGCGCCCTCCGGCAGGTCGGTGGTGACCGCGTGGAACACCGGCCGTCCCTTGTGCTCGCTCTCGGTGATCCGGAACTCGCCGATCACCACCGTGCTCAGGTAGCTCGCCATCGGGCTGCGCTCGGCCCACTTCCAGGTGGTCCAGCCGCCGACCGTGCTCCGCCCCGCCGGCACCCCGTTGCCGACCGCCGTCAGCCCCTTGGGGACGGTGATCTCGAAGTCGTAGGTGGCCTTGTCCGAGGGGTGGTCGTTGACCGGGAACCAGGTGCTCGCCGACTCGGGCTGGCCGAGCGCGATGGCGCCGTCCTCGGTGTGCAGGAAGCCCCCGACGCCCAGGGCCTCGTTGCGCAGCGGCTCCGGCTCGCCCTCGTACGCGACCTCGGCGACGAAGCCGTTGCCCGCGATGAGGCCGCTGGCCGGCGTGATGACCAACTCGTCGTCCTTGCGGCTGTGCTTCGCCGGAGCGCCGTCCACCGTCACCGACCGCACGGTCAGCCCGGCCAGGTCCAGGTTGAACGAGGACAGGTCGCCGGTCGCCGCCGCCTGGAGGGTGGTGGTGCCGGTGAGCCGGTCCTTCTCCGGGTCGTAGCGGACCTTGACCGTGTAGCGGCTGACGTCGTAGCCGCCGTTTCCGTAGGTCGGGAAGTATCCGTCGCCGACGCCCGCCGCCCCGGGCTTGAACTGGCGGGCCGCGCTGGGCGACGCGGCGGCCGGGGCCGGGGCCGGTTCGTCGCCCGACCCGCACCCGGTCAACCCGAGCGTCCCGCCCAGCAGCAGGCCGGTGCCCGCGCGCAGAACCCGCCGCGACAGCGTCATCGCCTCGTCCCCTCCCCTGCGCCGCCGGCTGCCCCACCGGCGACCCGTGCCGGAGCCGCGCCCCGCCGGTCCGCGGCAGCCTACCGAGCGCGCCGGGAAGCCGCGTCAGGGCAGGGCGGGGGCGGTGCCGCCGACGAGCCAGGCGTCGAAGAACGGCCGCAGGGACTTCCCGGACACCCGCTCGGCCAGCGCGATCAGGTCCTCCGTGGTGGCGTTGCCGCCCCGCCGCTCGGCGGTCCAGGTGCGCAGGATGCGGAAGAACGTGTCGTCGCCGACCGTGCGGCGCAGCGCGTGCACGGTCAACGCCCCGCGCTTGTAGACGGCCGTGCCGAACAACCCCGACCGTCCAGGGTCGACGACCGGGCGGGACCAGTCGGTGGCGGCGTACTCCAGCTCGAAGGTGCGCTGCGCGGTGCGGCCGCCGTCGTGCTCCTCCCACAGCCACTCCGCGTAGCTGGCGAAGCCCTCGTTGAGCCAGATGTCGCGCCACCGGCTCAGCGCCACGCTGTTGCCGAACCACTGGTGGGCCAGCTCGTGCGCGACCACGCCCGGGTTGGGCCGCCCGCCCCGGAAGAAACCCGGCCCGTAGACCGGCCGGGACTGGGTCTCCAGCGCGTAGCCGACCCGGCCGTCGGTGACCACGACCCCGCCGTAGGAGTCGAACGGGTACGGGCCGAACCGGCTGGCCAGGAAGTCCGCGATCTCGCCGGTGCGGGCCAACGAGGCGGCCTCCGGGCCGGCCGCCGGCAGGCTCGCCGGCACCGCCGTGACCATCGGCCGGCCGGCGTGTGTGCCGGTCTGCACCCGGTAGTCGCCGATCACGAGGGTGGTCAGGTAGCTGGCCATCGGCGCCCGCTCGGCCCACCGCCAGGTCGTCCAGCCGTCGGCGCGCGTCCGCTCCCCCGGCACCCCGTTGCTCAGCGCGGCCAACCCGTCCGGGACGGTCACCTCGATGTCGTACGTGGCCTTGTCCGCCGGATGGTCGTTGACCGGGAACCAGGCGGCCGCCGACCAGGGCTGCCCGAGCGCGATCGCGCCGTCGTCGGTGTGCAGGAAGCCCCCGCTGCCGAGTTGACCGTCGGCCCTCACGGCCGGCACGCCCGCGTAGTCCACCTCGACGGTGAACCGGGTCCCCCGCGGCAGGCCGTCGGGCGGGATGACCACCAGCTCGTCGCCGTCGCGGGCGGACCCGGCCGGCCCACCGTCGACGGTCACCCGCGACACGTCCAGCCCGGCGAGGTCCAGGCTGAACCGCGACAGCGGCGCGGTGGCGGTGGCGGTGACGACGGCCCGCCCGGTGAGCCGGTCGGTGGGCGGGTCGTAGCGGACGGCGAGCCGGTAGTTGTCCACGTCGTAGCCGCCGTTGCCGGCCCCCGGCACGTACGGGTCGGCGAGGTCGGCCGCCCCCGGCCGGAAGCCGCCCCGCTCGTCGCCCTCGGTGCAGGAGGTGAAGACCAGGGCGGCGGCGACGGCGACGGCGAGCGCCGGACGGAGCCGGCCGTGAGTACGACGCACCGGCCGAGCCTATCGGCGCGGCCGGTGCGGTTGGTGCTGCTTGCGCAGGTCAGCGGTCGAGAACCAGGCCGACCTTCTGGAACTCCTTGAGGTCGCGGTAGCCGCACTTGGCCATCGCGCGGCGCAGCCCGCCGAAGAGGTTGAGCTGGCCGTCCGGCTCGTCGGCCGGGCCGAAGAGCAGCTGCTCCATCGACCCGAGCGGCTCGCCGGCCGCCTCGAACGCGCCCCGGGGCAGGGACGGGTGGCTGGCCGCGGAGTGCCACCAGGCGCCGCCGGCCGGCGCCTCCGCGCAGAGCGACAGCGGCTCGCCGAGCATCACCGCGTCCGCGCCGCAGCCGAGCGCCTTCGCGATGTCGCCCGAGGTCTGGATGTCGCCGTCGGCGATCAGGTGCACGTACCGGCCGCCGGTCTCGTCGAGGTAGTCGCGGCGCGCCGCCGCCGCGTCGGCGATCGCGGTCGCCATCGGCACCCGGATGCCGAGCACCGAGTCGGTGGTGGACCACTCGTCGCCGCCGATGCCGACGATCACGCCGGCCGCGCCGGTGCGCATCAGGTGCAGCGCCGTCTTGTAGTCGGTGCAGCCGCCGACGACGACCGGGAGGTCGAGGTCGGCGATGAACTCCTTGAGGTTGAGCGGCTCCTCGGTGGTCGAGACGTGCTCGGCCGAGACGAGGGTGCCCTGGATGACCAGGATGTCCACGCCGGCGTCGAGGATCACCGGGGCCAGCGCCAGGGTGTGCTGCGGACTGACCCGCACCGCCACCGTCCCGCCGCCGGCGCGCAGCTCGCGGACCCGCTCGGCGATCAGGTCGGGGCGGATCGGCTCCGCGTAGACCTCCTGGAGCCGCTTGGTGGTGCGGGCGTCCTCGTCGAGCGCGGACAGTTCCTCCAGCACCTTGGCCGGGTTCTCGTAGCGGGTCCACAGTCCCTCGACGTTGAGCACGCCGAGACCGCCGAGCTGGCCGAGCCGGACGGCGGACGCCGGGCTCATCGTCGCGTCCGAGGGGTGCCCGACGCAGGGGATGCCGAACTGGTACGCGTCGAGCTGCCAGGCGGTGGAGACGTCGTCGACGTCCCTGGTCCGGCGGCTCGGCACGATGGCGATGTCGTCCAGGTGGTAGCCGCGCTGCGCGGTCTTGCCCAGCCCGATCTCGACCACGTCACGCATGGGGGACTCCAGGTGGTTTGGGGGTGGTGGGTCAGCGGGTGTGGTAGTTGGGCGCCTCGACGGTCATCTGGATGTCGTGCGGGTGGCTCTCCTTGAGCCCGGCCGCGGTGATCCGGATGAGCTGGCCGCGGCGGTGCAGCTCGGGAATGCTCTCCGCGCCCGCGTACCCCATGGCGAGCCGCAGGCCGCCGACCAGCTGGTGGGCCACCCGGGCCAGCGGCCCCCGGTAGGGCACCTGACCCTCGACGCCCTCGGGGACCAGCTTCTCGTCGCTGGTCACGTCCTGCTGGAAGTAGCGGTCCTTCGAGTAGGACTTCGCCTGGCCCCGGGACTGCATGGCGCCCAGCGAGCCCATCCCCCGGTAGGCCTTGAACTGCTTGCCGTTGACGAAGATCAGCTCGCCGGGGCTCTCCTCGCAGCCGGCCAGCAGGCTGCCGAGCATCACCGTGTCGGCGCCGGCGACGAGCGCCTTGGCGATGTCGCCCGAGTACTGGATGCCGCCGTCGCCGATCACGGGCACGCCGGCCGGGCGGGCGGCCCGGGCCGCCTCCATGATCGCGGTGATCTGCGGCACGCCCACCCCCGCCACGATCCGGGTGGTGCAGATCGCGCCCGGGCCGACGCCGACCTTGACGCCGTCGGCGCCCGCGTCGACCAGCGCCTTCGCCCCGGCGTACGTGGCGACGTTGCCGCCGACGATGTCGATGCCCACGTCCTTCTTGAGCCGGCGGACCATGTCCAGCACGGCCCGCTGGTGGCCGTGCGCCGTGTCCACGATCAGCACGTCCACGCCCGCGTCGACGAGCGCCCGGGCCCGCTTGTACGAGTCCTCGCCGACGCCGATCGCGGCGGCGACGCGCAGCCGGCCGGCCTCGTCCTTGGTCGCCATCGGGTACTGCTCGCTCTTGGTGAAGTCCTTGACGGTGATCAGCCCGCGCAGCTTGCCGGACTCGTCGACGATCGGCAGCTTCTCCACCTTGTGCTGGCGCAGCAGCCCCAGGGCGTCGTCCTTGCTGACCCCGACCGGGGCGGTGACCAGGGGGGTGCGCGTCATGATCTCGCGGACCGGGGTGGCCGGGTCGGAGACGAAGCGCATGTCGCGGTTGGTGACGATGCCGACCAGCTGGCCCTCGCCGTCCACCACCGGCACGCCGGAGATGCGGTAGCGCCCGCAGAGCGCGTCGACGTCCCGCAGGGTGTCGTCGGGACTGGCGGTCACCGGGTTCGTGATCATGCCGGACTCGGAGCGCTTCACCAGGTCGACCTGGAGGGCCTGGTCCTCCAGCGAGAGGTTGCGGTGCAGCACGCCGATGCCGCCCTGGCGGGCCATCGCGATCGCCATCCGCGCCTCGGTCACCGTGTCCATCGCGCTGGACAGCAGCGGGATGCTCAGGTCGATGTTGCGGGTCAGCTTCGTCACCGTGTTGACCCGGCTGGGCACCACGTCCGACTCGCCCGGCTGGAGCAGCACGTCGTCGAAGGTCAGGCCGAGCGGCACCACCCGGGCCGAGCCGGCGGGCAGCTCCGGCAGGTGGCCGCCCAACTCGCCGTTGTCGGCGCCGGTCGGCAGATCGGTGCTGGGCGAAAATTCCACGATTGCTCCCCTGAGCTGCTCGGACGGGCTTCAGCGAGGCGGCGCGCGCGGGCACCGGCGCACGCCGGGTGACGGCGCGTCGTCCCATCGTACCCACCGACCTGGGCCGCCCCCGCCGGTGGCGGCCCAGGTCACCGGTGCCCGGGGGCGGACGCGGCCCCGGCGTTGGGTCTACGGTGAGGGGGTGCACGACGAGCCCATCGACCCCTTCAACGGCGACCCGGCCGACCCGGCCGCCGGCCTGCACGATCCGGGCGACGACGCCCCGCTCGACCCGCTGACCGACGTCGAGCGGCAGGACGTGCTGGAGGACCTCGCCGACCTGGAGATCTACCAGGCGCTGCTGGCGCCGATCGGGGTGCGCGGGCTGGTCATCGAGTGTGAGGACTGCCGGGAGCCGCACTACTTCGACTGGGACCTGCTCCGGGGCAACCTGCGGCACCTGCTCAGCTCCGGGCGCCCCCGGGTGCACGAGCCGGCCTACGACCCCGACCCGGACCACTACGTCACCTGGGACTACGCGCGGGGATACGCGGACGGCGTGCACGACACCCTGACCGAGGGCTCCGACGAGGAGCCCGGCACCGACCGCTGACCCTCGCCGGCGCGGTGGGCTCAGGCCACCAGGCCGGCGCGGAAGCCGGCCGCCACGGCGTGCGCGCGGTCCCGCGCGCCGAGCTTGCGGAACAGCCGCCGGGCATGGGTCTTCACCGTGTCCTCCGAGACGAACAACTCCCGGCCGATCTCGGCGTTGCTCTTGCCCTCCGCCATGCCGAGCAGCACCTGGAGCTCACGCTCGGTCAGCCCGATCTGGGACCGTCCGGCGCGCGCGCCGGACGCGCCCCGCTGCTGTCCCCCGGGTACGGCGTCGGTCGGTTCGCCGGCGGGCTCGGCCGGGTCGTCGCCGCGTTGCGCCGGCACCACGGTCGGGGCCCCGCCCGGGCCGTCGGCCGGCGGCGTCGACCAGGCGGGGCCCGGATCGGCCGGTGACCGGCCGGCCTGGGTGGCGCGGACGGTGCCGCCGACCGCCGCGGTGTCCCGGGCCGGATCGGTGATCCGGGGCCGGGTGGCCCGGCCGGGCGCGGCGAGCAGCAGCAGGGCCTTGGCCACCGCGCTGGTCAGGTCGTGGTCGGCGCCCTGGATCAGGCCCCGGGCGCCGGCGCTGATGGTCGCGGCGGCGGCCTCCGACTCCTCCGTGCCGAGCAGCAGCACGGAGGCCTGCGGGGCACGGGCCAGCACCCGGCGGACGAATCCGGCGCTGTCCGGCCGGGTGAGGGCCGTGTCGGCGAGCACCACGTCGGCCGGACGCTCGGCCAGGCGCAACATCACCTCGGGATCGGAGACGGCGGTCCGCACCACGGCGGACAGCCCCAGCCGCGCCGCCGCGGACGTCAGATGCTGCGCCGCAAGCGGTGTCCGAACGCACACGAGAACCGTACGCACAGTGGTCTCCTCTCCGCCCACGAGCAGACCACGGCCGAGTCGGGTCGCGAGGAGGTTCCCGGCAATCCTCCGAACTTTTCCGACAAGTAGGGCATAAGCCGCGAGTTGTCCGAGGTTTTCGATCACAGAAGTGTGAGCCGGGGAAAGCTCGGGTAGGGAGCCTCCAGGCCGGAAACGGCGCGCCTGCGCGGATCGCCGCCCGGACGCCGATTCACGTGGATCTGCGCGGTGCCGCGCGGGAGGAGGGGTGCTGATGTCGAACGTACGTAGACTGCCCGGACCCATCGTCGACCTCTGGGACTGGCAGCGGCTCGGTGCCTGCCGGGGCCGGGACAGCGCGCAGTTCTTCCACCCCGACGGCGAGCGCGGCTCGTCACGGCTGCGCCGAGAGTCCGGCGCCAAGGCCGTCTGCCGCGCCTGCCCTGTCCGGGCCGAGTGCGCCGCGCACGCCCTCTCCGTCCGGGAGCCGTACGGCGTGTGGGGCGGCTTCAGCGAGTCGGAGCGGCTGCGGCTGCTCGCCGTCGGCTGGGAGGACCTGGCCGACCGCCGGCAGACGCGGGTCGACGTCGCCCGGCTGGAGGCCCGCCTGGGCCGGCCGCACAAGTCGACCGTCCCCGCCCAGCGCAAGATCGCCTGAGCCGGCGCCCGAGGACCACACCGACGCCGCGCCCCCACCCCGGGGGCGCGGCGTCCGCGCGCACCACGAAGACCAGCAACGCGGCCAGGACGTGGTTGGCGCCCCGACGGATCGAAGGCATGCGTCCATCCCACCGCCAGCGGGGCGCGGCACGCACTGGACCTGGGCGGCGGTTCGGGGTGGGGCTGGGCATACCTCCACCCGAGGCCCCACCGCGACGGCAGAGGGCCGCCCGACCGCCACCGGCCGCGCAACGCACAGGGCGCGCCGTCGGCGAGGACGGCGCGCCCTGTGTCCCACGTACGGCGAGGGTCAGAAGCCCGGGCCGTGCTGGTGGCCGTGACCGTGACCGTGACCGCCGGCCGCGGCCGGCTCGGCCTTCTCCGGCTTCTCCACCACGAGGCTCTCCGTGGTGAGCAGCAGGCCGGCGATCGACGCGGCGTTGCTGACCGCGTTGCGGGTCACCTTCACCGGGTCGACGATGCCGGACTTCGCCAGGTCGACGTACTCGCCGGTGGCGGCGTCGAGGCCGTGGCCCCACTCCTTGCCGACGACCTTCTGCACCACGACGTAGCCGTCGTGCCCGGCGTTCTGGGCGATCCAGCGCAGCGGCTCGACGAGCGCCTTGCGCACGATCGAGACGCCGACCTTCTCGTCGCCGGTGAAGCCGAGGTCGTCGTCGAGCGCCGGCAGGATCTGGGCCAGGGCGGCGCCGCCGCCGGGGACCGTGCCCTCCTCGACCGCGGCCTTGGTCGCGGCGATCGCGTCCTCGATGCGGTGCTTGCGCTCCTTCATCTCGACCTCGGTCGCGGCGCCGACCTTGATGACCGCGATGCCGCCGGACAGCTTGGCCAGCCGCTCGGCGAGCTTCTCCCGGTCCCAGTCGGAGTCCGAGGCCTCGATCTCCTTGCGGATCTGGGCAACCCGGTCCGCGACCTCGCCGGCCTGGCCGCCGCCGTCGACGATGGTGGTGTTCTCCTTGTCGACCACCACGCGGCGGGCGCTGCCGAGCACCTCCAGGCCCACCTGGTCGAGCTTGTAGCCCAGCTCCGGGGCGACCAGCTCGGCGCCGGTGAGGATCGCCATGTCCTGGAGCATCGCCTTGCGGCGGTCGCCGAAGCCGGGGGCCTTGACCGCGCAGACCTTGAGGGTCTTGCGGATCGAGTTGACCACCAGGGTGGAGAGTGCCTGGCCCTCGACGTCCTCGGCGATGATCAGCAGCGGCTTGCTGTTCTGGAGGACCTTCTCCAGCAGCGGCAGCAGCTCCTCGATCGCCGAGATCTTCTGGGTGGTGATCAGGATGTACGGGTCCTCCAGGACCGACTCCTGACCCTCCACGTCGGTGACGAAGTTCGGCGAGATGAAGCCCTTGTCGAACTGGAGACCCTCGGTCACGTCCAGCTCGGTGTGCAGGGCGGAGCCCTCCTCGACGGTGATGACACCGTCGCGGCCGACCCTCTCCATCGCCTCGGCGATCAGCTCACCGATCGTGGCGTCCTGCGCGGAGATCGTCGCGACGTGCGCGATCGACTCCTTGTCGGCCACCTCGACCGCGCGGCCGAGCAGCGCCTCGGAGACCTTCGCGGCCGCCGCGTCGATGCCCCGCTTGAGGCCGGTCGGGTTGGCGCCGGCGGCCACGTTGCGCAGGCCCTCGCGGACCATCGCCTGGGCCAGCACGGTGGCGGTGGTGGTCCCGTCGCCGGCGACGTCGTTGGTCTTGGTCGCCACCTCCTTGACCAGCTGCGCGCCGAGGTTCTCGTAGGGGTTGGTGAGCTCGATCTCCTTGGCGATGGTCACGCCGTCGTTGGTGATCGTGGGCGCACCGAATTTCTTGTCCAGGACGACGTTGCGCCCGCGCGGGCCGAGGGTCACCTTGACCGCGTCCGCGAGGGCGTTGACACCGTGCTCGAGCAGGTGCCGGGCGTCGTCCGAGAAGCTCAGGATCTTCGCCATGAATGTCCCTTCGAAGCGACGCTGCCCCGGCCCGGCGAGCCGGACCGGGGCAGCGACACTGATCGGTTGCTTACTTCTCGATGACCGCGAGGACGTCGCGGGCGGAGAGCACCAGGTACTCCTCGCCGGCGTACTTGACCTCGGTGCCGCCGTACTTCGAGTAGAGGACGGTGTCGCCGACCTTGACGTCGACCGGCACGCGGTTACCCTTGTCGTCGATCCGGCCCGGGCCGACAGCGAGGACGGTGCCCTCCTGCGGCTTCTCCTTGGCGGTGTCGGGGATCACGATGCCCGACGCCGTGGTGGTCTCAGCCTCGTTCGCCTGGACCACGATCCGGTCCTCGAGCGGCTTGATCGCAACCTTGGTCGCGGTAGTCACGGGCATACCCTCCTGGGGTACTGGTTTCGTTACCGGACGGCATGCCGCCGGCGTCAATCTGCCACATGCCACCGGGCGGGGCCGTCGTCGCGGGTGCCGGTCCGCCTGGCGTTCAGCGCCCGGACCTGACGGCCCGGAAGCTGGCACCCTCAGGGTGAGAGTGCTAATCGCAGGTTATTCCTCGGCTAGCACTCCGTCAAGGAGAGTGCCAGCCCGCCGGTCGGCGCGTCGGGCCGGGCGGCGAGAATGACCGGGTGGACCTCGACCAGCTCGCCGCCCTGCGTACGCCCGAGGGGTCGGCCGCGCTCGCCGCGGCGGCGCGGGTGGCCGGCGGCGATCCGCTGGCCGCGGCGGTCGCGCTCCGCTCGGCCGGGATGCCGCCCGCGCTGGCGGCGGCCGCGCTCACCCAGGCCGAGCTGCGCCGCCGGGCGGTCGGCAAGTTCGGGCCGCCGGCGGCGGGGATGTTCCTGACCCGGGCGGGGCTGGAGCAGGCCACCCGCCGGCCGGTGGCCGACCGGCGGGCCGCCCGGTTGCGCGCGGCCGGCGTGCGGGTCCTGGCCGACCTCGGCTGCGGCCTCGGCGCGGACGCGATCGCCGCCGCCCGGGCCGGCATCCGGGTGTACGGGGTGGAGGCCGACCCGGTGACCGCCGCGATGGCCGCCGCCAACGCCGAGGCGGCCGGGCTGGCCGAGCTGTTCACGGTGGAGTGCGGCGACGCCACGGCCTTCGACGTGGGCCGGGTCGACGGGGTGTTCTGCGACCCGGCGCGGCGCAGGGCGGGCACCGGGCGGCGGATCTTCGACCCGAACGCCTACTCCCCGCCCTGGGACTTCGTCGTCGGGCTGGCCGAGCGGGTGCCGTACACGGTGGTGAAGGTGGCGCCCGGCATCGACCACGCGCTGATCCCGGCGGGCGCCGAGGCGGAGTGGGTGAGCGCGGACGGCGACCTGGTCGAGGCCGCGCTGTGGTGCGGCCGGCTCGCCCGGGTCCCCCGCCGGGCCACCCTGCTGCGCGGCGACGTCGCGCACGAGCTGACCGGCTCCGGCGACGCCGAGGCGCCCGTCGGGCCGGCGCGCCGCTTCGTGTACGACCCGGACCCGGCGGTGGTCCGCGCGCACCTGGTCGCGGAGCTGGCCGACGCCCTCGACGCGACGCTGGCCGACCCGAGCATCGCCTACCTCTACGCGGACGTGCCGGCGGCGACCCCCTTCGCCCGCTGCCTGGAGGTCACCGACGTGCTGCCGTTCTCGCTCAAGCGGCTGCGGGCCCTGCTGCGGGACCGCCGGGTCGGGCGCGTGGAGATCCTCAAGCGCGGGTCCGCGCTGGAGCCGGAGAAGCTGCGGCGGGACCTGCGGCTGGCCGGCGACGAGGCGGCCAGCCTGGTGCTGACCCGGGTGGCCGGCGCGCCGACGGTGTTGGTCTGCCAGCCGGTCGGTTAGGCGCCGGCCCGGCCCGCGTCCGGCGCGTCGCGGCCGGGGCGTCCGGCCCCGTCCCCGCCCCGGGGCCTGCGGCCGTCCTCCGCTTTGCCGTCCTCCGCTTTGCCGACCCGCGCGGCGCCGGGTTAGCGTGGCGGCCATGGCGGGACAGGGCACGCCGGCGACCGCACTGCTGGCGAAGCGGAAGGTGACGCACCGCACCCATCCGTACGACGTCTCCCCGGACGCGCCGAACTACGGCGCGCTGGTCGCGGCGGCGCTGGGGGTGCCGCCCGAGCGGCTGTTCAAGTCGCTGGTCGCCGAGGTCGACGGCGCGCTCACCGTGGCGGTCGTGCCGGTGAGCGGCGAACTGGACCTCAAGGCGCTCGCGGCGGCGGTCGGCGGCAAGCGGGCCGCCCTGGCCGACCGCGCGGTCGCCGAACGGGCGACCGGCTACGTGCGCGGCGGCATCAGCCCGCTCGGGCAGCGCAAGCGTCTCCCCACGGTGCTCGACTCCTCGGCGCTCGACCACCCCACCGTGTACGTCTCGGCGGGCCGCCGCGGCCTCCAGGTCGAACTGGCCCCGGCCGACCTGGTGGCCCTGACGGACGCGCGGGTCGCCCCGCTGTCCACCTGCTGACGGGCGGCGGCCGGAAGCGCGGGGCGGGTGCGGGGACGCGCGGGGGACGGCCCGCCGGCACGACGGATCCCTCCCCCGCGCCCCGCGAACGGATCAGGCCGCGCCGCGAACCCGGCCGACGTTGATCGTGCCGTTGTCGTCGTAGACCTCGGCGATCCGCTTGGAGACGCTACGCCGGCCCTGGGTGAACATCGGGACGTCGTTGTGCACGCGGACGTGGACGGCGCCGTGGTGCTCCGCGAAGACGTCGACGGGTGCGCCGTCGACGACCTCCGCGCAGATGCGCACGGTGCTCGTGCCGTCGTCCTCGACGTCGATGACGACGACGCCGCGGTCGGTTGGCAAAGGCATTTTGGGACTCCTCCCGATCAGCAGAACCTTTTTGTTCACATGTGTTCGGACATCACTCCCCGGTGCGAGTGCCGGGCCGGGACGGACGCCTGCCGCCGCCGAACATGACCCGGGTCCACTCGCCGACGTGGCAGAAGATGTCGCAACTGGTGGAGACGCCGAGCTTCGCGGGCACCCTCGACGCGGCGACGTGCCTGGACACCTCGCCCATCGAGTAGACGCTGTCGAGATCACGCCAGAGCGAGATGCTCCACACCGTCCGCTCCCGCCACCGCACCAGCAGCTTGATGCCGAGGAAACCCCTGGCATGGCGGCGGACGTCCCGCTTTACCCGGATGTGCAACAGCAGGACCATCAGCAGGCGCACCAGGTCACCACAGTGGAACCTGGTGATCACCACCTGCCCCTGGGTCGTGTCGGGTTCCAGAGTGGGGGTCACGGAGAAACGACGGTCACCACGAGGGCCACCGCCAGCAGCAGCATCGCCGCTCCGGAGACCCGTCGAACCCGACTCACCCATGCCCGGTCACTCCTTTGCTCGATCTCGGCGGCCTTCCTGGTCAGACTCCAGAGCGTGACCAGGAGGGTCACGGTGAGGGCCGTGACGACCAGCACCAGCGGCGCGGACCCGGGTGCGACGAGCACGACGCCCGCCGTGGCCAACCAGATCAGCGACGTGGTCTTCTGCGTGGTGAAGAGCAGACCGAGGTCGATTCCCCACACCACCCCGAGCGTGCCGGCCGGCAGGGTCCGGACCAGTCGCTGCGGCACCTGTCGCCAGATGTGCGGCGTCCGGTCGAGCAGGTCCAGGACGCCGAACAGCACCGCGAGCGCGACGAGGGCCACGACCCGCCATTTTTCGGGGACCAGTTCCCCGACCGCCGATCCGACCAGGTACACCGGAACGGCGAGGACCATTCCGGCGACGAGTCCGCCGACCGCGAGGCCCGCCAGGAATCGAAGTCCTTCAGGGACGTTCCGCCTCAACATAGGGCTGGCGACCCCAGCCATGGAGAGGCCTCAAGGACTGAGAATCTGCAGCACCGCTCCCGCGATGCCGGCGACGAGCCAGACGACCATCGGTGGGCTCAGTTGTACTGGCAGTGGGCGGCGGATCCGGTGATGCTGCCCGAGCTGGTCTTCTTCTCGCAGCAGTTGCAGTGCAGGTAGGCGTTGACCGAGCAGTACCAGATGTACTTGTAGGTGGCCGAGCTGCACGTCGAGTACGAGATGTTCGGTGGGACGTAGACGAGGTTGCAGCACTGGTAGTTGCCGGCCATCGCCGGCGTCGAGCGGGCGAAGACCGCCCCCGACGCCACCAGACCGGCGGCGCCGATCTTGGCGAGGAAGCCTCGCCGGCTACCCCCGCGACGGCCTGTCGCCGTCATTTTCTCCTCACTCATTACCCACAGCCTCCTTGACCGGGAAGACGGCGGCGCTGAGCGCCGCCATATCGGTGAACAACAATGCCGAAACCAGGCGCCCGTGCCGGAATACCAGCGCCGACGGGCTGGTCATGACGCCCAGTTCTCCAGCCACCCACTCACCGCCCACGTCGATGTGGTGCGGCATTGCCGACAGCTCGTGCCGGTTCATGAAGTCCTCGCCGCGTTCCTCGGTGATCGTCGAGATCAGGACCGCGAAGTCACGCGTGTCGGCCAGGTCACCGATTTCACCGGCCGCCTTCTCGCAGCTGTTGCAGGAGGTGCTGAACACCAGCACCACCCGCAGGTCCGCGTCGGCGACCTCCGCCAGGCCGGCGGGCCAGTGTTCCGGCCGCGATCCGATCCGGGCCCCGTCGAGCAGCCGGACGGTGCCGCTGCCGCCGCCGGGCGCACCCGCGCCGTCCATGCCGCCGGAGCGCGCGTACAGCTCGCCCAGCATCGCGAAGAGCACCACCACGGCACCCGCGACCACCAGCAATCCGAACCCGAAGAGGTAACTCATCCAGCGATCTCCTTAGTCAGCTCCGCGCCGGCCGGGCGCGTCCGGGGCCGGACCAGGTCGACGACCATGCCGCGCCACAGCAGCAGGGCCATGCCCGCGACGAGACTCGCGGCCACGACGGCCATCCGGTCGGCCGGGAGGGCCGCCGGTGATTCCAGGAGGAGCGCGACGCCGAAGCCCACGAGCGCGAGCCCGACGAGGACGTTCCGCGCACCGAGCGGGCGGCTTTCGGGGCGACCGAAGCATCCGCAGGGCAACGTGGTCCTGCGCTGCCAACCCACGAAACCGGCCGCCGCGAAGCCGGCCCCCAGGGCGGCGGTCGCCGCCGCGGCGGCCGGGCGGCCGGCCGGCACGAGCAGGGCCGCACCGACGGCGGTCTCGACGACCGCGACCCCCCGCACCAGCGTGAGGGCCGTGCTGCGGCGCACGCGCAGGAGTTCCATGAAGAGCTGGCGGGCGTGCTTGGGCGTGGCCAGCTTGCCGAGGCCGGAGCAGACGAGGACCGCCGAGACCAGGCAGGTCGACGCGGTGGCGAGGAGCTGGGTGGCGCTCATCGGCGCGACCGGTCGGAGCAGCGTTCAACACGCATGAAGACACCCCCGTGAGCTGCGTCGACAGCGCTCCCATGCGAAGGGAAACGTGAACGCATGTCGATGTATAGCGACCGATCTTCGTGGAACTTCTGCCCTCCGTCAAGAGATCATCACGGAATGTGTTTCCCGCCTGCGGCTACGTCGCCGAACCGTGGGACGACCCGCCCGCGGCGACGGCGGTCAGCGGGGCGCCCCCGCGGGGAAGCGGCGAGGGGCGTGTCGGCGGCGTTGCGGAATTGTTACCGCCGCCAACAAACTCCTCCGCCGACCCCCTTGCGCGTGATGTGTGACGCGGAATACGTTGCCGGGCACAACAAACCGACCACCATCACTCCCCCACCCCCGAAAGGACCCTGCACATGCGCAAGGGCTTCCTCACCCTCGCCGCCGTGGGCCTGCTGGTCACCGGCGGTACGGCCGCCTGTGGTGACGACTCCGGCAGTGACCGGGCCGGCGGCACGAAGAAGGCGAAGATCGGCGTGATCCTCCCGGACAGCAAGTCCTCCGCGCGCTGGGAGAGCGCGGACCGCAGGTTCCTGGAGGAGGCGTTCAAGGCCGCCGGCGTCGAGTACAACATCCAGAACGCGCAGGGCGACAAGTCCAGCTTCTCCACCATCGCCGACGGCATGCTCACCGACGGCGTCACCGCGCTGATGATCGTCAACCTGGACTCCGGCACCGGCAAGGCCGTGCTGGAGAAGGCCAAGTCCCAGGGTGTCGCGACGATCGACTACGACCGGCTCACGCTGGGCGGCTCGGCCGAGTACTACGTCAGCTTCGACAACGAGGCCGTCGGCCGGCTCATGGGCGAGGGCGTCAGCAAGTGCCTCACCGACAAGAACGCGCAGAAGCCGGTGGTCGCGTACCTCAACGGCGCGCCGACCGACAACAACGCCACGCTGCTGAAGACCGGCTACGACTCGGTGCTCAAGCCGAAGTTCGACGCCGGCGAGTACGTCAAGGGCCCGGACCAGGCCGTTCCCGAGTGGGACAACGCCCAGGCGGGCGGCATCTTCGAGCAGATGCTGACCCAGACCAGCGGCAAGATCCACGGTGTGGTCGCCGCCAACGACGGTCTCGGCAACGCCGCCATCTCCGTGCTCAAGAAGAACAAGCTCAACGGCAAGGTGCCGGTCACGGGCCAGGACGCCACCCCGCAGGCGTTGCAGAACATCCTCGCCGGGGACCAGTGCATGACGGTCTACAAGGCGGTCCGCGAGCAGGCGAAGGCGGCCGCCGAGCTGGCCATCGCCCTGGCCAACGGGAAGCGGGAGAGCACCGGAGAGACCGTCAAGGACCCGCAGAGCGGGCGGGACGTGCCCTCCGTGCTGCTCGCCCCGAAGGCGATCTACAAGGACAACGTCAAGGACGTCGTGGCCGACGGCTACGTCACCAAGGAGCAGCTCTGCACCGGTGCGTACGCCAAGCTCTGCGCCGACGCCGGCATCAGCTGACCTGACCGCGCGCTCCGCCGCTCACGCGCCGCCCGGCACGGAAACCCGTGCCGGGCGGCGCTGACCACGGGCGGAGCTCAGCGATCCTCCACATCTGGCGAAGGAGACCCCGTGTCAGCGACCCCCCTGTTGGAACTCCGTGGGATCGACAAGAGCTTCGGCCCCGTCCAGGTCCTGCGTGACGTCGACCTCACCGTCCACTCCGGCGAGGTGACCGCACTGGTCGGCGACAACGGCGCCGGCAAGTCGACGCTGGTCAAGTGCATCAGCGGCATTCATCCGGCCGATTCCGGCACCTTCCTCTTCGAGGGGCGACCGGTCAGCGTCAACACCCCGCGGGACGCCGCCGCGCTGGGCATCGAGGTCGTGTACCAGGACCTCGCGCTCTGCGACAACCTCGACATCGTGCAGAACATGTTCCTCGGCCGGGAGAAGCGCAACGGCCTCGTGCTCGATGAGCCGACCATGGAGCAGATGGCCGCCGAGACCCTCGCCGGGCTCTCCGTCCGCACCGTCAAGTCACTGCGCCAGCATGTCTCCAGCCTCTCCGGGGGCCAGCGCCAGACCGTGGCGATCGCCAAGGCGGTGCTGTGGAACAGCCGGCTGGTCATCCTGGACGAACCCACCGCGGCGCTCGGCGTCGCGCAGACCGCCCAGGTGCTCGAACTCGTACGCCGACTCGCCGACAACGGCCTGGCCGTCGTCCTCATCTCGCACAACATGAACGACGTCTTCGCGGTCTCCGACCGGATCGCCGCGCTCTACCTCGGCCAGCTGGCCGCCCAGGTGAAGACCACCGACATCACCCACTCCCAGGTGGTCGAACTGATCACCGTCGGCCGCTCCGGCACCCTCGGGCTGACCACCGAGCCGGCCGCGGGCCGCGACGCCGCCGACCCCACGTCAGGAGCCGTCCGATGACCGACACAGCGGTGAAGCAGGGCTTCCCGGCGGCCGTCACCCCGCCCCCCACCGTCGGTACCCATGTCCGCAACTACCTCGCCCGGGTGCGCGGCGGCGATCTCGGCTCGTTGCCGGCCGTCATCGGCCTGGTCGTCCTCTGCACCGTGTTCGCGATCGTGCGGCCGGTCTTCTTCTCCGCGGGCAACTTCGCCAACCTCTTCACCCAGGGCGCGGCCGTCACCGTGATCGCGATGGGGTTGATCTTCGTCCTGCTGCTGGGCGAGATCGACCTCTCGGCCGGTTTCGCCAGCGGCGTCTGCGCCGCCATCCTGGCCAACGTCGTGACCGTGCTCGGCTACCCCTGGTACGTGGCGGTGCTCGCCGCGCTCGGCACCGGAATGCTGATCGGGCTGACGCTCGGCGTCCTGGTCGCCAAGCTGGGCATCCCGTCCTTCGTGGTCACCCTGGCCGGCTTCCTGGCCTTCCAGGGCGTCGTGCTGCTGCTGATGGAGGAGGGCACCAACATCTCCATCGCCGACGAGGTGATCATCTCCATCGAGAACGACTGGGTGCCGCCGGCCGTCGGCTGGCTGCTCGCCGGCGTCGCGGTCGCGGGTTACGCCGCCGCCCAGTTGCTGCGGCAACGCAAGCGCGCCGGCCGCGGGCTGCAGACCGATCCCGCGGCGGTGGTGCTGGCGCGGATCGCGGGACTGGCCGTCGTCCTCGGCCTGGCCGTGTACGTGCTCAACCAGGAACGCAGCATCAACCCGCTGATCACGTCGAACCGCGGCATGCCGATCGTCGTGCCCCTGATCGCCCTGCTCCTGGTCACCTGGACGTTCGTGCTGAACCGCACCGCGTACGGGCGGCACCTCTACGCCGTCGGCGGCAACCGGGAGGCCGCGCGCCGCGCCGGCATCAACGTCGACCGGATCCGGATCTCGGCCTTCGTCATCTGCTCCACCATGGCGGCGATCGGCGGCATCATCGCGGCCAGCCGGGACAGGTCGGTCGACCCGAACACCGGGGGCAGTAACGTCCTGCTGTACGCGGTCGGCGCGGCGGTGATCGGCGGGACCAGCCTCTTCGGCGGCAAGGGCCGGATGATCGACGCGGTGCTCGGCGGCGCGGTGGTGGCGGTCATCATCAACGGGATGAACCTGCTCAACCTCAGCTCGGGGCTGAAGTACGTCTTCACCGGACTGGTGCTGCTCCTCGCCGCCGGTGTGGACGCCCTCTCGCGCCGACGGTCCGCCGCGACCGGCACCCGCTGACGACCGCACGACCGGAGTGACGACACGATGCGCGCAGGACCCAGCCAGGACGAGATCCGCCGGCAGAACCTGGGCGCGTTGCTGCGGTACGTGCACGTGCACGGCGCCACCACCCGCGCGGAACTGACCACCACGCTGGGGCTCAACCGCAGCACGATCGGCGCGCTGACCGCCGACCTGGCCGGCGCGGGGCTGGTCACCGAGGGGACGCCGAAGGAGACCGGCCGGGCCGGACGACCGTCGCTGGTCGTCCGGCCCGAGTCGGAGCGGGTGCATGCGTACGCGTACAGCATCGAGGTGGACCGGCTGCGGGCCGCGCGGATCGGTCTCGGGGGCGCGGTGCTCGACCGCCGGGAGTTGGCCCGGCCCCGGGGTCTGACCGCCGCGGAGGCCGCCCCGCTGCTCGCCGGGGCGGTCAAGGAGATGCGGCAGGCCGTGCCGGCGGACGCGGTCTGCGTCGGCGCGGGCGTCGCGGTCTGCGGCATGGTCCGCCGCGACGACGGGCTGGTCCGGCTCGGCCCGACCACCGGCTGGGTGGACGAGCCGATCGGCGCGGCGCTCGGCGCCGAACTCGGCTGCGAGGTGCCGGTCACGGTCGGCAACGTGGCCGACGTGGCGGCGTTCGCCGAGCACGCGCGCGGCGCGGCGGCCGGCTGCGACAACGTGATCTACCTGTACGGGGACGTCGGGGTCGGCGCCGGCATCATCGCCGGCGGGCGGCGGCTGACCGGGCACGGCGGCTACAGCGGCGAGGTCGGGCACATGGTGGTCGTCCGCGACGGCGCGCCCTGCGAGTGCGGCTCCCAGGGCTGCTGGGAGACCCAGATCGGCGAGCACGCGCTGCTGCGCGCCGCCGGCCGCTCCGACGCGCGGGGCCGGGACGCCCTGCTGGCGCTCTTCGACGCCGCCGACCGGGGCGACGCCCGGGCGCAGACCGCGGTCCGCCAGGCCGGCGACTGGCTCGGCTTCGGGGTCGCCAACCTGGTCAACATCTTCAACCCGGAGATGGTCATCTTCGGTGGCACCATGCGGGACCTCTACCTCGCCGCGGCGGCCCAGGTGCGCAGCCGGCTCAACTCGATCGCCCTGCCGGCCTGCCTGGAGCACGTCCGGTTGCGCACCCCGAAGCTGGGCGACGACGCGGCGCTGATCGGCGCCGCCGAGCTGGCCTTCGAACGGCTGCTCGCCGACCCGCTCGACGCCGGCTGACCGGCACGCGCCCACGCCCACTCCTGACCAGCCCGGTGGGCGGGCCCGGTGAACTGATCGGCCGATCAATCCGTACCAGTGCGGGGACGGGCGGACGACGGGTACTGCGCCCGGCCCGGACGTGTCGGCCGGACCGAGGAGGCACCACAGACATGGCACCGCTCAGATCCGCCCGTCGCCGGCACCGGACCCGTCGCCTGGCGGTGCTGCTCGTCGCGATCGCCGCCGGGCTCGGGGTGCTGCCCGGCCTGGCCGCCGCCGCGCCGGTGGGCCAGCAGCTCAACGCCGCGGACGCCGCCCTGCTCAACGGGGTGCGGCTGGCCGGGCTCTGGGAGATGCCGGCCGGGCAGATGGCCGCCGAGAAGGGCCAGAGCGCCAAGGTACGCGAGATCGGCGCCGGCATCGCCACCGAGCACGAGGAGCTGGACCGGCTCACCGTCGAGGCGGCGAACAGGCTCGGGGCGACCATCCCGACCGATCCGACCGCCGAGCAGCGGGGCTGGCTGACCGAGATGCAGAACGCCTCCGGCGCCCGCTTCGACCAGATCTTCGTCACCCGGCTCCGGGTCGCGCACGGCAAGATCTTCCCGGTGATCGGGGCGGTGCGGGCCAGCACCCGGGACCCGGTCATCCGCAAGCTGGCCGAGGACGCCAACAGGTTCGTCCTGCACCACATGCAGATGCTGGAGAGCACCGGGCTGGTCCGTTGGCCGGAACTGCCGCCGGCCGCCCTGCCCGCGCCCGGCAACGACGGCCTGCTCGCCGCCGCCGCCGCCAACTCCGGCCCGCCGATCGGGGTCAGCAGCACGGTGGTCTGGCTGGTCTTCCTCGCCGCCCTGGTCACCGGCGGCATCGCCACCTACCGCATCCTCCGCCGCACCTGACCGCACCGCCGGGGCCGGCACGACCGACGCGGCCGGCGCCAGCGGGGTGGCGCGCGGCCGGCGCCGGCCGTGTCACGCCGGACGGGCGGCCGGCGACGCCGGGCCGGGCACGACGACGGGCGCGGGCTACTCGTTCGGCTCCGGTCCCAGCAGCCGGATCTCCTCGATGTCGAGGACCGCCTGCAGGTCTCGCAGCACGATGTCGTCGATCTCGTTCGTGTCCCGCAGCCTGGTGACCTCGCGGCGCTTGTGTTCGAGGACGGCCAGGCGCAGCCGCCGGTCGACGTCCCGGGCCCGCTCCGTCGACCGGCCCTCGTCGGCGAAGCGGGCGTCGTCGAGGTGCTGCTCGTAGTCCGCCCTGATCCGGTCGACCGCGTCGGGCGTGGCGCCGACGCGGTCGGCGACCTCGGGCAGCGCCGCGAGCGCGGCCTCGGTGGCGCGGATCCGGGCCAGGCGCAGTTCGTCGATCCGCCGGGTGTCACCGACCAGGCCCGCCCACCCGACGACGGCCGGCAGCGTCGTGCCCTGGACCAGCATCGTGGTCAGGATGACCACGGCGGTCGCGAAGATGATCAGGTCACGCTCGTGCACGGGCGCGCCGGTGGAGGTCGTCATTGGCACCGCCAGGGCGGCCGCGAGGGAGACCGCCCCCCGGAACCCCGCCCACCCGGCCGCCGTACGGGCCCGCCAGTCGACCTGCTCGCCCTGCAGCGACGGGCGGCGGTTGGCGACCCGGAAGGCGAACGCCGCCAGATGGACCCAGAGCATCCGGGTCACCACGACCACGCCCGCCACCACCAGCCCGATCGTCAGCGCCCGCGCCATCGACAGGCTGGTCAGACCGCGCAGGGCCCGCGGGATCTGCATCCCGAGGAGCACGAACAGGCCCCCGTTGATCAGGAACGTGGCGAGGTCCCAGAAGGCGTACGCCAGCACGCGGGACCGGGCCCGGACGACCCGGGGGGCGGCGTAGGAGAGCATGAGGCCGGCCACCACCACCGCCAGCACCCCGCTGGCGTGGACGAGCTCGGCGAGGAGGAAGGCGACGAACGGCGTGAGGACGCTCAGCCCGCCCTCGCGCAGCGGGTCGTCGAGGCGTCGCCGGATCAGGATGACCGCGCCGCCGACCAGCAGGCCGGCGAGGACGCCACCGACCGACGCCCCGACGAACCGCTCGGCCAGCCCGAGCGGTTCCGGCTCGGCGCCGCCGACGACCAGCCCGACCGCGACGGCGAAGAGCACCAGGGCGGTGCCGTCGTTGATCAGGCTCTCCGCGTGCAGAGTGGTCAGGATGCGGCGCGGCATCCGTTTGGCCAGGCCGGCAACCGCCGCGGCGTCGGTCGGCGCGAGCACCGCCCCGAGCACCCAGGCGGCGGCCGGGTCGACGCCGAGGCGCTGCGCCACCATCGACACCGCGACCGTCGTCGCCACCACCAGCCCCACCGCGAGCAACGCGATCACCAGGAGGTTGGTGCGGATCTCGCGCAGGCTGGTGGTGATGCTCTCCCGGTAGAGGATCGCCGGCAGGAACAGCAGCAGCACCACCTCCGGCTCCAGCACCACGTGGGACAGCGGCGGCAGCAGCGCCAGCAGCGCGCCCATCGTGATGAGCAGGACCGGGGGCGCCACGCTGTACCGCCCGCCGAGGGTGGTGCCGACCAACACCGTGACGCCCAGCACCACGATCAGTTCGAGACCGCCCACGTCGCACCCCCGTCACCCGCCGGCCGGCGCCGCGGTGGCGGGTGCGCCGCCCGCCTGCCGCTGGCAACATCGTGGTACGGCACGTGGACGCGGCACCGCCGAACCACCGAACGGGTGACGGACCGCGCGGTGTCGGGCCCGGAGCCCCGCCGGAGGTGACGGAACCTGTGCCGGGTCAGGAGCGGGCGCCCCCGCCGGGGTGACGGGCCGCGCGGCGTCAGGAGCGGGTGCCGTGCCAGGAGCGCCAGAGAGCCGCGTAGGAACCCCCGGCGGCGACCAGTTCGTCGTGCGGGCCGATCTCGGTGATCCGGCCGTCCTCGACCACCGCGACCCGGTCGGCGTCGTGCGCCGAGAAGAGCCGGTGCGCGATGGCGATCACCGTCCGGCCCCGGAGCACGGCGGCCAGGGAACGCTCCAGGTGCCGGGCGGCCCGGGGGTCGATCAGCGAGGTGGCCTCGTCCAGCACCAGGGTGTGCGGGTCGGCCAGCACCAACCGGGCCAGCGCCAACTGCTGCGCCTGCGCGGGCGACAGCGCTTGCCCGCCCGCGCCGACCACCGTGTCGAGGCCCTCCGGCAGCGCGTCGGCCCAGTCCAGCGCGTCGACGGCGGCCAGCGCCGAGCGGACGGCCGCCTCGTCCGCGCCCGGCCGGACCATCGCCACGTTGTCCCGCAGGGTGCCGATGAAGACGTGGTGCTCCTGGGTGACCAGCGCGACGTGCGTCCGCAGTTCGGCCAGGGGCAGCTCGTCGAGCCGCCGCCCGGCCACGGTGACCGAGCCGGAGCGGGGCGCGTGCACGCCGGCGAGCAGCCGGCCGAGCGTGGACTTGCCGGCGCCCGAGGGGCCGACCATGGCCAGCTTCTCCCCCGGCTCCGGCACCAGGGTCACCCCGTGCAGCACGTCCCGCCCCTCCCGGTACGCGTACCGGACGTCCCGGGCGGCGAGCTGCCGGTCGGCCGTCGGCCCGGCCGCGTCCGTCGTCGAGCGCGCCGGGGCGGCGGCGTCGGCCACGCCGAGCAGCCGGGCCAGCGAGGCGCCGCCGACCTGCAACTCGTCCAGCCAGGAGAGCAGCCGGTCGACCGGGTCGATCAGTTGCTGCACGTACAGCGTGGCGGCGGTGACCTCGCCGAGGCTCACCCACCCCTCCAGGTAGAACCAGCCGCCGATGATCAGCGTGGCCACCACCGGCAACACGTAGCCGATCTCGGTGACCGGAAAGAACATCGTGCGCAGCCGCAGGGTGTAGCGCTCGGCCGCGTACGACCGGCGGATGTCGGCGTCGGTGCGGGCCCGGCGGCGCGCCTGCTGCCGCAGCGCCTCGGTGGTGCGCGAGCCCTCGACGGTCTCGCTGATCCCGTCGGTGATGTCGGAGTAGGCGGCGTTCTCCCGCAGGTAGCCGTCCGGGGCGCGGCGCAGGTACCACCGGGTGCCGGCCCACAGCAGCGGCACCGCGACCAGGCAGGGCAGCGCGAGCAGCGGGTTGACCAGGAGCAGCGCGCCGACGATGAAGCAGCCGGTGACGACCGCGATCAGCGTCTCCGGCACCGCGAACCGGACCGTCCGGGACAGCGCGGAGACGTCCCGGGACGTCCGGGTGAGCAGGTCGCCCGTGCCGGCCCGCTCCACGGTGGCGAGCGGCAGCGCCAGGATCCGGTCGACGAACTCCTCGCGCAGCTCGGCCAGCACCCGCTCGCCGAGCCGCGCCGACGCCAGGTGGGCGAACCGGACCAGCACCGACTGCGCCAGCACGAAGCCGGCGATCAGCAGCGCGATCCGGTCGACGGTGACGCCGGTCGTGCCCCGGGAGATCCCCTCGACCAGGTCGCCGAGCAGCCGTGGCGCGACCAGGCCGGCCGCGGCGGCCAGGGCGTGCAGGCCGAGCGCGACGGCGAGCGCCCTCGGGTGCCGGCGGGCCAGCGTGCGGGCGTAGCGCCGCACCTGGTCCGCGTCGGCGACCGGCAGTGCGGTGCCCATCAGTCCTCCCCCCGGCTGACCGTCGCCCGGTAGCGCGGTTCGCCGTCGAGCAGCGCGGCGTGTGTCCCCTCGGCCGACGCCTTGCCGTCCTCCACGAAGATCACGTGGTCGGCGCGGCTCAGCACGAGCGGGCTGGTGGTGCAGACCAGCGTGGTCCGGCCGGCCCTGGCCGAGGCGAGCCGCTCGGCGATGTGCGCCTCGGTGTGCGCGTCCACGGCGCTGGTCGGCTCGACCAGCAGCAGGGTCTCCGGGTCGGCGACCAGCGCCCGCGCCAGCCGCAGCCGCTGCTGCTGGCCGCCGGAGAACTCCCGCCCGCGCTCGGCCACGACGCTGTCCAGCCCGTCGGGCAGGGCCTCGACGATGTCCGTCGCGCTCGCCGCCGCCAGCGCCGCCGCGACCGCCGCGTCGTCGGCCCGGTCGTGCGGGTCCAGCTCCGCGCGGAGCCGGCCGGTGAACAGGTGTGCGTTGTTGTCGCCGACCAGGATCCGCTCCCGCACCGTCGCCAGCGGCAGCGCGCGCAGCGGTACGCCGTGCAGCGTCGCGTCCGAGTCGACGTACCGGCCGAGGCGGTCCACGATCGCCGCCGCGTCCTCGGGCGCGGTCGCGGCGAGCGCGGTGAACCGGCCGGGCCGCACCGTCACGCCGGACTCCACGTCCACCAGCTCGCCCGGGCCGGCCGGCAGGGCCGCCGGGCGGGGCGGGTCGACCAGCTCCGGGGTGAGCCGCAGCAGCCGCACCACGCGGCGGGCGGCGACGTGCCCCCGGGTCAGCTTGTCCACCGCCTCGGTGAGCTGGCGCAGCGGGCTGACCAGGAACGCGGTGTAGCCGTAGAACGCCACGAGCTGACCGGCGGTGATCTCGCCGCGCAGCGCGAACCGGGCGCCGAGCCAGGTGACCAGCACCAGGAACGCGCCGGGGAGCAGCACCTGCGCCGCCTCCAGCAGCGACTCGACCCGGGCCACCCGCAGGCCGTCGGCGCGCAGCGCCTGGGACCGCGCCCGGTAGCGGGCGGAGAGCATCGGCTCGCCGCCGACGCCGCGCAGCACCCGCAGACCGGAGACGATGTCGCCGGCGCGGGTGGTCAGCGCCCCCTCGGAGTCCCGGTACGCCTGCTGCTGCCGGTGCAGCGGCCGGATGAGCAGCCCGACCACCGCCATCAGCAGCGGCACGCCGAGCACGACGACCAGCCCGAGCGGCACGGACGCGCCGAGCAGGATCACGCCCACGGTCACGATCGCGACGATCGCGCCGGTGCCCCGGGCGGTGATGTCGATCGCCGAGCCGATCTGGCTGATGTCGGCGGTGCCGATGCTCACCACCTCGCCGGCGGCCACCCGGCGGGGCAGCGCGGCGCCGAGCCGGTTCGCCGCGCCCACGGTGAGCTGCACCGTGCGGTACGCGGCGGCGAGGAAGTTGTGCACCGCGCAGCGGTGCCGCAGGATCCCGGCGGCCGCCTGGAGCACGCCCAGCCCGAGCAGCACCAGCCCCCAGGTGACCAGCGCGTCCTCGTCGCGGCGGGTGAGCCCGTCGACGGCCCGGCCGACGGCCGCCGGCACCAGCGCCTGGGCGACCATCCAGATGACGCCGAGCGCGATGCCGACGGTGAGCAGCACCTTGTGCCGCCCGGCCAGCCACAGGAGGTAGCGGGTCGCCGAGCGGGTGTCGGGTACGCCGGGGTCGCCGGCCGGTGAGTAGGACATGGCCTGTCGACGCTAGGTGGCGGTCCGGTCGGCCCGCCAACCAATTACCGCTGCGACGTGCCGCACCGCACGTCCCCGCCGGTCCTCGCGCGGCCGGTGCTCAGCGGTCGACCTGGGTGAAGTCCCACGAGTGGGGCGGGCGCGCGAGCAGCATCGCGGGCGGCGCCGGCAGCGGGCGCGGGTTGCTGCGCCACTTGGAGATGACCACCACCCGGTGGTCGGTGGAGGAGAACACCTCACTGGAGAGGTGCATCGGGTCGTGCTCGAACTCCGGCAGCGCGGTGTCGCAGACCCAGGTGATCAGGTCGGCGACGCCGTACGGCTCCGCCCGCGCCTCCCACATCCGCACGATCACGTCAGCCGTCCTCGGGTTCAGACGCTGACCGTCGTCAGCGGCATGGCGGAGTCGGCGGGCAGGTCCAGCCGGCTCGGCGCGACCCCTGAGGCGACCAGGTGCGAGCCGAGCGCGGCGACCATCGCGCCGTTGTCCGTGCAGAGCTTGGGCCGGGGCACCCGGACCCGGATGCCGTCCTTGGCGGCGCGGTGCTCGGCCATCGCCCGCAGCCGGGAGTTGGCCGCCACGCCCCCGCCGATGACCAGCGTCTGCACGCCGTTGGCCCGGCAGGCGTCCAGCGCCTTGCGCACCAGCACGTCACAGACCGCCTCCTGGAAGGACGCGGCGACGTCGGCGACGGGCACCGGCTCGCCGGCCCGCTGCCGCGCCTCGACCCAGCGGGCCACCGCCGTCTTCAGGCCGGAGAACGAGAAGTCGTAGCGGTGGGCGGCGAGGTCCTTGGCGGCGGTCAGCCCGCGCGGGAAGCCGATGGCGGCGGGGTCGCCGGCCCGGGCCTCCCGGTCGATGTACGGCCCACCGGGGAACGGCAGGCCGAGCAGCCGGGCCACCTTGTCGAACGCCTCACCGGCCGCGTCGTCGATGGTGGCGCCGAGCGGGGTGACGCCGCGGGCCAGGTCGTCGACGAGGAGCAGGGAGGAGTGCCCGCCGGAGACCAGCAGGGCGATCGCCGGCTCGGGCAGCGGGCCGTGCTCCAGGGTGTCCACGGCGACGTGCGCGGCCAGGTGGTTGACGCCGTAGACCGGCTTCTCGGCGGCGAGCGCGTAGCCCTTCGCGGCGGCCACCCCGACCAGCAGCGCGCCGGCCAGCCCCGGGCCGGAGGTGACCGCGATCGCGTCGATGTCGGCGAGGGTCACCCCCGCCTCCTTCAGCGCCCGGTCCATGGTCGGCACGATGGCCTCCAGGTGGGCCCGGCTGGCGACCTCGGGCACCACGCCACCGAACCGGGCGTGCTGCTCGACGCTGGAGGCGAGCGCGTCGGCCAACAGGGTGTGCCCCCGCACGATGCCGACCCCGGTTTCGTCGCAGGAGGTCTCGATGCCGAGGATCAGGGGTTCGTCGTTCATCGCTCACATCCTGCGGTGCGCCGCATGACCAGCGCGTCGGTGTTGCTCGGTTGGTAGTACCCGCGCCGCACGCCGATCGGCTCGAAGCCGTACGACGCGTAGAGCTTCTGGGCGGGGGCGTTGTCGGCCGCGACCTCCAGCAGGGTGCTGCGGGCGCCGAGCCGGGCCGCCTCGGCGAGCAGCGCCTCCAGCAGCGCCCGGCCGACGCCGCGCCGCTGGGCGTCCCGGCGCACCGCGATGTTCTGCACCCACGCCTCGTCGGGCGGGGCCGCGGTGAGCCCGGCGTAGCCCAGCACCGTGCCGTCGTCGTCGGTGGCGACCAGGTAGAAGTGCCCGTTGGCCAGCTCGTTCCAGAACATCGCCGCCGACCACTGCTCGGCGCCGAAGAGGTCCGCCTCGATCGGCAGCACCTCGTCGATGTGCCACCACCGGAAGCGCCCCAGCCGGACGGGCGTCACGGCAGGACCGGCTTGCGCGCCGTGGCCGCAACGGCGTCCGGGCGGCGCAGGTAGAGCGGGGTGAGCGCCTCGCCGGGGGCGCCGGCCCGGATCCGCTCGGCGGCCAGGGCCGCCAGCACGCCGGCGTCCGGGTAGCGCGGCTCGGCCCGCACGGGCAGGCCGAGGGCGTCCGCGTACCGGTGCGCGCCGTCGCCGACCGCCACCGTGACGGCCAGGCCGCGGGCGCGCTCGGCGGCGACCGCCGGGGCGGAGACCTCCGGCCCGACGATCCGCTGGCCCGCGCCGTCGTAGACCGCCCAGTAGATCTCCCGGCGGCGCGCGTCGCTCGCCGCCAGCACCGGCTCGCCGGCGGCCGCCGGGTGGCCGATGGCGTCCAGCGAGCAGACGCCGTACGTCGGGACGCCCAGCACCTGGCCCATGGTGGCGGCGGTGACCAGCCCCACCCGCAGCCCGGTGAACGGGCCGGGGCCGAGCCCGGCGACGATCGCCCCCAGGTCGGCCGGGCGGGCGTCGACGTCGGCGAGCACCGCGTCGACCTGCGGGGCGAGCAGTTCGCCGTGGGCGCGGGCGTCGACCGTGCAGCGGTGCGTCCGGGTCGTGACGCCGGCCGCCGTGACCTCCACCAGCGCCGCCGTCACCGCGGGCGTCGAGCTGTCCACCACCAGTACGAGCACGGTAAGCCAGCGTAGTCGCCCCGGTCGTCGGCCCCGGCGACGCGGGTCAGCTCGGGGTGCGGAACTTGCGCCGGAAGGCCGGCAGGAGCCAGGGACGCCGCCCGCTGATGCGCACCTTGCCGGTGAGCACCGCCCGGGCCTGGCTGATCCGGCCGAACATCATCAGGTTGAGCGTGGCGGGGTCGTGGTCGATCCGGACGTCGGGCCGGGCGTCCGGCTCGGCGAAGGACACCCGGCCCCGGTGCAGGAGCAGCCGGACCGGGGCCGCGTACGCCGAGCGGAACTCGACGACGACCCGCCGCTCGTTCGGCGGCGGGCCGCCGTCGATCAGCCGTCCGTAGCCGTGCCGGACCACGCCGGCCAGGAACAGCTCCAGGAAGAGCACGGCGTGCCGGTTCGGGATCTCCCACGGCAGCCCGGTGGCGCGGGAGATGTCGTGACCGTGGATGAGCACCTCGTTGACCAGGTGGGCGCAGAGCCCGGCGAGGGGAACCCGCGCCCCGCCGAGCCACGGCACGGTCTCGTCGGGGCGCCGTCCCTCGCAGGCGACCAGGAACTGCTTCACGTCGGTCTGCAACCGGTCGAGCAGGAGCTGCGGGTCGCGCTCGGTGAGGTGGCCGAGCAGCACGTCGTTGAAGTCCGCCACCGTGTCGACGGTGGTCTCGGGAAGCAGCCCGTCGAAACCCGGCACCGGCGGGGGCGGTCGCTCCGGGTCCACCAGGCAGACGTACAACCAGGCGATGCTGCCGACGTGGGTGAGCGTGTCCGCCACCGACCAGTCGGCCGTGGCCATGGCCTCCGGCGGGGCGGCGCGGACCAGATCGACGAAGCGGTCGGTCTGGTCCGCCAGGGCCGTCCGCGCCACCTGCCACCGTTCGTCGCTGACCGCCGCCGTCATCCGCCGCCTCCCGGCTCGCCGACCCGCTGGAGGCAACAGGCTACAGCGGACGGTGACCGCGCGATGACCCGCAGCTTGCGGACTTCGTCAGCCGGCCGAGCGCTCCCAGTCGATCGTGGGCAGGCCGGCGTCGGCGAGGGCCTTGTTGGCCGCGCTGAACGGGCGGCTGCCCAGGAAGCCGCGCGGGTTCATCGGGCTGGGGTGCCCGGCCTCCAGCACCACGTGCTGCGGGTTGGTGACCAGGGCGGCCTTCTTGCGCGCGTAGCCGCCCCAGAGCAGGAAGACCACCCGGGAGTCCAGCGCGTCGAGCGCGCGGATGGTGGCGTCGGTGAACTCCTCCCAACCGCGGTTGGCGTGCGAGCCGGGGGTGGCCTCGCGGACGGTGAGCACCGAGTTGAGCAGCAGGACGCCCTGCGCCGCCCAGCCGCTCAGGTTGCCGCTGCGGGGCTTCGGCACGCCGAGGTCCTCGCCGAGCTCCTTGAAGACGTTGCGCAGCGACGGCGGCACGCTGACGCCCTCCCGCACGCTGAAGCTGAGCCCGTGCGCCTGCCCCGCCTTGTGGTAGGGATCCTGCCCGAGGATCAGCACCCGACAGTCGGCCGGCGCGCAGAGCCGGTAGGCCGAGAAGAGGTCGTCGACCGGCGGGAAGACGGTGCGGGTCGCGTATTCCCCGGCGACGAACTCGGCCAGCGCGGCCGTGCGGGCCGGGTCGAGGTGCGGGGTGAGCACGGCACGCCAGTCCTCCGGCAGCAGCGCCAGCAGGTCCAGGGTGGGGGCGTCGTCGGGCATCGGCAACCTTTCGCCTGTCGGGTCCGTCCCGCGCACTCTAGGCAGCCGGTACGACAGCGCTCACGCGAGGGCCGCCAGGCGCTGCGCCCAGTCGCCGCCGACCGGCTCCAACTCGACCACCCGGGTGTCGTCGTCGCGCCGGTCGACGCGCACCCGCAGGTGGGCCTCGACCAGTTGCTCGACCAGGCCCTCGCCCCACTCGACCACGGTCACCGACTCGTCCACCGAGGCGTCCAGGTCGAGGTCGTCGATCTCGGCGCGCGGGTCGGCCGCGTCGCCCAGCCGGTACGCGTCGGCGTGCACCAGCGCCACCGTGCCGCCGCGGGCCGGGTCGGGCCGGTGCACCCGGGCGATCACGAAGGTGGGCGAGGTGATGTCGCCGAGCACCCCGAGCCCGGCCCCGATGCCCTGGGTGAGCGCGGTCTTGCCGGCGCCGAGCGGCCCGGTCAGTAGCAGCAGGTCGCCGGCGCGCAGCAGCCCGGCCAGCCGCCGCCCGAACGCGTGGGTGTCGTCGACCGTCGGCAACTCGACGACGTGGGTCACAGCGCCTCCAGGAAGCGCGTGAGCGCCTCGTTGACCTCGTCGGCGTGCTCCAGCATCACCACGTGTCCGCTGTCGGAGATCTTGACGAACTCGGCGTGCGGCAGCCGCCGGACGATCTCCTCGGAGTGCGTCACGGGGGTGATCATGTCCTTGTCGCCGACGATCACCAGCACGGGGGTGCCCGCCAGCGCGGCGAGCGCCGGGTACCGGGAGTGGGTCGCCAGCGTGCGCAGGTAGCGGGTCACCGTGTCGGCGGACGTGCGCGAGTTCATCGTCTCCACGTACGACACCAGGGCGGGGCTGGGGTGGCGGGTGCCGAAGCCGTACCTGCGGGTGAGCAGCCAGGCCACGTTGGTGGTGGACTTGCGGGCCCGGTCGATCACCGTGCCGCCGTAGCGGGTGACGTTGCCGACCAGGTGCAGCACCGGCGCGCCGACCCGGCCGAGCAGGGCGGGCGCGACCAGCTTGGTCTCGGCGAGCAGGCCGCCGGAGGTGGCCATCAGCACGGTGCCCACCACCCGGTCGCCGAACAGCTCCGGGAACAGCTCGGCGAAGGCCATGATGGTCATCCCGCCCATCGAGTGGCCGATCAGCACGAGCGGCCCCTGCGGGGCGGTGCGGTCGATCACCTCGCGCAGCGTCCGGCCGAGCGCGGTGAGGTCGTACTCGCCGGTCTCCAGCCGCCCGGACCGGCCGTGCCCGGGCTGGTCGTACGCGACGATGCGGTGCTCGCCCCGCTCGGCGAGCGCCTTGCGCTGGAAGTGGAAGGTGCCCATGTCCAGGCAGAAACCGTGCACCAGCACCACGGTCGGGTTGCCGGGCTTCGGCCGGGTCGGCTCGACCACCTCGACGTGGATGTCGGTGCCGTCGGGCATCTCCAGCCGGAACGACTCGTCGTACCGCTGGTCGTCGAAGACCTCGGCGGCGTACCGGTCGGTGGGGTCGGACTTGAGCTTGCGGACCAGGGCGCGTTCGGTGGCGACGCCGGCCGCGAGCCCGGCGGCGGCGACCCCCACGGCGGCCAGCGCGCCGACGGCGGCCCTGGCCTGCCCGGAGCGGGGCAGCGGGATCCGGGGGCGGTACGTCACGGGCGCTCGCCGTCGTAGACGCGGGGCACCCGGGTGCTGCCGAAGCGGGTGACGATCTCGTAGTTGATGGTGCCGACCGCCTCGGCCCAGTCGTCGGCGGTGGGCTCGCCGTCGACGCCGCTGCCGAAGAGGGTGACGACGTCGCCGGCGGCCACCGGGTCGTCCCCGCAGTCGAGCACGAACTGGTCCATGCAGACCCGGCCCGAGATCCGCCGCCGCCGGCCGCCGAGCTGCACCGGCCCGCTGTTGGAGGCGTGCCGGGGCACCCCGTCGGCGTAGCCGAGCGGCACCACGGCCAGGTTCGCCTCCCGCTCGGTGGTGTAGGTGTGCCCGTACGAGACGCCGGAGCCGGCGGGGACGCGCTTGGCGAGCATCACCCGCGCCCGCGCGGTCATCGCCGGGCGCAGCCCGTAGCTCTCACCGGTCACCGGGGAGAGGCCGTAGACCGCCAGCCCGGGCCGGACGAGGTCGAAGTGGGTGTCCGGCCGGGTCAGCGTGGCGGCCGAGTTGGCCAGGTGCCGGTAGCGCGGGCGCAGGCCGGCCTGCTCGGCCATGCCCAGGCCCTCGTGGAAGACGGCGAGCTGCCGGTCGATGGTCGGGTGGCCGGGCGAGTCCGCGTAGACGAAGTGGCTCCACACCCCGACCACCTCGACCAGGCCGTCGGCCTGCGCCTTGGCGGCGGCGTCGAGCAGGGCCGGCCAGTCGGCGACGGTCGCGCCACCACGGGACAGCCCGGTATCGATCTTGAGGTGCAGCCGGGCCGGCCGCCCGGCGGCGCGACCCGCCGCCACCATCTCGTCGAGCTGGGGCAGGCTGGCGACGCCCAGGTCGACACCGGCGGAGACGCCCTCGTGCAGCGGCAGCCCCGGCGCGAGGAGCCAGGCCAGCACCGGCGCGGTGATCCCGGCCCGGCGCAGCGTCAGCGCCTCGTCCAGCGTGCAGACGCCCAGCCAGTCCGCCCCGGCGTCGAGCGCGGCGCGGGCCGCCGGGACCATGCCGTGGCCGTAGCCGTCGCCCTTGACCACCGCCATCAGCTCGGCGGCGGTGCCGGCCCGGAGCCGGCTCACGTTCTCGCGGATCGCGTCCAGATCCACCCGCACCTCGGCCTGCCACATGCCCCCCAGCCTACTTTCCGCGCTGATCTCCGCGGCCGGGGCGGGCGGAGACGGCGCCGCCCGGGCAGCCGGGGCGCGGTCAGCCGAGGCGGGCGAGGACCGGCCGGAGGGCGTCGGCCACGTCGGGCGCGGTCACCGGCCCACCCCGGGCCGCCTCCCGGCCGGCCAGCCCGTGCAGGTACGCGGCCGCCGCCGCCGCGCGCTCGGGTGCCAGCCCGGCTGCCAGCAGCGAGCCGAGCAGCCCGGCCAGCACGTCGCCGGTGCCTCCGGTGGCCAGCGCCGGGCTGCCGGTCGGGTTGACGTACGCCCGACCGTCCGGCGTGCCGATCACCGTGCGGTCCCCCTTGAGCAGCACCACGGCGTTCATCCACGCGGCCAGCCGGAGCGTGGCCCCCACCCGGTCGGCCCCCGGGCTCTCCCCGCAGAGCCGGGTGAACTCGCGGTCGTGCGGGGTGACCACGATCGGAGCGTCCCGCCTGCGCAGCCGGTCCGCGAGCGAGCCGTCGACCAGCAGGTTCAGCGCGTCGGCGTCGAGCACCACGGGCACCGGGGCGGCGAGCACGGCGCGCAGCTCCCCGGCCGCGTCCTCGCCGGTGCCCAGCCCGGAGCCGCACACCCACGCCTGCACCCGCCCCGCGTCGGCGACCCGGCCCGTCGCGATCACCGACGGGTGCCGGTGCAGCACGTCGGCCCGGGCGGAGCCGGCGTAGCGGACCATGCCGGTCGGGCCGGCCAGCGCCCCGGCCACGGAGAGCACCGCCGCGCCGGGATAGGTCGCCGAGCCGGTCGCGACACCCACCACCCCCCGGGTGTACTTCTCCGAGGCCGGGCCGAGCCGGGGCCACCACCCGGCGACGTCCGACCACTCGGTCACGCGCAGCGCCGGGCTGCCGCGCAGCCACGGCTCCAGCCCGATGTCGACCAGCTCCACCTGGCCGGCGAGCGCGGCGGCCGGGCCCACCACCAGGGCGGGCTTCAGCGCGCCGAAGGCGACCGTCACGTCGGCGCGGACGGCGCTGGGCCGCCCGGGGGCGGTCAGCGGCACGTGCCCGGTGTCGACCGCGACGCCGCTGGGCACGTCCACCGCGACCACGGTCGCCGGGGCGCCGTCGCGCCCACAGTGCCGCACCAGGCTGGCGGCGAGCTGGTCGGCGGTATCCCGCAGCCCGCCACGACCGCCGATGCCGACGATGCCGTCCAGCACCATGTCGACCGTCGCCGGCGGCCGGTCCACGATCCGCCCGCCGGCGGCCCGCAGCGCGGCCAGCCCTTCGGCGTGCGCCCGGCCGGGGGTGAGCAGCAGCGCCGAGACGGCCGCGCCCCGGCGGGCCAGATGCGCGCCGGCCAGGAGCGTGTCGCCGCCGTTGTCGCCGGAGCCGACCAGCAGCAGCACCCGGGCGGCGTAGACCCCGCCCCGGTCGGCGAGGAGCAGCGCGCAGCGGCGGGCCAGCCCGGCGGCGGCCCGCTTCATCAGCGTCCCGGGCGGGAGGGTGGCCATCAGTCCCGCCTCCGCCGCGCGTACGTCCGCGACCCGCCACACCGGTCTCACGCCACCGCCCCCGTCCGACGTCCTGGCGCACCGCGTCGGCGCGCCCCGATCACCGTTCCGCCACCACCATGGCCGAGGCGATCCCGCCGTCGTGGGACAACGAGAGATGCCAGCGGTTGACCCCGCGCTCGGTGGCCGCCGCCGCGACCGTGCCGGAGACGGTCAGCCAGGGACGGCCGTCCGGGTCCGGCACGATCTCGCAGTCGTGCCAGCTCAGCCCGGCCGGTGCGCCGAGCGCCTTCGCGACGGCCTCCTTGGCCGCGAAGCGCGCGGCCAAGGACTCGGGCGAGCGCGGGTTGCCGGAGCTGGTGTAGCGCTCGGCCTCCGTGAAGAGCCGGTCGGCGAGCAGCGGCGTCCGTGCCAGGGCCCTGGCGAACCGCTCGACCAGGACGACGTCGATGCCGACAGCGACGATCACGGGCTCACCCTACCGGCGTGGGCGGCCGCACATTAGCCGCAGGCGCCGGGCGGGGCAACGCCTGTGGACGACGGGTGTACGCCCGCCAGGGCCGCCGTCCACAGGGCGCCCGCCCGGGTGTGGACGACGCCTAGCGTCCCGGTCGTCGATGTTCCGCGAGGCGACGGGGGCGAGGATGACCGAGGAGCCGATCACCGTACGACCCGACGCGCTGCGCCGGGCCGCGAGCGCGCTCGGCGACGACGCGTACCGGCTCGCGCACGGGCTGGCCGGGGTGACCGGGCTGGTGGTGCCGGCCCCGGAGTGGGCGGCCGGGGCGGCGCTGACCGGTCTGGAGTCGGCGGTGCACGCCTGGTTCGGTGCCCTCGGTGCCCGGGTGGCCGAGACGGCCGGGGCGGTGCGGGCGGCGGCGGAGGCGTACGAGGCGGTGGACGACCGGGCGGCCGGCCGGCTCACCGCCCTGCCCCGGTGACCGCGCTGGCGGCCGGCGGACGCGGGCCGGCACCGACGGCGGACCGGACCGGGCCGACACCAACGACGGGCCGAACCGGGCCGACAACGACGACCGGCGGCCCCCGGCCGGTGCCCGGGCAGGCGGGTCGAGCCGCTGCCGGCCCGCCTGCTCCGACGTCGGCGGCGGGTCGGACCGGGCCCGCCACGCGGCCGGCCCACCCTGCCGACCGGGCGGCCGTGGGCTACCGGCAGCTCTGGGCGGCCGACCCGGGCGCGTGGCGGGCCGCCGGGGCGGCCTGGCGCGGGCTGACCGATCCGGTCGGGCGCCGGGCCGGCGAGCTGTCCGCCGACGCGGCGGCGCTGCGCGCCGACTGGTCCGGCGGGGCGGCCGGGGCCGCCGACGCCCGGCTCGCGGCGCTGCGCGCCGAGCTGACCACGGTCTCCCCCGCCCTCATCGAGGTCGACCAGGTGCTGGCCGAGTTCGCCGACCGGCTGGGAGCGGCCAAGGCCCGGCTCGCCGCCGCGGTGACGCGCGCGGACGGCGCCGGTCTGCTGGTCGACCGGCAGGGACGGGTCGCCGCCGATCCCGCCCGCGCGCCGACCACCCCACGCTCGGGGCAGGTCGCGGCCGGGGTGGGCGCGGCGATCCGGGAGGCGCTGGAGCTGGCCGGGGCCGCCGACCGGGAGGCGGCCGACCGGCTGGACGCCCTGGCCGCGGCCGCCCGGTCGACGTGGGTCGCCCCGCCGCCGCCCGGCCGACCCCCGCCCGGCGCGGGCCCCACCGCCGTGCGGGCGTGGTGGGCCGGGCTCACCCCCGCGCAGCGCCGGTGGCTGGTGGCGCACGAGCCGGGGCTGGTCGGCCGCCTCGACGGGGTGCCGGTGGCCGACCGCGACCAGGCCAACCGGCTGTCGCTCGGGGTCCGGCGGGAGGAGCTGCTCGCGGCGCGGCGGCGGCTGCTGGAGCGGGTGCCCCGCGGGCCCGCCGAGCTGGCCGGGCTGCTCCGGGTCGACAAGGCGCTGGCGGGGCTGGACGCGTTGGCCGGTCGCCTGGCCGCCGGTGAGGCGCCCCGGGCGTACCTGCTGGGGCTGGGCACGGCCGGCGAGGGGCGCGCGGTCGTGGCGCTGGGCAACCCGGACCGGTCGGCGCGGGTGCTGACGTACGTGCCCGGGATGACCGCCGGCCTGGGCGACGCGACCGGCGAGCTGGGCCGGGCGGCCCGGGTGCTGTCCCGCTGCGCCGCCCTGGCCCCCGAGGGGGAGACCGCGGCGGTGCTCTGGTTGGACTACGACGCCCCCGACTTCCTGCACGAGGCGGCCTGGCCGGGGCAGGCCCGGGACGCCGCGCCGGCGCTGCACCGGTTCCAGGAGGGGCTGCGGGCGACCCACGAGGGGCCGCCGGGCCGGCAGACCGTGCTGGGCCACAGCTACGGCTCGCTGGTGGTCGGCACGGCGGCGCGCGACCACGGGCTCGCCGCCGACGCCCTGGTCTTCGTCGGCTCGCCCGGGGTGGGTGTCGCGCACGCCGCCGAGCTGCGGCTGCCTCCGGGGCAGGTCTGGGCGAGCACCGCGTCGGACGACGTGATCCGGCTGGCCCGGCCGCCGGACGAGATGGCCCGGCAGGCCCTGCACGCCGCGTCGCCACTGACGGTCGCCGGGCCGGGGCGGGAGTTGTGGTTCGGCCACGACCCCAGCCACCCGGCCTTCGGCGGGCGCACCTTCCCCAGCGGCCGGCACGGCCACACCGGCTACTGGGCGCCCGACAACCCGGCGCTGGACGGCATGGCCCGGATCGTGCTGGGCCGCTGACCGCGACCGTCGACCGGGGCCCGAGGCACCCGCCACCGACCGCAACGCACGTGTCGGGCCCGGCCACCGTGCGGTGGCCGGGCCCGGCGCGACGGCGGTACGGACTACTCGACGGTGACCGATTTGGCCAGGTTGCGGGGCTGGTCCACGTCGTGCCCCCGGGCGGCGGCGATCTCGGCGGCGAGGACCTGCAACGGCACGGTGGTGACCAGCGGCGCGAGCAGGGTCGGCGTACGCGGCACGTAGATCAGGTGGTCGGCGTAGCGGACGACCGCCTCGTCGCCCTCCTCCGCGATCACGATCGTCCGGGCGCCGCGCGCCCGCACCTCCTGGATGTTGGAGACCACCTTGTCGTGCAGCATGCCCCGGCCCACCGGCGACGGAACGATGCAGATCACCGGGGTGCCCTTGTCGATCAGGGCGATCGGGCCGTGCTTCAGCTCGCCGGCGGCGAAGCCCTCGGCGTGCATGTACGCCAGCTCCTTGAGCTTGAGCGCGCCCTCCAGGGCCACCGGGTAGCCCACGTGCCGGCCGATGAAGAGCACGGTCGGCTCGGACCGCAGCTCGCGGGCCAGCTCGCGGACGGGCTCGATCCGCGCCAGCAGCTCGCGCAGCTTGCCCGGCATCTGGTGGAGCTGCTCCACCACGGCGGCCACCTCGTCGGCGAACTTGATGCCGCGCACCTGGGCCAGGTGCAGGCCGATCAGGTAGCAGGCGACGAGCTGGGTGAGGAACGCCTTGGTCGAGGCGACGGCGATCTCGGGGCCGCCGTGGGTGTAGAGGACCGCGTCGGACTCGCGGGGGATGGTGGAGCCGTTGGTGTTGCAGATGGCCAGGACGCGGGCCTTCTGCTCCTTGGCGTGCCGCAGCGCCATCAGGGTGTCCATCGTCTCGCCGGACTGCGAGATCACCACGATCAGCGTGGACCGGTCGAGGACCGGGTCGCGGTAGCGGAACTCGCTGGCCAGCTCCACCTCGCAGGGGATCCGGGTCCAGTGCTCGATGGCGTACTTGGCGACCAGCCCGGAGTGGTACGCGGTGCCGCAGGCGACGATGAAGATCTTGTCGACGTCACGCAGGTCCTGGTCGCTGAGGCGGACCTCGTCGAGCATGATCTCGCCGGAGTCGGTGAGCCGGCCGAGCAGCGTGTCCGCGACGGCCTGCGGCTGCTCCTCGATCTCCTTGAGCATGAACCAGTCGTAGCCGCCCTTCTCGGCGGCCGAGGAGTCCCAGTCGATGTGGAAGTCCTTGCCGCTGGCGGGCTGGCCGGAGAAGTCGGTGATCTCGATGGTGTCGCCGGTGATGAGGACGATCTGGTCCTGGCCCAGCTCCACCGCGTCGCGGGTGTGCTCGATGAACGCGGCCACGTCGCTGGCGAGGTAGTTCTCCCCGTCGCCCCGGCCCACGACCAGCGGCGAGTTGCGCCGCGCGCCGACGACGGCGCCGGGCACCGCCGCGTCGACGGCGAGCAGGGTGAACGCGCCCTCCAGCCGCTGGCACACCACGCGCATGCCGGCGGCGAGCAGTTGCGGGCCCTCGGGGTGGCCGGCGGCGCGCAGGTCGGCCAGCGCGGCGGAGAGCAGGTGCGCGGCGCACTCGGTGTCGGTGTCGCTGGCGAACTGGACGCCGTCGGCCTCCAGCTCGGCGCGGAGCTTCGCGAAGTTCTCGATGATGCCGTTGTGGATCACCGCGACCCGGCCGTCGGGGGCGAGGTGCGGGTGGGCGTTGCGGTCGGTGGGGCCGCCGTGGGTGGCCCACCGGGTGTGCCCGATGCCGGTGGTGCCGTCCCCGATGCCGATGGGGCTGGCCGCGCAGGACGTCGGGTCCTCGGCGGCCCGCTCGGAGAGCACCTTCTCCAGGTTGGCCAGCTTGCCGGCCTTCTTCTCGGTCAGCAGCTCGCCGTCGCAGACGATGGCGACGCCGGCCGAGTCGTAGCCGCGGTACTCCAGCCGCCGCAGTCCGTCCAGCACGATGCCGAGCGCCGGGCGCGCCCCGGCGTAACCCACGATTCCACACATGTCCCGCAGCCTAACCCAGTTTCGCTCATCGCGCGTGCGCGAAAGCCGGGTAATCGATCACTGAATTTGAGCGGTCGGGGCGGACCCGGACACCGTCAGTGGCTTCGGACGGGTTGACGGCAACCTCGCCTCCCGACGCTTCGCCAGCCGCGCGCGGTGGCCCCGCGGTCCCGGCGGGGCGGCCCGTAAGCTGGCGGGCGTGACGACGACCGCCGATGTCGACCCGCTGGTGACCCGGATGCGCCCGTTCGGGACGACCGTCTTCGCCGAGATGTCCGCCCTCGCCGTACGCACCGGCGCGGTCAACCTGGGTCAGGGCTTCCCGGACAGCGACGGGCCGCCCGAGATGCTCGCCGCCGCGGCCGAGGCGCTGCGCGGCGGCCAGAACCAGTACCCGCCGGGCCCCGGCATCCCGGCGTTGCGCGCGGCGGTGGCCGCGCACCAGCGCCGCTTCTGGGGCCTGGAGTACGACCTTGAAAGCGAGATCGTCGTGACGGCGGGCGCCACCGAGGCGATCGCCGCGGCGGTCCTCGGGCTCTGCGAGCCGGGTGACGAGGTGGTCTGCTTCGAGCCGTACTACGACTCGTACGCCGCCTCGATCGCGCTGGCCGGCGCGGTGCGGCGGCCCGTCACGCTGCGCCCCGACGCCGACGGCCGGTACGCCTTCGACCCGGCCGCCCTGCGCGCCGCGTTCGGCCCGCGCACCCGGCTGGTGCTGCTGAACTCGCCGCACAACCCGACGGGCAAGGTGTTCACCCCCGACGAGCTGGCCCTGGTCGCCGAGCTGTGCCAGGAGCACGGCGCGTACGCGGTGACCGACGAGGTGTACGAGCACCTGGTCTTCACCGACGCCGCCGCCGACCACGTGCCGCTGGCCGCCCTGCCCGGGATGCGCGAGCGGACGCTGCGGATCTCCTCGGCCGGCAAGACGTTCTCCTGCACGGGCTGGAAGGTCGGCTGGGCGAGCGGCCCGGCGGCGCTGGTCTCGGCGGTGCTGCGGGTGAAGCAGTTCCTCACCTTCGTCAACGCCGCGCCGTTGCAGCCGGCCGTCGCGGTGGCCCTGGCCCTGCCGGACCACTACTTCACCGGCTTCCGCGACAGCATGCAGGCCCGCCGCGACCAGCTCGTCGGCGGGCTGACCGACGCCGGGTTCGAGGTGTTCGCGCCGGAGGGGACGTACTTCGTCACCGCCGACGTCACCGCGCTGGGCGGGCGGGACGGGGTGGAGTTCTGCCGCTCGCTGCCCGAGCGGTGCGGGGTGGTCGCGGTTCCGACCCAGGTCTTCTACGACGACCCCGACGCGGGCCGGCACCTGATCCGCTTCGCCTTCTGCAAGCGCCCCGAGGTGCTGACCGAGGCGGTCACCCGGCTGCGCCGGCTGCCGGGGAGCTGATCCCGCGCCATCAGCCGAAGGCGCGGTCGATCGCTGCCCCTAAGCTCCGGCGGCCCGCCCGCAGGATCGACGAGGCCGGCGACAGCGGTCTCTCCGGTGGTCGCCGGGCCGCTGCGCAGCGGCGATCGAGCGGGCGGCCCGGAGCGCTGGCGCGCCAGTGGAGTCGCCCGCCCGCTGTCGAGCTGATGTCGCAGACGATTCACCGGTGGGGTCGGTCACCACCCCGTCCTGATGTCGCAGACGACTCAGCTCGACAGGGCGCCGACGGCATCGACGAACCCGGACGTTCGGGGTCGGACCGGCGCGGCCGGGCCAGGCGGGGCCGGCCACGCCGGCCGGCCGGGTCACGCGGCGCCGGCCACGCCGGCCGGCCGGGTCACGCGGCGCCGGCCACGCCGGCCAGCCGGGTCACGCGGGGCTGGCCACGCGGACCGCGTCGGCGATGCGTTCGGCCGTCTCGCGGGCGACGTGCTCCGTGGCGGCCTCGACCATGACCCGGACCAGGGGCTCGGTGCCGGACGGGCGGAGCAGCACGCGCCCGGTCTCCCCCAGCTCGGCCTCGGCCCGCTCGACCTCGGCGCGCACGGCGGGTGCGGCCGCGCCGACCGTACGGTCGCCGACGGGGACGTTGACCAGCACCTGCGGCAGCCGGGTGAGCACGCCGGCCAGCTCGGCCAGGGACTTCCCGGTCGCCGCCATCCGCGACATCAGGTGCAGCCCGGTCAGCACGCCGTCGCCGGTGGTGGCGTACGCGGGCATCACGATGTGCCCGCTCTGCTCGCCGCCCAGCGCCAGCCCGGACGCCCGCAGCTCCTCCAGCACGTACCGGTCGCCGACCTTGGTCTCGACCAGCCGGATGCCCTCGCGGGACATCGCGAGACGCAGGCCCAGGTTGCTCATCACGGTCGCGACCAGCGTGTCCTGCGTCAGCGTGCCGGCCTCCCGCATGGCGAGGGCGAGGATCGCCATCACCTGGTCGCCGTCGACCTCGTCGCCGTCGGCGGTCACCGCGACGCACCGGTCGGCGTCGCCGTCGTGGGCGATGCCCAGGTGCGCGCCGTGCTCGACCACCGCGGCCCGCAGGGCCTCGATGTGGTTGGAGCCGCACTCGTCGTTGATGTTGAGGCCGTCCGGCTCGGCGTGGATGGCGACGACCTCGGCCCCCGCCTCCCGGTACGCCACGGGGGCCACCTCGGCGGCCGCGCCGTTGGCGCAGTCGACCACCACCTTGATCCCGTCGAGGCGGTGCGGCACGGTGCCGACCAGGTGCTGCACGTAGTGGTCGGCGCCGTCGAGCAGGTCGTGCACCCGGCCGACGCCGGCACCGACCGGCCGCTCCCACGCGGTGGTGGCGTTCGCCTCGACGGCCGCCTCGATCTTCATCTCGATCTCGTCCGGCAGCTTGTGTCCGCCGGCGGCGAAGAGCTTGATCCCGTTGTCGGGCATCGGGTTGTGCGAGGCGGAGAGCATCACGCCCAGGTCGGCCTTGGCCTCGGCGGTGAGGAACGCCACGGCCGGGGTCGGCAGCACACCCACCCGGACCACGTTGGCGCCGGCGCTGGTGAGCCCGGCCACGACCGCGGCCTCCAGCATCTCGCCGCTGGCCCGGGTGTCCCGCCCGACCACGGCGAGCGGGGGATGGCTCCTGTCCGACTCGGCGAGCGTGTGCGCGGCGGCGACCGCCACCGCCAGCGCCAACTCGGGCGTGAGATCCGCGTTCGCCCGCCCGCGTACGCCGTCCGTGCCGAACAACCGGCCCATACCGCCAACCTCCGAAGAAACGGTCCAGGAAAGGCGAACGGCCGGGCCCACCTCCCGTCGAGGGGAGGCGGACCCGGCCGTCCGTCAGTAGTACAACGTGCCGCTGAAGATCAGCGCTTCGAGTACTGGGGAGCCTTACGGGCCTTCTTGAGGCCGTACTTCTTGCTTTCCTTGACCCGGGCGTCCCGGGTGAGGAAGCCGGCCTTCTTCAGCGCCGGCCGGTCGTCCGGCTCGCTGACGATCAGGGCCCGGGCGATGGCCAGCCGGAGCGCGCCGGCCTGACCGGTGGTGCCGCCGCCGCGCAGGTTGGCGATGACGTCGAACGCCTCCGGCTTCTCGGCGGTGACCAGCGGGTCCTTGATCAGCTGCTGGTGCACCTTGCTCGGGAAGTAGGCCTCGAGGTCGCGGCCGTTGCAGGTGATCTTGCCGGTGCCCGGCACGATGCGGACCCGGACGATGGCCTCCTTGCGGCGACCCACGGTCTGGATCGGCCGGTCACCACGAGGCGCGCGGGCGACGGGCGCCGGCGCCTCGGTGGCCTCGGGGGCAACCTCGGTGGCGGTGATGTCGGTCATGCTGATTCCTTCGCCCGCGCTCACTGCGCGATCTGCTTGATCTCGAACGGCACCGGCTGCTGCGCGCCGTGCGGGTGCTCGGCACCGGCGTAGACCTTCAGCTTCTTGATGAGCTTACGGCCGAGCTTGTTGTGCGGGAGCATCCCCTTGACGGCGAGCTCGATGGCCCGCTCGGGACGCTTGGTCAGCAGCTCTTCGTAGCCGACCTGCTTCAGACCACCCGGGTAACCGGAGTGGCGGTAGGCGATCTTCTGCTGCCGCTTGTTGCCGGTCAGCGCCACCTTGCCCGCGTTCACGATGACGACGAAGTCGCCCGTGTCGACGTGCGGCGCGAAAGTCGGCTTGTGCTTGCCGCGCAGCAGCGTGGCGGCGTGGGTGGCCAGGCGGCCCAGCACGACATCAGAGGCGTCGATGACGTGCCACTGACGCTCGATCTCACCCGGCTTCGGGCTGTACGTACGCACAGGTCTACCTTGTCTCGTCGTCGGTCTGGGGTCGCGCGCCGAGGTGACCGGGCGCGCACGAACGACCAAGCGTACCTCAGGCGGCACGCCTCTGGATGTCGTACAACAGCAGGCAACGATACCCGCCGCCCCGTCGGCAGGTCAAAACGGGGTGCCGCACGCCTGACCTGCGGCGGAGTCATGGCCCGGGTCACACCCCGGCCAGCCTGCGCGGGCCCGGCCGCAGGTAGACCAACCACGTCACCCCGAAACACACAGCGTAGGCCACGACGAACGCGACATACGCCGCGTCCGCGCTGCCCTGGGTGAGGAACGACTGCCGGAACGCGACGTTCACCAGCACCCCGCCGGAGGCACCGACCGCGCCGGCGATGCCGATCAGCGCCCCGGTCATCCGCACGGCCCAGCGCTCGGCGGTCGCCGCGTCCCGCCGGCCGGCGTCGACCGCGGCCGTCGCCCGGGCCCGGAAGACCGCCGGGATCATCTTGTACGTCGACCCGTTGCCGATCCCGGAGAAGACGAAGAGCGACAGGAAGCCCAGCAGGTAGAGCCCGAACGACCGCTCGCGGGCGGCGAAGAGCACCAGCGAGGCGCCGGCCGCCATGGCGACGAAGTTCCAGAAGGTCACCCGGGCCCCGCCGAGCCGGTCGGCGAGGTGGCCGCCGACGGGCCGGATCAGCGAGCCGATCAGCGGGCCGAGGAAGGTCAGCCAGGCGGCGTCGACCGGGGTCGGGAAGCGCTCGGCGAACTGGAGCTGGAGCACCTGGCCGAAGGCGAAGCCGAAGCCGATGAAGGAGCCGAAGGTGCCGATGTAGAGCAGCGACATCACCCAGGTGTGCGGGTCGCGCGCGGCCTCGCGCAGCGCGCCGGGCTCGTTGCGCGCCGCCGGGATGTTGTCCAGCCCGCGCGCCGCCGCCAGCGCGGCCAACACGATCAGCGGCAGGTAGACCGCCGGCACCAGCCGGGGGTACGCGGCGCCCGCCGTCGCCAGCACCGCCAGCCCGACCAGTTGCACCGCCGGCACGCCGAGGTTGCCGCCCCCGGCGTTCAGCCCGAGCGCCCGCCCCTTGAGCCGTTGGGGGAAGAACAGGTTGATGTTCGCCATGGAGGAGGCGAAGTTGCCGCCGCCCACGCCGGTCAGGCAGGCCAGCACCATCAGCGTGGTGTAGGAGACGCCCGGCTCCAGCAGGACGGTCATCGGCACGGCCGGGACGAGCAGCAGCAGTGCGCTGACGATCGTCCAGTTCCGCCCGCCGAAGCGGGCCACGGCCAACGTGTAGGGCAGCCGCAGCACCGCCCCCAGCGCGGCGGGCACGGCCGTGAGCAGGAACTTCCCCGCCGGGTCGATGCCGTACTCCGGGCCGAGGAAGAGCACCGTCACCGACCAGAGGCTCCACACGGAGAAGCCCACGTGCTCGGCGAAGATCGAGACCCAGAGGTTACGCCGGGCGATCGGCGCCCCGGTCGTACGCCAGAAATCCGGGTCCTCGGGGCGCCAGTCGTCGATGCGGCGCCGGCGCCCGGCGGCGGCCGGGGCGGCCTCGGCCAGGGGTGTGGTGGGGGCCAGTGTGCTCACGGCGACTCCTCCTCGTCGGTGCGACCTGGAGGAACGCTAGGAATCCGGGATTACCCCACGGTGCCCGTCGCGGGTCGGGCCGGAAACGGAGATCGCACCTCGGCCGGGCGGCGCCGGTGAGATGTCAGAGCTGTTGCAGGATGCGCAGCGCCCGCTCGACCCTGCGCATGGTCCCGGTGTCGGCGACGTCCACGCACTCGGTGAACCACTTCTTCATCGGCGCGGAGAGCCGGTCGGGCATCACCACGTACGCGCCCATCGGCACGGCCAGGGGCGAGTCGCGCAGCAGCGCCTCCTCGACCACCTCGGCCACGATGACGATCGGCACGTCGGTGGAGTTGTAGACGTCGGAGCTGATCACCAGCCCGAGCCGTTCCCGGGCGCCGTCGATGCGCCAGACCTCGCCCCTACGCAGCACGCGGACGACCGCCGAAGAGCACGTCGTCGACCATGCCCACCTCGCGGGCGTCGGCGAGGGCGGCGGACTCGAGGTCGAGCCCGGCCCGGCCGACGGCGGCGGCGTGCGCGGTGAAGACCTCGCGCAGCGCCTTCTCCCGGGCCGCCTGGTCCATCCACGCCGACAGGGAGAGCCCCTCGCGCTTGGCGAACCGCCGGGCCTCCTCGATCGTCTCGTCCGAGAACGACAGGGTCACCTTGGCAGTCATGCCGTGCAGACTACCCAGCGGTATGACCGCCAGTCATCCCGTCTGCACCCGCTATTCGCGCCGGCCGCCGAACACGGCAAACCGCCACTGCTTGAAGAAGCAGTCGACGTCGACCAGGCCCGCCTCGGCCAGCCAGCGGCACTGCTCGGCCACGGGCGCCGGCCGGTCGTACGCCATCCGCCCCTCGGCGGCGGCGATCTCGTCGGCGTCGGAACCGAGCGCCGCGACCTGCGCCAGCCACACCTCGTGGTAGCGCCGGTCCAGGGCGGGCGTGGGGCCGGCGACCTGCTCCGCGTTGACGAAGACGCCGCCGGGGGCCAGCGTCGCCGCCACCCGCCGGTAGAGGTCGCGCTTGCCGGCGTCGTCGAGGTGGTGGATGGCCAGCGCGCTGACCACCGCGTCGTAACGGCCGGCGGGCAGCGGGGCGGCCAGGTCGGCCCGGACCGTGCGGTGCGCCACCCCGCGGGCCCGCAGGTGGTCGGCGGCGACGGCCAGCATGGCCGGCGCGGCGTCGACCAGGGTCAGCCGGATCCCCGGCACCGCCGCCGCGAACAGCAGCGACAACAGCCCGGTGCCCGCGCCCAGGTCCAACACCTCCGGGGTGCGCCCCGCGGCGAGCGCGGCCCGCAGCGGCGGCGCGGCCACCTCGACGGCGGTGCCGTAGAACGCGTCGAAGCAGGGCACCAGCCGGCGGCGGGCCTCGTCGTAGCTGCCGGCCACCGCGTCGAACGCCTCGGCCACGCCCATGCCGTCCTCCCAAAATCCGGGAATGTTGTCCCATATTGTAAACGACGCGAGCCGACCGGCTGCCGTCGTGCGGTGTGAGGGGCTCTTGACAGGACCGAAACAAACGAGACCCGGAGCGGAAACCGCCCGCCGGCACGCTTTGCCGACATGACAGACGGTGCACGGGCGACGACTCGGCCGGGGCGGACGCCCCGGGAGGTGGCGACGCACTGCCCGTACTGCGCCCTCCAGTGCGGCATGACCCTGCGCGAGGAGGCCGGCCGGGTGGCGGTGCTCCCCCGGCAGTTCCCCACCAACCGGGGCGGCCTGTGCCAGAAGGGCTGGACCGCCGCCGAACTGCTCGACCATCCCGAGCGGTTGACCACCCCGCTGCTCCGCGACCCGCACTCCGGCGAGCTGCGCCCGGCGAGCTGGGACGCCGCCCTCGACCGGATCGTCGCCGGCCTCCGCGCCGTCCAGGACGGACACGGCCGGGACGCGGTCGCCGTCTTCGGCGGCGGCGGGCTCACCAACGAGAAGGCGTACGCGCTGGGCAAGTTCGCCCGGGTGGCGCTGCGCACGAAGCACATCGACTACAACGGCCGGTTCTGCATGTCCTCGGCGGCGGCGGCCGGGATGCGCGCCTTCGGCGTCGACCGGGGCCTGCCGTTCCCGCTGGCCGACCTGGGGCGGGCGGACACGCTGCTGCTGGTCGGCGCGAACCCGGCGGAGACCATGCCCCCGCTGGTGCGCTGGCTGACCGAGCAACGCGAGCGCGGCGGCCGGCTGATCGTGGTCGACCCCCGGGCCACCGCCACCGCCCGGCAGGCCGACCTGCACCTGCAACCCCTGCCCGGCACCGACCTGGCGGTGGCGAACGCGCTGCTGCACATCGCGCTCACCGAGGGCTGGATCGACAAGGACTACGTGGCCGACCGCACCACCGGCTTCGAGGCGGTCCGCCGCGGCGTGGCGGGCTGGTGGCCGGCCCGCGCCGAGGCGCTCTCCGGGGTGCCGGTGGCCGACCTGGAGGCGACCGCCCGGGCCCTCGGCACCGCCGAGCGCGCGATCATCCTGACCGCGCGGGGCGCCGAACAGCACGCCAAGGGCGTCGACACGGTCACCGGCTTCGTCAACCTGGCGCTCGCCCTCGGCCTGCCCGGCCGCCCCGGCTCCGGCTACGGCTGCCTCACCGGCCAGGGCAACGGGCAGGGCGGGCGGGAGCACGGGCAGAAGGCCGACCAGCTCCCCGGCTACCGGAGGATCGACGACCCGGCCGCCCGGGAGCACGTCGCCGGGGTCTGGGGGGTCGCGGCAGACGAGCTGCCCGGCCCCGGCGTGCCCGCCTACCAGCTGCTGGACTCGCTGGGCACGCCGGCCGGGCCGAAGGCGCTGCTGGTGTTCGGATCCAACCCGGTGGTCTCCGCACCGCGGGCCGGCCGGGCCGAGGGCCGGTTACGCGACCTCGACCTGCTCGTGGTCGCCGACTTCCTGCTCTCCGAGACGGCCGCGCTGGCCGACGTGGTGCTGCCCACCGCGCAGTGGGCCGAGGAGGACGGCACGATGACCAACCTGGAGGGTCGGGTGCTGCGCCGCCGCGCCCTGCGCCCACCGCCTCCCGGCGTCCGTACCGACCTGGAGATCCTCGCCGACCTGGCGGAGCGGCTGGCCGCCGTCGACGGGCCCGGCGCCGCCGCCCCGGCGGGCCGGTTCCCCACCGACCCGCGGGGCGTCTTCACCGAGCTGCGGCGGGCCTCGGCCGGCGGGACCGCCGACTACGCCGGGGTGAGCTGGGAGCGGATCGACGCGCACGACGGCGTCTTCTGGCCGTGCCCGACCGAGGACGGGCCGGACACCCCCCGGCTCTTCACCGACCGCTTCGCCACCCCCGACGGGCGCGCCCGGTTCCACCCGGTGGAGCACCGGCCGGCGGCCGAGGAGGTCTGCGCCGACTATCCGCTGCACTTCACCACCGGCCGGGTGCTCGCGCAGTACCAGTCCGGCACCCAGACCCGCCGGGTCGCCGCGCTGCGCCGGGCCGCCCCGGACGCCTTCGTCGAACTGCATCCCGACCTGGCCGACCGGCTCGGCATCGGCGACGGCGAACCGGTGCGGGTGGTCTCCCGCCGGGGGGAGTTGCGGGCGCCGGCCCGGCTCAGCACCAGCATCCGGCCGGACACCGTCTTCGCGCCGTTCCACTGGGGCGGCGCCGCGCGGGCCAACTCGGTGACCAACGACGCCGTCGACCCGGTCTCCGGGATGCCGGAGTTCAAGATCTGCGCCGTCCGGCTGGAGAGGGTGGACACACCGTGACCCAACGCGTGGTGATCGTGGGCAACGGGATGGCCGGCGCCCGGCTGGCCACCGAGCTGCACGCCCGGGGCGGGGACCGGAAGGTCACCGTGCTCGGGGCGGAGCCGCACCGGGCGTACAACCGGATCATGCTCTCCACGCTGCTCGCCGGCAAGATCGGCGAGGCGGACGTGGAGCTGGCCGAGGCCGCCGGGCAGGGAGTCGACCTGCGCACCGGGGTGACCGTCACCGCGATCGACCCGGCCGCCGGCGCGGTCCGCACCGACGACGGCGACCGCATCGCGTACGACCACCTGGTGCTCGCCACCGGCAGCCGGGCCGTGGTGCCCCCGCTGCCCGGGCTGGAGGGGCCCGGGCTGCCGGAGCGGGTGGTCCCGTTCCGCACCCTCGACGACTGCCGGCGGATCCTCGCCGTCGCCGACGGCGCGCGCAGCGCCCTGGTGCTCGGCGGTGGGCTGCTCGGGCTGGAGGCGGCCCGCGGGCTCGCCGCCCGGGGCCTGGACGTCGGGGTGGTGCACCCGGTGCCGTACCTGATGGAACGGCAGCTCGACCCGGCCGGCGCGGCCGTGCTGGCCGGCACGCTCGCGGGCCTCGGGGTGACCACCCACCTGGCCGTGTCGGCCACCCGGGTGGTCACGGACGCCGACGGGGTCCGTCTCGACCTGGCCGACGGCCGGTCGCTCGCCGCGGACCTGCTGGTCATCTCCTGCGGGGTACGCCCCGACACCGCCCTCGCCGCCGCGGCCGGGCTGGCCGTGGAGCGCGGCGTGCTGGTCGACGACCGGCTGCGCACCAGCGACCCGCGGATCTCGGCGATCGGCGACTGCGCGCAGCACGACGGCGCCCTCACCGGGCTGGTCGCCCCGGCCTGGGCGCAGGCGCGGGTGGTGGCGCAGGTGCTCACCGGCGAGGACCCGCTGGCCCGCTACCGGCCCCGTCCGGTGGTGACCCGGCTCAAGGCGGCCGGCATCGACCTCGCCGCGATGGGCGACCCGGCGGACGGCGAGGCGGGCGAGGAGCTGACCTTCGCCGACCCGGCCCGTGGCACGTACGCCCGGCTGCGCATCCACGACGAGCGGTTGACCGCCGCCATCCTGCTCGGCGACAACCCGGCGGTCGGCACGGTCATCCAGCTCTTCGACCGGGGTCAGCCGGTGCCGGCCGACCGGCGGTCCCTGCTGCTCGGCCGGGCCTTCGGCGCGGCCCCGGCGGCGCCCGCCGCGTCCCCGGCGCTGATGCCGGACGCGGCGACCGTCTGCCAGTGCAACAGCGTCAGCAAGGGCGCGCTGGTGAGCTGCTGGCGTTCCGGGGCCCGGACGGTCGACGCCGTGGTGGCGGCCACCCGGGCCGGCACCGGCTGCGGCGGCTGCCGGGACGCGGTCGCCGGCATCGTCGGCTGGCTCTCCGAGGTGGATTCAGTGGAGGTGACGCGATGAGCGAGCGAATCAGCAGGCTCGGCGCGACGGTGCCGCATGACGGCACGCAGCGGAGCGGAGGGCCGTCATGAGCGCCGGCAGGCTGGTCGTCGTCGGCAACGGCATGGTCGGGCAGCGCTTCGTCGACGCGCTGCGCGCCCGCGACCCCGAGGGGCGGTGGCGGGTCACCGTGCTCGCCGAGGAGACCCGCCCGGCGTACGACCGGGTGCGGCTCTCGGCGTTCTTCGACGGGGTGGGCGCCGACGAGCTGAACCTGCACACCCCCGACGACGGGGTGGAGCTGCGTCTGGGCGAGCCGGCGACAGAGATCGACCGGGAGCGGCGGGTGGTGCGCACGGCGGGCGGCGAGCACCCGTACGACGCGCTGGTGCTGGCCACCGGCTCGTACGCCTTCGTGCCGCCGGTGGCCGGGGCGACCCTGCCGGGGGTCTTCGTCTACCGCACGCTCGACGACCTGGTGGCGATCCGGGAGCACGCGCGCGGCCGGCGCACCGGCGCGGTGATCGGCGGCGGGCTGCTCGGGCTGGAGGCGGCGAACGCGCTGCGGCTGCTCGGGCTGGACACCAGCGTGGTGGAGTTCGCGCCCCGGCTGATGCCGGTGCAGGTGGACACGGCCGGCGGCGCGATGCTCCGCCGGTACGTCGACGAGCTGGGCGTGACCACCCACCTGGGCGTGGCCACCACCGCCGTGCGGCCCGGCCCGGACGGCGCCGTCGCCGGCCTGGAGCTGGCCGACGGCACGGTGGTCGACGCCGACCTGGTGGTGGTGGCGGCCGGCATCCGGCCCCGCGACGAGCTGGCCCGGGCGGCCGGACTGGCGCTCGGCCCGCGCGGCGGGGTGCTGGTCGACGGCGCCTGCCGGACGGCCGACGAGCGGATCTGGGCGGTCGGCGAGTGCGCGGCGGTCGACGGCACCTGCCACGGCCTGGTCGCCCCCGGCTACGCGATGGCCGAGGTGGTCGCCGACCGGCTGGTCGGCGGGGCGGCCACCTTCCCCGGCGCGGACACCGCCACCAAGCTCAAGCTGCTCGGCGTGGACGTGGCCTCGTTCGGCGACGCGCACGGCACCACCCCAGGCTGCCTGGACGTCACGTTCACCGACCCGGCCACCCGGGTGTACGCCAAGCTGGTCCTCTCCGACGACGCGAAGACCCTGCTCGGTGGGGTGCTGGTCGGCGACGCGAGCGCCTACCCGACGCTGCGGGCCAGCGTCGGCGGGCCGCTGCCGGGTCCCCCGCTGGCGCTGCTGGCCCCCTCCGGCGCGGCGGGCGCGGGGGCCGGCGCCCTGCCCGCCACCGCCCAGGTCTGCTCGTGCAACGCGGTGACCCGCGCCGACATCGACGAGGCGATCGCCGGCGGCTGCGCGGACGTGCCGGGGCTGAAGGCGTGCACCCGGGCGGGCACCAGCTGCGGCTCCTGCGTGCCGATGCTCAAGCAGCTCCTCGACGCGGCCGGGGTGAGGCAGTCCACCGCGCTGTGCGAGCACTTCGACGCCAGCCGGCAGGAGCTGTTCGACATCGTCCGGGTGCGCGGCATCCGCACCTTCTCGCAGCTCGTCGCCGAGCACGGCCGGGGGCGCGGCTGCGACATCTGCAAGCCGGTGGTGGCCTCGATCCTCGCCTCGCTCGGCACCGGGCACGTGCTCGACGGGGAGCAGGCGTCGCTGCAGGACACCAACGACCACTTCCTGGCCAACCTGCAACGCGACGGCAGCTACTCGGTGGTGCCCCGGATCCCCGGCGGCGAGATCACCCCGGAGAAGCTGATCGTGATCGGCGAGGTGGCCCGGGACTTCCGGCTCTACACGAAGATCACCGGTGGGCAGCGGATCGACCTGTTCGGGGCCCGGGTCGAGCAGTTGCCGCAGATCTGGCGCCGGCTGGTCGACGCCGGCTTCGAGTCCGGCCACGCGTATGGCAAGGCGCTGCGCACGGTGAAGTCCTGCGTCGGCGAGACCTGGTGCCGGTACGGGGTGCAGGACTCGGTCGGGCTGGCCATCGCCCTGGAGCTGCGCTACCGGGGGCTGCGCGCGCCACACAAGATCAAGTCGGCGGTGTCGGGCTGCGCCCGCGAGTGCGCCGAGGCCCGCAGCAAGGACTTCGGCGTCATCGCCACCGAGACCGGCTGGAACCTCTACGTCGGCGGCAACGGCGGCTTCCGGCCCCGCCACGCCGACCTCTTCGCCACCGACCTGTCCACCGAGGAGCTGATCCGGCTGATCGACAGGTTCCTGATGTACTACATCCGCACCGCCGACCGGCTGCAACGCACCGCCGCCTGGATCGAGGCGATGGACGGCGGGCTGGACCACCTCCGCGCGGTCGTCGTGGACGACTCGCTCGGCCTCTGCGCCGAACTCGACGCCGCCATGGCCCGGCACGTCGACTCGTACTCGGACGAGTGGCGGGACGTGCTGGAGGACCCGGTCCGGCTGCGCCGGTTCGCCTCCTTCGTCAACGCCCCCGAGGTGCCCGACCCGTCGATCGCCTTCGCGCTCGAACGGGGCCAGCCGGTCCCGGTGGTCCGCGCGCCCGCCGCCGAGGGCCGGCAGCCGGTCGCGCTCGGGATGCCGGAGGTACGGCGATGACCATCACGACACCCGCACTGCCGGAGGTACGGCGATGACCATCACGGTGACGACGCCCGCCGCCACGCGCTCCTGGACGCCCGTCTGCCCGCTCGACCGGCTGGAGCCCGACCGGGGCGTCGCGGCGCTCATCGACGGCGTGCAGGTGGCCCTCTTCCGCACCGCCGACGGGCTGTTCGCCCTCGACAACCTCGACCCGGTCGGCGGGGCGTACGTGCTGTCGAGGGGGATCGTCGGCAGCCGGGGCGGGGTGCCCACGGTCGCCTCGCCGCTGCACAAGCAGGTGTACGACCTGCGCACCGGGATCTGTCTGGACCTGCCCGGGGTCGCCGTGCCCCGGCACGAGGTGCGCTGCCGGGACGGACTGGTCGAGGTGCGGCTGCGACAGGAGGGGTGAATGCGCGACGAACTGGCCGGCTTCACCATCGGGGTGACCGCCGACCGTCGGCGGGACGAACTCGCCGCGCTGCTCCAGCGGCGTGGTGCCCGGGTGGTGATCGCCCCGGCCCTGCGGATCGTGCCGCTGGCCGACGACACCGACCTGCGCGAGGCCACCCGCGCCTGCCTGGACCGGCCGCCGGACATCCTGATGGCCAACACCGGCATCGGGATGCGCGGTTGGCTGGAGGCCGCCGAGGGCTGGGGGCTGGCCGAGCCGCTGCGCAGCGTCCTCGCCGACGCGTACGTGGTGGCCCGCGGCCCCAAGGCGCGCGGGGCGATCCGGGCCGCCGGCCTGCACGACCAGTGGTCACCGGACTCGGAGAGCTGCGACGAGGTGGTCGACCACCTCTGCCGGCGCGGCGTGGCCGGGCAGGTGATCGCCATGCAGCTGCACGGCGAGCGGCAGCCGGAGTGCACGATGGCGCTGGAGGCAGCCGGGGCCACCGTGATCGAGGTGCCGGTCTACCGGTGGGCGCCACCGACCGACCCGGCTCCGCTGCACCGCCTGATCGACCTGGTCGCCGGCCGGCTGGTCGACGCCGTCACGTTCACCTCGGCCCCGGCGGCGGAGGCGCTGCTGCGCGCCGCCGGTGACCGCGCCGACGCGGTGCTGGACGCGTTCCGGCACGACGTGCTCGCCAGCTGCGTGGGGGCGGTCACCGCGGAACCGCTGCTGCGGCGCGGCGTGCCGGTCAGCGCGCCGACCCGGGCCCGGCTGGGCGCCCTGGTCCGGACCATCGTCGACGAGCTGCCGCGCCGCACGGTCACCCTGAAGGCGGCCGGCCACCTGCTCACCCTGCGCGGGCACGCCGCCGTGGTCGACGGCGAGCTGCGTCCGCTCGCCCCGGCGCCGATGGCGGTGCTCCGGGCGCTGGCCCTCTCCCCGGGCCGGGTGCTGTCCCGCACCGCGCTGCTGCGGACGCTGCCGCGCGGCGCCGACGAGCACGCCGTGGAGATGGCGGTGGCCCGGCTGCGCGCCGGACTGCGCGCACCCCGCGTGGTGCAGACCGTCGTCAAGCGCGGCTACCGGCTCCGGGTGGACTGACGCGGGGGCCGCCGGGCGCGCCCCGGCCCGGGCTCACGCCGAGGGCGGCCCCCGCCGTCCGCTCAGCCGACCGGCGCCGGGTATCCCCGGCCGTGCTCGGCCTGGAGGCGGATCATGGCGTGCTCCACGACGGTCACCAGCACCTGCTTGACCGACTCCCGGTGCCGTGCGTCGGTCATCACCAGCGGCACGTCCGGCGAGATGGCCAGCGCCTCGCGGACCTCCTCCAGCTCGTACTGCGGCGCGCCGTCGAACCGGTTCAACGCCACCACGTACGGCAGCTTGCGGTTCTCGAAGTAGTCCAGCGGCGCGAAGGCGTCGGTGATCCGGCGGGTGTCGACGAGGACGGCCGCGCCCACGGCGCCCCGGATGATCTCGTCCCACATGAACCAGAACCGGGTCTGGCCCGGCGTGCCGAAGAGGTAGAGGATCAGGTCCTGGGCCATGGTGATCCGGCCGAAGTCCATGGCGACCGTGGTGGTCTCCTTGCCGGGCACCTTGGACGGGTCGTCGATGCCGACGCCGGCCGCGGTCATCACCGCCTCGGTTCTCAGCGGGGTGATCTCCGAGATCGCGCCGACCAGGGTCGTCTTGCCCACGCCGAAGCCGCCCGCGACCACGATCTTCGCGGAGATGATTCCCCGGTTCTGGCGGGCCCCGGCGGGGTCATAGCCTGCGAAGTCCACTTAGCACCCTTCCAAGGATTTCCATCCGCTCCTCGAACCCCTCGGCGGGAGCGGCAGTGTGTAGCGTCAGCAGGCTCTCGGCCACCATGTCGGCGACCAGCACCCGGGTGACGCCCAGCGGCATCCGGGTGTACGCGGCGATCTCGGCCAGCGACTGTGCCCGCCCCTCACAGACGGTGGCGATGCGGTGCTTGTCGTGCCCCGCGAAGCGGGACTCCGCGACCTGGGTCGGGCTGGCCGACAGGACCGCCTCCAGGGCGATGTCCATCTGGGCCTCGGTCCGACCGCGGGTGACCGCGTACGGCCGCACGAGCGCGCCGCGCGGGTCCACGCGCCGTTGGTCCATCCGCGATCACCTCCTCTCCCGGCCGGGCCCGCGGGCACCGGTCTTCTCGTCCCTGGCCGACGCGCAGCCCGCGTCGCGCCCCGGCTACGACCGCACGGCGTCCCGGGGCAACGGCACCAGGGCCGCGCCGACGCGCTCCACCAGGAGCGCCATCTCGTAACCCACCTGCCCGACGTCGCAGCTGCGGGCCGCCAGCACGGCCATCGACGAGCCGTCGCTGATCGACATCAGGAAGAGGTAGCCGCTGTCCATCTCGATGACGGTCTGCAGCACGCCGCCGGCGCTGAACATCCGGGCGGCGCCCTCGGTCAGGCTGACCACGCCCGAGGTGATCGCCGCGAGCTGGTCCGCCCGGTCCGCGGGCAGGTCCCGCGAGGAGGCGAGCAGCAGCCCGTCGGCCGACACCGCCACCACGTGGGCGATGCCCGCCACGCTGTCGGCGAAGTTGGTGAGCAGCCAACTCATGTCCTGCATGGCCGCTGGCCTGTTCATCGACTCGTCTCCTTGGTCGAGGTGCTGTTCTGGTCCGTTCCGGCCGCCCGGCCGCGCTGCACGCCGCGGTGGTAGGCCGACAACAGGCCCCGTACTTCGTCCGGGGTGCGCCGGCTGCGGTCGCGGCCGCCCCGGGGCTCGATACCGCCGGGTACGAGCTGCGCCTGCGGCACCCGCTTGGGCAGCCCGGAGCGGGTGGTGCCGGCGGCGGGCGGCTCCGCGGCCCGGCTGGCCCGGGACCAGCCCTCGTCGGCCGCCGTCCGCCAGGCGTTCGCGTCGGTGGCGGCGGCCGCCGGCGCCGGCTCCGCGACCGGCGCCGGGGCCGGCGTCGCGGGGGCGGCGTCCGCCGCCGCGGGCCGCGCCGGGGCCGGCGGGGTGTACGACGGCGGTGGCGGCTGCGCGGGCGGCGGGGTGGCCGTGCTGCCCGGCGTACGCGTGGGCAGCCGCGGCGGGCGCGCCTCGGCGGTCGGCGGCTGTGCCGTGGCCGGCGCCCCGGCGGACTGCTGGGCCTGTGGCGACTGGCTGAAGTCCGGACGGGTGAAGATCGCGGTGGCGTCGTTGCCGTGCGACCGGAACCACACCGCCTCCATCTCCCGGAAGATCGGCGCCTCGGCCGGCAGCTCGGCACGCGGGGTGATCGGCGCGGCCGGGGCGAGCGGGGCGGTGGCGGCCAGGTTGGCGCCGAGTCCCCGGCCCACGCCCGGGTCGGCGCCGAATCCGCCGGCCGTGGCGGGCGTGCCGGCGGCCGGCATCGGGGTGCTGGCCGAGGATCCGGCGACCGGGCCGACCGGCAGGACCGGCGCGGCCGGCGCGCCGGCCTTCTCGCCGGGGACGCGCTTGGGCAGCGGCTCGACCGTGGGGTAGGCGACGGTCGGCGTGCCGACCGAGCTGCCACCGCCGCCGGCGGCGAAGGCCGGCTTGGCCGGCGCCGCCGGGGCGGTCGACGGCGTTCCGGTCAGGCCGCCGGCCTGCACCGGGGACGTGGTGTCCCGTGCCTGCTCCGGCGCCTGCCACGGCGCCGGGGCGGACCGCCACTGGTCCGTCAGGGTGGCCGAGGCGGCCCGTCCCGCCCCGGCGAGCGGCTCGCCGAGGCCGACGGGGGTGAGCGGCGTCTGCTCGACCGCGAGCGGCTGCCGGGGCCGGGTGATCTGCTGGTCCCGGCTGTGGACCGGGGGCAGCACCACCGTCGCGGCGGGGAGCGTCACCTGGGCGACGGTGCCGCCCTCCACGTTGCGGCGCAGCTCCACCCGGATGCCGTAGCGGGAGGCGAGCCGGCTGACCACGGCCAGACCCATCAGCCGGAACGCCGCGACGTCGACGCTCGGCGGGGCGGCCAGCCGCCGGTTGAGCGAGTCCAGCTGCTCGTCGGTGAGGCCCAGGCCCCGGTCCTCCACCTGGATGAGCACGTAGTCCCGGATCCGCCGGCCGTCGGCGACCACGGTCGTGGTCGGCGGCGAGAAGCGGGTGGCGTTGTCCAGCAGCTCGGCGACGAGCCGCACGACGTCGTTGACTGCGTGCGCGGCCACCGAGATGTCTGTGTCGACGGTGCCGAACTCGATGCGGTTGTAGAGTTCCACCTCGGACTGCGCGGCGCGCAGCACGTCCACCAGGAGGGCGTCGTCGCGGCGCGGCACGGCGGAGTCGGCGCCGGCCAGGACGAGCAGGTTCTCGTCGTTGCGGCGCATCCGGGTGGCCAGGTGGTCCAGCTCGAAGAGCTGCGCCAGCCGCTTCGGGTCCTCCTCGCCGCGCTCGATCGCGTCCAGCTCGCCGATCATCCGGTCGACCAGAGTCTGACTGCGCCGGGCCAGGTTGAGGAACATCGCCGAGACGCTGGTGCGCAGCGCGGCCTGCTCGGCCGCCACGCGGACCGCCTCGCGGTGTACGACGTTAAAGGCGAGCGCCACCTGGCCGACCTCGTCGCGGGTGTTGAGCTGGATCGGGTCGCGCACCTGGCGGACGATCTCGTCGACGCCGCCGTCGCCGACGTTGCCGACGTTCTGCAGCCGCTGCACGGCGTCCGGCAGGTCGTGGTTGGCCACCGAGAGGGCGCCCTCCCGCAGCCGGCGCAGCGAGTGGTTGAGCGAGCGGGCCAGCACCACGGCGAGGGTCACCGCGATGACGAGCGTGAGCAGCACCAGCACCGACTCGATGACGGCCTGCTGGATGACGTCCGAGCGGGCCTGGTCGGCCTGGGCGAGCAGCTGGTCCTGGAGCCGGATCTCGGCCCACCGCATGAGGTCGTTGACCGCGCCGACGGCGGCGGAGGCGTCCTGGGCGGTCACCAGCGGGCGCTGCCCGACCGAGCGGGTGATGTCGGCGGCGACCCGGTCGGCGAGGGTGACCGCGTCGCCGGAGACGGTGCTGTCGACCAGGGCGCGCTGGGCCGGGTCGGCGGCCAGGGAGAAGGCGAGCAGCGCCTCCTGCTGGCCGGTCAGGGTGGCGACGAACGAGGAGAACTGCTCCTCGTCGAGCTGGCCGGCGGTCAGCGCGGTGAAGGCGACCGACTGCTCCTCGGCGACGGCCGCCTTGGCGCGGGCGAACGCGGCGACCGCGCGCCGGGCGTCGGCCAGCCGCTCCTCGCCGGGCAGTTGGGCGAGCCCGTCGCCGTACGCGACCAGGTCGGTGATGATGACCCCGTAGCGCAGCGCCGCCTCGGCGACCGCCATCTGCTGGCGGTCCAGCACCTTCTGCCGGGTGCCGTCGAGCGTCTCCAGGTGCTCGTCGATGGCCGCCAGCCGGTCCCGGACGGCCGCCGGGACCTCGCCGATCCGCCCGCGCTCGGCCCGGTAGGCGTCGATCCGCGCGTCGGTGCTGCGCACCCGCAGGTTGTACGTGTCGGCCTTCTGCGGCGTGGCCAGGAAGGCGGACGCCGCCATCCGCTCGGCGTGCAGGTCCTGGGTCAGCGCGGAGATGTCGATGGAGAGCGCGGTGAGCGCCCGGGCCCTGGTGGCGTCGAGGGCGCCCTCGCCGATGGAGACGAGCCGGACGGCGGCCAGCGCGAGCACCGCGGCGACCGGCACCACCAGGATCAGCGCCAGCTTCGACCGGATCCGCGCGTCGCGCAGCCGGAACAGGCGGCGACGCTTCGGCCCCCCGGTTTCGCCGCTGTCGGGCAGGGTCGTCGGTCCGGTGCTCACGACATCGCCTCCGTCGTTTCTTCCACGCCTGCCCCGCCGACTCGCGCCCGGTGCAGCGGACTGCGCCACACGCGGCACGGCCGCGATTTCATCAGAAGCGATCCTGTTTGGGAAGCCGCAGTGGGGTAGGAAACGGTCGGACGGCACGCATCCCGTGATCCGGTCAACTAATACCTTCATTTCCCCATGCCCGTGAACAGGGCATGTAACTCCAGAGTGGTCGTCCATGTCGGATTAGTAAGCGCTTGCAAAGTTCTCGTGACCCCACCATGTGGGATGCGCGTCCCGAAACGCCTCCGACCCCCGCGCTTGACCGCAGAGCCCGGCGTTGGCAAGGTTTTGCAGGCTTCGCGCACACCGTACGGCAGACCGATCCCGTTCCTCCACTGAGGACGGACAACCCGGCGGTGACCGGGCAGCGCCCGGGCCGCATCTGGAGGACTGAGTTGAGCCCCATCCGCTCCGCGACCGCCGCGGCGCTCGCATCGGCCGTACTGGCCACCACGCTCACCGGCTGCCAGTTCGGCGCCGACGAGCAGGACACCAGTCCCATCGTCATCGCGGCGGACCTCGAACTCTCCGGCGCGGCGGCGCCCGTCGGGAAGGCGTACCAGCGGGCTCTGGAACTGAAGATCGAACAACTTAACTCCTCGGGCGCCCTGAACGGCCGGAGGATCGAACTCAAGGTGAAGGACAACCGGTCCGACGCGGCCGAGTCGCTGCGGAACATCGGTGACTTCTCCGACGATTCCCGAGTCAGCGCGATCATCATGGGCGGCTGCAACGAATGCGCGGTCGGCGCCGCGCGGACCATCAACGAGAAGCGAATTCCCACCATTGCGCTCGCCTCGTCCAGCGCGGTGTCCAGTCCGGTCGCCGAACGGCGCTACGTGTTCAAGCTCGCCCCGAACGCGGCCGACAGCGCCGCCGCCCTCGCCATCGAGATGCGGCGGAAGGGTGTCACCAAGGCCGCCGTGTTGTACAGCGACGACGACTACGGCCGCGAGGGGCTGGCCGCGCTGCGCGCCGAGTTCGCCAAGAGGGGCATCAAGCCGCCGCGCGAGGAGTCGGTCAAGACCACCGACACCGAGGTCGGCGAGCAGGTCAAGGCGCTGACCGAGGACAAGCCGGACGCGCTGGTGGTGTGGACCCCGCCGGAGCAGGCCGCGCTCGCCGCCACCGCGGCGCAGCAGGCCAAGTTCAAGGGCTCGCTCTTCTTCGACGCGGCGGCCGCCGGCGACCTCTTCCTCGGCGCCGCCGCCCGGGCGACCGAGCGCGCGACGCTGGTCTTCACCCAGACCATGGTGATCGACGACGTCATCGCGACCACCCCGGCCAAGGCCGCCCGCCGGCAGTGGTTCCAGGACTACACGGCCCGGTTCGGCGGCTACAACGGCTCCTCCTCGTTCGCCGCCGACGCGGTGCAGCTCATCGCCGACGCCGAACTGCGCGCCGGCGGCGAGCCCGGCCGGGTCGACCGCGACGGCATCCGCGACGTGCTGGAGACGTCCCAGATGGACGGGCTGTCCGGGCCGATCCGGATGACGCCCGACAACCACTCCGGCCTGATGCCCCAGGCCCTCACCACCCTGGTCGCCCGCAACGGCCGGTGGCGCCTCGCGGGCTGACGGTGGTCGGCGGTGTGGGCCGCCGTACCCGGCTGCGGGCGGTCAGGCTTGATCCCCGCGCCGGGTACGGCGGCCACACCTCGGGCCGGTCCGGCGGTCCCCCGGTCGACGCCGGGTGACCGGTCGACCGGCGGTCACCGAGCCGACGTGGTGGCCCGGACCCAGGGCAGTGCGAGCCGCTCGACCAGGGACAGGGCGCTGTAGAGCGCGATGCTCATCACCGCGATCAGCACGATCGCCGCCCAGGCGGTCGCGGTGTCCCCGACGCCGTTGTACTGCAGGATCTGATAGCCCAGCCCCGGCTTGTCGGAGTAGAACTCCCCGATCACCGCACCGATCGCGGCCAGCGGCATCGCCACCTTCAGGCCCACGAAGACCTGCGGCAGCGCGGCCGGGAAGCGCACCTTGCGGAACGACTGCCACCACGACGCGTTCAGCGACCTGGCCAGCTCGGCCAGGTCCGCCGGGGTGGTGGTGAGACCGGTCGCGGTGGAGAGCACGATCGGGAAGAAACAGAGCAGGAACACCATGGTCAGGATGGGCTTCTCCCCCCAGCCGACCGAGACCACCAGCAGCGGGCCGAGGGCGATCTTCGGCACCGCGTTCACCGCCACCAGCAGCGGCGAGAACATCCGCTCGACGTGGCGGGACGCGGCCAGGGCCATCCCGATGAGCACTCCGGTGACCGCCGACAGCAGGAAGCCGACCAACGTCAGCACGGTGGTCATCCCCAGCGCCGGCAGCAGCACGTCGGCCGAGGCGGTCAGCGAAGTCCACACCGCCTGCGGCGGCGGCAGGGACGCCGGGTGCACCAGCTCCAGCACGGACGTGACCAGCCACCAGACGGCCAGCGTGATCACCGCACCGAACAGCGGCAGGCCGACGGCCATCGGGGAGCCGGCGGCCCGGCGGATGGTCGCGGCAGCCGGCGCCGTGGTGGGCGTCGCCACCGCTGGGGCGACGGTCTCGCGCTCCGCCCCGGTGCCGCCGGTGCGGGTACCGGTCGTCTCCGTCACAAGTTCTCCTCTCCTGCCGGCCGGGGCCGGCACGCGGCGGGGGTGCGGCCCACCGGTCGTCCCGGTCGGCCGCACCCCCGCGGCTGGTCGGCGTCGATCAGGCCTTCGGCGCGAGGCTGAAGTCGATGATCTGGTCGGGGGTGAGGTTCTGCTTGAGCTGGCCGGCGCCCTGCAGGATCGCGATGCTCTTGGCCACCCGGCCGCTGTCCAGGGCGCCCAGCTGGGTGCCGGAGTTGCTGGACCGCACGTAGGCGGCCATCAGCTGGAGCTCGGCGGCGGCCGAGGCCACGTCAGCGGCGGGCACGTTCTTCTTCAGGATCTCGCCCGCCTCCTGCGGGTTGGTCAGCGAGTACTCGAGGCCCTTCATCAGGGCCTGCGTGAACCGCTTGACCATCTCGGGCTTCTCCTTGGCGATCTTCGAGGAGGTGATCAGCACGTTGCCGTAAAGGTCCTGCATCACGTTGCTGTACGGCAGCAGGACGGCCTTCTTCTTGGTCACCGTCTCGATGGTCGGCTGGCCGACGACGAACTGGCCGATGCCGTCCACCGTGCCGGCGGCGAGCGTGCCCATCAGGGCCTGCGCCTCGCCGTTGACCCAGGTCACCTTGGTGGCGTCCACGCCGGCCAACCGGGCGTACGTCGGGAAGAGGTTGCGGACGACGGAGGTGGGGGTGTCGGCCAGCTTCTTGCCCTCCAGGTCCTTCGGCGACGCGATGCCCTTGCCCTCGACGGTGGCGATGGCGGCCATGGTGCGCTGCTGGATGGCGGCGACCGCGATGAAGTCCTTGGCCTGGCCGTTGCCGAGCTGGAGCAGCCCACCCGTGAGGTCGATCGGGCCGAAGTCGGCCTTCCCGCCGACGATCGTCTGGATCACCATGCCGGTGCCCTGGCCCGGCTTGATCTCGACGTCGAACCCGGCCTCCTTGAAGAAGCCCTTCTCCTTCGCGACCCAGGCGTACGAGTCACGGCCGAAGTTGCCGAACGAGGTGAGGTAGGTCACCTTCTCCAGCGCCCCGCCCTTGCCGCCCTTGGCGTCGTCGCCGGAGTCCGAGCCGCCGCTGCACGCGGAGACCAGGGCGAGGGCGGTGGCCAGCGCGGCTGCGGCGACCGTACGGGTCAGCCTTCTCATCAGTGCACCATGTCCTTTCCGACCGGAGCGGCGCACCGCCGCCGGAGGGGTTGTCTGGCGGGCCGGCCGAGGGGTGAGGCCGGCGCCACCGTCGTGAGGGGACTCATCGCGGGCACAGCGTACGAGAAAAGACCCTTCGTGTTGCGAGACGTATCGGGTTGCGGTACGGAAACAAACTCGCGCCGGCCTGGCCTGATGCGCCCAAATCCACTCGGGACGGGCCTCGGTCCACCCCGGACGGCCAGACGGCGACCGACGAGGGCTACCCTGTGCCGCGACTACTGATCGCCGACTCAGGGAGGCCGCCGGAGATGATCCGCCTGTCCGGGGTGTCCCGCACCTTCGACGGCCGCAGCGGCCGGGTGGAGGCGCTGCGCGGCATCGACCTGCACGTCGCCGACGGCGAGTTCGTGGCGGTGCTCGGCCGCTCCGGGTGCGGCAAGTCCACCCTGCTGCGCCTGATCGCCGGTCTCCTGCCGGTGTCCGACGGCGAGATCACCGTGGCCGGTACGCCGATCACCAAGCCCCGCCGCGACATCGCCATGCTCTTCCAGCGGCCGGCCCTGCTCCCCTGGCGCACCGTGCTGGACAACGTCCTGCTCCCGGTGGAGATCTTCGGCTGGAAGCGGGCGAAGCACCGCGAGCGCGCCCGGCAGCTGCTGGACCTCGCGGGGCTGAGCGGCTTCGAGAAGCGGCTGCCGCACGAGCTCTCCGGCGGCATGCAGCAGCGGGTCTCGCTGTGCCGGTCGCTGATCGGCGAGCCCCGGGTGATGCTGATGGACGAGCCGTTCTCCGCGCTCGACGCGCTCACCCGCGAGGAGCTCTCCGGCGAGCTCCAGCGGGTGCACATGGAGTCCCGGGCCACCGTCGTCTTCGTCACCCACTCGATCGACGAGGCGGTGCTGCTGGCCGACCGGGTGGTCGTGCTCAGCCCCCGGCCCGGCCGGATCCGCAAGGTGGTCGACGTCGACATCCCCCGGCCGCGCACCCTCGGCCGCAACGCGCACCTGGCGGACGTCGCCCGGGTCAGCGCCGACCTGCACGAACTCCTCATGGAGCGGGACCTGCCGGCGACGGCCGGCGCGGAGGGACGATGAGCATGCGGGTTTCCGTCTTCACGGAGCCGCACCGGGGCGCCAGCTACGACGACCAGCTCCGCTTCGCCCGGCTGGTCGAGGCCGGCGGTTTCGAGGGTTTCCTCCGCGCCGACCACTACCAGGCGATGGGCGACGAGCCGGGGCTGCCCGGCCCGACCGACGCGTGGCTGACGCTGGCCGCGCTGGCCCGGGAGACCACCCGGATCCGGCTCGGCACCCTGGTCACCTCGGCCACCTTCCGGCTGCCCGGCCCGCTGGCGGTGATGGTGGCCCAGGTCGACCAGATGAGCGGTGGCCGGGTCGAGCTGGGCATCGGCGCCGGCTGGTACGAACGGGAGCACACCTCCTACGGCATCCCGTTCCCGGGCGTCGGCGAGCGCTTCGACCGGCTGGCCGAGCAGCTGGAGGTCGTCACCGGGCTGTGGCGGACCCCACCGGGCGAGACGTACAGCTTCACCGGTGACCACTACCGGCTGGTGGACGCCCCCGCCCTGCCGAAGCCGGTGCAGGTGCCCGGCCCACCGATCATCGTGGGTGGACGCGGCCCGAAGCGCACCCCCGAGCTCGCCGCCCGGTACGCCGACGAGTTCAACATGCCGTTCAAGACCGTCGAGGAGACCGCCGAGGCGTACGAGCGGGTGCGGGAGGCCTGCGACCGGACCGGCCGGGTGGAGTCGGGGCGCGCCCCGCTGACGCTCTCCGCCGGGATCGTGGTCGCGATCGGCCGCACCGACGCCGAGGCGCAGCGCCGGGCTGCCCCGCTGCACGTGAAGAGCGCGCTGCCCCCGGAGGACCCGGTGGTCGGCTCGCCCGCGCAGCTCGTCGACCGGATCGGCGAGTTCGCCGCGATCGGCGCCACCCGGGTGCACCTGCGGCTGATCGACCTCGCAGACCTCGACCACCTGGAGCTCATCGCCGCCGAGGTGCTCCCCCGACTGGACGGAACCCGATGACCGACGCGCAGCTCGAACTCGGCCCGGTGGGCCAGGAGATCGTGTACGAGAACGACCGGGTCCGGGTGTGGCACATCCGGCTCGAGCCGGGCGAGCAGCAGCCGCTGCACCGGCACGACCACCCGTACCTGGTGGTGGCGGTCCAGGGCGCGAAGAACGTCGTGCAGACGATCGACGGAACCAGGATCGACGCCGACGAACCGACCGGTGGGGTGGTCTACCGGGACCCGGGTGCCGTGCACATGCTCACCAACGTCGGCGACACGACGTACCTGGCGCGTCTGGTCGAGTTGAAGTAATCGCTGGCCGGGCGGGCCGGACCCGCTCGCGGCGCGCCGGTGGCGACCTGCCCAGCAGGTGCGTAACGTGCCGGACATGGCCTTTCGGACCTGGGGCAGACTGCTGCTCACGGCGCTCGCGGTGAGCCTGCTGGCCGGGGCCGGTCAGCTCGGCGTCGCGTTCGGCCTCGGCATCGTCCGGCTCACCGGCACCTTCACCGGCGCCACCGTCAACCAGTGGCCGGCCCAGCTCGTCTGGGCGGGTTGGTTCGCGGCGAACGCCGCCGTGGTCGGCGCGGTGCTCACCGAGCGCCTGGCCCGCCGGGACGGGTTGGCGACCGGCACCGGGCGCCATCTCGCCGTCGCCGGCGCGGCCGCGCTGGGCGCCACCGTCGTGGCGCCGCTCTGCATGCAGCCCGCCCGGGCCGCCGAACTCGTCTCGGTGGACCCGGTCTGGGCCGTCGGCATCTGCGCGGTCCTCGGCGCGCTGGCCGGCGCGGGCGCCGCGCTCGCCGTCCTGCTCCAGCCGCCGGTGGGGTGGAACATGGCGGTTGTCGCGGGCGTGGTCTGGCTGCTGGCGCTGCTGTCGGCGGCGCCGTCGCTCGCCTCGACCGGCCAGCTGCCCACCGTACGGCTGGGGGTGCTGGAGCCGGCCTGGCTCGACGCCGGCGCGGCCCAGCGGCTGGCCCTGGTGATCCTGCCCCTGGTGGCGCTGCTCTCGGGCGCGGCGACCGGCGGGCTGGCCCGGTGGCGCGGCCAACCGCCGCTGGTCAGCGGCGCGACGGGGGTGGCGGGTCCGGTGCTGGTGGCGTTCGCCTACCTGACCGCCGGCCCCGGCGACGCGGCCGACCGCTACCAGCTCACGCCGTACTACGCGGCGTTGCTCGCGGTGGCCGCCGGCGCGCTCGGCTCGGCCGCCGCCGCACTGCTGCGCTGGCCGCTCGTCGCGCGCACCGCCCCCACCAGCGCCATCGAGCCGACCGACATCCTGCGCCCGCTGCCGGCCGGCCCCGCGCTGCCGCACGCCCCGACGCCCGCCGCCGACGCCGACGAGCCGGCGACGGTCGACCTGGCCGACGCCGGGCTCCGGGCCGCCGCCCGACCCGGGGGTACGACCTCCGGCAGGACCGCCGACGCCCCGTCGCCCCGGACCGCCCCGGCACACTGGGACTGGCGGGTCGGCGGCGCCACCGCCTCGACGACGCCCGCCGCTGCGGCCCCGACGGCCGCCGAGCCGGACCGGACCGCCGGATCGCCACCCCTGCCGGACGAGGGCGCGCCACAGCCGGCCGGTTCGCTGGCGACCACGGACGCGGCGCGCCCGGCGGGATCACCGGCCGAGGCCGCAGCCGCGCGGAACGACGCCGACGAGGGCACCGCGACCCGGCCGGACGCCGGCGAGGGCACCGTGACCCGGCCGGACGCCGGCGAGGGCGCCGTGACCCGGCCGGACGCCGGTGAAGGCGCCGCGACCCGGCCGGACGCTGGCGAAGGCGCCGCGACCCGGCCGGACGCCGGCGAGCGGTTCCGGGCCGCGCCGGACGACGGCGAGCGGCAACCGGCCACGGCGGTGGTCCCGACCGCCGCGCAGCCCCCGGCCGCCGGGGTTGCCGTGCCCGCCGAGCAGCCTGCCGCCCCAGCCACCCCCGCCGCCCCGGCCGCTGCCAAGCCCCGCCGCACCCGCAAGCCCCGTGCGACGCGACAGCCGGCGACCGCGGCGGCGGAGGGCGCCGGCCCGGCGCCGTCCACCACCGACTCTCCGGCGGCGAACGACTCCCCCGCCGTGCCGGCGACTGCTCCCCCGGCGGCCGCCGGGGCGGCCTCGCCGGACGCTCCGGATCCGTCCGGCGCTCCGGCCACGCCGGCGACCCCGGCCGCGGCACCGGCCGGCGCTCCGCCCGATCTCCCGGCCGGCGGCCCGACCGCCGATGTGCCGGTGCCGCCGCAGGTAGGCGCACCGGTCGTCCCGGCCGTACCCGGCCCGCCGTCGCCCACCGCAGGGGCGCCCACCCCACGCCCGTCCCGCGACCCGGCCCCCGCACCGGTGGTGCCGGGCGGCCCCGGCACGAGTCCCGGGAACGGCACCGGCACGACGACCGGGGGCGGCGCCAGCACGACGATCGAGGGTGCCGGCACGACGACCGGGGACGGCACCGGCACGACCTTCGGGGACGGCGCCGGGGTGCCGGAGCGGGACGGCGCGGGTCCGCGCCGGGCGCCGCTCTTCCCGGCTGACGGGGCGGGACCCGGCCGGGCCGGCGAGCCGGCATCCGCGCTCCGGCCGGCCTGGCGACCCGCTCCCGCGTGGCCGGCACCGCCCCGGGTCGGGCCCGAGGATGCCGCCGATGCGCCGCGCCCGGCCGCCGGGGAGCCCACACCCGAGCCGGCGCCCCGGCCCCGGCACCTGGCCCCGATGCCCGACCAGACCCGGGCGGCGAACTGGGACGCCCTCGCCACCGCCCGGCGCGGCAGCCCCGCACCGGTCGAGGCCGCCTCCGGGAACGGCACGCCGGTCACCGAGGCGCCGGAGGCTGACGACGCCTCCCCGACGGAGCAGCCCGGCGGACGGGTCCGGGGACGGCTGGGGCTGTTCCGGCGCAACCGGTCCCGGGCCGAGGACGCCACCGGCGACCGGGAGCCGGAGCCGCTGCCGGCGCAGGACGAGGAGTACGTGGACTGGGTCACCGGCCTCAGCAGGCCGATCCCCGACAACGAGCCCGAACAGGAGAGCGGCCGGCGGTCGTTGCGTTCCACCGGCCGCCACCACCGCGACTGACCCCGGCGACCCCCGTCACCGGCCGACGGGGCGGCCCACCCCGGCCCCGGCGGGGCGGACCGCCGTGCGGGATCACGCCAGCGGCAGGTAGACCCGGCCACCGGAGGAGACGAACTCCTCCGACTTGTCCTGCATGCCGCGTGCCGCGTACTCCTTGAGCTCCTGGGTGATCTTCATGGAGCAGAACTTCGGTCCGCACATCGAGCAGAAGTGGGCCGTCTTCGCCGGCTCCGCCGGCAGCGTCGCGTCGTGGTACGACCGCGCGGTCTCCGGGTCCAGCGAGAGGTTGAACTGGTCCTCCCAGCGGAACTCGAACCGCGCCTTGGACAGCGCGTCGTCCCACGCCTGTGCGCCGGGGTGCCCCTTGGCCAGGTCGGCGGCGTGCGCCGCGATCTTGTACGCGATCACGCCGGCCTTCACGTCGTCCCGGTCCGGCAACCCCAGGTGTTCCTTCGGGGTCACGTAGCAGAGCATCGCGGTGCCGAACATCCCGATCATCGCGGCGCCGATCGCCGAGGTGATGTGGTCGTACGCCGGGGCGATGTCCGTGGTCAGCGGGCCGAGCGTGTAGAAGGGCGCCTCGTGGCACCACTCCTGCTGGAGGTCCACGTTCTCCTTGATCTTGTGCATCGGCACGTGGCCCGGGCCCTCGATCATCACCTGCACGTCGTACTCCCAGGCGACCTTCGTCAGCTCGCCCAGGGTGCGCAGCTCGGCGAACTGCGCCTCGTCGTTGGCGTCCGCGATCGAGCCGGGGCGCAGCCCGTCGCCGAGCGAGAACGTCACGTCGTAGCGGGCCAGGATCTCGCACAACTCGCGGAAGTTGGTGTAGAGGAAGTTCTCCTCGTGGTGCGCCAGGCACCAGGCAGCCATGATGGAGCCGCCCCGCGACACGATCCCGGTCACCCGGTCCACCGCCAGCGGCACGTACGGCAGCAGCACCCCGGCGTGCACCGTCATGTAGTCGACGCCCTGCTCGGCCTGCTCGATGACGGTCTCCCGGAACACCTCCCAGCTCAGCTTCACCGGGTCGCCGCCGACCTTCTCCAGCGCCTGGTAGATCGGCACGGTGCCGATCGGCACGGGCGAGTTCCGCACGATCGCCTCGCGGGTCTCGTGGATCCGCTTGCCCGTCGACAGGTCCATCACCGTGTCCGCGCCCCACCGGGTCGCCCAGGTCAGCTTCTCCACCTCCTCGGCGACCGACGAGGTGACCGCGGAGGTGCCGATGTTGGCGTTCACCTTCACGAGGAACGCCTTACCGATGATCGCCGGCTCGCACTCGGGGTGGTTGACGTTGAGCGGCAGCACCGCGCGCCCGGCGGCGATCTCGTCCCGGACGAACTCCGGTGCCATCCCCTCCCGGATCGCCACGAACTCCATCTCCGGCGTGACGACGCCCGCCCGCGCGTACGCGAGCTGGGTGGGCCGCCGCCCGTCGGCGCCGGCGAGCGGGGTGCCCGCGCCGCGCACCGGGGCCACGTCGCCGCGCTCGGCGATCCACGGTCCCCGCAGCGGCGGCAGCCCGACCTCGGGATCGGAGCCGGGTCCGGAGGTGTCGTAGAGCCGGAGCGGCGGGTTGTCCCCGGTCAGCTCCACCTCGGCGAAGGGCACCCGGACGTCCGGCCGGGCCCCCTCCACGTAGACCTTTCGACGTGCCTGCATGACAGCCTCCCTGGTGATCAAGCGGACCAGCCGAAGTGGTCCAGCGGGCCGCGTCCCGCGCCCAGCTCCCAGTCCCGCGCGCCGGTCAGCGCGCGGAAGACGTACTCCTTGGCGGCGGCGACCGCCGTCGGCACCGGGTCGCCCAGCGCCAGCCGGACGGCGATCGCCGCCGAGAACGAGCACCCCGTGCCGTGGTTGTGCCGGGTGGCGACCCGGGGCGCGCGGAGCAGCGTGGTGACCCCGTCGCCGTGCAGCACGTCGACCGCCTCGCCGTCGGAGTCCACGTCGCCGCCGGTCACCACCACGTGCTCCGGCCCGCCGGCGGCCAGCGCCTCCGCCGCGGCCACCATCTCCTCGACCGTGGTCACCGGGCGTCCGGTGATGGCCGCGGCCTCCGCGCGGTTCGGCGTCGCCACGCGGGCGTACGGCAGCAGCCGCTCGACCGCCGCCACCACGCCGAGCCGGTGCCCGCTGGTGGCGACGAGCACCGGGTCGACGACGAGGTGCGGCAGCCGGCCGTCCCGCGCCGCGTCGGCGACCGCGTCGGCGACCGCCGGGGTGCCGAGCATGCCCGTCTTGACGGCCCGGACGCTGAAGTCGGCGAGCACGCTGTCGAGCTGCTCGGTGACCGTCCGGGGCGGCAGCGGCAGGACGGCGTCGACGCCCCTCGTGTTCTGCGCGGTGATCGCGGTGATGACGCTGGTGCCGTACGCGCCGAGGGCCGCGAAGACCTTGAGGTCGGCCTGGATGCCGGCGCCCGCGCCGGAGTCCGACCCGGCGATGGTGAGGACGGTCGTCGGGGTCATCGTTCCTCTCCCGTGGTGGCGGACGGGAGCTCGGGCCTGGCCTGCGCGGTCGTGGCGGCGAGTGCCGCGTCGGCGGCTGCCGTGAGGGTGGCTGCCGCCGCCTCGGGGTCGTCCGCGCGCATGATCGCGCCGAGCACCGCCACGCCCACGGCTCCCGCCTCGACGCAGGAGACCAGCTGCTCCGGGCTCTGCACTCCGCCGAGCGCCAGGACCGGCACGGGGCTGTGCAGGATCAGCTCGCCGAGCCCGTCCGGGCCCAGCGGCGGGCCGTAGCCGGGTTTGGTGCTGGTCGGATAGACGGGTGAGAGGGTGGCGTAGTCCTCCGTGGTGAGCCTCGCCAGGTCTCCCCGGTCATGGCAGGAGCGGCCGACCAGGCGCAGGCGCGGCGGCGGGTACGGCCCTGCCGACGGCAGGTGCACCGCGTCCCCGCCGAGGGGGTCGGGACCGGCGACGATCAGGGTGCCGCCCGCCTCGGCCAGGATCGGGCACAGGTCGGCGGCGAGGGCGACGCGCTCGGCACGGGGCAGGTCCTTCTCCCGCAGCACCACCCAGCGCACACCGCCGGCCACCGCCCCGGCCACCACCTCGACCAACGGCCGCCGCGCCTGCCACCGGTCGGTCAGCAGCACGACACCGGACGGACGCGGCGCGTCGTCGGCGACCGGCGGCACACCGCCCGAGATCTTGGTGGCCACGGGCCCCTCCAGGGGCCGTTTCCTGCCAAGATCCGCAGGGGCCGAGGCGGCGGCAACCGGGGGCGGGGGGCTGGTGGGGGCGGGGCGGTTCACAGGTCGGGCCGCCCCTCGTCCGGGGTGGAGGCGAGGGCGTGGAAGCGGCGGGCGATCCGGCCCGCCCCGTACGCGAGCCGCCCCGCCTCGACCGCGTGCCGCATCGCGGTGGCCATCGCCACCGGATCGGCGGCGCGGGTGACCGCGCTGGCCAGCAGCACCGCGTCGCAGCCCAGCTCCATGGCCAGCGCCGCGTCCGAGGCGGTGCCGATACCGGCGTCCAGGATCACCGGCACGTCGACGCTCTGCCGGATCAGCCGGATGTGGTGCGGGTTCGACACGCCCAGGCCGGAGCCGATGGGCGCGCCCGCCGGCATCACCGCGGCGCAGCCCACGTCGGCGAGCCGCCGCGCCAGGATCGGGTCGTCCGACGTGTACGGCAGCACCACGAACCCGTCCGCGACGAGTTCCTCGGCGGCGCGCAGCAGCTCCACCCCGTCGGGCAGCAGCGTGCGCTCGTCGCCGATCACCTCCAGCTTCACCCAGTCGGTGTCGAACGCCTCCCGCGCCAGGTGGGCGACCTTGACGGCCTCGCCCGCCGTGTAGCAGCCGGCGGTGTTCGGCAGCAGCCGCACCCCGCAGCGGTCGAGCAGGTCCAGCAGGCCGCCCGCCGTGCCGGGGGCGGTGTCGACCCGGCGCAGGGCCAGGGTGACCAGCTCGGTGCCGGAGGCGCGGATCGCGTCCTCCAGCACGCGCAGGTTCGCCGCGCCGCCGGTGCCGAGGATCAGTCGGGACGTGAAGCTCACGCCGCCCAGGTCGAAGCTCACCGCGTCACCCGCCCTGGGCGGCGCTGAGCACCTCGACCCGGTCGCCGTCGCGCAGCACCGTCGCCGGCCAGCCCGTACGCGGCACGACCTCCCCGTTGACCGCGACGGCGAGGCCGCGCTGCTGGTCGGTGACCGCGCGGACCAGGTCCGCCACCGTCGAGCCGCCGGGCAGGCTGCGCCCGACGCCGTTCACCGTCAGTTCCACGTGTGCTCCTCCTCGGGTGCGGACGCTCCGGGCCCGGTCCGACCGTCGACGGCCGGGGCCGCCGTCGCGACGGTGGCTGCCGGCGCGAACCGGTCCGGGGTGAAGGGGGCGAGCAGCGGGTCCGCCGCCCCCGTGACGACCAGGTCGGCGATCAGGTCGGCGGTGACGGGAGTGAGCACGATGCCGTGCCGGTGGTGCCCGGTCGCGGCGAGCACGCCCGGCCGGTCCGGCAGCGGGCCGAGGATCGGGGCGTTGTCCGGGGTGCCCGGGCGCAGGCCGGCGATCGCCTCGATGAGGTCGTACTCCGCCAACTCCGGCAGCAGGTCGACGGCGGCGCGGAGCAGGCGCAGCACCGCCCCGGCGGAGACGTCGGTGTCGGCGCGCTCCTCCACGGTCGCGCCCACCACCACCTCCCCGTCGTGGCGAGGGACGAGGTAGACGTGCTCGCCGTCGGCGTACCCCCGGATGACGTGCCGGAAGCCCGGCGCGACGCCGCCGGGCGCGCGGAGCCGCAGCACCTGGCCCTTCACCGGCCGCACCGGCAACCCGGTCAGGGCCGCCGCGCCGCAGCCGGCCGCGACCACCGTGACGCGGGCGTCCACGTCGGACAGTCGGCGCACGGCCGTCGGCACCAGCGCGGCGCCGGCCCGCTCGGCGGCCACCCGCAGCGCCGGCACCAGCCGACGCGGGTCGACCTGGTGGTCGGTGGCGGCGAACGCGCCGCCGCGCACCCGGGGCGCCAGCGCCGGCTCGCGGTCCCGCAGCGCCGAGGGGCGCAGCGGCGTCACCGGCAGTCCGAGCCCCTGCTGGTACGCCCACAGCCGCCGCGCCTCGGCCAGGTCGTCGGCGGTGAGCCCGACCATCAGGGTGCCCTCGCTCCGGTAGCCGATGTCCGCGCCGGTGGCGGCGGTCAGCTCGGCGGCGAAGGCCGGCCAGCGGGCGGCGGAAGCGGTCAGCAGTCCGGTCAGCTCGTGCTCACCGAAGTACGCCTCGGCGACCGGGGCGAGCATCCCTGCGGCGACGTGGGACGCGCCGGAACCCGGGGCGGGGTCGTGTACGACGACGCGGAGCCCGCGCGCCGCGCAGCGCCAGGCGATGCCCAACCCGACCGGTCCCGCCCCCACCACGGCGACGTCCGGTCGGCTCAGCACCCCAGCGCTCCCAGCAGCTCCGCTGTTGCCCGGGCCGGATCGGCCGCCCCGGACAGCGCCCCCACCACCGCCACCCCGTACGCCCCGGCGGCCAGCAGCGCGGGTGCGTTCGCGGCGGTCACCCCACCGATCGCGATGACCGGCACGGCCACCGCCTCGGCGACGGCGCGTACCCCGGCCGGGCCGATCGGCGCCGGCAGGCCGGTCTTGGTGTCGGTGGCGTGGCAGGGGCCCACGCCCAGGTAGCTGGCCCCGGCGGCGACCGCCTCGGCGGCCGCCCCCGGTTCGCGGGCGGTGGCCCCGAGCACGGCGGCGGGGCCGAGCACCCGGCGGGCGGCCCCGACCGGCAGGTCGTCCGCGCCGACGTGCCCGCCGGCGGCGCCCACCGCCAGCGCCACGTGCAGCCGGTCGTTGACCAGGCAGGTGGCGTCGTACCGGGCGCAGAGCGCGAGCGCCCGGCGGGCCAGGTCGTACGCCTCCCGGTCGGTCGCGTCGTCGGTGACGCGGACCTGTACGACCAGCTCGGCGCGGGCCACCGGCAGGGCGGCCCGCAGCACGGTCAGCGGATCCCGCCCGGGTCGGGTGTCGGTGATGAGATGCAGTCGCCCCAGGGACGGCACGGCAACACTCCTCCCTGCGCCGGCATTACCCGGATCAGGTTCGACGGTCGGGGGCTCTCAGCCCCCCTCTCAGCCCGGTGCACCGGGCTCCCGTGGGTCACTTGCGCGTGTCACCGTACGACGGATCGCCGGATCCGCCAAGGGCGGAACGCGGATTTCACATCGAGCGTCCGATCCCGACGATCGGGGCGGCGGGTGAGGGTTCGGTTACGCCATGCTGTCGGGATACCCTCCGCCGCACGGGTTCCGCGCCGTCCGGCGTTCCGCCCCTTCCGCGGCGGCGACGTGCGGGCGGCGGAAGGGCCTCGACACCGGGCCGCGGTGTCGAGGCCCTGCCGGCGTGGCTCAGAGGATGGCGCGCAGGGCGTCGAGGTCCTCGTCGGTGGGCTGCCAGGCGCCCGCCTCCGCGTTGGCCCGCACCTGCTCGGGCGTGGTGGCGCCAGCGATCACCGACGTCACCGCCGGCTGGGCGGCCAGCCCGCCGATCGCCACCTGGAGCATCGACAGCGCTCGCTCGGCCGCGTACGCCTCGATCGCCTCGATGGTGTCCCAGTCGGCGGCGGCGAGGCGCTGGGCGTAGCGGCCGCCACCGGCGAGCCGGCTGCCGGCCGGCGGGGCCTGGTCGCGCCTGTACTTGCCGGTGAGCAGCCCGTTGGCCAGCGGGAAGAACGGCAGCATGCCGAGGCCGAACCGCTCGCAGGCGGGGATGACCTCGGTCTCCACCGAGCGTTCCAGCAGGCTGTAGTGGTTCTGCGCGCTGATGAACCGGGACCGGCCGTTGGACGACGCCACCCAGTCCGCGTCGGCGATCTGCCAGCCGGCGAAGTTGGAGTTGCCCAGGTAGCGCACCTTGCCGGCGCGGACCAGATCGTCGAGCGCGGCGAGCGTCTCGTCGATCGGGGTGCCGGGATCGGGCTCGTGCATCTGGTACAGGTCGATGTGGTCGGTGCCGAGCCGGCGCAGCGACGCCTCCACGGCCCGGGCGATGTAGCGCCGCGCGCCCCGGGCGCCGAAGTCCGGGCCGTTGAGCCCGTGCATGTCCATGCCGAACTTGGTGGCCACGACCACGTCGTCGCGCCGGCCCTTGAGCGCCTGGCCCAGCAGTTCCTCGGAGCCGCCCTGCGGCTCGCCGTAGATGTCGGCGGTGTCGAAGAAGTTGATCCCGGCGTCGAGCGCGGCGTCGACCACCGCCCGGGTGCCGTCGAGGTCGAGCTTGCGGCCGAAGTTGTTGCAGCCGATGCCGACCACGGACACCACGAGCCCGGAGTCGCCCAGCCGGCGATAGGTCATCTCAGTCACGAGATCAACCCTATGCCGGCCGGCCCGGCCCGCGCCGCGTACCTCGGGTTCAGTCGAGCACGTCGGCGACGAGTCGACGGGCGGCGGAGAGCGTGGCGGCGGGTTCGTCCGGGGTGTGCCCGACAGCGCCGAGCAGCGCGTGTGACCGCCGGGCGAAGTCGGGCGGGGCGCCCGGCAGCCGCCCGGCGGAAGCGATAATGCCCTCCTCGTCGACCAGCCACCGCGACGACCCCCGCCGACCGCGCAGAGGCGGTCGGCCAGGTCGGCGGGGATCACGCCACGTCCCAGACCGGCTCCGGGGTCTCCACCACCTCGTTGTCGCCGCGGAAGAGCACGAACCGGTCGAAGGAGCGGGTGAACCAGCGGTCGTGGGTCACCGCCACCACGGTGCCCTCGAACGCGGTCAGCCCGGCCTCCAACGCCTCGGCCGAGGCGAGGTCGAGGTTGTCGGTGGGCTCGTCGAGCAGCAGCAGCGTCGCGCCGGACAGCTCCAGCAGCAGCACCAGGAAGCGCGCCTGCTGCCCGCCGGAGAGCGTGCCGAAGCGCTGGTCGCCCTGCCCGGCCAGCTCGTAGCGGCTCAGCGCCGCCATCGCCGCGTGCCGGTCCATGCCGGCCCGGTGTTCGTCGCCCCGCCAGAGGATCTCGACGAGCGTCTTCGCCATCAGCTCCGGCCGGTCGTGGGTCTGCGAGAAGTGTCCCGGCCGCACCCGCGCGCCGAGCCGGGCCACCCCGCCGTGCGCGACCGGCGCGAGCGCCGCCGCGCCGTCGACCGGGCCGTTGGCCGGGTCCGGGTCGGTGCCGCCCCGGGCCAGCAGCCGGAGGAAGTGCGACTTGCCCGTCCCGTTGGCGCCGAGCACCGCCACCCGGTCGCCGTACCAGATCTCCAGGTCGAACGGGTAGGTCAGGCCGTCGAGCTCCAGTTGCTCGCAGACGACCGCGCGCTTGCCGGTCCGCCCGCCGGTCAGCCGCATCCGGATGTCCTGGTCCTTCGGAGGTACGGGCGGCGGCCCGGCCTCCTCGAACTTGCGCAGCCGGGTCTGCGCGGCCTGGTAGCGCGACGCCATCCCGTCGTTGTACGCCGCCTTCTGCTTGTACATCAGCATCAGCTCGCGCAGCTTCTGGTGCTCCTCGTCCCAGCGCCGGCGCAGCTCGTCGAGGCGGGCGTGCCGGGCCACCCGCGCCTCGTGCCAGCTCGCGAAGCCGCCGGGATGCACCCAGGCGCTGCCGCCCTCCACGGCGACCACCCGGTCGGCGGTGTGCGCCAGCAGCTCCCGGTCGTGCGAGACGTAGAGCACCGACTTGCCGGACTCGCGCAGCCGGCCCTCCAGCCAGCGCTTGCCGGGCACGTCGAGGAAGTTGTCCGGCTCGTCGAGGAGCAGCACCTCGTCGGGGCCGCGCAGCAGCAGTTCGAGGGCGAAGCGTTTCTGCTGACCGCCGGAGAGGGTCCGGACGGGGCGTTCCCGGGCGGCGTCCCAGGGCAGGTCGAGCACGATGGTGGCGACGGTGTCGAAGAGCACCTCCGCGTCGTACCCGCCGGTCTCGCCCCAGGCCGCGAGCGCGTCCGCGTACGCCAGCTGGGCCTTGCCGGCGGCGGTGCTGTACTTGCCGCGCACCTCGGCCGCCCGCATGGCCGCCTCGGTCTCGGCGAGCCGGCGCCCGGCGTCGCGCAGCGCCGGCGGGGCCAGCGACAGCGCCAGGTCCGCCAGCGTGGACTCGTCGCCGATCATGCCGATGAACTGGCGCATCACGCCCAGCCCTCCGGCCCGGGCGATCGCGCCGGTCTTCACCGGCAGGTCGCCGGCGACCATCCGCAGCAGTGTCGTCTTGCCGGCGCCGTTGGGCCCGACCAGGGCCACCTTGGCGCCCTCCCCGACCCGGAACGACACGTCGGTGAAGAGTTCCCGGCCGTCGGGGAGGATGTGCCCGACCCCTGCCACGTCCACGTATCCCACGCGGGCATCCTGCCCGAGCACCTGCCCGGTGGCCCAACCATTTACCGGGTCACGCGCAGCACCCGGTAGCCCTTCTGGCTGGCGTGCCGCCCGACCTGCCAACCCTGCTCGACCAGCCAGCGGTGCAGCGAGTCGCCGCCCAGGTGGCGGGCGACGACGAGCCAGGCGACCCCGTCCGGGGCGAGCCGGGGGAGCCAGCGCAGCAGCATCCGGTGCAGCTCGTCCTTGCCGACCCGGATCGGCGGGTTGGACCAGAGCTGGGCGAACGTCACGTCGGCGGGCACGTCGTCCGGTGCGGCGACCCGCACCCGGTCGGCCGCGCCGACCCGTGCCGCGTTGGCCGCGGTCAGCTCGCGGGCCCGCTCGTTGACGTCGACGGCCCAGACGGTCGCCGTGGGCGCCGAGGTGGCCAGCACGCAGGTGATCGGCCCGAAGCCGCAGCCGAGGTCGAGCAGGGCGCCGGTGGTGCCGGCGGGCGGCAGCTCCGCCTTGCGCAGCAGGACCGCCGTGCCGGGGTCGAGGCGCGCGGCGGAGAAGACGCCGCCGGACGAGGAGAGGGTGTAGTCGCGGCCGGCGACGGAGAACTCGACCTCGCGCGGGTGGGCGGCCGTCGCGGGCTCAGCGGTGAAGTAGTGGTCGCCGGTCACGCCGGCAATTCTCGCACCGCCGTCGCCGCCGTCCGGTCGGGGTCCGGGGGACGGCCCAGCACGACACGGAACAGCTAAGCCCACAATTTTCCATTATTACCCCCTAAAGGGGCAATGGCTCCTACTCTGGGCGTCATGGTGTATCGGTACGAGTCCGATGAGGACGCATACATGGAGTACCCGGAGCCCGGGTCCGACCGCTCGGTGCTCGGTGCCGGTCCGCCGCCCCCGGCCGGCCCCTCCCCGTCCCGCTTCCCGACGCCGTCGCTGCCCCGGGCCAACCAGGTCGCGCTGCCTTCAGCCGGGCCGGAACCGGTCCGCGCCGCCGCCCCGGTGCCGTCCCCGCCGCACGCGCAGGCGTCCCCCACGCCGTACGAACAGGTGCCGCCGGCACCGGCCGCGCAGCTGCCGCCGCCACCGGCCGAGCCGCCCCTGGTGGCCGAGACACCCGCGCCGGCCGGACGGCCCGTGCCCCAGCGCGGCGGCGGCCGGCTGTGGCAGGTACTGGTCGGCGGCGCGGCCGTGCTCGTGCTGCTCGCGCTCTGCGGCCTCGGCGCCGCCGCCCTGCTCGACGAGCGCAACAAGACGCCGCAGGCCACGCCCACCGGGCAGCCGGAGGTCGCCGAGTCGGCCGAGGCCGAGGCGCACGACCTGGACTCCCGGGACACCGACCAGGCGCCGCTGACGGCCAAGGAACTCTTCCCGGGCAAGCAGCTCGTCGTCGCCGACGGGCAGCCCGCCTACCAGGTGCTCAAGACCCACTCCAGCGCCAGCTGCGCGGTGGCGGCCACCGGGGAGGTCGCCGACCTGCTGAACCGCCTCGGCTGCAGCCAGGTGGTCCGCGCCACGCTGCGGGCGCCCGACGGCGACCTCCTGGTCACCACCGGCCTGTTCAACCTCACCGACCGGGCCAACGCCGAACGCGCCCGGGACCGGATCCGGCAGCTGCTCGACGAGCGGGAGGGCCGGTTCCGGGGCATGGCCGCCGACAACGGCACCGAGGCGATCGCCACCGCGCCGGCCCGGGTCGGCTGGCAGGTGCGCGGCCACTACCTCGCGTACGCGGTGGTCGCCCGCAGCGACGGCGAGACCATCCGGTCCGGCGACACGAAGGCCCGCGAGGTGCTCTTCGACATGATCGAGCTGCACCTGAACCGGGGTGTGCTGGAGCGCCGCGCCGACGGCGGGACGGCCGGCCAGCCGACCGACGAGGGCGCGGACCGCACCGGCACACAGGACGGCGGCGAACTGCCGGGCGAGTGACGGCACCTCCGGTGTGGACGGGTGCGCGGGCCACGGGGCCGCGCACCCGTTCCGCGCGGCCCCACCGACGACGGCACCCGCCCGGGTCGACCCGGCGTGCCCGCAGCAGGTCGTGCGCCGTCCCGGCGGTCAGCCCTCCAGGGGTACGCGCAGCCGGCGGGTCGCCTCGGCGCGGCGGGCGTACTCGGCCGGGTCGTCCGGGTAGCCCACGGCGACCAGGGTCAGCCCGTGCGCCGGCGCCACGGTCACCTCGCTGGCCCGTTCCCGGCGGGTGAGCAGGCTGCCCGGCCACTCGACGGGCCGGCGCCCGTCCCCGGCGACCAGCATCGCGCCGACCAGGCTGCGCACCATCGCCTGGCAGAACGCGTCGGCCTGCACGGTCGCGACGAGGATGCCGTCCGGGTCCCGCCGCCAGTCCAGCCGGGTCACCTCCCGCAGCGTGGTGGCGTTCTCCTTGCGCCGGCAGTACGCGGCGAAGTCGTGCTCCCCCACCAGTCCCGCCGCGGCGGCGTTCAGCGCGTCCAGGTCGAGCGGCTTCGGCCAGGCCAGCACCTCGTGCCGGCGCAACGGCTCGGCGCCGTACGGCGCGTCGGTCACCCGGTACTCGTAGCGGCGGAAGGTGGCCGAGAACCGGGCGTCGAAGTCGGCGGGCACCTCGGCCATCGCCCGCACCCGCACGTCGGTGGGGAGCAGCCGGGCCAGCCGGCGCAGCAGCCGCCCGTCGTGCTCCCGCCACACGGCGGTGGGCAGGTCGACGTGGCACACCTGCCCGGTGGCGTGCACCCCGGCGTCGGTGCGACCCGCCACGGTCAACCCGGTCGCCGTACCCGCGCCGAGCACCAGGTCGAGGGTCTCCACGAGCACCCCGGCGACCGTGCGCCGGGTCGGCTGGGCGGCCCAGCCGGAGAAGCCGGACCCGTCGTACGCGACGTCCAGTCGGAGCCGGGTGCGCTCGTCCACTCGTACCTCCGCCTCATGGGTCGGGCCCGGCACCCCGTGAGGGGTACCGGGCCCGACGGTGGCCTGGATCAGGCCTTGTCGTTCTCGCCGGCCTCGTCGCTGTCCTCGCGGGCGGCGGCCGTGTCGCCGGACGCCGACACGGGCGGCTCGGCGTCCTGGTCGCCCGAGTTCGACTTCGGGGTCTCCTCCGCCGGGGCGAGCGCCTCGACCTTGTCCTGCTGCGCGGCCTTGCGGGCCGCGGTCTTCTTGTTCGCCTTCGGCTCGGCGACCTGAAGCTCCTCGACCAGCTCGATGATCGCCATCGGCGCGGCGTCACCCTTGCGCGGACCGGTCTTCACGATCCGGGTGTAGCCACCGTTGCGGTTGGCGTACCGGGGCGCGATCTGGTCGAACAGGGCGTAGACCACGTCCTTGTCCTTGACGACGCCCAGCACCCGCCGGCGGGACGCCAGGTCGCCGCGCTTGGCCTTGGTGATGAGCTGCTCGGCCAGCGGACGCAGCCGCCGGGCCTTCGTCTCGGTGGTCTGGATCTTGCCGTGCTGGAACAGCGCGGTGGCCAGGTTGGCCAGCATGAGCCGTTCGTGCGCGGGGCTGCCGCCGAGGCGGGGGCCCTTGGTGGGCGTGGGCATGCTTGGTGCTCCTCAGGTGTGGCGGCAGCGCGGACTAGAGCTGCTCGGTCTCGCGGTAGTCGTCGGTGTCGTAGTCGGCCTCGCCGAAGGCGTCCACGACGTGCGCCGGGTCGAAGTTCGGAGCCGAGTCCTTCAGCCCGAGACCCATCCCGGCGAGCTTCATCTTGACCTCGTCGATCGACTTCTGGCCGAAGTTGCGGATGTCGAGGAGGTCGGCCTCGGTACGCCCGATGAGCTCACCAACGGAGTTGATGCCCTCGCGCTTGAGGCAGTTGTAGGAGCGGACGGTCAGGTCCAGCTCCTCGATCGGCAGCGCCAGGTCCGCCGCGAGCTGGGCGTCCTGCGGGGACGGCCCGATGTCGATGCCCTCGGCGGTCTCGTCCAGCTCCCGGGCCAGACCGAACAGCTCCACCAGCGTCGAACCGGCCGAGGCCAGCGCCGTACGCGGACCCATCGACGGCTTGGTCTCGACGTCGATGATCAGCCGGTCGAAGTCGGTCCGCTGCTCGACACGGGTCGCCTCGACGCGGTAGGTCACCTTGAGCACCGGCGAGTAGATCGAGTCGACCGGGATGCGGCCGATCTCGGCGCCCGCCTGCTTGTTCTGCGCCGCCGTGACGTAGCCGCGGCCCCGCTCGACGGTCAGCTCCATGTCGAGCCGGCCCTTGCCGTTGAGGGTGGCGAGCTTGAGGTCCGGGTTGTGCACCGAGACGCCGGCCGGCGGCTGGATGTCGCCCGCGGTCACGTCGCCCGGGCCCTGCTTGCGCAGGTACATGCTGACCGGCTCGTCGTGCTCGGAGCTGACGCAGAGCTCCTTGATGTTCATGACGAGCTCGACCACGTCCTCCTTGACACCGGGGATCGTGGTGAACTCGTGCAGCACGCCGTCGATCTTGATCGAGGTGACCGCCGCACCCGGGATCGACGACAGCAGCGTACGCCGCAGCGAGTTGCCCAGGGTGTAGCCGAAGCCCGGCTCCAGGGGCTCGATGGTGAACCGGGACCGGGTCTCGTTGATCGACTCCTCGGAGAGGGTCGGTCGCTGGCTGATGAGCATGTCTTCTCTTCTCTTCCGGGGCGCCCGCCATATGACGCCCACGACAAACTGTTCCGGTGGCCCGCCCCCGTGAGGGCGGGCCACCGCAACGAGCTCCGACTACTTGGAGTAGAGCTCGACGATCAGCTGCTCCTGGACCTGCGTGTCGATGACCTGGCGGGCCGGGAGCGAGTGCACGAGGATCTTCATCTGGCTGGGGATCGCCTCCAGCCACGCCGGCACCGACCGCGAACCGGCCTGGGCCTGCGCCACCAGGAACGGGGTGAGCTCCTTGCTCTTGGCCCGCACCTCGATGATGTCGTGCTCCTTGACCCGGTACGACGGGATGTCGACCTTCTTGCCGTTCACGGTGAAGTGACCGTGCTTGACAAGCTGCCGGGCCTGGTCACGCGAGCTGGCGTAGCCGGCCCGGTAGACCACGTTGTCCAGCCGCGACTCGAGGATCTGCAGGAGGACCTCACCGGTCTTGGCCTGCTTGGCCACGGCCTCCTCGTAGTAACCGCGGAACTGCTTCTCCAGCACGCCGTAGACGCGGCGGGCCTTCTGCTTCTCACGGAGCTGGAGCAGGTACTCCGTCTCCTTCGTGCGGCCGCGGCCGTGCTGCCCGGGCGGGAACGGCCGGGACTCGAACGGGCACTTCGGACCATCGCACTTGCTGCCCTTGAGGAACAGCTTCATCTTCTCCCGCCGGCAACGGCGGCAGTCAGCACCGGTGTAACGAGCCATCTCTCTCTAACCTCTCAGACCCGGCGACGCTTCGGCGGACGGCACCCGTTGTGCGGCTGCGGCGTCACGTCGGAGATCTGACCGACCTCCAGGCCCACGGCCTGCAGCGAACGGATGGCGGTCTCCCGGCCGGAGCCGGGGCCCTTGACGAACACGTCGACCTTGCGCATGCCGTGCTCCATCGCCCGGCGCGCGGCGGCCTCGGCGGCGAGCTGCGCGGCGAACGGGGTCGACTTGCGGGAGCCCTTGAAGCCCACCTGGCCCGCGGAGGCCCAGGAGATGACCGCACCGGTCGGGTCCGTGATGGACACGATGGTGTTGTTGAAGGTGCTCTTGATGTGCGCCTGCCCGTGGGCGACGTTCTTGCGTTCCTTGCGCCGGACCTTCTTGACGGCGGCTCCGGCACGAGCCTTCGGTGGCATAAGTCTGTGCGCTCCTAGTTACTTCTTGCCGGGCTTCTTCTTGCCGGCGACGGTCCGCTTCGGGCCCTTGCGGGTGCGGGCGTTGGTCCGCGTCCGCTGGCCACGCACGGGGAGGCCCCGGCGGTGCCGGATACCGGCGTAGCAGCCGATCTCGACCTTGCGGCGGATGTCAGCGGCGACCTCGCGGCGCAGGTCGCCTTCAACCTTGTAGTTGGCCTCGATGTGGTCGCGGAGCTGGACCAGCTCCTCGTCCGTGAGGTCCCGGGCGCGCTTGTCCGGCGAGATGCCGGTGGCGGCGAGCGTCTCCAGGGCGCGGGTCCGACCCACGCCGAAGATGTAGGTGAGCGCGATCTCCATCCGCTTTTCGCGGGGGAGGTCGACGCCGACTAGACGTGCCATGTGCGGGCGTGCTCCTCGTGGTGTTCTGGCGGAGGTGTGGACCCGTCCCACCCCGCTACCGACCGTTCCGCCTCCGGCGTCGTGCGCCGGCGACCGGGAACGGCCGCTGCCCGAGCGGGCCCCGGCCTCCGACCGGGGGTCAACCACGCAGAGGTACGCGTCGCGTACCGCTCGCGGCTGGGACGAGCATGTGATTCGTTGTCTGGATCCGCGGCCCGGACCGATTGCGGCCGGCCGTTGTCACACGGCCGGTCGGAACTGGTTCAGCCCTGGCGCTGCTTGTGGCGCGGGTCGGTGCAGATGACCATGACCCGGCCGTGCCGGCGGATGACCCGGCACTTGTTGCAGATCCTCTTGACGCTCGGCTTGACCTTCACGGTTGCCTTACTTCCCATCTGGCCCGAGGACGCGCCGAGGCGCGACGCCGGACGTCGAAGACGGACACGGGGACGTCCCGGCCGTCGTCAGGATTACTTGTAGCGGTAGACGATGCGCCCGCGGGTCAGGTCGTACGGCGAGAGTTCGACGACGACCCGGTCCTCCGGCAGGATGCGGATGTAGTGCTGCCGCATCTTGCCGCTGATGTGAGCCAGCACCTTGTGGCCGTTCGCGAGCTCCACCCGGAACATTGCGTTCGGCAGGGGCTCGATGACCCGACCCTCGATCTCGATGGCTCCGTCTTTTTTCGGCATGTCCTCCGCTGTCCTGACGTCGGTTACTCCGGACGGCCCACAACGTCTTACACGGGTGACTGATCAAGATCAGAAAGCCCGCGCCAGCCGCGGCTCCGACTCCCACCGAAGCGCGGGGTGGGCATGCCGGAGTGGACGCTGTGCGCCGATCAGAAAGTGTACGCCCGCATGCGGGCCGTCGCCAAACCGGCCACCCCGCGGAGCGCCGGACCACCCGAAAGGCGACAGTGGTTCCCTCGGCACCCACCCGGACGCCGGCCGTGGGAGCGGTCCCCGACGCCGTCGACCCCTCGATCACCAGGGCGCCTGTGACGACTCTCACGCGCGACCGAGGGCCGGCGGCGCGGAAATCCGCGCTCAGACCGCCGGCGAGTCGGCGGGCTGGCGGGAGGTGACCAGTTCGCCGAGCCGGGCGCGGCCTCCGTCCGGCGCGGTCAGCACCCAGACGCCGTCCGGAAGCAGCGCCATCGTGTGCTCGACGTGCACCGCCAGCGACCGGTCTCGGGTGACCACGGTCCAGCCGTCGGAGAGCTCGACCGTCCGGGGCGAACCCATCGTGATCATCGGCTCGATCGCCAGCGCCATGCCCGGCACCAGGCGCGGGCCCTTGCCCGGCCGCCCGTGGTTGAGCACGTGCGGGTCCTGGTGCATCTCGGTGCCGATGCCGTGCCCGCCGTAGCCGTCGACGATGCCGTACCGGCCGCCCTTGCGGACCGCGTTCTCCACCGCGTGCGAGATGTCGGTGAGCCGGCCCTTGCCGCTGGCCGCGCCCCGGGCGGCGGCGGCGATGCCCGCCCACATGGCGTCCTCGGCCACCTCGGCCATCTTCAGCAGCGCCGGGTCGACCTCGCCCACGCCGACCGTGATGGCGGCGTCGCCGTGCCAGCCGCCCAGCACCGCGCCGCAGTCGATCGAGATGAGGTCGCCGTCGCGGAGCACCTGCTGCGGCGACGGGATGGCGTGCACCACCTGCTCGTTGACCGACGAGCAGATTGACGCGGGGAAGCCGTGGTAGCCCTTGAACGAGGGGACGGCGCCGGCCTCGCGGATGGTGGACTCGGCGATGGCGTCCAGGTCGGCGGTGCTGACCCCGGGGGCGACCGCCTCCCGCATCCGACGCAGCGCCTCGGCGACCACCAGCCCGGCGGCCCGCATCTTCTCGATCTGGTCAGGGGTCTTCAGCTGGATGTCCAGCTGGGGACGACGCATGGAGCCGTTACCTTTCGTTGCCGAAGCCGAAGAGCGGGGCACGTCGGACGTACCCCGCTCTTCGCACTCTATCCGCCGGAGCCCGGCGGGACGTCAGCCGCCGTACGACCGCAGGGCGTCGATGGCGCGGACGGTGACATCCTCCACCGGGCCGGTGGCGTCGATGCCCACCAGCTTGCCCTGGGCGCCGTAGTAGTCGACCAGCGGGGCGGTCTTGTCCGCGTACTCCCGCAGGCGGGTGGCGATGGTCTCCGGCTTGTCGTCGTCACGCTGGAACAGCTCGGCGCCGCACCGGTCGCAGATGCCCTCGCGGGTGGTCGCGTCGAACTCGACGTGCCAGATCTTGCCGCAGCCCCGGCACGTACGCCGGCCGGAGAGCCGCCGGATCACCTCGTCGTCGTCGACGACCAGCTCCAGCACCAGGTCCAGCGCGGTGCCCAGGTCGGCGAGGAGCTTGTCCAGCGCGGCGGCCTGCGGCGTGGTGCGCGGGAAGCCGTCGAGCAGGAAGCCCTCGGCGGCGTCCGGCTCGGCGAGCCGGTCCCGCACCATGTTGATGGTGACCTCGTCGGGCACCAGCTCACCGGCGTCCATGTAGCGCTTCGCCTCGACCCCGAGCGGGGTGCCCTGCGAGACGTTCGACCGGAAGATGTCGCCGGTCGAGATCTTCGGGACCGAGAGGTGCGCGGCGACGAACTCGGCCTGCGTACCCTTGCCCGCGCCCGGCGGGCCAACCAGAACGAGTCTCATCTACCGCAGGAACCCTTCGTAGTTCCGCTGCATGAGTTGGCTCTCGATCTGCTTGGTGGTCTCCAGACCGACGCCGACCATGATCAGGACAGCGGTGCCGCCGAACGGGAAGTTGAGGTACTGCTGCTTGTCCAGCCAGATGAAGAAGAAGTTCGGCAGGATCGAGATGATGCCCAGGTAGAGGGCGCCCGGCAGGGTGATCCGGCTGAGGATGAAGTCCAGGTAGTCGGCGGTCGGCTTGCCGGGGCGGATGCCCGGCACGAAGCCGCCGTACTTCTTCATGTTGTCCGCGACCTCGGTCGGGTTGAACGTGATCGAGACGTAGAAGTACGTGAAGAAGATGATCAGCAGGAAGTAGACCGAGATGTAGATCGGGCTGGTCGGGTCGACCAGGTTGTTCTGGATCCACGTCTGGGTCTTGCCCGGGTTGGTCTGGTCGAAGAACTGCAGCGCCAGCTGGGGCAGGTAGAGCAGCGACGAACCGAAGATGACCGGGATGACACCCGCCTGGTTGACCTTCAGCGGGATGTAGGTCGAGGTGCCGCCGTACATGCGCCGGCCGATCATCCGCTTGGCGTACTGCACCGGGATCCGCCGCTGCGCCTGCTCGATGAAGGTGACCGCGGTGATGACCACCAGCACCAGCGCGATGACGAGGAGGAACTTGCCCCAGCCGCCGGTCGCCTTGATCTGCCAGCCCTCGCTGGGGAGCCGGGCGGCGATCGAGGTGAAGATCAGGACGGACATGCCGTTGCCCACGCCCCGGTCGGTGATCAGCTCGCCGAGCCACATCACCACGCCCGTGCCGGCGGTCATCGTCATGACCAGGATGGTCAGCGTCAGCCAGTCCGGGATCCCGGTGCCCTCGGGGATGATCGGGAACTGGTCGCACTGGTTCTGGAAGAGCTGCCCGGAGCGGGCCAGCGCCACGAACGCCGACGCCTGCAGGATGCCCAGGCCCAGGGTCAGGTAGCGGGTGTACTGGGTGATCTTCGCCTGGCCGGCCTGGCCCTCCTTGCGGAGCTGCTCCAGCCGTGGGATGACCACCGTCAACAGCTGCAGGATGATCGACGCGGTGATGTAGGGCATGATGCCCAGCGCGAAGACCGAGAGCTGCAGCAGCGCGCCGCCGGAGAAGAGGTTGAGCAGGTTCAGTACCCCGGTGGAGCCGTTCTCCAGGGTGTCGAGGCACTTCTGCACGTTGCCGTACGAGACACCCGGGCTGGGCAGCGTCGCCCCGAGCCGGTAGACCGCGATGATGCCTACTGTGAACAGCAGCTTCTTGCGCAGGTCAGGCGTACGGAACGCACTGAGAAAGGCGGACAGCAACTTCTTCCTCCTGCGCGCGGCGGGCCGCCGGTGAACCCGGGCGGGTCGGGGTGGGTGCCGGGCGAGCGCCCGATATCCATAGCTGGGAAGGGACTCTAACAGCCCGATCCCGGTCCGGGCAGATGTGCCCGGCTACATAAACCGAATCCGATGTTACCCGGCGCACACATGCCAGGTAGACCATGGCGCCCGCCCAGTTGAGACAACTGAGCGGGCGCCACGGGTCGTACAGCCCTTACAGCTCGGTGACGGTGCCACCGGCGGCGGTGATCTTCTCCTTGGCCGACGCGCTGAACGCGTGCGCCGACACCTGGAGGGCGACCCCGCCGAGGTCCCCGGTGCCGAGGACCTTGACCGGCTGGCCCTTGCGGACCGCGCCGGCCTCGACCAGCTCGAGCGGGCCGACCTGGCCGCCGTTCGGGAACAGCTCGGCGAGCCGGTCCAGGTTGACCACCTGGAAGACCACCTTGAACTTGTTCTTGAAGCCCTTCAGCTTCGGCAGGCGCATGTGGATGGGCATCTGCCCACCCTCGAACGCCGCCGAGATGTTCTTGCGGGCCTTGGAACCCTTGGTACCGCGACCGGCGGTCTTGCCCTTCGAGCCCTCACCGCGACCCACACGGGTCTTCGCGGTCTTGGCACCGGGCGCCGGACGCAGGTGGTGGACCTTGATCGTCATTACTCGACCTCCTCGACCTTCACGAGGTGGTTGACCGCGAAGATCATGCCGCGGATCTCCGGACGGTCCTCCTTGACCACCACGTCGTTGATCCGCTTGAGACCGAGCGAGCGCAGCGAGTCACGCTGGTTCTGCTTGGTCCCGATCTCGGACCGGACCTGGGTGACCTTCAGGCGAGCCATCAGGAAGCCACCCCCGCCCGCGACGCCAGCATGGCGGCCGGCGCGACGTCCTCGACCGGCAGGCCACGACGGGCGGCGACGGCCTCGGGGGACTCGAGCCCCTTCAGCGCCGCCACGGTGGCGTGCACGATGTTGATCGGGTTCGACGAACCCAGGCTCTTGGAGAGCACGTCGTGGATACCCGCGCACTCCAGCACGGCGCGCACCGGGCCACCGGCGATGACACCCGTACCGGCCGAGGCCGGCTTGAGCAGCACGACGCCGGCGGCGTCCTCGCCCTGCACCGGGTGCGGGATCGACTGACCGATCCGCGGCACCTTGAAGAAGTGCTTCTTGGCCTCCTCGACACCCTTGGCGATCGCCGCGGGCACCTCCTTGGCCTTTCCGTAGCCCACGCCGACGGTGCCGTCGCCGTCGCCCACGATCACCAGGGCGGTGAAGCTGAAGCGACGACCACCCTTCACGACCTTGGCGACGCGGTTGATCGCGACGACCCGCTCGAGGTGCGGGGTCTTCTCGACGGGCGCGTTTCCGCGGCCGCCCTCACGGCGGTTGTCGCGGCGACCACCCTCGTTGCCACCGGACCCGCCGCCACGGCGCTGTTGACCTGGCATCAGCAGCCTTCCTTCTCTCTCGTGACGGGGTTTCTAGAACTCGAGCCCGGCTTCGCGGGCGGCGTCGGCAAGCGCGGCGACCCGCCCCGCGTACCGGTTGCCACCGCGGTCGAAGACGACCTTGGAGATGCCGGCGGCCTTGGCCCGCTCGGCGAGCAGGGCGCCGACCTTGCCGGCCAGGGCGCTCTTGTCGCCCTCCGCACCGCGCAGCGACGCGTCCAGGGTCGAGGCCGACGCCAGGGTGTGACCCTTGGTGTCGTCCACGATCTGGGCGACGATGTGCCGCAGGGAGCGGGTGACCACGAGGCGGGGACGCTCGGCGGTGCCGCTGATGTTCTTGCGGACCCGGAAGTGCCGGCGCGCACGCCCGACGGCACGCTTGGCGGCGACGCCGCGGCGGCGCTTGAGCAGCGTGGCGCTCACTTCTTACCTGCCTTTCCAGCCTTGCGGCGGATGACCTCGCCCTGGTACTTCACGCCCTTGCCCTTGTAGGGCTCCGGCGGGCGGATCTTCCGGATGTTGGCGGCAACCTCACCGACCAGCTGCTTGTCGATGCCGGCCACGTGGAACAGCGTCGGCTTCTCCACCGTGAAGGTGATGCCCTCCGGCGCCGGCACCAGCACCGGGTGCGAGAACCCAAGAGCGAACTCCAGGTCCTTGCCCTTGGCGGTGACGCGGTAACCGGTACCGGCGATCTCCAGGCTCTTGCGGTAGCCCTCGGTGACGCCGACGATCATGTTGGCGACCAGGGTACGGCTCAGGCCGTGCAGCTCCTTGGCCTTGCGCTCGTCGTTCGGGCGGTTGACGTTCAGCTGCCCGTCCTCGGCCCGGTCGATCGTGATCGGCTCGGCCAGGGTGTGCGAGAGCTCGCCCTTCGGGCCCTTGACCTTGACGGTCTGCCCGTCGATCGTGATGTCGACGCCGGCTGGCACCGGGATCGACTTACGTCCAATACGCGACATTTCTACCTGTCTCCCGTTACCAGACGAAGGCGAGGACTTCCCCGCCAACGCTCCGCTTGCGGGCCTGCCGGTCGGTGAGCAGCCCCTGGGACGTCGAAATGATCGCCACGCCCAGCCCGCCGAGCACCCGCGGGAGCCCGTCCGACTTGGCGTAAACCCGCAGACCGGGCTTGGACACTCGCTTGATGCCGGCCAGGCTCCGCTCGCGGTTCTGGCCGTACTTCAGCTCGACGACCAGTCGCTTGCCGACGGCGCCCTCCTCGGGCTCCTCGACCGACCAGGTGGCGATGTAGCCCTCGGCCTTGAGGACCTCGGCGATGTTCGCCTTGATCTTCGAGTAGGGCATCGTCACCCGGTCGTGGTACGCCTGGTTGGCGTTACGCAGACGCGTGAGCATGTCTGCGATCGGGTCGGTCATCGTCATGGATTTCGTCAGCCTTTCTCGCCGGGGTTCCCGGGGCCTTCCGCCCCGGGCCTACGGCGAAGAGCAATACGTGATCGGTGCAAGGGGTCCCGGCCCGGCGGCCGGGACGCGGTCGCCCTTACCAGGAAGCCTTGGACACGCCCGGCAGCTCACCGCGGTGGGCCATCTCCCGGATGCAGACCCGGCAGAGACCGAACTTGCGGTAGACCGCCTTGGGACGCCCGCACCGCTGGCAGCGGGTGTACGCGCGAACCGAGAACTTCGGCTTCGCGGCCGCCTTGAGGATCAGCGCCTTCTTGGCCATCTCAGTTCTCCTTGAACGGGAAGCCCAGGAGCTTGAGCAGCGCCCGGCCCTCGTCGTCGGTCGTGGCGGTCGTGACCACCGTGATGTCCATGCCCCGCTGCCGATCGATCTTGTCCTGGTCGATCTCGTGGAACACCGACTGCTCGGTCAGCCCGAACGTGTAGTTGCCGTGCCCGTCGAGCTTGCGCCCGTCCAGACCGCGGAAGTCGCGGATACGCGGCAGCGCGATCGACAGCAGCCGGTCCAGGAACTCCCACATCCGGTCGCCGCGGAGGGTCACCTTCGCACCGATCGGCATGCCCTCGCGCAGCTTGAACTGCGCGATGGACTTGGTCGCCCGCCGCACCTGCGGCTTCTGGCCGGTGATGGTGGCCAGGTCCCGGACCGCGCCGTCGATCAGCTTGGCGTCCCGGGCGGCCTCGCCGACACCCATGTTGACGACGATCTTGACCAGCCGCGGCACCTGCATCGGGTTGCCGTAGTTGTGCTGCTCCTGCAGCTGGGCCACGATCTCGTTGCGGTACCGCTCCTTGAGGCGCGGCATGGTCTTGGTTTCGGTAGCCGTGCTCATCACAGGTCCTTACCGGTGCTACGCGCGATGCGGACCTTCTGGCCGTTTTCGTCGATCCGGTAACCGACGCGGGTCGGCTTGCCGTCGGAGTCCACGACCTGCACGTTCGAGACGTGGATCGGAGCCTCCTGGGTGACGATGCCACCGGTCTTGGCGCCACGCTGGGTGGTGCTGATGCGGGTGTGCTTCTTGACCCGGTTCACGCCCTCGACCAGGACCTTGTCCTGCCGCGGGTAGGCCGCGATGACCTTGCCCTTGGCACCCTTGTCCTTGCCGGCGATGACGACGACCGTGTCGCCCTTCTTGACCTTCACGGTCACAACACCTCCGGCGCGAGAGAGATGATCTTCATGAACCGCTTGTCCCGCAGTTCCCGACCCACCGGGCCGAAGATACGGGTGCCGCGCGGGTCCCCGCCGTCCTTGATGATGACGGCGGCGTTCTCGTCGAAGCGGATGTACGAACCGTCCGGCCGCCGCTTCTCCTTGGCGGTGCGAACGACGACGGCCTTGACGACGTCGCCCTTCTTCACACCGGCACCCGGGATCGCGTCCTTGACGGTGGCCACGATGACGTCGCCGATGCTCGCGTAGCGCCGACCGGAGCCACCGAGAACCCGGATGCACAGGATCTCCCGAGCACCCGTGTTGTCGGCGACGCGCAGTCGCGACTCCTGCTGAATCACGTCTATCTCCTATGTCTGCCGGTTCTCCGGCCGCGCGGGGCGGCCGGAGCCTGGCGGAACCCGCGCCCGACTGACGCCGGGCGAGCTTGAGCCTTCGCTACTTGGCCTTTTCCAGGATCTCCACGAGCCGCCACCGCTTCGTGGCGGACAGCGGCCGGGTCTCCATGATCAGGACCCGGTCGCCGATGCCGGCGGTGTTCTGCTCGTCGTGCACCTTCAGCTTGCTGGTACGGCGCATGATCTTGCCGTACAGCGCGTGCTTGACCCGGTCCTCGACCTCGACGACGACGGTCTTTTCCATCTTGTCGCTGACCACGAGGCCCTCACGCACCTTGCGGCGGGCCCGCGCGGCGGCGGTGGTGTTCTCGCTCATGATGCAGTCACCTCAGTCGGCGCGGCCGAGAGACCCAGCTCGCGCTCACGCATGATCGTGTAGATCCGGGCGATCTCCCGACGGATGACCTGCAGCCGCCGGTTGTTGTCCAGCTGCCCGGTTGCGGCCTGCACGCGGAGGTTGAACAGCTCCGCCTTGGCCTCGCGCAGCTTCGTGACCAGCTCCTCCTCGGAGAGCTCACGCAGCTCGGAGGCCTTAACGCCCGCTGCCATCAGGATTCACCCACTTCGCGCGTAACAATGCGGCACTTCATCGGGAGCTTGTGGATCGCGCGACGCATCGCCTCTCGCGCGATCTGCTCGTTGGGGAAGGACATCTCGAAGAGAACCCGCCCCGGCTTCACGTTGGCGACCCACCACTCGGGCGAACCCTTACCGGAACCCATCCGGGTCTCGGCAGGCTTCTTGGTGAGGGCCTGGTCCGGGAAGATCGTGATCCAGACCTTGCCACCACGCTTGATGTGGCGGGTCATCGCGATACGCGCCGACTCGATCTGGCGGTTGGTCACGTACGCCGGCTCGAGAGCCTGGATCCCGAACTCGCCGAACACCACCCGGTTACCACCCTTGGACGCGCCACTGCGGTCCGGGTGGTGCGGCTTGCGGAAGCCCTTCGGGGGCTTGCGCGGCATCAGCATCTGTCAGCCCTCCTGCTGCGTTTCTGCCGCGGCGGAGACGGCGGCGGGATCCACCGCGTCACCACTCGGCGTCTCGGCCTGCTGCGCGATGGTGGTCGCGGCGGCCCGGCCGGCCTCGGTGCCGCCGGCGGTCGTGCCGGACGAGCCGGACCGACCACGGCGCGGCCGCTCGGGGCGGTCGCCGCGCTCACGGCGCGGGCGCGACGGAGCCTCGGCCGGGGTCTCCCGACCCGGCACCGCGTCGCCCTTGTAGATCCAGACCTTCACGCCGATCCGGCCGAAGGTGGTACGGGCCTCGAAGAAGCCGTACTCGATGTTGGCCCGCAGCGTGTGCAGCGGAACCCGGCCCTCGCGGTAGAACTCGGTCCGGCTCATCTCGGCGCCGCCGAGACGGCCCGAGACCTGGACCCGGATGCCCTTGCAGACCGGGTTCTTCATCGCGGACTGCATGGCCTTGCGCATCGCCCGACGGAAGCTGACCCGGCTGGACAGCTGCTCGGCGACGCCCTGGGCGACGAGCTGCGCGTCCGACTCGGGGCTCTTCACCTCGATGATGTTCAGCTGGACCTGCTTGCCGGTCAGCTTCTCGAGCTCGCCGCGGATCCGGTCGGCCTCCGCACCCTTACGGCCGATGACGATGCCCGGCCGGGCGGTGTGGATGTCGACGCGGACCCGGTCCCGGGTGCGCTCGATGTCGACCTTGGAGATGCCGGCACGCTCGAGGCCCTTGGACATCATGCGGCGGATCTTGACGTCCTCGCCGATGTAGTCCTTGTAGAGCTTGTCCGCGAACCAGCGGGACTTCCAGTCGGTCGAGATGCCGAGCCGGAACCCGTGCGGGTGAACCTTCTGACCCATTACTCGGCGCCCTCCGTCTTGCTCTGCGTCTCAGCCGGCTCCGCCTGCTTCGCCGGGGCCGCCTTCTTCGCCGCGGCCTTCTTCGGCGCGGCCGGCGCCACGGCCTCGACCGCGACGGTGATGTGGCAGGTCCGCTTGCGGATCCGGTACGCCCGGCCCTGCGCCCGCGGCTGGAACCGCTTCATGGTCGGGCCCTCGTCCACGTACGCCTCGCTGACGAGCAGCGCGTCGGGGTCCAGCCGCTCGTTGTTCTCCGCGTTGGCGATCGCGCTCGCGAGCACCTTGTACACCTGCTCGCTCGCAGCCTGCGGCGCGAACTGCAGCACCGTGAGCGCCTCCTTCGCGGGCAGGCCGCGGACGAGGTTGACCACCCGGCGCGCCTTCATCGGCGAGATGCGCACGTGCCGCGCAACCGCCCGCGCGCCCGGAAGCACCGGAGCGTCGCCCTTTCCTGGCATCGCTGTAACCCCTTGTTCCTCTATCCGTATGCCCGCGGCGTCAGCGCCGACGGCTCTTCCGGTCGTCCTTCTCGTGACCCTTGAACGTGCGGGTCAGCGCGAACTCGCCGAGCTTGTGCCCGACCATCGCCTCGGTCACGAACACCGGGACGTGCTTGCGTCCGTCGTGCACGGCGATCGTGTGACCCAGCATCTCCGGGATGATCGTCGAGCGCCGCGACCAGGTCTTGATGACGTTCTTCGAGCCCTTGTCGTTCTGCGTCTCCACCTTCTTGAGCAGGTGGTCGTCGACGAACGGGCCCTTCTTCAGGCTGCGAGGCATGTCTTATCTCCCTCAGCCGCGCTTACGCGTGGCGTAGCGGCGGCGGACGATCAGCCGGTCACTCGGCTGGCCCTTACGACGGGTGCGGCCCTCGGGCTTACCCTGCGGGTTGACCGGGTGGCGACCGCCGGAGGTCTTACCCTCACCACCACCGTGCGGGTGGTCGACCGGGTTCATCGCGACACCACGGACGGTCGGGCGCTTGCCCTTCCACCGCATACGGCCGGCCTTGCCCCAGTTGATGTTCGACTGGTCGGCGTTGCCGATCTCGCCGATGCTGGCGCGGCAGCGCACGTCGACCCGCCGGATCTCGCCGGACGGCATGCGCAGGGTCGCGTACGCGCCCTCGCGGCCGAGCAGCTGGATGCCGACGCCGGCCGAGCGGGCCAGCTTGGCGCCGCCGCCCGGACGCAGCTCCACGTTGTGGATCGTGGTACCGACCGGGATGTTGCGCAGCGGCAGGTTGTTGCCCGGCTTGATGTCGGCGCCCGGACCGGACTCGACGGCGTCGCCCTGCTTCAGGTCCTTCGGCGCGATGATGTAGCGCTTCTCGCCGTCGGCGTAGTGCAGCAGCGCGATGCGCGCGGTGCGGTTCGGGTCGTACTCGATGTGGGCGACCTTCGCCGGCACGCCGTCCTTGTCGACCCGCTTGAAGTCGATCAGACGGTACTGCCGCTTGTGACCGCCACCGTGGTGCCGCGTGGTGATCCGGCCGTGGGCGTTGCGTCCGCCCTTCTTCGGCAGCGGAGCCAGCAGCGACTTCTCGGGCGTCGACCGGGTGATCTCGGCGAAGTCGGCGACGCTCGAGCCACGCCGGCCCGGCGTCGTCGGCTTGTACTTACGGATAGCCATTGTCTACACCCCTCAGCTGACCGGGCCGCCGAAGGCCTCGATACGGTCACCGTCAGCCAGCTTCACCATCGCCCGCTTGGTGTCCTTGCGCTTGCCGAACCCGGTACGGGTCCGCTTGCGCTTGCCCTCGCGGTTGAGCGTGTTGACCGTCAGGACGCGGACGTTGAAGATCTGCTGGATAGCGATCTTGATCTCGGTCTTGTTCGCGTCCGGGTGCACCAGGAAGGTGTACCAGTTGCGGTTCAGCTCGCTGTAGCTCTTCTCCGAGACGACCGGCGCCACGATGATGTCGCGCGGGTCGGCGATCGTGCTCACTTGCCACCCTCCTCGGTGGTCTCGGCGGGAACACCGAGGAACTCGTCCAGGGCGTCCTTCGTGAAGACCACGTCGTCGGCCACCAGCACGTCGTACGTGTTGAGCTGGCCGGCTTCGATCAGGTGCACCCGCGGCTCGTTGCGCAGCGACACCCAGTTCAGCTCGTCGGTGCTGCTCAGCACGACCAGCACCCGGCGGGCGTCGGTCAGCTTGGTCAGCGTGGCCAGGGCGGCCTTGGTCGACGGCTTCTCGCCCGAGACGAACGCCTCGACGACGTGCACCTGCCCGGCGCGGGCCCGGTCCGACAGGGCGCCACGCAGGGCGGCGGCCTTCATCTTCTTCGGGGTGCGCTGGCTGTAGTCGCGCGGCACCGGGCCGTGCACCACGCCACCGCCGGCGAACTGCGGCGCGCGGATCGAGCCCTGCCGGGCACGACCGGTGCCCTTCTGCTTGTACGGCTTCTTGCCGCCGCCGGCGACCTCGCCGCGGGTCTTGGTCTTGTGCGTGCCCTGCCGGGCCGCCGCGAGCTGGGCCACCACGACCTGGTGCATCAGCGCGACGTTGGCCTGGACGTCGAAGATGTCGGCGGGCAGCTCGACGGAGCCGCTCTTGTTGCCTTCGACGGTGAGGACGTCAACGGTGGTCACTTGGCCGCACCGCCCTTCTTCGCCTTGGTCTTGGCCGCGGTACGGACCAGGACCAGCGCGCCCTTCGGGCCGGGAATGGCACCGCGGACGAGCAGGAGGTTGTTCTCGGTGTCGACCGCCTGGACGGTCAGGTTCTGGACGGTGTAGCGCACGCCACCCATCCGGCCGGCCATCCGGGTGCCCTTGAAGACACGGCCCGGGGTGGCGCAGGCGCCGATGGAGCCCGGCGAGCGGTGCTTGCGCTCGACACCGTGGCTGGCGCGCAGACCGTGGAAGCCGTGCCGCTTCATCGGGCCGGCGTAGCCCTTGCCCTTGGTCTTGCCCGTCACGTCGATCGAGACACCGGCCGGGAACTCCTCGACCGTGACCTCCTGGCCGAGCGAGTAGTCCGCCGCGTCGGCGGTGCGCAGCTCGACGATGTGCCGGCGCGGCGCGACGTCGGCCTTCGCGTAGTGCCCGCTGATCGGCTTCTTGACCTTGCGCGGGTCGATCGTGCCGTACGCCAGCTGGACCGCGGAGTAACCGTCCTTCTCGGCGCTACGAACCTGGCTGATGACGCACGGGCCGGCCTGAACCACGGTCACGGGGACAACTCGGTTGTTGTCCCAGACCTGGGTCATGCCGAGCTTTGCGCCCAGGATCCCCTTGACTTGCCTGTCCATTTGTCCGGTCCCTACAGCTTGATCTCGATGTCGACGCCAGCCGGCAGGTCGAGGCGCATGAGCGAGTCGACCGTCTTCGGGGTCGGGTCGATGATGTCGATCAGCCGCTTGTGCGTGCGCATCTCGAAGTGCTCGCGCGAGTCCTTGTACTTGTGCGGCGAGCGGATAACGCAGAAACGGTTGATCTCCGTGGGCAGCGGCACCGGGCCCGCGACCTGCGCCCCGGTACGCGTCACCGTCTCGACGATCTTCCGAGCCGAGGAGTCGACGACCTCGTGGTCATAGGCCTTGAGCCGGATGCGGATCTTCTGTCCCGCCATGGTGGCTTCTGTTCCTTCTCTCGATGCCGCTGTGTTGCGGGCGCCTGTACCGGCTGGTACAGGCCCTCTTCGCCGACCCCCGCGGTCGGGCGTGTCGCGCCCTCGGGCCAGGCTCCGCCCCGGGACTCCGGAGCGGTTCTGACCGCGCGGTGGGTCAAGGCGCCGATCGCACTACCGCGACCTGAACGCCGTGCGAGGGTGGTTGGCGGGCGCGCCGCCAACCACCCTACGCCCGACTGTCCTGCAGCCCGGAGGTTCAGCGGAAGCCGAACACGGGCAGCGAACTGTCGTTACGCAACCTGACTAGTATGCCGCACGACCGGCGGCGGGTCTAATCGGGGTTACCTAGCTCACTTGATGATCTTGGTGACGAACCCGGCGCCGACGGTGCGGCCACCCTCGCGGATCGCGAACTTGAGGTTCTCCTCCATGGCGATGGGCTGGATCAGCTTCACCGTCATGGTGGTGTTGTCACCCGGCATGACCATCTCGGTGCCCTCGGGGAGCGTGACGACACCGGTGACGTCCGTGGTCCGGAAGTAGAACTGCGGACGATAGTTCTGGAAGAACGGGGTGTGCCGGCCGCCCTCCTCCTTGGAGAGGATGTAGACCGTCGCCTCGAACTCCGTGTGCGGGGTCGTGGTGCCCGGCTTGATGACGACCATGCCGCGCTCGACGTCCTCGCGCTTGATGCCACGCAGCAGCAGACCGACGTTCTCGCCCGCGCGGGCCTCGTCGAGCAGCTTGCGGAACATCTCGATGCCGGTGCAGGTGGTCTTCATCGACTTCTCGCGGATGCCGACGATCTCCACCTCCTCGTTCGGCTTGAGGATGCCGCGCTCCGCGCGACCGGTGACGACGGTGCCACGACCGGTGATCGTGAAGACGTCCTCGATCGGCATCAGGAACGGCTTGTCGGTCTCGCGCTCCGGCTGCGGGATCGCGGTGTCGACAGCGGTCATCAGGTCCAGCAGCTTCTGGGTCCACTCGGGGTCACCCTCGAGGGCCTTCAGCGCCGAGACCCGGACGACCGGCAGGTCGTCACCCGGGTACTCCTGCGAGGAGAGCAGCTCACGGACCTCGAGCTCGACGAGCTCCAGGAGCTCCTCGTCGTCGACCATGTCGCTCTTGTTGAGCGCCACGACGATGTACGGCACGCCGACCTGGCGGGCCAGCAGCACGTGCTCGCGGGTCTGCGGCATCGGGCCGTCGGTCGCCGCGACCACCAGGATCGCGCCGTCCATCTGCGCGGCACCGGTGATCATGTTCTTGATGTAGTCGGCGTGACCGGGGCAGTCGACGTGCGCGTAGTGCCGCGCCTCGGTCTGGTACTCGACGTGCGCGATCGAGATCGTGATGCCGCGGGCCTTCTCCTCCGGCGCCTTGTCGATCTCGTCGAACGGCGTGTACGGGTTGAGGTCCGGGTACTGGTCGTGCAGGACCTTGGTGATGGCCGCCGTCAGCGTCGTCTTACCGTGGTCGATGTGACCAATGGTGCCGATGTTGACGTGCGGCTTAGTCCGCTCGAACTTCGCCTTCGCCACTGGTGTCCTCCTGTGGACTTCTTGGTTCGTTCGCCCCGGCGCGCCGGTCGGCGCTTAGGACTCTGTCGACAGCCTTTCCGGCCTGGCGGCCGGAGAGCTTTGGTGGGTTCTGCGGCGATGAAGCCTACAGGCCCGGTCTCACGCGTTCCGACCGAGGTGGCCGCGGGCGGGAGCACCCTCCCGCGACCGCCCCGGATCATCGATCACGTCAGATGAGGGTCACTCACCCGTCGCCTTGGCGATGATCTCCTTCGCGACCGAGGCCGGAACCTCCGCGTAGGAGTCGAACTGCATGCTGTAGCTAGCCCGGCCCTGGGTCTTCGACCGCAGGTCGCCGACGTAGCCGAACATCTCCGACAACGGCACCAGGGCCCGGACGACGCGGGCGCCGCTGCGCTCCTCCATCGCCTGGATGATGCCACGGCGGGAGTTGAGGTCGCCGATGACGTCACCCATGTTCTCCTCAGGAGTGGTGACCTCAACGGCCATCATCGGCTCGAGCAGCGCGGGGTCGGCCTTGCGGGCCGCCTCCTTCATCGCCATCGAGCCGGCGATCTTGAACGCCATTTCCGACGAGTCGACCTCGTGGTACTGGCCGTCCACCAGGGTGAGCTTGATGCCCACCAGGGGGAAGCCGGCGAGGATGCCGTACTGCATGGCGTCCTGCGCGCCCGCGTCCACCGACGGGATGAACTCCCGGGGGATGCGGCCACCGGTCACCGCGTTGGCGAACTCGTAGGTCGGGGCGTCGTTGCCCAGCGGCAGCGGCTCCAGGCTGATGATCACCCGGGCGTACTGGCCGGAGCCACCGGTCTGCTTCTTGTGGGTGTACTCGACCTTCTCCACCTTGCGGCGGATGGTCTCGCGGTACGCCACCTGCGGCTTACCGATGTTCGCCTCGACGTTGAACTCGCGGCGCATCCGGTCGACCAGGATGTCCAGGTGCAGCTCGCCCATGCCGGAGATGACCGTCTGACCGGTCTGGTCGTCCAGCTTGACGCGGAAGGTCGGGTCCTCCTCGGCCAGCCGCTGGATGGCGGTGCTGAGCTTCTCCTGGTCGGCCTTGGTCTTCGGCTCGATGGCCACCTCGATGACCGGCTCCGGGAAGGTCATCGACTCCAGGATGACCGGGTTCGCCGGGTCGCACAGGGTGTCACCGGTGGTGGTCTGCTTGAGACCCTGCACCGCGATGATGTCGCCGGCCTGGGCCGAGCTGCGCTCTTCCCGCTTGTTGGCGTGCATCTGGTAGATCTTGCCGATCCGCTCCTTGCGGTCCTTGGTGGAGTTGACCACCTGGGAGCCGGACTCGAGCGTCCCGGAGTAGATCCGGACGTAGGTGAGCTTGCCGAGGTGCTTGTCCGTCTGGATCTTGAAGGCCAGGCCGGAGAACGGCTCGGACACCGACGGCTTGCGCTGCATCGGGGTCTCGCCGTCGGTGGCCGTGCCCTCGATCGCCGGGATGTCCAGCGGCGACGGCAGGTACGCGACGACCGCGTCCAGCATCGGCTGGATGCCCTTGTTCTTGAAGGCGGTACCGGTGAGGACCGGGTTGGCCTTGCCGGCGATGGTGGCCCGACGGATGGCGGCCTTGATCTCCTCGACGGAGATCTCCTCGCCCTCCAGGTACTTCTCCATCACCGCGTCGTCGACGTCGGCCAGGGTCTCCACCAGCTTCTCGCGCCACTCCGCGGCGGAGTCGGCGAGGTCGGCCGGGATCTCCTCGACCGCGTAGTCCTCGCCCTTCTGGGTCTCGCCGCGCCAGGTGAGGGCCCGCATCTCGACCAGGTCGACCACGCCGATGAAGTCGGACTCGGCGCCGATCGGGATCTGGAGCACCAGCGGGGTGGCGTTGAGCCGGTCGATCATCATCTGCACGCAGCGGAAGAAGTCGGCGCCGGTCCGGTCGAGCTTGTTGACGAAGCACATCCGGGGGACGTTGTACTTGTCGGCCTGGCGCCAGACGTTCTCCGTCTGGGGCTCCACGCCGGCGACACCGTCGTAGACAGCGACCGCACCGTCCAGCACCCGCAGCGACCGCTCGACCTCGACCGTGAAGTCGACGTGGCCGGGCGTGTCGATGATCTGGATCGTGTGGCCCTTCCACTCACACTTGGTGGCAGCGGAGGTGATGGTGATACCACGCTCCTGCTCCTGCTCCATCCAGTCCATGACGGCGGCGCCCTCGTGGACCTCACCGATCTTGTACGTGATACCGGTGTAGAACAGGATCCGCTCGGTGGTAGTGGTCTTACCGGCATCGATGTGCGCCATGATGCCGATGTTGCGTACGTTGGCGAGCGCGTCTGCGGCGGCCACTTCAATCCCTACTTATCGTCGTCTCGACACAACTGGTGGCGGTTCCGGCGCCACGCGGGCGCCGGAACCAGGGTGTTACCAGCGGTAGTGCGCGAAGGCCTTGTTGGACTCGGCCATCTTGTGCGTGTCCTCGCGCCGCTTGACGGCGGCACCGAGGCCGTTGCTCGCGTCCAGCAGCTCGTTCATCAGCCGCTCGACCATGGTCTTCTCGCGCCGGGCCCGGGAGTAGGTGACCAGCCAGCGCAGGCCCAGGGTGGTCGCCCGGGCGGGACGGACCTCGACCGGGACCTGGTAGGTGGCGCCACCGACACGGCGGCTGCGCACCTCGAGGGTCGGCTTGACGTTGTCCATCGCCCGCTTGAGGGTGACGACCGGGTCGGTGCCGGACTTCTCACGGCAGCCCTCGAGGGCCGCGTAGACGATGCGCTCGGCGAGCTGACGCTTACCGCGCAGCAGGATCTTGTTCACCAGCTGGGTGACCAGCGGCGAGTTGTACACCGGGTCAGCGACCAGCGGCCGCCGCGGAGCGGGTCCCTTACGCGGCATGTCAGCTCTTCTCCTTCTTCGCGCCGTAACGGCTGCGCGCCTGCTTGCGGTTGCGGACACCCTGGGTGTCCAGCGAGCCGCGGACGATCTTGTAACGCACGCCGGGGAGGTCCTTCACACGACCGCCGCGGACGAGCACGATCGAGTGCTCCTGCAGGTTGTGTCCGACACCCGGGATGTAGGCGGTCACCTCGATCTGGCTGCTGAGCTTGACACGAGCGACCTTGCGCAGCGCCGAGTTCGGCTTCTTCGGGGTGGTGGTGTACACGCGGGTGCACACGCCGCGCCGCTGAGGGGAACCCTTCAGCGCCGGGGTCTTGGTCTTGCTCGTCTTCGCCTGGCGGCCCTTTCGGACCAGCTGCTGGATCGTGGGCACCGGGTTTCTCCGCTCCCTTCGACCGCCGGGTGGCGGCCGCGCCGTCTGCCGTAGCCGACCTGATGACCGGCTCTCCTACATTCCGACCAGGGCCACCTCGCGGCGGTCCCGGCACCCGCGGTCGGGCGTGTCGCCCAGCTCACGGTCCCGGCGCCGACGCTCACGCGTGTCGACCGGGGTCTTTCACCGACACACGGCAGGCCGCGCGTCGGGTCTTTGGCTTTGTCGTGCTCCCACGCGATCTCCGGCTCGCCGGATCCAGCGCACGCACGAGTTGCCCGGGCTTGCCCGGGCACAAGGGGAAAGAGTACCTACCACAACCGCACAGGTCAAAACGGAGGGGCCGGCGTAGCGTCTCACCCGCCCGCCGATCGAACCCGTCGCGCCTGCCCGCCCGTGATGGGCACCTACGGACACAAGTGTACCGGCTTCCCCAGGAAGCGGGCCGGCGACCCCGGGCCGGCCCGGTTCACGCCCGCCGCCGTGGCGGCGCGCCCGCCCCGCGCCCGTGGCGGCACGTCACGCCAGCGCCACCAGCAACGCCAGCCCCAGCCCGAGCAGGCTGAGCAGCAGGCCCGCGCCGCCGCAGCTCACCCCGGCCACCGCCAGCCCTCGCCCGGTGAAGCGGACCGCGGGGGGCGGGGCCACCCGGCGGATCTGCCGCAGCCCGAACAGACCGGCCAGCACCGCGCCCGCGCCCGCCAGCACGCCCAGCACCGTGAAGGCGCCGGCGGCCCACGCGCCGCCCATGCCGGCCGCGGCGCCGAAGCACACCACCAGCAGCGCGACGAGGACCGAGACGATCCCGGCCACCAGCGAGCCGACGGCGAGGCCGGAGGTGACCGGCGGCACGTCGAGGTGCACCACGCCGAACGGCGTGCCGGCGACCGCCTCGACCCGCTTCGGCGGGCGGGCGGGCTCCCGCGGCGGCGGAGGTGTCAGCGGCGCGGGGACCGGGCCCGTACCCCAGCCGGGACCCGGGCCGTGGGGCGCGCCCCAGGCGCCGGCCGGGGGCGACGGCTGCGGGTGCCCCGTGCCGGCGGGCGGGGCGCCCGCGTCGGGACGCGCCCACTGCCCCGCGCCGGGCGGGGCGGGGTCCGGGTTCGCGGCGGGGGGCGCCGCGGGATCACTGCCCGGGAAGCGCGCCGGTTCCGTCACGGGTCCTCCTGTCGACTCCTCGGCGTCCACCGCCGCGCGACGGACACGGTCAGGCTACCGCCGGCGGCCGGGCGGTCCGCCCCCGGCGGGACCCGGTCCCCCCGTCGATCAGTCCACGTTCGGCGCGAAGTCCTGCCCGTAGGGCGCGTCGGCGAGGCGGACCAACCCGATCACCACCGCGGCCACCACGCTGACCGCGACGAGGAACAGGCCCGTCCAGGCCAGCCGCTCCCCCTGGCGCAGCCAGGCGGCGCCGGTGAGGAAACCCTCCGAGGCGTACGCCTCCCGACGCGCCTGCCGGGCGAGCTGGAGCGCCACCGTGGCGGGCACCACGCCGCCGATGAACAGGCCGGTCAGCGCGCCGATCAGGCCCAGCGCGAAGACCGCCTTCGCCTTGGTGGCCCGGGCCGGATCCGGGTCGAGCGGGTGGCGCGGCGGCCCCGCCGGGACGACGGGCGCCTGCCCGGGTGCGGTCGTCATGCCCACCATCATGCCCCGGCCGTGCCGCAACGGACCGGCCGATCCCCGGGACGCGACGAGGCCCCCGGCGGGTGCCGGGGGCCTCGTCGTCCGTGCTGGTTAGCGGTACGACCCGAAGTCGAAGTCGTCCAGCGGAACCGCCTGGCCGCTGGCCGGCCCGAAGCCGTAGTCGGTCTCCGGGTAGCCGGTCATCGAGTAGACCTTGGCCTTCGCCTCCTCGGTCGGCTCGACCCGGACGTTGCGGTACTTGCTGATGCCCGTACCGGCCGGGATGAGCTTACCGATGATCACGTTCTCCTTGAGGCCGACGAGCGAGTCGCTGCGCGAGTTGATCGCCGCGTCGGTCAGCACCCGGGTGGTCTCCTGGAAGGAGGCCGCCGAGAGCCAGGAGTCGGTGGCCAGCGAGGCCTTGGTGATACCCATCAGCACCGGGCGACCGGCGGCGGGCTCGCCGCCCTCGGAGACGAGTCGGCGGTTCTCCGACTCGAACAGCGCCCGGTCGACCAGCACACCCGGCAGGAACTCGGTCGAGCCGGAGTCGATCACCGTCACCCGCTTGAGCATCTGGCGGATGATGATCTCGATGTGCTTGTCGTGGATGAGCACACCCTGCGAGCGGTAGACCTCCTGGACCTCCTGGGTCAGGTGGACCTGGACCGCGCGCGGGCCGAGGATGCGCAGCAGCTCGTGCGGGTCGATGGTGCCCTCGGTGAGCTTCTCGCCGACCTCGACGTGATCGCCGTCGTGGGTCCGCAGCCGGACCCGCTTGGAGATCTTGTCGTAGACGATCTCGTCGCTGCCGTCGTCCGGCACCACGATGATCTTCCGCGACCGCTCGCCGTCCTCGATCCGGATCCGACCCGGGGTGTCGGCGATGGGCGCCTTGCCCTTCGGGACCCGGGCCTCGAAGATCTCCTGGACACGGGGCAGACCCTGGGTGATGTCCTCACCCGCGACACCACCGGTGTGGAAGGTACGCATCGTCAGCTGCGTACCCGGCTCACCGATCGACTGGGCGGCGATGATGCCGACCGCCTCGCCGACGTCCACGGTCTTGCCGGTCGGCAGCGAGCGGCCGTAGCACGCGCCGCAGACGCCCAGCTTCGACTCGCAGGTGAGCACGCTGCGCACCCGGACCGTCTCCACCCCGGCGGCGACGATCTTGTCGACCAGGATCGAGTTGATGTCCTGGCCCCGCTCGGCGACGACGGTGCCGTCCGGGCCCTTGATGTCGTCGGCCAGCGTCCGCGCGTGCACGCTGGTCTCGGCGTGCTCGTGCACGACCAGCTTGCCGTCGAGCCGCTCGCCGATCTGCATCGGGATGGCGCGGTCGGTGCCGCAGTCCTCCTCGCGGATGATCACGTCCTGCGAGACGTCCACCAGACGTCGGGTCAGGTAACCCGAGTCGGCGGTACGCAGGGCGGTGTCCGCGAGACCCTTCCGGGCACCGTGCGTGGAGATGAAGTACTCCAGCACGGACAGACCCTCCCGGTAGCTGGCCTTGATGGGCCGCGGGATGATCTCACCCTTCGGGTTGGCCACCAGACCACGGATCGCCGCGATCTGCCGGAGCTGGAGCAGGTTACCGCGGGCACCCGAGTTGATCATCTTCCACAGCGGGTTCTCCTGCGGCAGCGCGGTGTCCATCTCCTTGGCGACCTCGTTGGTCGCCTTGGTCCAGATCTCGATGAGCTCGCCGCGGCGCTCCTCGGCGGTCATCAGACCACGCTGGTACTGCTTGTCGATCCGGTCGGCTTCCTTCTCGTACCGCTCCAGGATCTCCCGCTTGCGCGGCGGAGCGATGACGTCCTCCATGCCGATCGTCACGCCGGACCAGGTGGCCCAGTGGAAACCGGCCTCCTTGAGCCCGTCCAGGGTGGCCGCGAGGGCCACCTTGGGGAAGCGCTCGGCGAGGTCGTTGACGATCGCGGAGAGCTGACCCTTGCGGATCTCGTAGTTCACGAAGCGGTAGCCCTGCGGCAGCGTCTCGTTGAACAGCACCCGGCCGAGGGTGGTCTCCACGGTCAGCGGGTCACCCTCGACCCAGCCCTCCGGGGCGGTCCACGGCTCGCCGCCGGCGCCGTTGTCGACCCCGACCACGCCGCGCAGCCGGATCTTCACCGGGGCCTGCAGGTGCAGCTCGCCGTTGTCGAAGGCCATCCGGGCCTCGGCGTCCGAGCTGAACGCCCGGCCCTCGCCCTTCTCACCGGCGGTGAGGTGGGTGAGGTGGTAGAGACCGATGACCATGTCCTGGGTGGGCATGGTGACCGGCTTGCCGTCGGCCGGCTTGAGGATGTTGTTCGACGACAGCATCAGGATCCGCGCCTCGGCCTGGGCCTCGGCGGACAGCGGCACGTGCACCGCCATCTGGTCACCGTCGAAGTCGGCGTTGAACGCGGTGCAGACCAGCGGGTGGATCTGGATGGCCTTGCCCTCGACCAGCTGCGGCTCGAATGCCTGGATGCCCAGCCGGTGCAGGGTCGGCGCCCGGTTCAACAGGACCGGGTGCTCGCCGATGACCTCTTCCAGCACGTCCCACACGACCGGCCGCTGCCGCTCGACCATCCGCTTGGCGGACTTGATGTTCTGTGCGTGGTTGAGGTCCACCAGCCGCTTCATCACGAACGGCTTGAACAGCTCCAGCGCCATCTGCTTGGGCAGGCCGCACTGGTGCAGCTTGAGCTTCGGGCCGACCACGATGACCGAACGGCCGGAGTAGTCGACGCGCTTGCCCAGCAGGTTCTGGCGGAACCGGCCCTGCTTGCCCTTGAGCATGTCGGACAGCGACTTGAGCGGGCGGTTGCCCGGGCCGGTGACCGGCCGGCCGCGGCGGCCGTTGTCGAACAGCGCGTCGACGGCCTCCTGGAGCATCCGCTTCTCGTTGTTGACGATGATCTCGGGCGCGCCGAGGTCGATCAGCCGCTTGAGGCGGTTGTTCCGGTTGATCACGCGGCGGTACAGGTCGTTCAGGTCGGAGGTCGCGAAGCGGCCACCGTCGAGCTGCACCATCGGGCGCAGGTCCGGCGGGATGACCGGGACGCAGTCCAGCACCATGCCGAGCGGCGAGTTGCGGGTGTTCAGGAACGCCGCGACCACCTTGAGCCGCTTGAGCGCCCGGATCTTCCGCTGGCCCTTGCCGGAGCGGATGGTCTCGCGCAGGCTCTCGGCCTCGGCGTCGAGGTCCATGTTCTGGACCAGCGCCTTGATGGCCTCGGCGCCCATGCCGCCGGTGAAGTACTCGCCGAACCGGTCGCGCAGCTCGCGGTAGAGCAGCTCGTCGGTGACCAGCTGCTTCGGCTCCAGCTTGCGGAAGGTGTCGAGCACCTCGTCCAGGCGGTCGATCTCGCGCTGGGCCCGGTCGCGGATCTGGCGCATCTCGCGCTCTCCGCCCTCCTTGACCTTGCGCCGGACGTCCGCCTTGGCACCCTCGGCCTCCAGCTCGGCCAGGTCGGCCTCGAGCTTGGCGGCCCGCTTCTCGATCTCCGAGTCGCGGCTGTTCTCGGCCTGCCGCTTCTCGGCCAGGATCTCGTTCTCGATCGTCGAGAGGTCGCGGTGACGCGCCTCGGCGTCCACGCTCGTCACGACGTACGAGGCGAAGTAGATGATCTTCTCGAGGTCCTTGGGGGCGAGGTCCAGCAGGTAGCCCAGCCGGCTCGGCACGCCCTTGAAGTACCAGATGTGGGTCACCGGAGCGGCGAGCTCGATGTGGCCCATCCGCTCACGACGGACCTTCGACCGGGTCACCTCGACGCCGCAGCGCTCGCAGATGATGCCCTTGAAGCGGACCCGCTTGTACTTACCGCAGTAGCACTCCCAGTCCCGCTGCGGACCGAAGATCTTCTCGCAGAAGAGCCCGTCCTTTTCCGGCTTCAGGGTGCGGTAGTTGATCGTTTCAGGCTTCTTGACCTCGCCGTGCGACCACTGACGGATGTCGTCGGCGGTGGCGAGGCCAATGCGCAGCTCGTCGAAGAAGTTGACGTCGAGCACTATGTCCCCTATGTCGTCGTCTGTACTGCTAGCTAGTGGGTGGGGTGGGGGGGCCGCGGGCCGGCGCCCCCCCCCCCCCCCCCAACCCCCACCCCCCCCCCGCGCGGCCGCCCGGGGACCGGGGAGGCCCCCCACAACCACCGCCCCCCAACCCCCAACCCGGGGGGGGCGCCACACA
>NZ_JBIDDA010000004.1:193662-553695 GCF_043204915.1 Micromonospora sp. NPDC047670
GGTGGGGCTGCCCTTCTGCTTCTAGTCTTTAATTTTTTCCCGCCCTCCTTTTGCCCCTTTTGGTGTTTTTGTGTGGTTTGGGGGGGGGGGGGGGGGGGGCGGGGGGCGCCCCCCCCCCCCACCGCTCACCTCAGACCTCTTCGACCGAGCTCGGCTCGCGCCGGGACAGGTCGATGCCCAGCTCCTCCGCGGCCCGGAACACCTCGTCGTCGGTCTCGCGCATCTCCAGGGCCACACCGTCGCTGGAGAGCACCTCGACGTTGAGGCACAGCGACTGCAGCTCCTTGAGCAGCACCTTGAACGACTCGGGGATGCCCGGCTCGGGGATGTTCTCGCCCTTGACGATCGCCTCGTAGACCTTGACCCGGCCCAGGACGTCGTCGGACTTGATCGTCAACAGCTCCTGCAGGGCGTACGCGGCGCCGTACGCCTGCATCGCCCAGCACTCCATCTCACCGAAGCGCTGGCCACCGAACTGCGCCTTACCACCCAGCGGCTGCTGGGTGATCATCGAGTACGGGCCGGTCGACCGGGCGTGGATCTTGTCGTCGACCAGGTGGTTGAGCTTCAGGATGTAGATGTAGCCGACCGCGATCGGGTCCGGCAGCGGCTCACCGGAGCGGCCGTCGAACAGCTGCGCCTTGCCGCTGGAGCCGATCAGCTGCTTGCCGTCCCGGTTGGGCAGGGTCGACGCCAGCAGGCCGGAGATCTCCTCCTCGCGGGCGCCGTCGAAGACCGGCGTGGCCACGTTGGTGTCCGGCTCGGACTCGTGCGCCTCGATCGAGCGGAGCTGACGCTTCCACTCGGCGTCGTCGCCCTCGACCTTCCAACCGGTCTTGGCCACCCAGCCGAGGTGCGTCTCCAACACCTGGCCGATGTTCATCCGGCTCGGCACACCCAGCGGGTTGAGCACGATGTCGACAGGCGTGCCGTCCTCCAGGAACGGCATGTCCTCGACCGGCAGGATCTTGGAGATGACGCCCTTGTTGCCGTGCCGGCCGGCGAGCTTGTCACCGTCCTGGATCTTCCGCTTCTGGGCGACGTAGACCCGGACCAACTCGTTGACGCCCGGCGGCAGCTCGTCGCCTTCCTCCCGGGAGAAGGTACGCACGCCGATGACCGTGCCGGTCTCGCCGTGCGGAACCTTCAGCGAGGTGTCGCGGACCTCGCGCGCCTTCTCACCGAAGATCGCGCGGAGCAGCCGCTCCTCCGGGGTCAGCTCGGTCTCGCCCTTGGGCGTGACCTTGCCGACCAGGATGTCACCGGGAACGACCTCGGCACCGATCCGGATGATGCCGCGCTCGTCGAGGTCGGCGAGCATCTCCTCGCTGACGTTCGGGATGTCGCGGGTGATCTCCTCCGGGCCCAGCTTGGTGTCCCGGGCGTCGACCTCGTGCTCCTCGATGTGGATCGAGGTGAGCACGTCCTGCTGCACGAGGCGCTGCGACAGGATGATCGCGTCCTCGTAGTTGTGGCCCTCCCAGCACATGAACGCCACGAGCAGGTTGCGCCCGAGCGCCATCTCGCCCTCGTCGGTGCAGGGACCGTCGGCGATGACCTGGCCGGCCTCGACGCGGTCGCCCTCGAAGACGACCGGCTTCTGGTTGACGCAGGAGCCGGCGTTGGAGCGGCGGAACTTGTGCAGCAGGTACGTGCGGCGGTGGCCGTCGTCCTGGTGGATGGTGATGTAGTCGGCGCAGAGGTCCTCGATGACGCCACCGACCTCGGCGACGACCACGTCACCGGCGTCGACCGCGGCACGGTACTCCATGCCGGTGCCGACCAGCGGGGACTCGGCCTTGACCAGCGGCACCGCCTGGCGCTGCATGTTCGCGCCCATCAGCGCCCGGTTGGCGTCGTCGTGCTCGAGGAACGGGATCATCGCGGTCGCGACCGAGGTCATCTGCCGCGGCGACACGTCCATGTAGTCCACGGCCGCCGGCGGGACGTCCTCGGTCTCGCCGCCCTTACGGCGGACCAGGACGCGGTCCTCGGCGAACGTGCCGTCGGCCTTCAGCGGCGCGTTGGCCTGCGCCTTGACGAACCGGTCCTCCTCGTCCGCGGTCAGGTAGTCGATCTGGTCGGTGACCCGACCGTCGACGACCTTCCGGTACGGCGTCTCGATGAAGCCGAACGGGTTGACCCGGGCGAAGGTGGACAGCGCGCCGATCAGGCCGATGTTCGGGCCTTCCGGCGTCTCGATCGGGCACATCCGGCCGTAGTGGGACGGGTGCACGTCGCGGACCTCGAAGCCGGCCCGCTCCCGGGACAGACCGCCCGGGCCGAGCGCGCTCAGCCGGCGCCGGTGGGTCAGGCCCGCCAGCGGGTTGGTCTGGTCCATGAACTGGGACAGCTGCGAGGTGCCGAAGAACTCCTTGATCGCCGCCACCACCGGGCGGATGTTGATCAGGGTCTGCGGCGTGATCGCCTCGACATCCTGGGTGGTCATCCGCTCGCGGACGACGCGCTCCATCCGGGACAGACCGACCCGGACCTGGTTCTGGATCAGCTCGCCCACGGTACGCAGGCGCCGGTTGCCGAAGTGGTCGATGTCGTCGGCCTCGTAGCCCTCCTCACCGGCGTGCAGCCGGCAGAGGTATTCCACGGTGGCGACGATGTCGTCCTCGGTCAGCGTGCCGGTGGTGATCGGCACGTCCAGCTCGAGCTTCTTGTTGAACTTGTAACGACCGACCTTGGCGACGTCGTACCGCTTCGGGTTGAAGAAGAGGTTGTCGAGCAGGGTCTGGGCGTTCTCGCGGGTCGGCGGCTCGCCAGGGCGGAGCTTCCGGTAGATGTCGAGGAGCGCCTCGTCCTGGCCGGCGATGTGGTCCTTCTCGAGCGTGGTCATCATCAGCTCGGACCAGCCGAACCGCTCGCGGATGCGCTCGGCCGACCAACCGATGGCCTTGAGCAGCACCGTGACGGCCTGCCGGCGCTTGCGGTCGATGCGAACGCCGACCGTCTCGCGCTTGTCGATGTCGAACTCCAGCCAGGCACCCCGACTCGGGATGACCTTGACGCTGGAGAGGTCGCGGTCGGAGGTCTTGTCCGGCTGCTTGTCGAAGTAGACGCCCGGGGACCGGACGAGCTGGCTGACCACGACGCGCTCGGTGCCGTTGATGATGAAGGTGCCCTTCGGCGTCATCATCGGGAAGTCACCCATGAACACCGTCTGGCTCTTGATCTCGCCGGTGGTGTTGTTGGTGAACTCCGCGGTCACGAACAGCGGGGCGCAGTAGGTCAGGTCCTTCTCCTTGCACTCCTCGATCGAGGCCTTGACCTCGTCGAAGCGCGGAGCCGAGAAGGAGAGCGACATGGTGCCGGAGAAGTCCTCAATGGGACTGATCTCGTCGAGGATCTCCGCGAGACCCGAGCGTGCGTGCGGGTCGTCCGCCGACCGGCCCTGCCAAGCCTCGTTGCCGACGAGCCAGTCGAAGGACTCGTTCTGGATGGCGAGGAGGTTGGGGACCTCGAGGTGTTCGGTGATCCTGCCGAATGAAACTCGGCGGGGAGCGAATGCGCTCGACGTACGACTGGTCTTCGCAGGGCGGGAAGCTGCCAAGATGCGTCCTTCCGAGGACCGGTGCTGCAGAACGGCTGGTACGCGTGCACTCCAATGACCCCACCAGAAATATCCACAAACGGACATTTCCGAGCAGGGGTCAAGTCGGAAGGCAGCGCAAACTAGCAGTGTAGCCGAGAGGCTAACCGCTGTCCAGCCCACCCCACAGGTCGTCACGGAACGTGCCTCGGGACCCTCGAACCGGGTCTCACCGGGCCGCTCGGAACGCGACATTCCTGCCGGGCCGCTCGGGTGTCGCGGCGGATGGTGCTGCCGCTGCCATTACCCAAGTGGTGGCCGTTGCAAGCGCGGAAGGTCTTGCTGGTGTCAGCGTGCCTGTCATCCCAGGGCCGCGTCAAGGGCCGGCATCCGGGTCGCCCCGTCTTTCCCACCCACGGGCTGACGCCGCGCACCGCGCACTCGCCGACACCGGACGCGGACGCCCTGCTCACCGCCCTGCCGCCGGGGCCACCAAGACGGCGGGCGGCGATCCGCTGTCGGATCACCGCCCGCCGTGACGCGGTGTGCCCCGGCTCACGTGAGCCGGACGCGCGCCTGGTCGACCTCAGGTCACTTGAGGGTGACCTTGGCGCCCTCACCCTCGAGCTTGGCCTTGGCCTTGTCGGCGGTCTCCTTGTTGGCCTTCTCCAGGACGGCCTTCGGAGCGGCCTCGACCAGGTCCTTGGCCTCCTTGAGGCCCAGGCCGGTCAGCTCGCGCACGACCTTGATGACCTGGATCTTCTTGCCGCCGTCAGCCTCGAGGATGACGTCGAACTCGTCCTTCTCCGGCTCGGCCTCGGCGGCGGCCGGGGCAGCGCCACCGGCGGCGGCAACGGCGACCGGAGCCGCGGCGGTGACCTCGAAGGTCTCCTCGAACTGCTTCACGAACTCGGAGAGCTCGATCAGCGTCATCTCCTTGAACGCGTCGAGCAGCTCGTCGGTGCTGAGCTTCGCCATGTCTGGCGTCCTTTCCTGAATCTGTTAGGTAAGAACTGGGTGCGCCGCGGGGCCTCAGGCCGCCTCGGCGCCCTCCTTCTCGCGCTTGTCCGCCAGAGCGGCCGCCGCACGGGCGGCCTTGGAGAGCGGAGCCTGGAACAGGGCCGCGGCCTTGCTCAGGTTGCCCTTCATCGCGCCGGCCAGCTTGGCCAGCAGCACCTCACGGGACTCCAGGTCGGCGAGCTTCGTGACCTCGGCCGCGGAAATGGCCTTGCCCTCGAAGACACCGCCCTTGATGACGAGCTTCGGGTTGGCCTTCGCGAAGTCGCGAAGCCCCTTCGCCGCCTCGACGACGTCGCCCGAAACGAAAGTCAGCGCGGTAGGACCGGTGAACATCTCGTCGAGACCGGAGATGCCAGCGTCGGACGCGGCACGCTTCGCGAGCGTGTTCTTCGCGACCGTGTAGCTGGTCTCCTGGCCGAGCGAGCGTCGCAGCTGGGTGAGCTGGGAAACCGTCAGACCGCGGTACTCGGTCAGCACCGTGGCGCCCGCGTTGCGGAAGCTCTCGGTCAGCTCAGCGACGGCCGTGGCCTTGTCGGCCCGGATCGGCTTGTCCGCCATGTCCCTCCTCTCTCGTTGCTCGAGGCTGGTCACCGTCGTCGGCCGGAGCTTTCGACGGGAGCGGAGGCATCACGAGAACGAGAAAGCCCCGGCGCAGGGCGCACGGGGCGAGGGCCGGAACAAAGGCACAGTCGGCGGACCGTGCTCAGCACCGATTTTCGCTTACCGCCCTGCGCGGGTCGCCCGTCGTCGCGGGACCTTCGACCGTGCCGGGGCACGGTGACCAGCGGTCTCTGGGTGGAACTTCGCGGCCAAGGTTACGCGAGGAGTGCCCCGACCACCAAATCGCCGTTGGTAAGCCGGGTCACGCCTCCGGGACCGGTGGCCGCACCGCGGCCAGGACCGGTGGCGTCCCGGTGGTCAGGGTCGATGGCGGCGTCGCCAGAGGTAGGCCGCGGCGGCGGCCGCGCTCCAGGCCGCGGCCCAGACGGTCAGCAGCGCGACGGTCGACGCGGCCAGGTCCCCGGCGGCGGCCCGCGCGGTCGCCATCACCGGCGGCGCCAGCCACGGCGCCACCGACCCGCTCAGGCCGAGGACGACCGCGCCGACCCCGCCGAGCGCGAGCACCGCGACGCCGTAGCCGGCGCTGCCCGCCGAGGCGCGGCTGGCCAGCGCCCCGAGCGCCACTGCCGCCGGTACGGCCAGCAGGTGCGCCCACAGCCCCACGGCGATGCCGAGGGGCACCGAGCGGTCGCCCGGCTCCACCGGGCCGGTGACCCCGCCGACCAGCCAGGGGAAGACCAGCGCGACGGCCACCGTGCCCAGGCCGGCGGCGGCAGCGGCGAGCAGGCCGGCGAGCCGCTCCCGGCGCGCCCCGACCAGCGCCTGGGCGAGCCGGCGCTGCACGTCCGGCTCGACGTCCAGCAGCACCTTGGTCTGCCAGGCCAGCACCGGGAAGAGCACCACCGCCGAGACGCCGTACGCCTCCCCCGGCTGGGCCCGGCCGCCGCCGTAGAGGACGCCGAGGGCCACCAGGCCGGCGAGCAGCGGCGCCAGCGCCCGTCCCGTACGCAGGAACCCGGCCAGCCGCAGCCGGAGCAGCGCGGTCACCGCGCTCCCCCGGGCACCGGACCGCCCGGCTCCGCCGCGCCGACCTCGACGGTCCCCGCCGGCATCTGCTCGGCGGCCGCTGGGGGCGCCTCGGGGCGTACGCGAAGGATGTGATGCCCCTCGGCGCGCAACCGCGCGACGGTGCCGGCGACCCGCGCGGCCGGCACGGCGACCTCGACCACCGCCATCGCCTCGTCGGTCGGCGGCGAGCCCTCGGTGACGGTGCCGTCGGCCACCGTCCAGCGCCGGGCGCCGGGCAGCCGGGCGATCTCGCCGCGGTGGTCGCTGACCAGCACCGACCCGCCTGCGGCCAGCACCTCGTCGATCACCGCGGGCACCAGTTCCCGGGTGGCGGCGTCGAGGCCCTCCCAGGGCTCGTCGAGCACCAGCAGGCCGGGGGGACGCAGCATCGCCTGGGCCAGGCCGACCTTCTGGGCGGTGCCCTTGGACAGCTCCGGCAGCCGGACCCGGCGGAACCGGGTCAGGCCCAGCCGGTCGGTCCAGTGGTCGACCGCCCGACCGGTCGCCACCGGATCGAGGCCGGCGACGCGCCCCATGGCGGTCAGGTAACGCTCGACGGTGAAGGGCTGGTCGGCCGGGAAGCGCTCCGGGACCCACCCGACGTGGCGGGGCCGGTCGGTCACCCGCCCCCGGCTCGGCCGCAGCACCCCGGCCGCCACCTGGAGCAGCGTCGACTTGCCCACGCCGTTGCGGCCGAGCACGACCACGACCTCACCGGGGCCGACCCGCGCATCGGTTGCCCGCAGCACCCACGGCCCGCGCCGTCGGTACCGCAGCCAGACGTCTTCCAGCCGCACCGGCCGAGCATGCCACAACGGAAAGGGAACGGGGCGCCGCCACAGTGTGGCGACGCCCCGTCACGGGTGCGGTTGCTCAGCCCTCGGCCGAGCCCTCCTGCAGGTTCTTCACCAGGTTCGGGTCGACCGGAACGCCCGGGCCCATGGTGGTGGTGAGGGTGACCTTCTTGAGGTACTTGCCCTTCGCGGCGGACGGCTTGGCCCGCAGGACCTCGTCGAGGACCGCCGCGTAGTTGTCGATCAGCTGGGTCTCGGAGAACGAGGCCTTGCCGATGATGAGGTGCAGGTTGGAGTGCTTGTCCACCCGGAAGGTGATCTTACCGCCCTTGATGTCCGCGACGGCCTTGGTGACGTCCATGGTCACCGTGCCGGTCTTCGGGTTCGGCATGAGACCGCGCGGGCCCAGGATCCGCGCGATCCGGCCGATCTTGGCCATCTGGTCCGGCGTGGCGATCGCCGCGTCGAAGTCGAGCCAACCGCCCTGGATCCGGGCGACCAGCTCGTCGGTGCCCACCTCGTCCGCACCGGCGGCGGCGGCCTCCTCGGCCTTCGCGCCGGCGGCGAAGACGATCACGCGGGCGGTCTTACCGGTGCCGTGCGGCAGGTTGACCGTGCCGCGGACCATCTGGTCCGCCTTGCGGGGGTCGACGCCGAGGCGCATCGCGACCTCGACCGTGGCGTCGAACTTGACGTTGGTGGTCTCCTTGGCCAGCTTCACGGCCTCGGCGGGGGTGTAGAGCTTGGACCGGTCGATGACCTCGGCGGCCTTGCGGTAGCTCTTGCTGCGCTGCATGTTCCTGTAACTCCTGTGGTCTATGGCGGGCCGCGGTCCCCCGCGCGCCCTCCCACGAACTGGATCTGGCGGTGACCGGGGGTCAGTCGGTGACGTTGAGGCCCATCGACCGGGCGGTGCCGGCGATGATCTTCTCAGCCTGGTCGATGTCGTTGGCGTTGAGGTCGGCCATCTTCTTCTCGGCGATCTCGCGCACCTGGGCGCGGGTGACCGAACCGACCTTCTCCTTGTGCGGGACGCCCGAGCCCTTCTGCACGCCGGCGGCCTTGATCAGCAGCCGGGCGGCGGGCGGGGTCTTCAGCACGAACGTGAAGCTGCGGTCCTCGTAGACGCTGATCTCGGCCGGGACGATGTCGCCCCGCTGGGACTCGGTCTGCGCGTTGTAGGACTTGCAGAACTCCATGATGTTCACGCCGTGCTGGCCGAGCGCGGGGCCGACCGGCGGCGCCGGGGTGGCCTGGCCCGCCGGCAGCTGAAGCGTGAACGTCTTGACGAGCTTCTTCTTCGGAGGCATGTCTCTTCCTGGGGCTTGAAACTGGGAAAGGTGCCGGCCGCGGGCGCGCACGGTCAGCGCGATGCGACAGCGGCGACGTTCTAGGGTAGCGCAGCGTCCCGCCGCCCCTCCCGCCGAGGTCGAGCGGGCGATCGGAACGGGTACGCCGGCGGCGGGCTGCTGCCCACCGCCGGCGACCGTACGTCAGATCTTGGTGACCTGGTTGAAGTTGAGCTCCACGGGCGTCTCGCGGCCGAAGATCGACACGAGCACCTTGAGCTTCTGCTGGTCGGCGTTGATCTCGCTGATCGTCGCCGGCAGCGAGGCGAAGGCGCCGTCGGTGACCGTGACCGAGTCGCCGACCTCGAAGTCGAGGACCTTGATCTCGGGCTTGGCCTTCTTCTGCTCGGTCTCGACGGCCGGCGCCAGCCACTTCAGCACCTCGTCGAGGGAGAGCGGGGCCGGCCGGTCGGCCCGGTCGGTCGCGCCGACGAAGCCCGTCACGCCCGGCGTGTTGCGCACGCAGGAGTAGGACTCCGCGGTCAGCTCCATCCGGACCAGGATGTAGCCCGGGAAGACCTTGGCCTGGACCTGCGACCGCTTCCCGTTCTTGACCTCGACCTCTTCCCGGGTCGGCACCTCGACCTGGTAGATGTAGTCCTCCATGTCGAGGCTCGTGATCCGGGTCTCGAGGTTGGTCTTGACCTTGTTCTCGTAGCCGGCGTACGAGTGCACCACGTACCAGTCGCCCGGTGCGTAGCGCAGCTTCTGCCGCAGCTCGGCGACCGGGTCGTAGTCCTCGTCCGGGGCGGGCTCGGTGGTGGGGAACTCCGGCTCGCTGGCGGCCTCGACCGACTCGTCACCAGCCGCCGTCGCCACCGTGGACTGCTCGTCCGTGGTCTCGGCGGTCTCGTCGTACTCAGGCACGCTCGCTCACTTCCGTCACTATCGGCTCAGTCGGCCGGTCAGCTGGGGTTGCCGAAGACCCACAGCACGCCCTTCGCGAAGGCGAAGTCAAGGCCGGCCACGATCGTCAGCATCACCGCGACGAACGCGACCACCACGGCCGTGTAGGTCAGCAGCTCCTTGCGGGTCGGCCAGATGACCTTACGCAGCTCGGCCACGACCTCGCGGATGAATCGGGCGATGCGGCCGAACAGGCCCACGCGGTCGGTGTCCGCCTTGGTCTTCGGCCGGCTGTCGGCCGACTCGGCCTTCGCCCGCGACCGCGTCGCGGTGCCGCCGCGGGAGACCGGCTCCTCGGCGTCGGTGGCGTCGTCGTCGGCCACGTCGTCGACGATCTCGTCGTTCAGACGATCGTCGCCGGCGTCCTCGCCGCGCCGCTTCTTGTCGGCCACTTCGCCCTCCGTCGCGGGATGTCGGGTCACACGCCGTCGGCGTGCGCAGCGCTTGGTCACGCCGGCCGGACCAACCGTCCCGCGACGGGCCGCGGCCGGCGGATCGACCGGACGGCCCGAATGCCTCGGAACCACCCCGCCGATGCCACCACCACGGGCCGGACGCCGCCCTGCGGCGGCGCGACCCACGGGAACGGTCAGGCCTGAGGCGCAGGGGTGACAGGACTTGAACCTGCAGCCTGCGGTTTTGGAGACCGCTGCTCTGCCAATTGAGCTACACCCCTGTGCGGCAACGCTCGCCCCGCCCGGTCACAGGACCGCGCAGGGGTCACTTGCCCCACGGCGGACCAGTGTACGGGTAGTCCCGCGACTTTCCCAACCGGTCTGCCCATCGCGCGTCGCGAACCCGGTCAGCCGGCCGTCCGGACGGTCGCCCGGGCCTGCGAGAGCACCTTCTCGCCGTGGCAGGTCGCGGTCACGTCGAGCCTGGTCAGGCCCTCCTCGGTGATCTCGCGGATCACCGCCGTGACCGCGATCTCGGTGCCCTCGTCGTCGTCGGGCACGACCACCGGCCGGGTGAAGCGGACGTTGTAGTCGACGACCGCGTCGGGCCTGCCGGCCCACTCCGTCAGCGCGCGGCCCACCAGCGCCATGGTGAACATGCCGTGGGCGATCACGCCCGGCAGACCCACCTTGGTCGCGAACCGGTCGCTCCAGTGGATCGGGTTGAAGTCTCCCGAGGCGCCGGCGTAGCGGACCAGGTCCGCGCGCGTCACCCGGAACGTCTTGGCTGGCAGCTCCATCTCAGCCCTCCCCGCGTACGACAAGCTTCGACCAGACGGTCACCACCGGCTCCCCGGCCGGCGTGGCGACCTCCGTGCGGGTGGTCAGGAAGTCGTGCCCGCCACGGCTGCTGACGTCCTCGACGACGCAGACGCAGACCAGCTCGTCCCCCGCCACCACCGGGCGGGTGTAGGCGAAGCGCTGGTCGCCGTGGACGACCCGGCTGTAGTCGACGCCCAGGGCCGGGTCGTCGATGATCTGCTGACTGGCGGCCATGCTGACCACCACGGGGAAGGTCGGTGGGGCGACCACGTCCGGGTGGCCGAGCGCGCGGGCGGCCTCCGGGTCGTGGTGGGCCGGGTCGGCGGCGCCGATCGCCGTCGCGAACTCACGGATCTTTTCTCGGCCCACCTGGTAGGGGGCGGTCGGCGGATACGTCCGGCCGACGAAGGACGGGTCCAGGGACATGCCGCGAACCTACACGCAAAAAACAATCGCCGATCCGTGCGGGCGGCGGCGGCCGGAGCCGCGCCGTCCGTGCGGATCGGCGATCGGGAAGTGCCAGGGACCGGGCCGGCGGAGCCGGCCGTGGGTCAGCGGGTCTCGCGGTGGACCGTGTGCTTGCCGTCCCGCGGGCAGAACTTCTTCAGCTCGATGCGGTCCGGGTCGTTACGACGGTTCTTGCGCGTGATGTAGTTGCGCTCCTTGCACTCCACACACGCCAAAGTGATCTTCGGCCGGACATCGGTCGCCTTCGCCACGGCGGAGTGCCTTCCTCGCTACGGGTAACAACTACAGCGCGTCAGCCTACGCGCTGACGACGCGGACATGCAAAGTGGGCGCCTGTGGCGCCCATCCCACCGGCCGCCGGGACCGGCCCGGTGGACGAGAGTAGCGGTGGCCGGACTTGAACCGGCGACACAGCGATTATGAGCCGCTTGCTCTACCATCTGAGCTACACCGCCGTGGCGGGTCCAGCCGGACCCTCTGAGCCCCCTTACGGAATCGAACCGTAGACCTTCTCCTTACCATGGAGACGCTCTGCCGACTGAGCTAAGGGGGCCTGCGCGATCTCCCCGGGGGGTGACGCGCAGGGGATACATTACACGGCCCCGCGGCGGAGATGAAATCGGATCCCCCACTGCCGTGTTCCCGCAGGTCAGGGCACGACCCGCAGCCTGGGCAGCTCCCCGGCGGAGATCGTCTCCGGATCCACCTGGGCGCCGAACCACGCCTCCAGCCGCTCGTACGGCAGCGGCCGGCTGAACAGGAAGCCCTGGCCGATCTCGCAGCCGATGTCCTGGAGCAGCTCCAGGGTCAGCTCGCTCTCCACGCCCTCGGCGACCACGGCCAGGCCGAACTGCTGGGAGAGGGTGACCACCGCGTTCACGATCGCCAGATCGCCCGGGTCCGTCGCCATGCCCTGCACGAAGGAGCGGTCGACCTTCACCTCGTGCACGGGCAGCCGGCGCAGGTGGGCCAGGGAGGAATCCCCGGTGCCGAAGTCGTCGACCGACAGCCGTACGCCGAGGTCCCGCAGCCGCCGCAGGGTCGGGATGGGCCGGTCGGTGCCGTCCAGCACCCCGGCCTCCTTGATCTCGAGCGTGAGCCGCTGCGGCGGCACGTCGTACTCGTCGAGCAGCTCCTGCACGCGGGCCGGGAAGTGCTGGTCGGTGAGCGTACGGGCGGAGAGGTTGACCGCGACGGCGAGCGGCTGGCCGGCGTGCGACCAGTCCCGGCTGCGCCGCAGCCCCTCGCGGAGCACGAACTCGGTGAACCGGGCGAGCTGGCCGGTGTGCTCGGCCACCGCGACGAAGTCCTCCGGGGCGACCGACCCGTGGGCCGGGTGCTCCCAGCGGGCCAGGCACTCCACGCCGACGAGCCGGCGGTCCCGCAGCGTCACCTTCGGCTGGAAGTAGACCTCCAGCTCGCCGTCGTCCAGCGCCCGCCGCAGGTCCCCGGCGAGCCCGAGCCGCCGCAGCGACCGGGACTCCAGCGCCGGGTTGAACAGCTGCACGCTGCCCGGCACGGACTTGGCCGCCGTCGCCGCCAGGTCCACCCGTTGCAGCAGGGAGGCGGCGTCGCTGCCGTGATCCGGGTGTACGGCGACACCGACCGCCGTGTCCACGTCCAGGGTGAGCGCGTCGAAGACCATCTCGTCGCGGATCTGCTCGCGCAGCTGCGCGGCCAGTTCCACCGCCGCCTCGGCGCTCTCCAGCCGCAGCGTGACGAGGAACTCGTCCCCGCCGGCCCGGCCGACCAGGGCCGACGACGGGGCGCAGGCGCGCAGCCGGTCGGCGACCTCGACCAGAACCTTGTCGCCGGCGGCGTGCCCGAGCGACTCGTTGACCTGACGCAGCCGGTCGACGTCGAAGAGGAGCAGCGCCACCACCTCGCCGGGCGCCCGGATCTTGACGGCCTCGTCCAGCGCGCCGCTGATCCGCCGCCGGTTGGGCAGCTTGGTCAGCGTGTCGTGGTACGCGTCGTGCCGCAGCCGGTCGACCAGCCGGGAATTCTCCAGCGCCACCGCCGCGTGCGCCGCCACCGTCTCGAACAGGGGCACGTCGGTGCGGACGAAGTAGTTGCTGTCGCCCAGGCGGTTGGCCACCTCCAGCGTGCCGATGACCGCCTGACCGGACCGCAGCGGGATGACGATCACGTCCTTGACGCGCTGCGCCGAGAGCGCCGCACGCAGGTCGCCGTCGGTCGTCATGCCCCGCCCCACGGCCACCGTACGGCCCTGGTCCCGGGCGCGTTCCCGCAGCGCGGGCGGGGTCTTGGCGAAGTCGAGCAGACCCGGGTCGTCGTTGCGCGCGGTCAGCAGCACCTCGGGATGCCGCCCCTGGGCGGGCAGCCAGAGCGTGGCGTACTCCGCCTGCATCAGGGCCCGCACGCGCCCGAGGAGGGCGTCGGGCAGGGTGCCGTACTGGCCGCTCTCGCTGACCGCGCGGCTCAGCTCGTACATGTCGGTGAGGGTGCGGTGCTGCCGGAAGAACTGCGCGTAGGCCCGGTAGACGAGGGCCAGTGCCGCGACCAGGACCGCCAGGAGCAGCAGCGACCACCAGGTGACGGCGATCAGGATCAGGACGATCATCCCGCAGACGATGTTGATCGCCGCGGCCAGGAGCCCGGGCACGGACTTCCGGAACACCTCGCGGCCGGCCTGCCAGCCCTGCAACAGCGTGTGCACGCCGGCGATCGCGGTGAGACTCACCAGGATGACCATGCTCGCCGCTGCGATCATGGTGAACCAGGTGGCGGGACCGACGTCGTCCAGCGGCGGGAACGCCTGGAGCACCAGCACGGCCAGCGACGAACCCGCGGCGGCCCGGGCGACGTTGAACCAGAACTTGGTGGCGCCGAAGCGGTGCCGGACGTGGGTGATGACCGCCGCGAGCGTGTAGATCGTGACGACGGTGAGCGGTCGGACGAGGAAGAACGCCAGGACGAGCGGAATCTCGTTGAGCGTCATGCCGATCGACTGACGCCGGACCGTGAAGTTCAGCACCGGCATGCCGGCAGCCACCATGGCCACCAGCAGCAGCGCCGCCAGTGGCCATTCCCCGAAGGGCTCCGGAGCGACCAGGCCGACCACCGTCGCGCAGACGACGGCGAGCAGCGCCAGCGGCCCGGTGATCAGCCAGGCGTACTCCGTCGAGCGGGGACCGGTGCGGCCTCGACCCGCCATGCCGCTCCCCTCACCGGCCGCGCCGGCTCACATCATCGAAGTCGTGGAACGTCAGCGCGCAGGCATGTTCCAGATGAAGTCCATCGTCTGCGCGTCCCCGAGGTCCCAGACGTCGCCGACGAAGACGCCGCCCGCGAGCGCGCCGAGTGCGAGAAACGAGCCAAGCAGCCGGCCCAGCCTTCGACCAGACATGTTTGCTCCTGTCGAGAAAGTGTCACGAGGATGGTGGAGGTTCCACGATCGTGCCACAAGGCAGGTACCCAGAAAAGCGGTGCGCGTACCGCCGACCCGAGCGTCGGTGACGTTCCGCCGTTCGGACCACCACCCTCGTCGCACCGGGCCAGATCACGCGCCTGCGGCGGCCACCGACCACTTCGCACAGTGCCGAATACGACCTTCGACGCATACCGCTCGGCAGCCTGATGTCGGGGATGTGTCGCCCCGTACGGCCACCGTCCATCGGCCGCCCGGGGAGCCGCGCCCGCCGGTCGGGACACGCGCCCGGGCATCGACCACCATACCCGGTCTTGGCCGACGCGCCAGTGCCGCGACGCCATGCGTCCGATCGGCGGAGGGCACCCCGGCCAGATCGGCGATCCGGACAAATCAATGCGCGACGCGGACGGGGTGAGGCGTCCCCGTCGCCCGGCGACGGGCAGGCGGCGAGCCCGGACCCGGGCGCCCTGGTACGAAGCGGCGCGATCGCGGTGGCTGCACGTTCGTAGGCTGAGCCCGTGACGGGGGACGCCGGCGGACACGACGGAACGACCGACCACGTCGCGGCGGGCGCGCGGACCGGCGCCGTGGAGGATCGGGCCGGCACGCCGGCCGGGGCGCGCCGCGAGGTGTCCTACCCCTCCGTGGCGGCGGCGGGATGCGGGGTGCTGGCCGCCGTGGTCGTCGCCGCGGGGTGGAGCGGCCTGCTGCTGGTGGTCGGCGGGCGCGTCGTGCCCGGGTGGGCGCTGGGGGGCGCCCTGCTCGTCGCCTCGTTGACGCTCGGGCTGTTCCGGCGCCGCGTACGCGAACCGGCGCCCGGGCCGCGCGGCGCGGGCCGCGGGCCCCGGTGGGCGCTGACGCTGTTGACCGTCGGGACGGCGCTGGCCGGCGCGCTCGGCGCGCTGAACGACCTCTCCGCGACCTACCACGTCCTGACGCCGGACGGCCCCGGCGACTGCCGGGCCGTCGCACGGGAGACGTCGTTCCTCTTCGCGGGCAGCGGTGCGGTGTACGAGGTGGGCCCCGTGGGGATCGGCCGACGGGTGGGCTCGTGGACCGCCGACGACGGCTACCGCCCCATCGCCTCCGGCACCTACGAGCTGACGTGGGGCACCGACGGCGGCGTGCTGAACGTCAGCGGTCGCGGCGGCGACCCCGTGTGGCCGGCGCTGCACGAGCTCGACTGCGGCTGAGCCCGCTTCTTCAGCGGAGACCGGGTTACCGCGCCTCGGGGGGCTCGATCAGCTTGTGCAGCAGGACGTTGAGCTGGCCCCGCTCCTCCTTCGTCAGCCGTTGCAGCAGTTCGTCCTGAGCCGCGTTGACGACGGCGTCGAGCTCGAACAGCGCCTCGGCGCCCGCTGGGGTGATCTCGACCACGTTGCGACGCGCGTCCGCCGGATCGGGAAGGCGCCGGGCGAGCCCATCACGCTCCATGTCGTTGAGCGCCGAAACGGCGTCGCCGCGATCGACCCCCAGCCTCCGGCAGAGTTCGGCCTGGCTGAGCGACCCGTACTGGTCGAGCCCGGCGAGGAGGGCGTACCGCATCCGAAAGCCCGGCCGGCCGGCATGCGCCGCGACCAGTCGGTTCGCGTGCGAGCTGGCATGGTGCAGCAGCCAGGACGTCAACCACCGCAACCGCTCCGGCGGAAGGACGTCCTGGTTCGGCGGGGGTTCGTGCACCGGGCCAGCCTAACAGATTCGTTGGACATCCAACGAAGTAGCGATTACCGTTGGAGGCCCAACGATCCCGTTGGGGGCGACATGGCGGCGCGCGTACCGGCGGCTGCGCCACGTCGTCACTGGAAGGAGTTACCCATGACCCGCATTGCCATCATCATCGGCAGCACTCGCCCGGGCAGAAAAGGCGAGGCAGTCGCCGAATGGGTGCACAAGATCGCGTCCCAACGCGACGACGCCACGTTCGACATCGTCGATCTGGCCCACTACGAACTGCCGCACCTCGACGAGCCGGTGCCGGCCGCCCTGGGCTCGGACTACGTCGGGGCGCACACGAGGCGGTGGGCGGAGACGATCGCCTCGTATGACGGCTACGTCTTCGTAACCCCCGAGTACAACCACGCCGTCACCGGCGTGCTCAAGAACGCGATCGACTACCTGTACCACGAGTGGCGGAACAAGTCCGCGGGCTTCGTCGGATACGGCCTGCTGGGCGCGACAAGGGCAGTCGAACAGTTGCGGTTGGTGATGGGCGAGCTGCACGTCGCGGACGTACGTGACCAGATCGCCTTGTCGGTGTTCACCGATTTCGTGAACGGAACCGACCTCGCGCCGGGGGACCATCACGAACCGGTCCTACAGCGCATGCTCGACCAGGTCATCGCGTGGGCCAACGCCCTCGCCCCACTGCGTGAGGTGCACCGATGACCGACGTGGCTCACCGGTACGTGCAGGCCGGCGCCATCCGGATGCACATCGCCGAAGCGGGTTCGGGCCCGCTGGTGATCCTGCTCCACGGCTTTCCGGAGTCCTGGTACTCCTGGCGTCACCAGTTGGTCGCGCTGGCCGCCGCGGGGTACCACGCCGTCGCCCCCGACCAGCGGGGATATGGCCGGACAGACCGTCCGGACGCGGTCGAGGACTACACGATCCTCCACACCGTCGGTGACGTCATCGGCCTGATCGACGCACTCGGCGAGGAGCAGGCGGTCGTCGCCGGTCACGACTGGGGCGCGGGAGTCGCCTGGCACAGTGCGTTGATGCGGCCAGACCGGATCCGCGCTGTGATCGGGTTGGGTGCGCCGCAAGGGCCCCGGCCGACCACGTCTCCCCTGGCCACCATGCGCGAGAACGCAGGCGAGAACTTCTACATCGCCTACCTGCAGCGGCCAGGAGTCGCCGACCAGGAACTCCAGCGGGACCCCCGCACGACGATCCGCCGGGCACTGTACGGCGCGTCCGGTGAGGGATACCCGTGGCATCCAGTCGTCCCGGAGGGCGGCGGGCTGCTGGACACCTGGAGCGAGCCCGAGCAGCTCCCCGGCTGGCTGTCCGAGGAAGACCTCGACATCTACGCCGCGGAGTTCGAACGCACCGGCTTCACCAGTGCGCTGAACTGGTTCCGCAACCTGGACCGGAACTGGGCGCTCACCGCACCCTGGCACAACGCCGCAGTGCAGCCCCCGGCCCTCTACCTCACCGGCGACAGGGACACCGCCTCGGCGCTGCCAGGCGGCAAGGAACTGATCGCCGGCACCTCGACGGTGGTGCCGAACCTGCGAAAGGCGATCGTGCTGCCGGGCTGCGGCCACTGGACACAGCAGGAACGTCCCGCAGAGGTCAACGAGGCGCTCATCTCCTTTCTCAGATCCCTGTGACAGCACGGGCACCCCGGAAGAGTGCCCGCCGAACACGCAAACACCGGAGTGAAGATGTCTGACCGCCCCAACGCTTACCACTCGCCCGCCGACGAGGCCGATGTCAAACAGCTCGAGGAGCTCATCGCCGGACTCGAGGACGGTTTCAACCGCAAGGACGCGGCGACCCTCGATGGCCGTTTCACCGCCGACGCCGTCCTGATCGTGCCCGATGGCACGGTGTTGCGGGGATGGACCGAACTCTACGAGTACCACACCGGGCGGCTGGCCGGTGCCGTCAGTGACTGGTCCACCCGATTCTCCGTTCTGAGCGTGAGCCAGTTGAGCCCCGAGGTGGCCGTCGTCCACGTGAAGCAGGACACGACAACTCCCGACCGGAGCTTCAGCAACCACGGCACGGTCGTGACGGTCAAGATGGACGGAGAATGGTGGATCAGTGCCATGCAGAACACCAACGTACTGGCATGACGGCCGAATAGTTGGTCGCCTGACTTCGCGAATCCTCGTCGGGCGTGACGCCGGGCCCTCAACGGGACAGGCCATCCGGAAGCGGTGACGCCGGCGAGCTTGTGTCGCTCAGCGAGGTCGCCATTCCACCTCGGTTCAGATGGCCGGCACGGTCCTGCGGCACCGGGTCCGACGGTGCCGAAGCGCTGGCCGCTCGACCTGAGGAGGGTCGGCGGGACGCACTCCCGCTGACCCTCCTCAGGCCGCTCGCAACGGTCCGCCGAGTTGCCGGCGTGGTGGGGTGCCCGTCCGGACGACCTGCGCCCGGGAGCCTGGACGGCCTGGCGACTGTCTGACGGACAGATCCGTTCCCATCGCTCACCCCGTAGCCCGCTGCTGGGTGACGTTTCAGCGCTGGCTGGCACACTCCGGCGCATGAGTTACGACTTGGCGGTGTGGGAAGGTGACAGGCCCGCTGACAACGCCGCCGCGCTGACCACCTTCAGAGCGCTCTACGAGAGGTACGTCGGTAACGGCCGGATCCCGCCGACGCCGCGTATCCGAGCCTACGTCGAAGCCCTGCTTGAGCGGTGGATCGACCTCACTGAGGACGACGACGATGAGCGAAGCCCGTGGTCGACGGGGCCATTGATCAAGGAGGCATCGGGGTCGTTCGCCTACTTCCCGATGGTGTACAGCCGCTGTGACGAAGTGTCGGCCGGTGCCGCACGAGTTGCCGCTGAGCAGGGCCTTGTCTGCTTCGACCCGCAGCTAGGCCTACTCCGGCCTGCTCCTGAGGAACTGTAGGCCGTTTCATGAGCCACGGTTGGGGACCAGGGCTTGGCTGTACAGCAAGCCTGCCTGCGAGCGTCGACGCTGCCCGACAATGACGGACGGGCTGACCAGGGGCACGGTCACCTGACCAGCCATCCGCGATCTTCTTCTAGACCCCAGGCTGCTCCGGCCGCTGGAAGGGCCGCATCTGCCCAATGAGGAGGTTGGCTAGAGGGAGTACACCCGCGCTACACGTCGGACGCATCAAGCTTGAAGATGATCTTCCCCTTCACCCAGGTCGCCGTCACGCTTGGCTCGGGGCTCGTTCCGGCGCACCGCACCCCAATCCGAGCCCCGGTCAGGATCCCTGCGGCGACTCACCGGAGGGCTTGGTCTTACCCCTGGGGCCGTTGCGACCTGATTGGAAAGGTCCTCGCCCGTTCGCGCCCGGTCGAGGAAGGCCGCCACCTCGGCATCCCGGCCGTTGACCGCTCGGGCGTAGTGCCGGGTCGTGACGCTGGCGTTGGAGTGTCCGAGCCGGCGCGCGGCGACCAGGACGCCGTGTGAGTCAGCTACCCAACTGCCGTGCGTCGCCCGAAGGTCGTGCGGGATTAGGTCGGTCAGGCCAGCCCGCTCGACCGCCCGGTCGAATCGGTACTTCCAGCCGTTGCAGCTCTGCGGCCGGTCGGCGGTCCGTTGCTGTCGGCCGGGGAAGAGGAAGGCGTTCGGGTTCTCGGGCAGCTCGGCGAGGTGCTGTCGGAGCCGGTCGACCACGAAGGCCGGTAGGGCGAGTTCCCGGCGCTGGTGACTCTTCGGAGTGTCAATCACCGGGCCGCTGGGGATCTGGGCGACCGACTCAGCAACGGTCATGCGGCCATCTGCCACATCGACATGCCGGCGCCGCAAGCAGAGCGCTTCCCCGATCCGCAGCCCGCCGTAGGCGAGGACCAGGACCAGGAGATCATCCGGCGGGGAGAACTCAGCAACGAGATGGTCGAGCACTCAACGAAGTGCCCACACCCGCACCGACGCATCGTTTCGCCCCACGGTGATGGCAACTGACCGCCCGTCCAGCTCAGTGAACTGGACGCCGAGCGCGCCGCCGCCCTCGTGCGCGGCGACCGGACCACCCAACGCGTGGCCTCGTTCCAGGTCCCACGCACGCATCGTGCTGGTGAAGCCCGGGTCGGGGTAGTCGGCGTAGGTGCAAGTAACCGCGATCGGGGGGCCATCCGCGGCGCCGACGGCCACCATGATGTCGGTTTCCTCTCCGAGCCGTTCGTTCCCGGTGAACGGCTCACCCCACTCGCCGCGGTCGATGTCGACCGGGACAACGCTGCCGAATGCTCCGGCGGCGAGCACGAGAGAACGACCCTCCACGTTCGCCAGAGCGAATGATGTCAGACTTTCCTCGCCGTCCTCGGTTTCCAGCTCGGCGTCGAACTTCACGAAGGGTAAACCTTCGTCGAGATCCCACACCCCGTTGCAACCGTAGTCACCGTCATAGGCCACCAGTACCGGCCGGCCATCGAGCACCCCTGGCGCTGTGCTGCGGTCATACCTGACGTTGTGTTCCTCGGCGGGATGCCCATCGCCGCTGGCGGTGGCGTCCCACACGTGTACGGCCTCGTCCGCGGGCGAGGTGAGGAACAGTGACCGGCCGGGGAGTTCCAGCGTGCCGACCGTGTCCACATTGAAGTAGTGGATGTCCGCGAAGGCGCGGACCGCACCACTGTCCAGATCCCACTGCACGAACCGCTGCCTGTTCGAGCCTCCGCCAACCACAATCCGCCCGTCAACGACCAGGGCCCCCAGCGCCGACAGTGTGGCAGGGCCGTCCGGTCCGTACCCCGGCGGCCACGGTGGGCTGTCAAGGCGGTGCACCGCCCACCGGTCCCGCAGCGGATCCCAGGTGCACGCCCCATCGGGATGGGTGCCTACCAGCAGTGGACCTCTGCTGGTGGTGACGAGGTCAAAGTCCGCAAGGCGGCCGAAGGGTATCTCGGCGGTCTGGACGAGGGCGAGTTCCGGCATGGCCGGCAAGCCTACCGGAGGTGCAGCCAAGATAGGCGCCAAAGCGGCCACGATTCGATCCTGAACGAACCTTTCTTGAAGATCGCTAATACGGCAACACGGGTTTGTCATGTAGATGCTAAGCGACGTCCCGTAACCCCGGCATCTGTCCGCTGAGGTGACAGAGATTGCGCTCGGCTCGTCGATCGGATCCAGCTCGTGACCAGGTGGACCGTAACGCCACGCTGGTACTTCATCGCACGAGGAAGGATGGCTGATCAGATGCTCCGACCGCAGCGCCGGTCGGATTGATCCGGTAAGGGCGTTGTTGACATCGCTACCCCCTCGGCTCGGGCTTCTGACTGGGAGCGGCACCATGATCGTCTGTTCCCGCTATGTTCCCGTGGATAGCCACAGAACGCCGGATCGGGCTGGACTTCGCTGGACTCCGCTGGACTGAACGAGAGCGGCCCCGGAGTGCGTTTCCGCAGCTCACGGGGCCGTTCGTGCTCCTGGTGGCGGGTAGAGGATTCGAACCTCTGTAGCTTTCGCGACGGATTTACAGGGCGTCCGCGGTCTTGCCTCGGTCAGCTCGACTGAGCTGCTGTTTCTCTCCGCCGGGCCGACACCGACAGGTCAGATGCCCACCATCTGCCCTCGCCCACAAAGCTCCCGTTCAACACGACTGGCAGTGCCGTCTCCCGTTACTTGTGTGCGGAAGGTGGGTCAGCGGGTCGTCGCACCGTGGCGGCCCCCTCGGGCCAGAAGCCCAGCAGTTTCCTCCCGCCGCCCAGCCGCCGGACGGCACCGGCGGCGGACACGGTCCCGCAGTTGTAGTCGACCCGCACCGTCACGTTGGTATTGTCCGGGTAGCCAAGGATGACCTGATACTGGTCACGCCCGATGAACAAACAGGCGTTGTTTTCAAGGTCGGCCGAGTCAAGCGTGTTCAGGTAGTCGACCAGCTCGCCGACCTTGTCCACAGTTAACGGGATCGCTTGACGCAACGGATACTCGGGCCCGCTACGTGGAAACGAGTACACGCACAGCAGCGCCGTCGAGCCGCCCCCGGGCACGAAATCACCGTCGCGGCTGGCCTTGACGGGTGTCTGCTTGACGAAGGTGGCGGGACAGGTGGGCGGGCCAGGCTGCTTCACGGGCGCAGTGTCACCCTCGGCTCCACACGCCGCCAGCGCAAAGACAAGCCCCAGGACGATTCCTACCCGGACGATCAGCGATAACCCTTCAGCACCACCCGGCATAGCCACCTCTTCGATCTCCACTAATTCCCAGGGGCTCATCCGAGCGCATCGCCGATCTTGTCATTCATGGTGTCATCTCCCCCGTCGATGCAGTTGGCGTAGACCCGGAGCAGGACGGCGACGCCGTGGCCCAGGCGCCGGGCGACCTCGGTCGGCGGGACGCCGGCATTCAGCCAGAGCGAGGCTGCCGCGTGACGCAGGTCGTAGGGCCGGCGGACGAGTGGCGAGGCGACCTGTGGTTCGGTCAGCGCCTTCTCTCGGGCGAGCTTCCACCACCGGTCGTAGACCGACTCGGAGAGCGGACCGCCATGCAGGCCGCGGAAGAAGCGACCGTCCGGGCCGACACCGTGGTTGTCGACGTGCGCTGCCAGCAGCTCGACCAGCCGGGGCGGGATGGGGACCGTTCGGGTTTCCTGCCGGCCCCGGTGCTTGAGGCCGCGCCGCTCGTGCGAGCCACCGTCATCGGTCCAGTGCGACCCGGCGCGCGGGGCGGTCCCAGCGAGCACCAGGCGGCCCCAGCGGTATTCGATCTTCTCGTGGTCGCAGGACGCGGACGCCTTGACCGCCGCCAGGTCGTCGAAGTCGGTCCCGCAGTCGAGGCAGCGCCCGGGAAGGTCGCAGTCCTCCCGCCGAAGGTCCGCCGCTTCAGAGGGCCGCATGCCCGCGTAGTAGAGGCAGCCGAAGAACGCCGTGACCTTGTCGGCCCGTTTGCCGAGAGATTTCACCGCCTCCAGCAGCGTGGCGACCTGGGCCGGGTTCGCCACCACCCGCCGGTCGATGGACTGGGCGACCTCGGGGGCGGTCCACTGGACCCGGTCGACGGGGTTGGAGGCGATCAGCTCCAGCTCGACGGCGTACCCGAGCGCGTTGTAGAAGGTGGCCCGTTTCCGCTGGACGGTGGAGGCAGCCGCGGGCTTGCCGTCGAGGCGTACGCACAGGCTGTCCAGGACCCGGCGGACCATCGCGGGCGAGTCCAGCTCGACGACCGGCAGCGACGCGGTTTCCAGCCAGGCCAGGGCAGCCGCGTGGTCGGCCGGGATTTCGTCGGACCAGCGGCGCGGGTTCAGCCCGTAGAGGTACAGCGACTCACGGAGCAGGGCGTCATCTGGTCGGCCCCGCTTCGTCGGCCGGGTCAGGGTCACCGTGATCGAGGTCAGCGCCTCGACGATCGACCGCCGGGTCTTGGCCGCCGCCCGGGGCCACTTCATCTCGACATACGCGCGGCTGTGCGCGTACCAGGTGGTGGGGTTCTTGGTTCTGGCCTCGGAGACCGGGCGCCCGGTGGCCGGGTCGAAGGGCTCCCCCGCATTGGCCGCTTGGACCAGCTCGGCGCGGAACGAATGCGCCAGCGCCTTGGTACGGAACATCTCCTCGAAGCGCTGGCCGCTCACTGCCCAGCGGACCCGCCAGGGCCGAGCCTTCCGGTCAGCGCGCTTGCCGATCTCCCAGATCTGGACCTCGTAGCTCTTCACGCAGCGTCCTGCTCCAGCTCACCGAGCCACCGACCGAGCGCCGACCGGCGGACCCGCAGTTGCCCGTTCGGGAGCTTGATCACCCGCGGTCCCTTGCCGGTCTGCCGCCAGTAGAACCAGGTCGAGCGCGGTACGCGCAGCTCGGCGAGCACTTCCGGCACGGTCAACAACTCTTCGTTCACTGTCTTTCCTCCCCGTGGTGCTGTGCGCTGTGCTGAGTTGCCGAAAGATCTGAGGACCCCTGCGCGGCCCGGTCCTTGGCGGCGAGCAGTTCGGACCGCCAGCGGGCGCGTTCGCTGATCGACCGCATGAGCCGATGCGACAGCGGTCCCACGTCGGGGTCGTCGGGCCGGGCGAGTTCCCAGGCATGCCGGACCCGTTCGACGGTGGCGCCCTGGTCGTCGACGAGCTGCCCGGCCTCGCCAGTCGCGCCGCTGTCGGTGGTGGCGCCGAGCAGGGCACGCACCCACGCCCGCGCGTCGTGCTTGTGATCGGCGAGAGTCTTGCCAGACCAGTCGCGGGAAATGAGGATGCGCCGGCCGCCGATGCCGAGGGTGTCCCGCTGGTGCACCTTGCCCTTGCAGCGGCCGGGCTTGAGCTTCGCGTGCGCCTTCTTCGGCTGGACGCCGTAGAGCAGCCAGTTCGCGCAGCGGTCGGTGCACGGGGTGAGCTGGAGTTGCTGCCAGAGCCGGTCGAGGTGTTTGCGCTGCCGGTCGGTGGTCGCCTTGTGGCAGTCGCCGGTGTGCTTGGTGATGTACTTCGTGACGTACCGGATGGTCCGCTCGGCGTCCTCGGTGCCGGGCATGACGCCGCGGGCGTCGACCTGGGCGCCGAAGCGGACGACGTGCACGGGCTCGGCGTCCGGGTCGTCGTCGATGGCGTCGAGGGCTTCCGTCCAGGTACTCAGCGACTCGCGGGTGTCCCGGTCGACCCACGCCGCCGCCTGCTCATCCCAGACCGGGAGCCGGTCGAGGGTGTACCGCTGGACGTCGACCGAAGGCCACCACACCTGGTGATAGGTCGCCGCCGCCACGGTGCGCAGCACGTCGCGGGGGATGGTGCCCCGGATGGCGAAGTGCGCATGTGGGGCGAGTCGACGTTGGGGCTCGACGCAACCGGCGTACTGGACGTTCCAGCCCTCACAGCGGCGCAGGTTCTGCCAGAACCGGTCGAGCAGCCGGGGGAAGTGGACGGCGTCCCAGGCGGCACGGCGGTAGTCGTACCGGTCGGGGTTGACCGGGGTGCCGTCGGGGCGGACCGGCCCGTACGAGTCGAGGGTGAGCGTGAGCCACATCGACGGCCGGAAGGTCGACCCGTCCGGGGCGGTGTAGGTCTTGCCGACGGTGCGCCGCTCGACCTTGCGGCGGGGCAGGTCGGGGGCATCCTGGCGCCGCCTGGTGGAACGCTTGCGCCGACGGCTGGGCTCCTCGTCGGAGTCCTCGTCGACGTTGCCGTGGGGAGGCCCGACGCGACCGCGTAGGCCCTCAGCGGCGATGGCCTCTTCCACCTCGCGGATCGCCTCGTCGAGGTCGGCGACCTGGTCGTACTGGCTGGCCCGGCATGCCTCGTCCCTGGCGAACTCGAAGTGCGCCCGCAGCAGGATCAGCGACTTTTGTTCCTCGGTCGCGGGTTGTGGGCCGGGTAGCGGTTCGTCGTCGCGGTGCCAGCCCTCGCGGATCTGGGCCTGCCGCAGCCGGCGGTTCTTCTTCGCGCACGGTCCGCACTTGTCCTCACGGGTGGCGCCGCAGGGGAGGTCGATGACCTCGGTCAGGCCGGTGTCCAGGTCGGTGCGGCGCATGGCCAGCGGGCGAACGCAGACGCCGTACTCAGCCGCGATTTCCTTGAGCACGTCGACCGAGCGGGGTAGCGCCATGCGGGCCGCCCGCGACCCCGGGCGAGGAGCAACCGGGGTCGGGGCGGCCGGGGCGAGGCCGGGCAGGGTCGCAGCAGTCATCGGATGATCCCGACGACGTGCGGCCGGTTCGACTGGACGACGCTACGCGGAGGCAGCACCGTCGCGGGGGCGGAGGTGACAGCCGGAGCCGGCACAGCCGGCGGTACGGGGTCGGCCGGACGCTGGGGTTCGGGGTCGGGGGTGACCTGCTCGGGCACCTCGTACCAGTCGGTCTGGGGTTGGTCCGGTTCGGGAGCCGGCGGGGTGGCCGGGGCGTTGGACAGGACGACCTTCACCAGGGCGAGGAAGGCCAGGGACGGCACGGCCGCCACGATCCAGCCCCACGCGGAGCGTTCCGCTTCGGCGACCTGGGCGGCGAGGGACAACAGCGCGAACGCGACGAGCAGCGAGGCGACCAGGCCGACCGGGCGGCGGGCACGGCGGCGGGCGCGGAGTTCGAGCCCGAGGTAGATCGCCATCAGCTCGACGGCTACGGCGTTGGCCCAGCCGATCCAGTGCGGTTGGCCGTGGGCCACGGACAGGTCGTGGACGTGGGTGAAGGCGGCGGCGCCGGCCATCGTGCCGATGGCGAGCAGGATCACCAGGCGTACGGCCGATTCGGTGCGCTCGGTCATCGCCACTCCTCCAACGGCTTCTCGCGGATGACCACGTCGATGCGGATGCGCCGGTCGTTCATGTCGCGTCGGCGGTTGACCATGTGCGCCAGGCCGTGCAGGGCGGCGGCGGTCTGGTCGGCGGGGCCGACGAGCTGGATGCGCAGCGGACGCCGGAGCCGGTTGATGAAGCGGGTGAGGGTGGTCATGGCGGTTACCTCCGGGCCGGTCGGATGTCAGTGCGGATGTAGTCGGGAGGGGTGCCGAGCGCGGCGACTGCTTCGGAGAGGCAGCGCCACAGCGCCCACGCCTCGTCGGGGGTCAGAGACATCCGTCGCCGGCCCGCACCGACCGCCAGATAGACCGGGTACGGGTCGGGCCGTTCGGGGTCGACCCGGACGGAGACCGCGGTGTTGGGTTCGGGGGTGCGGAGCCGGTAGAAGCGGCGGCCGTTCGGGGTGTCGGTCACCGCGGCTCACCCCCGCTGTCGCGGTCGAGCAGGTTGCGGAGCGCATCGGGCAGCAGCGGCCCGGACGGCTTGCGGGGCAGCGGAGGGCGCACCGGTTCCGGGGCCGACTCGCGGCCGACCTGGGCGAGGATGTCCGACGCGTCGACGGGTGCCGGGTACTGCTGCGCCATGTCGCGGATGTCGTCGTCGCTGATGTACGAGAACCGGACCCGCAGGGGTTCGGGGGTGCCGTCGAGGATCACGTAGCCGACGCCCTTGGCCCATCGGGGCATCTGGTCGGCCAGCGCGCCCCGGTTGCGGGCACCGTCGCCAAGGACCAGGTCGACTTGCGACGCCTCGGTGAGTCCGAGCGCGATGCGGGTCGGGAACAGGTCCCGGAACGGCAGCACTTCCTTGCGAGGGTCCTGCAACGCCGCCACGACCAGGACCCCGACGCCGGCACCCTGCGACAGGAGCAACCCGAGCGAGCCGGCGATGCGCTTGCGCAGGTCGGCGTCTTGCAGGTACGCAGTGAGCGCGGCCATCTCGTCGATGACGACCACGACGAGGGGATCAGCTTCGGTCGGGGTGTGCACCCGGACCGTTCCGGCGAGCCGGGTTTGCCGCTCCCGCATGACCGTGACGGCCTCGTCGAGGAGGTCGGCCATGGCCTCGAAGGACTTGCAGGCGAACCGGGCGAACAACGGCCGGCCCATGGCGAACTCCATCCCGCCCTTGGGATCGATCACCCAGAGCCGGACCAGGCCGGAGGTGATCCCGCCGGCCAGCGAGCGGACCAGCGACCACAGCACCGAGCCCTTGCCGGACCGGGTGGCCCCGCCGATGAGGACGTGCGTGGCGAGCAGGTGCAGAGACCAGGTGCCCAGGTCTTCCCGCCTCGCGAGGGGCAGTGCGGTGAGGTCCGGGACGGCCGGGGCGTCGAACGGTGCCACGACCGGCCGCAGGGCATCGGTGCGGACGAGCACCAGGTAGACCACGGTCGGCCGATCCCGGAACCGCACCCGGTCCACCAGCCGCAGCAGCAACGCCCAATAGCCGGTCCGGTTCGGCGGGTCGTCGGGCCGCTCGGAGTAGACCCGGGCGTGCCGCCGGCCGAAGGCGTACGCGAGGTTCGCCGTGACCCGCTGGAAGTCGGCCGGGGTCTGCCCGCGGACCATGCGAATGGTCAGCACGTCGAGGGCCTGGTCCGAGCGCACGCGCAGCAGCTCCGGCAGGACGGCGCGATGGTCGTACGTCTCGGCCAGGCCGCACAGGGTCATGGCCTCCCGCCACGCCCGCCGGTACACGAAGACCTGACGGAACCGGCCGAGCAGCGGCCCAGCCCACCACCGCCACCAGGACGCTTCATCGCGCCACCGCCAGACGGCCGACACCGCCGACGCCAGGACCAACGGCACGACCAAGCCCGCCCAGCCGTGGTCGGCGTAGAGGACGACGGCGAGCACGGCCAGGCCCACGGCGACCGGGTGGCACAGGCACCACCAGCAGCCCCGGGCGAGCCAGCGCAGCACCAGGCCGAGCACGACCGCCCACATCGGCAGCTCGAACCGCTTTGGCCGGATCACCATCAGATCCCCAGCGGTCGTCATCACCACCTCGCCCCGCGGCCGGCGCATCATCGCGCACCCCGCAGCGACACGAACCGGCCCGACGAGTCCCGGACCGGGGGAAGGGGAAGAACGAGCTGCCCGACGCAGAGCGGGCAGCGGTCAGCCGCACCGCCGGCCGGGTCGAACCGGGACTGACAGACGCCGCACCGAGGCTGAGCCGGGGCAGCCGAACGCCTACGCTTGGACACGTCACTACCTCTCTCGACAGAGCAGGGGGAAGAGACAGAGGGCGGGGCTGCCGTCCGCCAAGACCTGACAGCCCCGCCCCCACCTGATGCGGCTACGCCGCCGCCTTCTTCGCCACGCCCGCCGGGGCGCGCATCCCGGTCGCCCGCAGCGAGTACGCCATCCGGCCGTTGTTCGACACGTACGGCGTGACCGTCATGCCGTCGAACTCCACCGCCTCGAACGGGGCGCCCGTCGGCGGCACCGGCTGGTAGTCCGCGGAGATCTTCACCGTCGTCTCCCGGGAGCGCTTACCAAGCTCGGGGTCGAGGTCCATCACGCGGACCTGCCACACGCGCTGGCCGGTCAGCTTGTCCTTCGCCGGAGAACGCCGACCCGTCTTCTCGTCGTAGTCCTCCACCTCGCCCAGCGACTCGGGCACCAACGCGCACCCCGCCGGGAACACGTCCTCACAACGCACGGCGAACCTCGTACCGCCACGCAGAGCCATCGCTCAACCTCCAGGTTGTTGGCATGTCTGCCAAGTTGAGACTCCAAGGTAGACGGCACTTGGCAGACAAGTCAACAACCTTGCTTGACGGGGTCGCCGCAGCCACATGGAAGCTTGGTTCGGCTTACGCAGGCGCGGCGTAATCCAATCCAGATACAGATTTGCTGTGCGGAATTAAACCACCCCAAAAGTGGGATGATAAGCGCGTGCAGACTTCACTTTAATCAAACACAAACGGGGTATTCGCACTCTTGACGCCAAACCCCAAAGCCCTTACGCTATTGGCAGCACGCGGCAAGCGTGCAACAAAACAAGCAGGCAATAATCCTCAAGAAAGGGCAGCAAGGTGTGGGAATTCGTTTTGAACTGTATTGAATGGGGGGCGGGGATAACTGGTTTTCCGCTGGTCATCTTGATCGTAGTAGTGGTCACACGTCTAGCGCAGCTAACAGCAATTAGTCATGAATCCGGAAGCGGTCCCACCTGGGAAGACCTGGCATCAGCGCTCGCCCCTTGGGTGAGAATCGAGTTCCGACAGGGCGACCCTCACCGCCGTTGCGATGGCTGCCTGGACAGACTCGTGGCGTGACAGATGGGGTCAGCCAGCTCAATTCGGCGGTAGTCAGGGCAAGTTCGGGGTACTGCTGATGCCATGGCAGACGAACGACAGGGCCTAGCCGTCGATGATGCTCATTCCCGTCCGGACGGGGTTGACGATATGACGATCGAGGCGCTGGGCGAGTTGAGCAAAGCGCTGGAGACGATCCACCGGGTGCGCGGTCACCTGTACTCGGCGCACCAGCTCGTTGGCGGCGCGGATCTCACCCTTGACCGTGTGGTGAAGCTGCTTCGCGAAGCCGGGCACGACGAGGTGGCCGACCGGGTCGAGCACGAGCTGTTGGGGCGCAACGTGCTACCCGGGCGGTGGACGTTTCAGATCGTGGAGGAGTTCGACGACGGCTACTACGCGGCGTTCCAGGAGATCGAGCGGGACGCGCGGGAGAAGCTGGCCGGTGGGCGGCGGCACATCTACGAGGCGGAGATGAAGCAGCGGCGCCGCACCCACGGCATGCCGGGGCATGAGGCTACGCCAGAGGCGTAAGCGGCAGACCGTTAGGCAGCATCGAGGCCAGGGCGTTGGCTCTGGCCTCGATGATCCTCATCCGGGCCCGATACTCGGCCGGTTCCCGGTGCGCAGCCTGGCTGGTGACTTGGCCGGGCCACTTGCGGTAGAGCAGGCCGTACTCGCGGGTGAAGTAACCTTCGCTCACCGCGTTGGCGGCGAGCAGGAGGCCGGTGTCCTCGCTGGCGGGCAGGGCCATCCAGCCGCCCAGGGCGAAGACGAGATCCCGCCGCAGGCACAGGGTCGCTGGATGAACCGATGCCCGGTAGTCGTTGGCCTGCCAGAACGACAGGACCGAACCGCGATCGACGACCCCGCCGGCCGGGTCCTTGTCCCATCCGGCGGTCGACCCGTCGGGCAGCAGGTCGAGTACGCGCGAGGTAGCCCAGCCGATGTGAGGATGCACGGCGAAGGCGGCGATGTCCCGGGCAAGCGCACCAGGGGTCAACTGGTCATCGGCGTCCAGGACCTTGATGAGATCCCCCGACACCCGGGCCAGCGCAAGGGTACGGGCCACCCCAGGTCCACCGGAACGGCCGGTGCCGACGCTGATCCGAGGATCATCGGGCAGCGCGTCGACCAGGGCGCCGGTCTGCCCGTCTTCCTGGACGAGCCATTGCCAGTCCCACCCGGCAGGCATTTCCTGCTTAGCCAACGACTCGTAGGCGCCAGCAAGGTGCTCGATGCTGGGCGCGTGGACTGGCGTGATGACCGAGACGAGCTGCGTCAAGTTTTCCACCGTTGAAGTTTGTGGGAGTACACAAGCTCGGTGCGGTCGCCTGGCATCACCGCGTCGGCGACCTCGACGACGCGGCCCGTGGTGTCGACCGAGGTCTTCCGCACGGTGAGCACTGAGACGCCTGGGTCGATGTCCAGCAGCTCGGCCTCATCAGGTGACGGCGGGCGAGCCCGGACCTCGTCGTCGATCCGGTCTAGCTCGATGCCCAGCGTGTAGAGCTGGTGCTGCGTACCGCCGGGCCATGGTTCCTTGCTCTCGTCGAGCAGGTCCGGGTTCACGGCCACCAGGTCGTACGGCAGGTAGGAGTACGACAGCGTCAGCGGCGCGTTCTCGTGGCGGGAGGAGGTCCAATAGACCCGGCGCAGGAGCGGCGTACCCGGCTCGACCTGCAAGGCCGCCGCCATCTCCTCGTCCGCGTCGACACGGGAGTACTCAGCGTGGAACTTGAGGTCATCGACTGTCAGGCCGGTGTCGTGCTCGATGGCGCCGGTCTTCAACCGCTCAGCCTCGTCGAGCAGGACCCGGTCCTTCTCCCACTGGTACCGCTCGGTGTTGCGACGGCGTACCCGCTGGCGCGGTGCCCGCACGTAGGTGCCGCGGCCCTGCTCGGCCCGGACCAGGCCCCATTCCCGAAGCTGCCGGATCGCGTTGCGCACGCTGGTTCGGGACAGGCCGGACGTGTCGGCCAACTCCGTCTCGCTCGGCATCAGCGTGCCAGGGGCCAGCTCACCGCTCATGATCTTCGCCCGCAACTCCTCCGCGAGTTGCAGGTAGCGAGGGCGCCAGTCCCGGCCATGCACACCGGTCACCGTACCCCCTAGACGTTCCAACGTCTGCCAGGTGGTCCCCCCGGCGGGCCGCTCAGGAACGGGAGGGACCACTACCGCAGCTCGCGGCGACTGCACACGGCGCGGGCCGGGAGTGCGAGAGGCGGCTACGCCCCGACGGCTGCTGGTGTTCACCGCGTCTCCCCCGTCCGTTCGTGTCGACCACCCGGTGGAAGCATCGCCAGACGGGCTTGCGTCAGCTCGTCAATGAGCCGGTCCACCTGCGCCGGCGACAGGAGCACAGTCTGCGTTGCGCCGTAGCGGGTCGCGTCGAGCTTCACCGCCAGGTCCCGACGCGCGAACCGGTCGATAAGCAATTGGAGGCTGATCCAACCGGTCTGCTCCCGCCCGATGGTGGCCGGGAAGCCTCGGTGCATCGGGTCGTTCGGTCCGCAGCCCCGGCACCACATCGGGCACACGACTGGCACGATCAACAACAACGGCTGACGCCCCGTCATGGGTTCGCCCTCACTCATCGTCGGCCCCCTGCTGGCCGCCAGCTTGCTTCAGTAGCTCGCGAAGCTGCTCGACCAGTTGGGCAACCTGCGGCAACGGCAACTCCGCCCAGCCCATCCCGGCCCGGCACGCCGCGTGAACCGCGATCAAGGGCACCGTGGCGTCTGCACCGATGAGGTACGTGACGATGTGGCCGCTCACTCGGGTATCGCCGACCCGGTACATCGGGCCGCGATGGCGCCGGGCCATGTGCGTCATCAGCGGCGGCACCAGGTGGCCGCAGCGATCCGGGGCGCACCAGTCCGGGTGGCTCATGACGTCAGCCGGTTTGCTCGTGCGGCTCACCGCGGCCACCGTCCACCGTTGCCCCGGTAGAGCTGCGCCCGCGTCATCGGTGGCGCGTATCGCAGCGCGGGCAGCTCCCGCGTCGGCCCCGAGGGCCACCGATGCGAGGGCGCGACAGAAACCGGCCGCGGATGCGACAAAGCGTTGAAGCTGGCGACCCGGGTCGACGGGCGCATCCAGGACCACCAGGACGAGAACCAGCGGCGTCGACGATGAAAGCCGGACATCACACCTCCACAGGTAGTCGGGGACCGGTGGCCAGCCACGGGGGAATGCAGCCGGCCACCGGCCCGGATGAAGGCACGGCGCACCATCCGACACAGACGGGTCGGGTGTCGCCGAGCCAACTTGTACGCGCGGCTACCGCAACCGGTCCGACAGGACGCCGCGCATCAGGTGCGACCAGGGCCAGCGCGCGCCACCACCCCTGATACGAGCCGTCACCCTGGCCGCACATCGGGAAACGTACCTACAAGTGGACGTGTTGTCTACACGTCGAAACGGGCCACTTGGCTGGCACTTGGTAAGACAAGTGCCAGGTACGGTGAGCAAGTGCCCACCCCGCACTACGGCCAGCCCCGCTATCGCTCGATCGCCGATGAGCTGCGAGCACGCATTGAGAGCTATGCCATCCCGCCCGGCGCCCTCTTACCAGCCGAGAGCGTGCTCACTGCCGAGTTCAAGGCAAGTCGCGGGACGATCCGCCAGGCCATTGCGGTATTGCGCGACGAACGCCTGGTTGCAACAGAACACGGACGAGGCACCTACGCGAAGCCACGCCGGCACGAGAACGGGCCAGATGAGGGCTCCGTAGAAGCGGAAACACGGCAGCGCCAAATCCCCGCCGACCGGGAGCTTGCAGCCCTATTTGCTGTCGAGGTGGGTACGGCCCTGGTCGAACAGCAGAGTGTCACCCGAAAGAATGGGACCGTCGGAGCAGTCGTCAGAACCTATCGACTGCTTCAGACAAGGCGGTAGAGCGAATGCCCAGCCACACAGTCAAGGGCATCGTCCCGATCGGCCCGCTGGACGCCCCGCCCCGCCCCGTCAGGGTCACGAGCCCAGGAGACAGCATCTTGTCCATGTCAATGCACCGTTTGAAGGCTGGACATGATCGTTCGGCAGGGTAGAGACTCAGGGGATGGCTTCGGCTTCGCATAGCGCTGCCCCGAGCGCAGTCGGCTATCAGCATCAGACCTGGTGGGCGTTGGTGGAACTCCTGCGCTCTGGGGTTGACAGGCCGGATGCGTCCATCACTTTGGAGCTGCATGACGACGTCGCCTGGGAAGAAGACACCAGCCCGACGCATCTGCTTCAAGTCAAGCACCACCAGCAGACCCATCGAGCACTGACCGATACCTCCACAGATGTGTGGCGCACGCTGAAGGTCTGGATGGACACCGCGACGCCGAGCGACCCGTCCGGCCCGCAACTGCTCTTGATCACGACTCAAACAGCGGGTGCCGGTACGGCGGTTGCAGCCCTGCGCCCCGAGACCCTCGACGAACGCACCGCCCTCGCAGGGCTTGAGGCTGTGGCTAGAGACACGGCATCAGACCAAACCAGAAAGGCCCGGGAGCAGTTTCTCGCACTTAGTCCGGGCGATCGCCGTACCTTCCTCACCAGGATCCGCGTCATCGATGGTTCGCCCCACATCCAGGACGTGCCCGCGTTGGTACGCACACACCTGCACTGGGCGCTGCCGCTGGGGCATGAGGAGTTGTTTTTGGCGATGGTCTGGCGATGGTGGGATGAACAGGCACTGGCGATGTTGCAAAAGCGGCTCCGCAGCCTCGATGTCGGCGTGGCGCAGGCGGCGATAGCGGACATTCGCGACCAGTTCACCAGCGGGAGATTGCCCACCCTGGTCGATTTGCTGGACGTCGATGTCGACACGGTCGCTGCCGAATACCGAACTCACACGTTCGTGCAACAGATGCAGTGGGTTGCCTATCCGCCGCGGAACCTGCAGAAGGCGATCGTCGACTACTATCGCGCGTACACCCAGACTGTCCGGTGGTTGGATGAGGATCTGATTGGTGTAGCTGAGCTGACCAAATTCGAGGCAGAGCTCGTCGACGAGTGGGAGCGCGAGTTCGACTGGATGCTCGACACGCTCGATGACGACGCGGACGAAGCGGCTAAGCAGGAGGCCGGCAAGCAGATGTTGCGGCAATTGCTGGCTCAGACGGGCATCACCGTCCGTGCTCGTTATAACGAGCCCTTCTTTGTTCGCGGAAAACGTCACGTTTTAGCTGATGCTGGACGCATCGGCTGGCATCCGGACTTTGAAAGCCGCGTCAAGAAGTTGCTGCAAGTCGTCGCGTGAGGCAGCTCATCTCGCCAGGAAGTACGTGACCTAAGGGGGTGCTATGACGGTGTGGACTGATCGACCGCCGATCGTGGCCGCAATGCTGAACCCTGCGCTGATCGCGGTAATCCTCGCTACCGCCGCCGACGGGTACCGCAAAGAGTCGGATCGCGCACTGCCGTGGCCTTTGGCCTTCATCATCGTTCCGTTGGTGCTTCATCGCGGGACTCGGCAAGCCCTACCCACCTCGACCAGAACTCACCTGGCGACGTGGACTTCCCGTAACCCGCTGCTGCGCACTGGGTTCCCACCTCGAGCGCAGAGCCTTGTCGAGCCAGTGAGAGAGGGCGTACGGTTTGGCCTCGCCCAGGGGGTGCTCACCGTCGAAGGAGATGCCTTGCAAGGTAGGACCCGCCGTCCGAGGGGATTCCAGATGCCCGATGAACTTGCGGACATCCTCCGAAGAGCGAGCTTCGTTGGCCGTTGGTTGGCGAAGATTGACAACACCGCGACCGTTTTTGCGGTCCTCGGCGTGACACCCTGATTGCCGTGCAACTGCTCGCGATCATTCTCTACAGCAATCACGGTCGTCGGCGCGTCCTCAACTTCACCCCTGGGGCTCTCAACATTGTGACCGGGGAGTCGAAGACGGGGAAGAGTGCCCTGCTCGACATCGTCGAGTACTGCCTGGGCCGCGACACGTTGCAAATGCCGATCGGCCCGATCACCAGCACCGTTTCATGGTATGCGGCGTTGTTCGAACTGGACGGCGGTCGGGCGTTCGTCGCGAGGCCCGCGCCTGACGCTGGCAAGGCGTCGACCCAGCGCGCAATGCTGGAATTCGGAGCCGACCTGGCCCCACTTGAGTTTGAAGACCTCGTGGTGAACGCGGATTCGGACGCTGTTCGGGAGCAGCTCGGGCGTCGCATCGGCATCGAGGAGAACCTGCACGAGCCGCCGGTGGGCTCGGCGCGGTATCCACTTGAGGCGCACATCGGGCACGCCGCGTTGCTGTGCCTGCAGCGGCAGGGCGAAATCGCCGCCCGCGACCTACTGTTCCACCGGCAAGGCGATCAGGGCATGGCGCAAACCCTTAAAGACACCATCCCGTACTTCATCGGCGCCGTACCGCGAGACCAGGCGCTCAAGCGCGCCCAACTCAGCGCGGCCCGTCGAGAGCTGCGCCGTGCGGAGACGGTCTATCGCCAAGCGGTTCGAGCAAGCGAGGCCGCCGACGCAGGCCTAGCGACGCTCTGGCGGGAGGCGTACACGCTCGGACTGGTCGACAGGGACCAACCAGTGGATCGATCCAGCATGGTCGGTCTTCTGCACGCCGCCGTCACCGCAGCTGCCACTACCCCGGAAATACCTGATCCCGAAATGGGCGGCCGCATCGCCGCGCTACAGCGGGAACGCGACCAGGTACGTGACCGTCTCCGCGGCCTCAATGCTGAACGGGACGTACTTCTGCAACAAAACGACACCGAGACCGACTTCACCGGGGCCATTCGAGTTCAAACCGCCAGATTGGCAAGCCTCGACCTTCTGGGACTGCCCACCAACGGCACCACCGCCGCGATGGCCGACACCCACGAGGGACCTTTCCCGTGCCCACTCTGCGGCTCGGCACTCGCCGAACCAGACCCCGCGCCAGAGCAACTGCGGCAGAGTCTGGTGCAGCTCAGCAACCAGCTCAGCGGCGTGGACGCCGCCCGTCCTGCCCGACGCGCCGCTTTGCAGGCCCTCGATGAGCAAGCCGCCGCTCTGCGCAACCAACTCAGAGCAGCCGAGGGCGCCATTCAGTCGCTGATCGCAAGTCAGGCAGTCACCGAGCAGCTTCCCGATACCGCACGGCGCGACTTCACCCGCGGCCGTATCCACGCGACACTCGCTGCACTACCCGGCAGCTCGGAGGCCGAGCTGGCTCGGCTACGTCACCAGTACGAGACTGCCCTCGGCCGAGTGCGAACGCTCGAGGCCGAACTCGACCCTGCCGAGGAACGCGAACAGCTGACCTCACGCCTGGTGACCATCAGCCAAGACATGACCAGATGGGCTGACCGGCTCCAGTTGGAGCACCGTAGCGGAAGCGTCCGTCTCGATCTGAACCGCCTCACCGTTGTCACCGACACCGAGCAAGGTCCAGCACCTTTGTTCCGCATCGGTAGTGGAGAGAACTGGGTCGGCTACCACCTCATCACCCACCTCGCACTGCACCGCTACTTCGTAAGACAGCACCGACCGGTCCCACGACTGCTCATGCTCGACCAACCCACGCAAGTCTGGTACCGATCCGAGGTCGACCAGAGGTCAGGCACACCAGGCCAGGACACCGACCGTGAGGCAGTGGGTCGACTGTTCCGCCTGATTCACGACGTGATCGTGGAACTGGCCCCCGAGATGCAAGTGATCGTCTGCGACCACGCCAACCTACCCGAGCAGTGGTTCCAGAACTCCGTAAGACACAATTGGCGCGCCGGGGAAAAGCTGATACCCAAGGAATGGATCGAGGAAGAAGCGGCGCGTTAAGAGCTCCAAATCTAGACGAGCAGTCGCCTGTCCACGTCTACGCTTAGCCTTCTAGCCGCCTTGGCCTAACTATTGCGCACGCCGCCTGAGGTAGACCATGACCGAAAACTTCGAGAATCTGTCGGACTATGACTTCGAACGATTGGTAGCGGACCTGCTGACTGCGGAATGGAACGTCCACGTAGAAAGCTTTCCGCGAGGCAGAGACGGTGGGGTCGACCTGCGGGTCTTAGGGCCGGCGGAGAGGCCTTTGTATCTCGCGCCAGGTGATGAAGTTGTAGTTCAGTGTAAGCATCGACCGACAGCGGCCTTCAAAGACGTCAAAAGCGAGCTCACCAAAGAGGCGAAGAAAGGCATTGCCGGTGCGGCTTCTCGATATATCCTGGTTACTTCCGCAAGGCTCACCCGAGCGAACAAGAAGAGCATAGAGGCGATATTCGGGAATAGAATATCTGAGGTCGACATCCTGGGGCGGGACGACATTGCCGCCCTAATCCGACGCCATCCCGATGTAGAGAAGGCGACACCTAAGCTGTGGATGTCGAGCGGCGCAGTTCTGAGCGTGCTGGTGCACCATCTTGAGCATCTGCGATCCGTCTACCTTCGAGAAGAACTGCGCCGCCTGCAGCGCAGCTTTATCGAAACAAAGTTTGTGGCGAAGGCAATGGAAAGCATCGACGAGCACGGCATTTGCATTCTCGCCGGGCCGCCAGGGGTCGGCAAGACTACGACCGCGCACATCGTTCTTCTCCGATTCATGGCAGACGGCTGGCAGCCAGTTACCGCTGTAGGGGACGTGCGAGAACTCGAGGCACAAATAGACCCAAATATGCGTCAGATCCTCTTCTTTGACGATTTTTTGGGCCAGACATCGCTAGAAGAGAAGGTAAGGACAGGGGGTGATGGAGAGCTGCTGCGCCTTATTCGTCATGTCGAGTCTGATCCAACCAAGGTCTTTATCATGACAACACGGGACTACATCCTTCGACAGGCCCAGCAGAGCTACGAAAAGCTAGGTGATCCGATTTTCGGTACCGCCCGAATTCTTGTTAACGCCGAGTCTCTATCGCTACACGAGAAGTGCCACATTCTGTATAACCAGCTCTACTTTTCTCCCCTGAGGAGAGCAGCTTCCGCTGCTCCAAGCGGTGAATACATTCGGGTGGTCTCACATCGCAACTTCAATCCGCGCATGACTGAGGCCGCCATCGCGGCGCTCGTTCGAGAAGCCGGGCTCAAACCACGGAGACGAGATCCTCCGGTCTCCGAGGAGAGAGAATACCGCACCAATTTCTTGGACCCCACAGAAGTCCCAGCTCGTCTTCTAGAAGCTTTAGAAAAGCCGGAGGAACTGTGGGATCACGTTCTTCGACACCAGCTCGATGACTTACCGCGAGCTGTTCTCCTCGTTCGTTTTTCTATGGGCTCCGCGAGTATCCTTACCAGTGAGCTATACGCCGCCACGAGAGCCTTCTGCGAGCAAGAGGACCGTCGTTGCTTAGAGGTTGACCTCGACTCCGCTGTTTCCATTCTCGAGGGAGACCTTCTGTCGCTGGAATTGAGCGACCGCCAGCGAGGCTCTGTTGGTGCGCTGAATCCAGGACTCGCGGATGCAGTGGGCGCGTTTTTGGCTCGATATCCGGGCCTGATGCTGTCTATCATCAAGTCCGCCGTTTCCTACATCCAAGTTAGGTCCTTAGCAGGCTTTTTTGGGTATCCTTTCGAACTGCCTCGAACTCAACCTAACCCTCAACGAAAAGAGGCAGGAGAAGCGATCGTCAGGAACATCGAACGCACCCTGTTCTCCTCGTCCGTCACATCAACGGAGAACGTGCTCTTTGCCATCAGTCAACCTTGGTATCGACAGATAGGAACACGTCTCGAATTCCTTCTGAATATGTATAGCGTCACGCGAATGAGGCCGCGCAGTGGCCTGTTCGAGCAGATCGCAGACGGAATCATTCAGAAATTCCAGCACCTGGACGCTAGTGACCTAATCCGCGTACTCCAGGCTCTTCGATCGGACCAAGTGCCCCAGGAGTGGAGGCCCGCCCGGACCACCTTCGAGGTGAAAATTCTAGAAAGGCTATCGCGAGCCGAGGATGTGAGGGATTGGGGACTTTTGAAGTCCGCCATGAACATCATCCCGGTTACTGATCATTTCGTCAATGACATGACCGACAGGTTTGAGGCGTTTGCATCTGAACTAATAGCTGAACTGGTTTCCCAACTTGAAGGGGACCCGCAGGGGGATGAGGAAGATATCTATGAAGATATAAGTTCTATGGCCGACAGGTGGAGTTGTTCCCTAGACACATCTGAGATTGAAGAGCTACTGGAGAGACAGCGGGAGCGAGAAGAGTCGGAGGCGGACTCCAGTTTCCCGCAACCATTCTTAAGTATGCTGAAGCAGACAGGTGGGGGCAGTTCGGCTACTGCTGACCCCTCGAGGCTGTTCGACCTTCTCTAGATCGTGTCACTCGGCTCGGCTTGCGAACGGCTCTTGCAAGTGAATGTGCGAGACGTCTCCGTTCCCTTCTCTCTACGTACTGCCGATTTGCTCTGTTCTGGATCAAGGCGCCGCGCTCCGCGCGGCGCGGGGGCGGTGAGCCGGCCGGCGGCAAACCGCCCCGGCCGCCTTCGGCGCCGGGGCGGAGAGCCACCGACTGCCGCCGGACCGCCGCCCCCGAATCTGCGGATCCAGGAAGCGGCACGATTACGGCCAGGCGGTACGGAAGCCGAACGGGTCGACCTGGTCGAGGGCCGGGGCTTCCGACTGCCGCGCCAGTCCAACCCCGGGACTGGCTTGCCCTCGGCCTGCCTCCCGTAGCCAGCGACACGCCAGCCGCGGAGCCCTCAGCCGGTCCCTACGCGTACGGCCCCGCGCCAGCCTGGCAAGCGCCGCCAGCACCAACAGCGCAGCCCCCAGTGGAGCGCTCAGAGGCAAGATCGACCCGCCCACGATCTGCCCACAACCAGCCGTCAACGGCTGGACGCAGTCGGACTCGGCCAGACAAACGACAACGGCCCCCGATCAGCATTCCTGCTGGTCAGGGGCCGTTGGTGCTCCTGGTGGCGGGTAGAGGATTCGAACCTCTGTAGCTTTCGCGACGGATTTACAGTCCGCTCCCATTGGCCGCTCGGGCAACCCGCCAGGGCACCCCACCGCGTCGCAACGCGGCGGCGGTAGCAAGGATAGCGGCTCCCCCCGGCAGGAGCGCAACCGGGTACCGTCAGGGGGTCGTACCGCTGGTCAGCGGGGGACACACGACCACAAACCGCCGGACAGCAGGAGCATGAGCATGGCAGCCAACCCGTCGTTCGACATCGTGAGCAAGGTCGACCGCCAGGAGGTCGACAACGCCCTCCGCCAGGCGGAGAAGGAGCTCGCGACGCGGTTCGACTTCCGGGGCACCGGCGCCGAGATCTCCTGGTCGGGCGAGGAGGCGATCAGCCTCCAGGCGGAGACCGAGGAGCGGGTGCGGGCGGCGTTGGAGGTGTTCAAGGAGAAGCTGGTCAAGCGGAACATCTCGCTCAAGTCGCTGGACGCCGGCGACCCGCGCTCGTCGGGCAAGACGTTCAAGATCGACTGCAAGGTCATCCAGGGCATCGACTCGGACAAGGCCAAGGCGATCAGCAAGAAGATCCGCGACGAGGGCCCGAAGGGCGTCCAGGCGCAGATCCAGGGCGACCAGCTCCGGGTCACCGGCAAGAAGAAGGACGACCTCCAGGCCGTCATCGCGCTGCTCAAGGGTGAGGACTTCGGCGTCGCCCTCCAGTTCACCAACTACAGGTAGCCGTGAGGCGTGGCGCTGGCCAGAAACCTGGCTACGCCCCGTGACGTACGCGAACATGTTCGCCGCCGGTCGTCGTTCGTCATGCCCTGGCTGACGTTCGACGGCCTGGCGGCGGCCCGGGGTGACGCTGTCCACCAGCAGATTCGCAGCACGGCCGGACGGCTGACATGAGCTTGGGACCGGACGCGGATCTCGGCCCCAGGCTCGGTGCCGGCTGGCGGTCGAGGCACAGGCGGGACGGCCACGCTCTGCGTGGCGGACCCTCATGCGCCGGTGTCGACCGCTGCGGCAAGCACGAGCAGTCCCGCCGACCGCTACGGGGTGAGTAGCGGTACTCGTGCGGCCGGGTGGGACCTACGAGATCCTGCCCTCATGCCTTCCATGGATGGGGAGCTGATCTCCAGGTCAGCGGTGCCGCTGCAAGCTACCGGCTGCCTACCTTGAGCAGCCGGCCACACTCGCCCAACACGAAAGTCGCCGCTCTGGCGCCGAGGTGGCCGTTCGGCCCGCGCCGATGCGATCGGCTGTCGATCTCGACATGGCGCGGATGGAGCGTCGTCACGGGGACGGCGGTTCTTGCCGGAGTCATGGCGGGATGCGGCGTCTCAGGTGATTCTCCCGCACGCACCGCCGAGGCTGAAGCGAACGCCCGGGACATGGTGGCCCAGGTCGTCGCCGACCTCCAGGTCCGACCCGGCTCCCACCCACGTACGGCCGACGAGATCGGCCGGGCACTGGCTGATCGTTCGGAGGCCGACCTGATAGCGATCTCGGGATCGGACACCGCCCGTCCTGGCGGCGTCACCGCCGTGCTTCGAATCGCCGGCAGGGGTACAGACGGCTCGTGGCTGGAACCGGAGTGGGTCGTCGAGGACTTCTGCTTCGAGTTGCGCTTCGCCCCCACCGCTCCGACGTCCCCACGGAGCGTCCCCTGCCCCTCGCCTGCCGCCAGGCTGGATTTCCCCCCGCCTGCCAGGCCGAGGGTGCCGTCGCCGGACGAGTTACGTGCTGCGCTCTCGGCGACCGCCGCTGACGAGGCCGGCGTACGTGCGGCGCTCGCCAGGCTCTCCGTCGACGCCACAGTCCGGGTCGACGTGGCGACGGGGAGCGGGGCAGTGGGCGTGGCGTTGCGCTTCCCGCTCGAAGAGAGCGGGCGGTACGGATGTGTCTTGGCGCGTATCCGCACCGGGAGGGTGGAGGCATGGCACCCTGCCGACGTCCAGACGCAGCCAGGGGAGTTGGCCTGCCTGGCAGCAGAGAGCCTCGTCGGATCCGGCATGCGACCCCCGGCGTGAGGTGAGACCTCGCCACGTGGTCGGCGGCGACGGTGGTCGGCTCGTCCCGGCCTGCGGAGTGCTGCTCGCGCCCCTCACCCCTTGACGGCGGCGAGTTGAGACGCCGGCAAGGGACACGCGCCGCTCGGTGCCCCCGTTCGTCAGTGAACTGCTGGTTTCGGGGCCTTGGCCGGGGTCGCTGCGGCCGGGGTTGTCGGAGGAGGCTGCCAGAATGGCCGCCGATTCGACCGGCCGACGCGGAAGTGGTGGGACCATGGGCAGTGTCCTGTCGTTCATCCGGGTGACCCCGGAGGAACTGGACCGGGCGATGGCGGACCCGGAGTGGGCGATGGAGCAGGTGGTCGACGACGAGGACCGGCCGGATTGCTACCTCGACAAGGCCTGGGCCGGCATCCAGTTCCTGCTGGACGCGGCCGGGGTGAGAGTCGATCTCTACGATGACGGCGACGTCATCGACGAGGAGTGCACCCTCCTCGCGTGGGACGCCGGCATGGTCGCCGACGCCGCTCGGGCGCTGAACGCGGCGCCGTTCGAGGTGCTGGCCCGTCACTTCGACCCGGAGCGGATGACCGAGCGGAAGGTCTACCCCCAACTCTGGGACGACGATGACCTGGACTACCTGGAGCGCCACCACGCCGAGTTGGTCGAGTTCTTCGCGGCGACGGCCGCCTCGGACGACGCCGCGGTCCGGTACTTCAACTTCTGACGCCGTCGGCGAGGGAGCGCGCGGCGCGGTGACCGTCAGCCCGCGGCGGGCTGACGCGGCCGGCGCGGGGAGCGCGCGGCGCGGCGACCGTCAGCCCGCGGCGGGGGTGGCCGGCCGGGGCGCGCGCGCCAGGGTGAGGACGACGGCGAGGGAGGCGGCCGCCGCACCGGTGATCACCACCGCCATCGGGACGGCGCTGCCCTCGCCGCCCAGTCCGACCAGCGGCGCCGCCGCCGCTCCGACCACCGACTGGATGGCCCCCAGCAGGGCGGCGGCGGTGCCCGCGTGGGCGGCGTGCCGATCCAGGGCGAGCGCGGTGCCGTTCGGCGTCACCATGCCGAGCGACCCGACGAAGACGAACAGTGCCACCACGACCAGCGGCAGGGCGTCGAGCAGTGCGCCCGCGAGCACCCCGACGGCGGCCAGCACTCCCACCCCCAGTGGCGTGAGCAGCAGCCTGCGAGGCTCGAAGCGGTCCAGCAGGCGGGCGTTGACCTGGCCGACGGCGACCAGGGCGAGCGCGTTGACGCCGAAGATCAGGCTGAAGGTGCCGGCCGAGACGCCGAAGACGTCCTGGAAGACGAAGGACGACCCCGAGATGTAGGCGAACAGCCCGGCGAAGGCGAGGCCCTGCGCCAGCGCGTACCCCAGGAAGATCCGGTCGGTGAAGAGCGCGCGGCCGGCGGCGGCCGTGGCGGCGAGGCCGCCGGTGCTGCGCCGCGACGCGGGCAGGGTCTCCGGCAGCCGCCACGCGACGGCGGCGGCGAGCAGGACGCCGATCACGGCGAGGGCGACGAAGACGGTACGCCAGGAGCCGAAGCGCAGCACCAGGCTGCCGAAGGCCGGCGCGGCCATCGGGGCGATGCCGAAGACGAGGGTGAGCCGGGAGAAGTACTTCGCGGCGTCCCGCCCGGCGTAGAGGTCCCGGACGACGGCGCGGGCCACCACCACGCCCATGCCGCCGGCGAAGCCCTGGGCGAAGCGCGCCGCGGCCAGCGCCTCGGCCGACGGCGCGGCCGCGCAGACCAGCGACAGCAGGGTGTACGCCCCGACGCCCACGAGCACCGGCCGGCGCCGCCCCCAGCGGTCGCTGAGCGGGCCGGTGACCAGTTGGCCGAGCGCCATGCCGATCAGGCAGGTGGTCAGGGAGAGCTGGATCTGCGCCTGGCTGGCGGACAGGTCGCGGGTCATCTCGGGGAACGCCGGCAGGTAGGTGTCCAGGGAGAGCGGCCCGAACGCGGTGATCGTCCCGAGCAGCACCAGCAGCACGGCGGCGGCCCGTCCCGTCGGCGCGGCGACGCGCTCGGCCGGGCGTGCGGGCGGCGCGGTGGCGTGCGGCATGGAGGTCCCCTCGGTGACGGCTGGTCCGTTTACGCTAGCTCTGCCTACAGAGCTGTTGAAGCGTGGAGAGTGCCCTGTGACGGACGAGACGATCGACCAGCTCGGCGCCGCCCTCGGCGACCTGCACCGGGTGCTGCGCCGGGCGGCCAGCCAGCGGGCCGGCCGGGTCGCGCTGCCCGACGCCCAGGTCGAGGTGCTCCGGTTGGTGCAGCGACAGCCGGGGATCGGCGTCCGTGAGGCCGCCGAACGGTTGGGCACCGCGCCGAACACGGTCAGCACGCTGGTCGGCGAGCTGACGGCCGCCGGGCTGCTGCACCGCGAACGCGACCCGGTCGACCGGCGGACCGTCCGGCTGGAGCTGACCGACGCGGCGCGGGAGCGGATCGCCGCGTACGGGCGGCACCGGCGCGACCTGCTCGGCGCGGCGCTCACCGAACTGGACGACCCGGACCGGGAGGCGCTGCTCGCCGCCGTGCCGGCGCTGCGTCGCCTGGCCGACCGGGTGACGCGGCAGCGCTGAGGCGTCGCGCCGGGCGGGTGCAGGCCCGCGCCCGGCGGCGTATCCGGCGCGGCCGGCCGGAGTTCGGCGCCGTCGTCAGGGACGGGGTGCGCCGCCGCTCAGGCGCGGACGAGCTCCTCGGCGCGTACCGCGGTGGCCTCCGCGCGGGCGATGGGCCCGGCGGGCAGGGCCGCGATCCCGGCCCCGACGGCGACCGCCGCCCCGGCGAAGAGGAACGCCCAGGGCACCCCGCCGGCGTGGTCGACGATCAGGCCGGCCACCGCGCCGCCGGCGGCGCTGGCGCCCACCGACATGGTCACCACCCAGGTGTACGCCTCGTTCAGCATGCTCGTCGGCGAGACCCGGCCGACCAGGGTGTTCTCCAGGGTGAGCGCGGGGGCGATCGTGGCGCCGCCGATCACCAGGGCGGTGCCCAGCGCCGCCGGGGTGGGCATCACCGCGAAGACGGCGAAGCTGGCGGCCACCGCGGCGAGCAGCCACGCGAACTGCCGGGTCATGTTCCGGGCCGGCTTGCGGACGCCGAACCAGAACCCGCCCACCGCGCTGCCGACGCCCCAGACCGCCAGCAGCACGCCGGCGAGGCTGTCGGGGTCGTCGGAGGTGTAGTCGGTCGCGAACGCCGGCACGGTCACGCCGGCCGCCCCGAAGGCGATGCCCAGGCTGCCCACGCAGAGCAGCAACGCCGGGAAGCCGGCGACGCGCAGCGGCCCGAGCCCCCTGGTCTGGTGCTCACGCGGGTGCGGCTGCCAGCCGCGCATCACCCGGCCCAGCGCCACCGCCGTGGTGCCGACGAGGGTCACCACGGCCGAACCGACCAGGGCCGCCCCGGCGTCCGCGACCAGGATGAAGCCGGCGACCAGCAGCGGGCCGAGCACGAAGACGATCTCGAAGAGGGTGGTCTCGGCCGCGAGCGCGGTGTTGCGCAGGTGCCGCCGGCCGGAGGCGGGCGACGTGAGGTCGTTCCACGCGCCCCGGATCGCGGCGGTCAGCGGCGGGTACGTGGCCCCGGCCACCCCGGAGGCCACGAAGACCAGCGCCAGGCTGCCGGCGTCGGAGCGGGCGGACCAGAGCAGGCCGAGCAGGGCCAGGGGGTGGGCGACCGCGGTGCCGAGCAGCACCGGGCTGGGGCCGATCCGGTCGGCGATCCGGCCGGCCACGGGGCTGAGCGCGGCGCCGGCGAGGGCGTAGATGCCCCCGGCGACGGCCGCGAGCGAGTAGCGACCGGTGACCTGCTCGACGACCAGCAGCAGCGCCAGCGGCGTCATCCCGATCCCGAGCCGACCGATGATGCCGGTGACCAGCAGCATCGGCGCTCCGGGGATCCGCCAGACGCCCAGGTACTGGCGCAGTGCGGCCACGGTCGACCTCCAGGGGACATGTAATGAGCGGGAAACGTTTCGACCCTAACGCCGCGCGCCGGGCGGGCGAAACGGTTAACGCGGTCACACAGCGGTCCGCCCGCGCCCGGGAGACCGGGCACGGGCGGACCGGGTGATCAGCGCCTCAGCGCGGGAACCGCACCGGGCCGCCGCTCACGGCCAACTGCTCCAGGCGGGCGACCCGCTCCTCCATCGGCGGGTGGGTGGAGAAGAGGGCGGCCACGCCGCCGCCCCGGAACGGGTTGTCGATCATCAGGTGGGCGGTGCTGGTGAGCTGCCCCTGAGCCGGCAGCGGCCGGCGCTGGGTGCCCATGTGGATCTTCCGCAGGGCGCTGGCCAGGGCCAGCGGGTCGCGGGTCAGCGCGGCGCCGGAGGCGTCCGCCTGGAACTCCCGGCTGCGGCTGATCGCGAGCTGGATGATCGTCGCGGCGATCGGGCCCAGGATGATGGTGAGCAGCAGCACGGCCGGGTTCGGGGCGTCCTCGTCGTCGCCGCCACCGAGCGGGATGAACCAGGCGATGTTCGCCAGCGTGGTGACGATGCCGGCCAGACCGGCCGCCACGCTGGAGATGAGGATGTCCCGGTTGTAGACGTGCGACAGCTCGTGCCCGATCACCCCGCGCAGCTCGCGCTGGTCGAGGATCTCCGTGATCCCCTGCGTGACGCAGACGGCCGCGTGCTGCGGGTTCCGCCCGGTCGCGAACGCGTTGGGTTGGGACGTCGGGCTCACGTAGAGGCGCGGCATCGGCTGGCCGGCCTCGGTGGCCAGCTCGCGGACCATCCGGTACAGCTCGGGGAACTCCGCCTCGCTGACCGGTTGCGCCCGCATCGAGCGCAGCGCGAGCTTGTCGGAGTAGAAGTAGGTGACGCCGTTCATCGCCAGCGACAGGACGACGGCGATGACCAGTCCGCCACTGCCGCCGAACCAGTAGCCCACCGCCAGGATCAGCGAGGTGAGCAGGCCGAGCAGCGCGGCGGTCTTCAGACGGTTGTGATGCACGGTCACTCCTTCGGTGCACGGACCACGCGGGATCCGCTGACCGGTTCAACAACCCGGTACCCGCCAACCATCCGTCTCATGGCTGTGAGTTGCCTGGGATGTCCGGAGTCGCCCACCGGCGATTACCGCCGCGAACAGCGGGAATCCGGGCGCGGGAGCCGGCTGCCGGGAGCGCTCAGCGGGCGGCGACGTCGAGCACGAGCTGCGGGGCGAAGCCGATCACCACGGCGACCACCGTCGCCACGACCAGCACCGCGCCGACCGTCCGCGCGCGCACGACCGGGGCGGTCGGAGACGCGGGCGAGGCGGCCGGGGCTGCCCAGAGAGCGGCGGTGAGGCGCAGGTAGTAGGCGAGGCCGATCACCGCGTTCACGGCCACCACCACGGCCAGCCAGCCGGCGCCACCGTCCAGCAGCGAACGGACCACGGTCACCTTGGCGAAGAGGCCGGCCAGGCCCGGCGGCAGCCCGGCGAGCCCGATCAGCGCCAGCCCGAGCGCCGCCGCGCGCCACGGGTGCCGCCGGCCCGCGCCGCGCAGGTCGGCCACCGTGCCGCCGTCCGCGCCCGCCGGGCGCAGCGCCACCACGGCCGCGAAGGCCGCCAGCTCCAGCACCACGAAGAAGACGGCGTACGCGACGGCGGCCGCGTACGCGGCGTCGCGGGCGTCGGTGGTGCGCCCGGCGGCCAGCGCCAGCGCGCCGAGCGGGGCGAGGATGTAGCCGGCCTGGGCCACCGAGGACCAGGCGAGCAGCCGGACCGTACGCCGCTGGCGCAGCGCCACCAGGTTGCCGACGGTCATCGTCAGCACCGCGAGCAGGGCGAGCACCGGACCGGTCACGTCGGCCGGCAGCGCGTGCCGCACGACGGCGAGCAGGGCCACCACGCCACCCAGCTTGGAGGCGGTGGACAGGTAGGCCGCCACCGGCAGGGGCGCGCCGTCGTAGGTGGCCGGGGCCCAGGCGTGGAACGGCACCGCGGCCACCTTGAACGCCAGCCCCAGCACCACCAGCGCCACGGCGGCGGTGGTCAACGGCAGATCCAGCAGGTCCGGCCGGTCGGCGAGGAGCGCGCCGATCCGGCCCAGGTGCAGCCCGCCGGTGGCCGCGTAGAGCAGCGCCGCCCCGAGCAGGGTCAGCGTGGTGGCGACCACGCTGACCACGAAGAACGTGACGGCCGCCTCGGCGCTGGCCAGGCTGCCCCGGCGCAGGCCGACCAGGACGTAGAGCGGCAGGGTGAGCGTCTCCAGCGCCACGATCAGGGTGATCAGGTCGCCGGCCGCGCCGAGCACCACGCCGCCCGTCATCGAGCAGGCGAGGAGGAAGGCGTACTCCCCCGCCGGCGACTGCCCCGCCCGCAGCAGCGGCCCCGACAGCGCGAGCACGCCGAGGGTGAGCAGCGCGACGACGACGGCGACCAGGGCGGCCCGGCCCCCGAAGACGTACGAGCAGTCGGGGCCGACGCAGAACGTGCGCCGCTCGTCCCCGCCGCCGACCAGGGCCGCGCCGAGGGCCGTGGCCACCGCGCCGGCGGCGGCCGTCGCCAGCGTGACCCGGGCCCGGGCGACCAGCAGGTCGGCGAGCAGCACCAGCACGGCCGTCCCGGCGGCCAGGTACGTCGGGAGCAGCGCCACGTTGTCGACGCTCTGCACCACGCTCACGCCGGCACCTCGCCGCGTCCGCTCCGCCGGCCCGACACGCTCATCGCAGCACCTCCACCAGGGCGTCGACCGGGGCCTCGGCGACGCCGAGCACCAGGGTCGGGGCCAGACCGACCGCGAGGGCGAGCAGCACCAGCGGCGCCCACGCGACCAGTTCCGCGCGGGCCAGGCCGGGGGCCAGCCGCCCGACCGCCGGGCTGGGCCGCCCGTGCGTCACCCGCCGCAACAGCCGCAGGAGGTACGCCGCGGTGAGCGCCCCGCCGACCGCGGCCAGCACGCCGAGGGTGGTCCAGAGCGCCCCGCCGACCTCGACGGCGGCCACCACCGCGAACGCCTCGCCCCAGAAGCCGGCCAGCCCGGGCAGGCCGAGCGAGGCGACGGCGGCGAAGCCGAGCAGCCCGGCGAGCCGGGGCGCGGTCTCCCGCAGCCCCGACAGCTCGTCCAGCGACCCGGTGTGCGTACGGTCCTTGATCGCCCCGGCGAGGAAGAAGAGCAGGCCGGTGATCACCCCGTGCGCCACGTTGCCGATCAGGGCCGCCTGGATGCCGGTGGCGGTGAGCGTGGCCACCCCGAGCAGCACGAAGCCCATGTGCCCGACGCTGGAGTACGCGATCAGCCGCTTCAGCTCGCGCTGCGCGAGGCAGACCAGCGAGCCGACCAGGATGGCCGCGACCGCGAGCGCGCCGAGCACCGGGGCGGCCCAGCGGGCGCCCTCCGGCGTCACCCCGACCGCGATCCGGATCAGCCCGTACGTGCCCATCTTGAGCAGCACCCCGGCGAGGATCACGCTGCCGACGGTGGGCGCCTGGGTGTGCGCGTCGGGCAGCCAGGAGTGCAGCGGCCAGAGCGGGCTCTTCACCGCGAAGGCCAGCGCGAGCAGGGTGAAGGCGGCGAGCTGGGTGCCCCGGGACAGGCCGGTCCCGCCGGTGAGCGCCACGATGTCGGCGGTGCCGGCGGCGGCCACCACCGTGTAGACCCCGACCAGCAGCAGCACCGAGCCGAGCAGCGTGTAGAGGGCGAACTTGCGGGCCGCCCGCCGCCGGTCCGCGCCGCCCCAGCCGGCGATGACCGCGTACATCGGGAGGAGGACGACCTCGAAGAAGACGAAGAACAGCACGAGGTCGAGGGCGAGGAAGGTGCCGAGGATGCCGACCTCCACGACCAGCAGCAGCGCCACCAGCGCCCGCCCGCTGCCGCCCTCGGGCACCCGCCACAGCGTGTAGCCGCAGCAGAGCAGCGTGAGCAGGGCGGTCAGCACCACCAGCGGCCAGGAGATGCCGTCCACCCCGAGGTGGAAACGCAGGTCCAGGCCGGGCACCCAGGGCAGGTCCAGCCGGTGCCACGGACGCACGGCGGGAGCGCCGGCCGCGTACGTGGTCCACGTGCGGTCGCCGAGGAAGAGCAGCGCGGCGGCCACCAGGGTCAGCGCGGCGACGGCCGTGCCGACCGCCCGCGCCGCCCGGTCCCGGGGCGTCGCCGCCACCGCCAGCGCACCCAGCGCCGGCAACGCCAGCACCGCCACCAGCAGGAATTCCCCCAGGTTCATGCGGCCCCTCCGACCAGGGCGGCCGCCAGCCCGATCAGCAGCGCGCCGGCCAGCACCCCGGCGGCCGCGCGCGGCAGCGCGGCCCGGTGCAGGGCCGCCAGCCCGCCGCCGAGGCCGCGCGCGGCCCGGCCGCTGCCCTCGACCGCGCCGTCCACCACCACCTCGTCGGCGGTACGCGCCGCCCGGGCCAGCGCCCTGGTCGGGCGTACGACCAGGGCGCGCTGGACGTCGTCGAGCCGGAACGCGGCGGCGAGCACCGGCCGCAGCGGACCGAGCGCGGTGGCCGGGTCGGCGGCCGGGTCCCGCCGCCAGCGGGCCCAGGCGAGCCCCGCGCCGACGGCCAGCAGCGCCAGCGGCAGCAGCAGTTCCGGGCCGACGTGGATCAGGGCCTGCTCCCCGGTCGGCTCGCCGGCGGTGGACGTAGGCAGGAGCCGGCGGGCGAGGGCCCGGGCGAAGCCGGCGAGGCCGAGCAGGGCGGCGGGCACGGCGAGCAGCAGCACCGGCCAGCGCATCACGGCGGGCGGGTCGTGCGGGTGGGCCAGCGGGATCCGCGTCCGGCCGAAGAAGGTGCGCAGCAGCAGGCGGGTGGCGTACCAGGCGGTGACCGCGACGCCGACGAGCCCGGCCAGCCAGACGAGCCAGCCCACCCAGGACGGTGCCGGGCCGGCGCCGCGCAGGGCGGCCTCCCCGGCGGCGGCCAGCACGCCGTCCTTGCTCCAGAAGCCCGACAGCGGCGGCACCCCGGCCAGCGCCCCGAGCCCAACCACCGTGCACCAGAAGGTGACCGGCATGCTGCGGCGCAGCCCGCCCATGCGGGACATCAGCGTGGTGCCGACGGCGTGGATCACCGCGCCGGCGGCGAGGAAGAGCAGCGCCTTGAACGCGGCGTGGGTGAGCAGGTGGAACAGCGCGGCCGGCGTGGAACCGACCGCCAGGGCGCCGGTCATGTAGCCGATCTGGGAGACCGTCGACCAGGCCAGCACGCGCTTGAGGTCGTCCTGCGCGGTGGCGGCGAACGCGCCGAGCAGCAGGGTGACCGAGGCCATGACGCCCAGCACGGCCAGCGCGACGGGCGTCGCCTCGAACAGCGGGTAGAGCCGGGTCACCGCGTACACGCCGGCGGCGACCATGGTGGCGGCGTGGATCAGCGCCGAGATCGGCGTCGGGCCGGCCATCGCGTCCGGCAGCCAGGTGTGCAGCGGGAACTGGGCGCTCTTGCCGGCGACCCCGGCGAGCAGCAGCAGACAGGCGGCGGTCAGCGTGCCGGTGGCGTGGTCGTGGGCGAGCACGTCGCCGATCCGGAAGGTGCCGGCCGAGACGCCGAGCAGCGCGATGCCGAGCAGGAAGCCGACGTCGCCGACCCGGGTGACCAGGAACGCCTTCATCGCGGCGGCCGGCGCCTCGGGCAGCCGGCGGTCGTGGGCGATGAGCAGGTAGGAGCAGATGCCCATCACCTCCCAGCCGACCAGCAGCAGGATCAGGTCGCCAGCGACCACCACCAGCAGCATGGCGGCGGTGAAGAGGCTGATCTGCGCCGCGTACGGCGGGTAGCGGTGGTCGGTGTCGACGTCGTCGTGCGGGCCCCGGCGCAGGTAGCCGATCGAGTAGACCTGCACGGCCAGGGCCACCGCGGCGACCGCGACGGCGACCACCGCGGCGGCCGGGTCCAGCCGGACGCCGAGGGTCACGGTCAGCCCGCCCAGGTCGACCCAGGTGGTGGACGCCGCCGCGGGCCGGTCGAGGGTGACCAGCAGGGCCACGGCGAGCGCCAGCGCGCCGGCCGCCCCGGCCACGCCGAGCGCGACCGCCACCCGCCGGGCCCGGTCCCCGCCCGTCCCGGCGCCGCGCGGCGAGGGCGGCAGCAGCAGGCCGAGCAGACCCGCGGCCAGCGGTACGGCCGGCAGCAGCGCGCCGAGCAGGGTGGTCGTGCTCACCGTTCCCCCTCCGGTCGGTCGAAGGGACCGGTGTCGGCCCGCACGGGGCGCCCGGCCGCGACCGGCTCCGCCGCGCGCTCGGTCAGCGGAACCTCGTCGACGGCGACGCTGGCCCGCAGCCGGTAGAGCTGGAGCACGATCGCCAGGCCGACCCCGATCTCGGCGGCCGCCAGCACGATCACGAAGAGCGCGAACACCTGCCCGCCGTGCGGCAACTGCGCCCGTACGGTGGTGTCGGCGGTGACCAGGATCAGGTTGACCGCGTTGAGCATCAGCTCGACGGCCATCAGCACCAGCACCGCGTTGCGTCGGCGCAGCACGCCGTAGACGCCGAGGCCGAACAGCAGCGCGGCGGTGACGTACGGGATGACCGGCCTCACCGCGACCGCCCGCCGACGCCGCCCGGTCCGCTCCCGGTGGCCGCCGCACCCGACCGGTCCGTGGCGGGCCGGCCGGAGCCGGGCCGATCTGCCCCCGGCCGGCCGATGTCGGGGCGGGAGAGCACGATCGCGCCGACCAGGGCGGCCAGCAGCAGCACCGAGAGCACCTCGAACGGGAGCACCCAGCTGCGGAAGAGCTGGTCGCCCAGGCGTTCCGCGGTGCCCGCCTCGGGCAGCTCCACGGCCGTCCAGCGGTAGGCGTCGACCAGCAGGGCGGCCAGCCCCAGCCCGGTGCCGCCGCCGATCAGCGCGGCCGGCCAGCCCGGCCGGTCCAGGTCGTCGGAGGCGCCGATCGGCGCGCGGGTGAGCATCACCGCGAAGAGCAGCAGCACGACCACCGCGCCGACGTAGATCAGCACCTGCACCCAGGCCACCAGCTCGGCGGTGAGCACCAGGTACATCCCGGCCAGCGCGCCGAGACACACCACCAGGTAGAGGCCGGCCCGGACCAGGTGCCGGGTGGCCACCACCAGCACCCCCGAACCGACCGCCACCGCGCCGAGGGCGAGCAGCAGCACGTCCGCACCGGTCATGCGCCGGCCTCGGGCTCGGGGCGTACGGGCGGGGCGGTGGGACGGGCTGCGGGGGCGGCCGGAACCGCGGCCTTGCGCGCGGCGGTGGTCTCCTCCTTGGCCGGCTCGCCGTTGCGGTCGTGCGCGGGCGGCGGCGGGACGGTGCCCATCCACTGCCCGAGGTGGTCCTTGTCGTGCAGCAGGTCCTTGATGTCGTACTCGGCGTACTCGAACTCCGGCGACCAGTAGAGCGCGTCGAAGGGGCAGACCTCGACGCAGATGCTGCAGTACATGCAGAGCGAGAAGTCGATGTCGAACCGGTCGAGCACGTTGCGCTGGCGGGGGCGGGCGGCGCCGGGCACCGCCACCTCCTCCTTGTGCGAGTCGATGTAGATGCACCAGTCCGGACACTCGCGGGCGCAGAGCATGCAGACCGTGCAGTTCTCCTCCAGCAGCGCGATCACCCCGCGCGAGCGGGGCGGCAGCTCGGGGGCGACGTCCGGGTACTGCTGGGTGGTCGTGCGCCGGGTCATCGTCTTCAACGTGACTGCGAGCCCCTTGACCAGGCCCGCGCCCGGCAGGCCACGGTCTCCGCCGGCGCCGCCCGGCTCGCTGCGCTCGCTGCGGTCGCTCATGCCGACCATCCTGCCCTGTGGCCCCGGCGCGCGCGACCACCACCCGGGGTCTGCCGGCGGTACCGTGACTCCGGGGAGAGCGGCGCACCGGGAAGTCGGGGGCGTGCACGCCCACAAGCTCGACCCGGCGAAGCGGGCCTACGTCGAGCAGGCCCGGATGACCGACGGCATCCTCGTCCCGGAGCCGTGAGAGATCGACCTCCCTCGGGGCGGGATCACGCCCCGGTCCCGCTGATCCCACCCGGCGCGGGCGGAAGCATCTCCACGCCGAGCTGCTGGAGGAGCTGGAACAGCTCGTTGCAGCTCCACACGTCGACGATCCGGCCCCTGTCGTCGAAGCGCAGGAACGTGGCCCCCGAGTAGCTGACCACCTGCCCGGTCGGCGGCACCGGCCCGAACCGGCCGGCCTGGGTGCCGGCGGCCCGCCAGCGCACCGCGACCCGGTCCCCGGCGGCCACCACGTCGACGACCTTGTAGCGCAGGTCCGGGAAGGCGGCGCGGCGGTCCCGGTGCCAGGCCAGCGTCGCCTCCGGGCCGGCGCCGCCCAGCCCGGGGCACTCCGGCGCGACCAGCTCGTACGCGGACTCCTCCCGCGCGGCGTTCCACACGTCGGCGACGAAGCGGCGGGCCACCGCCCCCAGATCGGTCATCGCGGCAGCGTAGCCGCCGACCGGCCGACTCGGGCGGGGCGTCCGGGCGGGCGGCGGAGGTCGGCGCTCGGTGCGCCGCCGGGCGGCGGAGCCGCCATGATGGGACGAGCGACAGGTGACGGCGGAGGGGGCGGGCGTGGGCGGCACGACCGAGGGCGGTACGACGGGCGGCGGCCCGGCGGGCAGCGGCGACGAGGTGCTGATGCGGACCGGCGGCAAGTACGTCGAGCCGGGCGGCGAGTTCACCCGGGACCAGCGCTACATCGCCACCCGGATCACCGCCGACGGCCGGGACGGCTGGCCGGTACAGCCCGGCCGGTACCGGCTGGCGGTCAGCCGCGCCTGCCCGTGGGCGAACCGGCTGATCATCGTCCGCCGGCTGCTCGGGCTGGAGGACGCGATCTCGATGGCCGTGGCCGGGCCGACCCACGACAAGCGGAGCTGGACGTTCGACCTGGACCCGGGCGGGCGCGACCCGGTGCTCGGCATCGAGCGGCTGGCCGAGGCGTACTTCGCCCGGTTCCCCGGGTACGAGCGGGGCATCACCGTGCCCGCGATCGTGGACGTGCCGACCGGGCAGGTGGTCACGAACGACTTCGGGCGGATGAGCCTCGACCTCTCCACCGAGTGGACGGCGTACCACCGGGCGGGCGCGCCGCAGCTCTACCCGGAACGGCTGCGCGACGAGATCGACGAGGTGAGCGCGGTGCTGTTCCGCGACGTCAACAACGGCGTCTACCGGTGCGGCTTCGCCGGCGACCAGGGGGCGTACGAGAAGGCGTACCACCGGCTCTTCGACCGGCTGGACTGGCTGAGCGAGCGGCTGGCCGGGCAGCGCTACCTCGTCGGGGACACCATCACCGAGGCCGACGTGCGGCTGTTCACCACGCTGGTCCGCTTCGACCCGGTCTACCACGGCCACTTCAAGTGCAACCGGAGCAAGCTGACGGAGATGCCGGTGCTGTGGGCGTACGCCCGGGACCTGTTCCAGACCCCCGGCTTCGGCGACACCGTCGACTTCGACCACATCAAGCGGCACTACTACGAGGTACACCGCGACATCAACCCGACCGAGGTGGTGCCGCTCGGACCGGACCTGGCGAACTGGCTCACGCCGCACGGCCGGGAGGCCCTCGGCGGCCGGCCCTTCGGCGACGGCACGCCGCCCCCGCCACCCCCGGCCGCCGAACGGGTCGACCCCGCCCACACCCCGCTGGGCTGACGGCGCGCCCGCTGGCGCGGGAGGAAAGGGGCGCTCAACGCCCCGCCCTCACAGGGCCACGCGGACGGCGGCCGTGAGGACCAGCTGGCCGAGGGAGACGGGGACCAGGACCAGCCAGCAGAGGCGCTGGAGCTGGTCCTCGCGCAGCCGGGGGTAGGAGACCCGGAGCCAGATGATCAGGAACGAGACGGCGAAGACCTTCAGCAGGGTCCACAGCCAGCCGAGCTGCGCGTCGGCGACCGGGCCCTGCCAGCCGCCCAGGAAGAGCACGGTGGTGAGCGCGGCGATGACCACGATGCCGACGTACTCGGCGAGGAGGAAGAAGGCGAACCGCAGGCCCGTGTACTCCGTCATGTAGCCGAAGACCAGCTCCGAGTCGGCGACCGGCATGTCGAACGGCGGCCGGCGGATCTCGGCGAGCCCGGCGAGGAAGAAGACGACCATGGCGGGGGCCTGCCAGAGCAGCCACCACGGCTGCCACGCCGCCACGATCCCGGAGAGGCTGAGCGTGCCGGCGGCCATCGCCACCGACGCGGCGGCCAGCACCAGCGGCAGCTCGTAGCCGAGCAGCTGGGCCGCCCCGCGCAGCCCGCCGAGCAGGCTGTACTTGTTGGCCGACGCCCACGCCGACATCAGCACCGCCACCACGCCCACCCCGACGACGGCGAGCACGAAGAACAGGCCGATGTCCAGCGGCTGAGCGACCAGGTCGCCCGGGCCGAGCGGGATCACCAGCAGGACCAGCAGGTAGGGCACGAGCGCGACCGCCGGGGCGAGCCGGAAGACGGCCCGGTCCGCCTCGCGGGGCGTGACGTCCTCCTTCTGCACGAACTTCACGCCGTCGGCGATCAACTGGGCCCAGCCGTGGAAGCCGCCCGCGTACATCGGGCCGAGCCGGCCCTGCATGTGCGCCATCACCTTGTGCTCGACCTGGCCGACCAGCAGCGGCAGGGTGAGGAAGGCGACCAGCACGCCGCCCACCCGGATCACCAGCTCCAACCACAGCGGCATCAGGGCGTACCTCCGTCGTCGGCCCGCTCGGTCGCGGCCGGCCCCTCCCGCGACGGCCGGTCGGCCGGGGGGCCGGAGCGGGCGGTCCCCCCGCCGCGCCCACCCGGCGCGCCCGGCAGCGGACCGGCGTCATCGGCGACCGGAGCAGCCGGTGCCGCGCCGTCGGCCGCGGTCGGAGCGGCCGGTGCCGGGCCGTCGGCGGCGCCGGCGGGCCGGGCGGTACGGGTCGGACGGGCCCCGGGGGCCGGTCGGGCGGGCCGCTCCCGGGCCGGGCGGGCCGGGACGCCGCCGCGCGGGCCCTCGCCGGCACCACCCGCGCCGGCCGGCGTCGGCGTCGTCCCCCACTCCCCCGGCGCGGGCACGCCCGGCGGACGGATCGGCCGGCGTCCGCCGCCGGCCTCGGACTCGCCCGGCTCCTTGGCCCCCGGCCAGGGCTTGGCCACCCGGGAGGCGAGCACGAACTCCTTGCGCAGCGGGTGTCCCTCGAACTCGGGCGGCAGCAGCAGCGGCGCCAGCCCGGCGTGGCCGGGGAAGTCGATGCCGAACATCTCGTGCGTCTCCCGCTCGTGCCACGCGGCGCCCGGGTAGACGTCGACCACCGACGCGACGGCCGCCGCCTCGCGGGGCACCCGGGTGCGCAGCAGCAACCCGTGCCGATGGGTGGTGGACCAGAGGTGCGCCACCACGTCGAAGCCGCCGGCCAGCTCGTCGACGGCGGAGAGCCAGTCGAAGAAGTCGCAGGCCAGCTCCGCGTCGTCGCGCGCCGCGCGGAGCGCGTTGAGCCAGGCCGCCGGGGGCACGTCGACGGTGGCGCGGGCATGCGCCTGACCGCCGGAGACCGACGGGGTCGCCTCGGCGGGCGCGAGCAGCGCGACCATCCGCTGGCCGACCTCTTCCGGAGTCATGCCGCTGATCCTAGGTGTTCTGCCCAGAGAGGTTAGGGACACGGCTGGCTGGTGGGTGACCGCCGGAGCGAGCCGGGGCCCCGGACGGCGGGCGACCCTGGCCGGCCCGAAACCGGTTCGGCGCGATCTGGCCGCTTTGCCCGGCGGCGGGCCGCCCGGCGGGGAAGGATGAGGCCGTGCGCGCTGTCACTGTCACCCCGGGTGCCGCCGACTCCCTGCGGCTGTCGGAGGACCATCCCGAGCCGCCGCCCGAGGAGGGCGCGATCCTGGTCGAGGCGCTGTCGGTCGGGATCTGCGGCACCGACCACGAGATCATCGCCGGCCACTACGGCGAGGCGCCGCCCGGCGCGGACCGGCTGGTGCTGGGGCACGAGTCGCTGGGCCGGGTGCTGGAGGACCCGTCCGGCACCCTGCAGGCCGGGGACCTGGTGGCCGGGATCGTCCGGCACCCCGACCCGGTGCCCTGCCAGAACTGCGCGGTCGGCGAGTGGGACATGTGCCGGAACGGGCGGTTCACCGAGCACGGCATCAAGGCGCTGCCCGGCTTCGCCCGGGACCGGTGGCGGCTGCAGCCCCGGTTCGCCGTCGGGCTGGACCGGGCCCTCGCCCCGGTCGGCGTGCTGCTGGAGCCGACCAGCGTGGTGGCGAAGGCGTGGGACCACATCGAGCGGATCGGCGCGCGCGCCGAGTGGCAGCCGCAGACCGTGCTGGTCACCGGCGCCGGGCCGATCGGCCTGCTGGCCGCGTTGCTGGCCACGCAGCGCGGGTTGGCCGTGCACGTGCTGGACCGCAACACCACCGGGCCGAAGCCGGAGCTGGTCCGGGCGCTCGGGGCGACCTACCACACGGTGCCGGTCGCCGAGCTCGACTTCGAGCCGGACGTGGTGCTGGAGTGCACGGGGGCGCCGGTCGTCGTCCTCGACGTGATGTGCAAGGTCGGGCCGAACGGCATCGTCTGCCTCACCGGGGTCTCCAGCGGCGGGCGGACAATCGACCTCGACGCGGGTGCGCTCAACCGCGCGCTGGTGCTGGAGAACAACGTCGTGTTCGGCTCAGTCAACGCCAACCGGCGGCACTGGGACCTGGCCGCCGAGGCGCTGACCCGCGCCGACCAGTCGTGGCTCGACTCGCTGATCACCCGGCGCGTGCCGGTGGAGGCGTACGCGCAGGCGTACGCCTCCGAGCCGGACGACATCAAGGTGGTGCTGGAGTTCGCCTCCTGACGAGGGTCAGAGTCCCGGCAGCCGGCCGTTGCGGAACAGGTCGACGAAGAGCTGGTGGTCCTGCCGGGTCCGCACCCCGTACGCGTGGGCGAAGTCGACCAGGTGGGCCACGAAACCCGCCTCGTCGGCGTCCACCGCCGCCACGATCGCCTCCTCGGTCGAGTAGTCCACCAGGTCGTGGCTCGACTCGTCGTCGGCGACCGAGTGCATCCGCGCGACCGCCCGGCCCAGGTCGGCCAGCACCCCGGCCAGCTCCTCCGGCTCGTTCACGTCGGCCCAGTCGAGGTCGGCCGCGTACGGGGAGACCTCGGCGACGAGCTGGCCCACCCCGTCCAGCTCGGTGAAGCCCAGCCACGGGTCGGCGTGCGCCTGGAGCGCCCGCTGCGACTCGGCGGTGCGGTGCCCCTGGTGCCGGAAGTAGCCGGCGATCGACTCGTCGGCGATGTGCCGGGCCACCGCCGGCACCTGGGCCTGCTTCATGTAGATGACGACGTCGTTCTCCAGCGCCTCGGTGTGCCCCTCCAGCAGGAGGTTGTACGACGGCAGCCCGGCCGAGCCGATGCCCACCCCCTTGCGCAGCACCACGTCCTTGATGTGCGTCGCCACCGGGCGGAGCCGGGCCGAGGAGAGCGGCAGCGTGCCGAGGTAGTCCTCGAACGCGGCGCACACCTTCGCCCGGGTCTCGCCGTCGACCTCGAAGACGCCGTCGCCGAGGGAGAACCGGCGCTCGTAGTTGTCGACGGTGGTCTGCGTGGCGAGCAGGTCGACCCGGGTGTTGAGCCGGGCCTGCTGGAGCACCCGGCGCAGCACGCCGTCGGCGTTGTCAAGGGTGATCGAGCCGATCGCGTCGTCGCCACCGGCGGCGATGGCCCGCAGCTCGGTCAGGTACGACCCGGCGAAGCCGGCGACCAGGTCGCTGATCGCCCGGTCGGAGAGCGCCTTGGCGTAGCCGAGCAGGGCCACGCTGGCCGCCAGGCGCTTCAGGTCCCAGCTGAACGGCCCGACGTACGCCTCGTCGAAGTCGTTGACGTTGAACACCAGCCGCCCGGAGGCGTTCATGTACGTGCCGAAGTTCTCCGCGTGCAGGTCGCCGTGGATCCACACCCGACTGGTCCGGTCGTCGAGGAACCGGTCGTCGGCGAAGTCGCCGCGCTGGTCGGCGTAGAACAGGGAGGCGCTGCCCCGGTAGAAGGCGAACGGCGAGGCGGCCATCTTGCGGAACTTGCGCCGGAAGGCGGCCGGGTCGAGCGCCATCGACTCGCCGAACTCCTCGGTGAGCACGTGGACTATGTGGGCGGAACGCTGGTCCGCGGACTGGCTCATGGTGCGCAGGCTAGCCCGCGCCGACCACCCTCCGGCGTCGTCCGTCCGACCGGTCCTTCCCGGCCCGGCGGCGGGTGGGGGCCTCTTCCAGCGCGTGCCCCGACGGCCGGCGTGCCCGGCACGGGTCGCGGACGCTCAGCGGGTGGGCGGGCGGACCGGCGGGGCGGTCAGCGACTCCGCCGAGCGCGGGACCGCGCCGGTGCTACCGGCGTCGGCGGGCGGAGCGTCGACCGGCGCGGCGAGCGCGTCCGGCCGGGACACCCCGCCGATCCCGGACTGCTCGGCGGCGATCTTCTCCTGCAACCGCAGGATGCCGTGCAGCAGCGCCTCGGGCCGGGGCGGGCAGCCCGGCACGTAGACGTCGACCGGGATGAGCTGGTCGACGCCCTTGGTCACCGAGTAGGAGTCCCAGTAGGGGCCGCCGCAGTTGGAGCACGCGCCGAACGAGATGACGTACTTCGGCTCGGGCATCTGGTCGTAGAGCCGCTTGATGGCGGGCGCCATCTTGTCGGTGACCGTGCCGGAGACCACCATCAGGTCGGCCTGCCGGGGGCCGTGCGCGAACGGGATCACGCCCAGCCGGATGAAGTCGTGCCGGCCCATGCTGGTGGCGATGAACTCGATCGCGCAGCAGGCCAGGCCGAAGTTGAAGACCCAGAGCGAGTAGCGGCGGCCCCAGTTCAGCACGAACCGGATCGGCTCCCCGAGCACTCCCGGCACCTGCACGACCGCCCCCTTCCCCGAACCCCGCCCCAAGTCAACCACAGCCCGCGGCGACGCCGGCCGGTCGCTCGGCCCGCACCACCTCGGGCGCACCACTGTCGGGTGGGCGACGTCAGTTCGTGTTCATCCCGCCGCAACCGTTCCCTGGGGTGACAGGTGTCTTGCCCGTAACACCGCCCGACGGCAAGGGCCGCGGGTGGAACCACGGGGATCTGGAGGAACGGACATGGCCCGTACCATCGCCCGTCGGCTCGTCGCCGGCGTCCTGGGCGCGGGGCTCGCCCTGCTCGGCGCGGCGGCGCCCGCCGCGCAGGCCGCCGCCGTGCCGGCCGACACGTCGGTGTCGGTCGGCCGGCTGGTGCTCGAACCGACCGACCGAGGATACGCCGGCAGCCTGCCGGTGACCGTCACCTACAGGGGAACGCGGGCGAGCACTCTCAACCTGACCGTCACCGAGCCGGTGCCGGGCGCCTTCGCCGGGCTGACCCCGGCGGAGCCGTGCTTCTCCGGCAGCCCGAACCCGGTGCGCACGATCTACTGCCAGGTCCCCGGCGGGGATCTCCAGCCGGGTGAGCGCCGACGGTTCACCGTCGACTTCCGGGTGTTGACCACCCTGCGCGACCACGCCATGTCCGCCCCGGCGGGTCGGGTGACGGTGGCGACCGGGGACGCCAACCCGACCAACGACACCAGCGAGTTCAGCACGCTGTTCCGCTCCACCACCGGCTCGCTACGCGACCCCCGGCCGTACGTCTGGGACACCCTGACGGACGCGTCGCTGGCGGTGGGGGCGGCGGCCCTGACCCGGCAGGAGGACGGAAGCTGGCGGGGCCGGCTGCCGGTGACCGTGCGGGTCGCGGGCGACGCCGCGCACGACGCGTACTGGCTGGAGCCGACGCTGCCGGCCGGGGTCAGCCTCGCCGGCATCGAGCCGGAGGAGACCTGCGCCGGCGCCTGCACCGTGCCCGGCGGGCGGTTCCTGCCGGGTGAGGAGCGCACCGTGTCGCTGCTGCTCCGCGCGCCCGCGGAGGTCGCCCCGGGCGACCTGGGCACGGGCTCGGTGCGACTGTACGCCGTCTTCGGCTGGGACGGCGAGCGGCTCGACGTCGACCCGGCCGACAACACCGCCGCGTTCACCGTCACCGCCACCGACTGACGACGATGACGCAGACCGATGCGCGGCCGTGGGTGACCCCACGGCCGCGCACCACCCCTCCGCCACGCGGGACGGAGCGACCGACGATCGAGGTGCGGGCCGCGGTGGTGGAGGATGCCGGTCCCGGCTTCGACGACGTCTACCGCCACCACTTCCAGCCGCTGGTGGTGCAGTTGTACGCGTTCGTCGGCGACATGGGCGAGGCCCAGGACCTGGTGCAGGAGGCGTTCAGCCGGGCGTGGCCGCGTTGGCACCGGATCGCCCGCTACGACGACCCGGTGGCGTGGGTCCGCCGGGTGGCCTGGAACGCGGGCGTCAGCCGGTGGCGCCGGCTGCGAACGGCCCGGCTGTTCCACCAGCGCCAGCGGCTGGAGGTGGTGGACGGACCGGGCCCGGACCGGGTCGCGCTCGCCACCGCACTCCGTACGCTGCCGGCCCAGCAGCGGCGCGCGGTGGTGCTGTACTACCTGGCCGAACTGACTGTCGGCGAGATCGCCGAGGAATGCGCGGTGGCGCCTGGGACGGTCAAGTCCTGGCTGCACCGCGCCCGCACGACACTCGCCGCCAGCCTCTCCGACAAGGGCACGGAGCATCCAGACGGCAGTCGCCTGGCGGCACCCCCGACTCGAAGGACGGTGGACTGAGATGGACCAGCCGGACCTGGGTCCTGACCGACTGGCGGGCGCCTTCGCCGAACTGCGCTCCGCCAGTCTGCGTCAGGTCACCGACCCTGATCCGGACGAGCCGCGCCGTCGGGCGTACCGCCGGCTGCGCAACCGGACCGCCGTCCCGGCGGTGGCGACGGCGGTCGTCCTGCTGGCCGGCGCGGTGGGGTTGGCCGGGAGCGCGGTCCGCCTGCCGCCCGCGCCCGTGACGGCGACCGGCCCCACCGGCCTTCCCTCCGCCTGGCCCTCGACCGGATCGGCTTCGTCCGAGCCATCGCCGGCCAGCCCGTCCGCAGCCCCGAGCGACGGCAGCCCCTCGGCGACGCCGAGCCGCACGGCAACGCCGACACCGGCGCCGACCACCGGCGCGCCGGCCCCGTCCGGGCCCCGCCCCGGCGGCACGCCGTCGGCCACCTCGGCCCGGTACGTAGACCTGTCGATCGACGCCCCGCGCACCCTCACCCTGCAACCGTCCGACGGCGCCTACGCCGGCTGGCTCGACGTCACCATGGCCAACGCCGGTACCCGCGCCTACGACAGCGGGGACCTGGTCGTGGTGCTGCCGGTGGAGGCGACGCTCGTCCTCGACGGCACCGGCATCGGCGGCTGCTTCCACCAGGGCCAGAACGACGACACGAAGACGATGTTCTGCACCGGTGAAAGCCAGATCCCGGCGGGCGGCTCCCGGTCGTACCGGTTCGGCGTGCGGGTGGACGTCGCGCCGGGCGGGCCGGCGCGCACACTCACCGGCTTCGCGCTGACCGTCCGGGCGAACGTGCGGGGCGCATTCCCCGCCGACCGTACCCCCGCCGACAACACCGCTCCGACCGACCTCAGGCTGCCCTCCGCGTGAGCCGGTAGGAGCTGACCGGCGGCGGCACGGGCGCCGCCGCCGGTCACCAGGCGGGGCGTTGCAGCAGGCCGACGAACTCCACGAGCAGGCGTTCCCGCAGCGCAGGCGGGACGGCGTCGAGCAGGGTGTTCACCGCCGCCATCCGCTCCAACGCGGGGCTCGCGGCGGCCGGGCCGCCCAGGCCCAGCCCGGCGGCCAGGCCGGCGACCAGGTCCGGGGTGAGCGCGTCGGGGGTCAGCGTGGTGGCGAGGGCCAGCAGGTCGCCGGGGAGCGCGACCGGCCCGGCCGCCCGGGCGGCGGCCACCGCGTCGGCCAGCGCCGGGCCGAACTCGGCCACCCGCGGCGCCACCGCGGCGGTCACGGTCAGGTGCACGCTGCGCGGCAGGTCGGCGTACGCGAGCTGCGGCTGGGTGTGCCAGCCCCGGGCGGTCAGCTCGTCGACCAGGACGAAGAGGTCCAGCCCCGGGTCGGTGGTGGTGAAGCAGACGACTGTCGACTCCGGCTCGGCCATCAGCCGCAGCCCGTCGACCGCGCGGACGGCGTCGGCCAGCCCGGTCACGGCGTCCCGCGTCGCCGCCGCGAGCCGCAGGTAGCCGTCGTCGCCGAGGTGCCGCAGGGTCGCGTACGCGGCGGCGATCGGGCCGCCGGAGCGGGTGGAGGCGATGACCGGGTTGACCATCGTGTAGCCGGGCCAGTCCGCGTACGCGAAGTACTGCGGGGCGCGCAGCGCCGGGTCGCGGTGCAGCAGCACCGACACGCCCTTGGGCGCGTACGCGTACTTGTGCAGGTCGACCGAGATCGAGGTGACCCCGGCGACGGCGAAGTCGAACGGCGGCACGTCCGCCCCGAGCCGCCGCAGGTAGGGCAGGGTCCAGCCGCCGAAGCAGGCGTCGACGTGGCAGCGCACCCCGGCCTCGGCGGCCGCCCCGGCGATCTCGACGACAGGGTCGACGACGCCGTGCGCGTACGAGGGGGCGGAGCAGGCCACCAGCACGGTCTCCGGGCCGATGGCGGCGGCCACGTCGGCGGCGGCCGGCCGGAGCGTGGACGCCGCCACGGGCACCGTGTCCACGGCGACCCGCAGGTAGTGGGCCGCCTTCGCGAACGCGGCGTGCGCGCTGGCCGGCACCACGATCCGGGGCGCGTCGATCGCGGGGTGGGCGTCGCGGGCGGCCTTCACGGCCAGGATCAGCGACTCCGTGCCGCCGCTGGTGACGCTGCCGACAGCGTCCGGCGCGGCGCCGTCCGGGCCGCCGCCGAGCAGCCGGGCCGCCGCGCCGACCAGCGCGTTCTCCATCGCCAGCAGGGACGGGAAGGCGGTCGGGTCGAGCCCGTTGACGTGCGCGCTCTCCGCGTGCGCGGCGGCGGCCAGCTCGTCCAGTCCCGGCACGGCCGGGTCGTAGACGTACGCGAAGAGCCGCCCCCCGTGGGTGGGCCGGTCGGCGGCGCGCAGCGCGCGCACCTCGGCCAGCACCCGCTCGGCGGGCAACCCGGTCCCGGGCAGCGCGGTGCCGCCCGGCCTCTCGTCGATCATGGAGTCGTGACGCCCTTTCCGTGGGTGCGGTGACTGTCGTCCCCGGCCGCGCCCGCCGGGGCGGGTCCGGCGGCGGCAAGGCGGGCCGGGGTCAGGTCGTAGGGGCGCAGGAGGAGGGTGGCCACGGCCACCAGGAGGGCGGGCAGCACGGTGAAGCCGAGCAGGATGCCGAGGCGGGCGGTGCCGGGCTGGGCGGCGGCGGTGCCGGTGTCGGAGGAGACGTAGCCGCCGACCTGGAGCACCAGGCCGAAGATGCCCGGCCCGAGGGCCAGCCCGAGGGTCTCCCCCGCCGTCCAGAGGCCGGTGAACACGCCGGCCTGCCGCCGGCCGGTGCGCGCCGTGTCGTACGCGATGCAGTCCGGGAGCATGGCGAGGGCGAAGACCTGCTGGCCCGCGTACCCGACGCCGACCAGCGCGACCAGGACGTAGACCGCCGCCGCGGGGAGCAGCGGCGTGGCGAGCAGGGCCAGCGCGCCCGCCGCGAAGATCAGCGACGCGGCCACCAGTGCGGCGAGCTTGCCGACCCGCGCGCCGACCCGGGTCCAGAGTGGCATCACCAGCAGCGCGGGCCCGACGAAGCAGACGAACAGGACGGTCGGCCCGCCGTCGGGGTCGCGCAGGATCTGGTCGGCGAAATAGTTGACCCCGGCGAGGATGGTGGCCACCCCGGCGGACTGCACCACGAAGCAGACCAGCAGCGCCCGGAACGGCCGGTTGCGCCCGGCGACGGCGAGCTGGGCGCGCAGCGTCGGCTCGCTCTCCCCCACCGCGCCCTCAGGGGCGGCGCGGGTGCCGGCGAACGCGCCGACCGCGCCGAGCACGATCAGGCCGGCGACGAAGAGCCCCATCCAGCGGTGTCCCGGCACGCCACCGCCGCCCGCGTCGCGCACCAGCGGGGCCACCGCCCCGGAGACCAGGATGGCCAGCGCGAGCACCGCGATCCGCCAGCTCATCAGCCGGGTACGTTCGGCGTAGTCGCCGGTCAGCTCGGCCGGCATCGCCACGTACGGCACCTGGAAGAAGGCGAACGCGGTGGCGGTGGCGAGGAAGGCGACGGCGACGTACGCCCCGGCGGCCGGCCCGGCCCCGAACGGCGCGGCGAAGATGGCGGCGAACAGCACGCCGAGCGCGACACCGGCGCCCAGCAGGTACGGCCGGCGGGCGCCCCAGCGCGACCGGGTGCGGTCGGAGATCCGGCCGGCGACGGGGTTGACCAGCACGTCCCACGCCTTCGGCAGGAGCACCAGCAGGGCGGCCACGCCCGCCGCGACGCCGAGGGTGTCGGTCAGGTACGGCAGCAGGAGCAGCCCGGGCACGGTGCCGAACGCGCCCGTGGCCAGCGACCCGAGGGCGTACCCCGCGTGCACCCGGCGCGGCAGCCCGCCGGCGGCCGGGCCGGGTGCAGGCGACCCGGTGGCGGTCGGCGCGGCGGCGCCCGGCGAGCCGGCTCCACCCGGCGGCGCGTCCATGGGGCCGAATGTTACTCACGTTATGGTCCTCGTCACATCCCCTCTTCCGGAGACCAGCTCGCCGCCATGTCGACCCCGTCGCCGCGCAGCGGCGTCCCCTCGGCACGCAGCCGGGCCCGCGCCTCCCGCTCGTGGCCGGGCGGCAGCCGGCCCGCCGAGTTCACCACCCGGTGCCAGGGAACCCCGCCACCGTGCCGGGCCATGATCGAGCCGACCAGCCGGGCCGACGCCCGCCCCGAGCGTTCGGCGAGCGCGTCGGCGACCGCCCCGTACGACATCACCCGGCCGGGCGGGATCCGCTCGACCAACTCCAGCACCGCCTCGACGTACTCGTCAGGTGTCACGACCGGCCACGATATGGGAACGCGCCGGGGCGCACCCGGAGCGACCGCGCAGAATGGGCGGGTGCGCGACGCAGTCACGGCGGCCCGACGGGTCGTCGTCAAGATCGGATCCTCCTCGTTGACCACCGCCGCCGGCGGGCTGGACGACGAGCGGGTCGACGCGCTCGTCGGCACCCTCGGCGCGCTGGCCGCCGAGGGCCGCGAGGTGGTGCTGGTCAGCTCCGGCGCGATCGCCGCCGGCCTGGCCCCGCTGGGGCTGGCCCGACGCCCGCGCGACCTGGCCACCCAGCAGGCCGCCGCCAGCGTCGGGCAGGGCCTGCTGATCGGCCGGTACGCGGCCGCCTTCGCCCGGCACGGGCTGACCGTCGGGCAGGTGCTGCTCACCGTCGACGACGTGACCCGGCGGGCGCACTACCGCAACGCGTACCGCACCCTGCGCAAACTGCTCGACCTGCGGGCGGTGCCGATCGTCAACGAGAACGACACGGTGGCGACCGAGGAGATCCGGTTCGGCGACAACGACCGGCTGGCCGCGCTCGTCGCCGCCCTGGTCCACGCCGACCTGCTCGTGCTGCTGTCGGACGTGGACGCCCTCTGGACGGGCGACCCCAGCCGCCCGGGCTCCAGCCGGATCGCCGAGGTGCACGACGAGCGGGACCTGACCGGGGTCGACATCGGCGGCGCCGGCCGGGCCGGGGTGGGCACCGGCGGGATGGTGACGAAGGTGGAGGCGGCCCGGATCGCCACCGGCTTCGGCATCCCGGTGGTGCTGACCGCCGCGCCGCTGGCCGCCCCGGCGCTGGCCGGCGAGCCCGTCGGCACCCTGTTCCACCCGAGCCGGCGGCGCCCGGCGGCCCGGCTCTTCTGGCTCGCCCACGCCACCTCGCCCCGGGGGCGGCTGCACCTCGACCCGGGCGCGGTCGCCGCGGTGGTGGGCCGACGCAAGTCGCTGCTGCCCGCCGGGATCACGGCCGTGGACGGGGCGTTCACCGCCGGCGACCCCGTCGACTTGGTGGACGTCGAGGGCGCGCCGGTCGCCCGGGGGCTGGTCAACTACGACGCGGTGGAGCTGCCCGGGCTGCTCGGCCGGTCGACCTCGGAACTCGCCGCGGCGCTCGGCCCGGCGTACGAACGGGAGGTCGTCCACCGCGACGATCTCGTACTGCTGTGAGGAGTGCGGCGATGAGCGTGAGCGAGCAGGCCCGGCGGGCGCGTACGGCGGCGGAGGCGCTGGCCGTCGCCACGCGTACGGCCAAGGACGCCGCGCTGGTGGCGATGGCCGACGCGCTGGTGGCGCGTACGCCCGAGATCCTGGCCGCCAACGCGACGGACCTGGCGGCCGGACGCGAGGCCGGGCTGAGCGCGAGCGTGCTGGACCGGCTCGCCCTCGACGCGGGGCGGGTGGCGGGCATCGCCGACGCGCTGCGGCAGATGGCCGCGCTGCCGGACCCGGTCGGCGAGGTGGTCCGGGGCTCGACCCTGCCCAACGGGCTGGAGCTGCGCCAGATCCGGGTGCCGTTCGGCGTGGTGGGCATCATCTACGAGGCCCGGCCGAACGTGACGGTCGACGCCGCCGGCATCTGCCTGAAGTCGGGCAACGCGGCGCTGCTGCGGGGCTCCTCCTCGGCGGCGAACTCCAACGCGGCCCTGGTCGCGGTGCTGCGCGACGCGGTTGCCGGCGCGGGCCTGCCGGCGGACGTGGTGCAACTGCTCGACGCCACCACCCGCGACTCGGTCAAGGAGCTGATGCGCGCCCGCGGCCTGGTCGACGTGCTGATCCCGCGCGGCGGCGCGTCGCTGATCCGCACGGTCGTCGAGGAGTCGACGGTGCCGGTGATCGAGACCGGCGTCGGCAACTGCCACGTCTACGTCGACGCCGCCGCCGACCTGGCCAAGGCGGTCGCGATCACGCTGAACGCCAAGACGCAGCGGCTGTCCACCTGCAACACCGCCGAGTCGTTGCTGGTGCACGCGGCGGTCGCCGACGCGTTCCTGCCGCCGGTGCTGGCCGCGTTCGCCGAGGCGGGCGTCACGGTGCACGGCGACGAGCGGGTCGCCGTCCACTCGGCGGCGGTGGTCCCGGCCACCGACGAGGACTTCGCGACCGAATATCTCTCCGCCGACATCTCGGTCGCCGTCGTCGACTCGCTCGACGCGGCGGTCGCGCACATCCGGCGGTACGGCACGGGCCACACCGAGGCGATCGTCACCGACTCGGCCACCGCCGCCCGGGAGTTCGTGGCCCGGGTGGACGCGGCGGCCGTGCTGGTCAACGCCTCGACCCGGTTCACCGACGGCGGGGAGTTCGGCTTCGGCGCCGAGATCGGCATCTCCACGCAGAAGCTGCACGCCCGCGGGCCGATGGGCCTGCCCGAGCTGACCTCCACCAAGTACGTGGTGACCGGGGACGGTCACCTGCGCGGCTGACCGTCCCAACCGGCCGGGAGAAGCTCGACGTGGAGGTCGTCTACACCGCCTGCCGGCGGCTCAGCGGCAGGCCCGGATCGCGCTGAGCGTGGTGTGCACGTCGAACTGGTGCCCGTCCTCGCTGTCCCAGCCGCCGTCGCTGCGCTGGGTCTCCGCCAGCCGCCGACGCGCCCGCACCAGCAGCCAGTCCTGCCCGTCGATGCCGACGCGGCGCAGCGTCGCGGCCAGCCAGGCCACGTCGCCCGGGGACAGCTGCGGGACCCGGTCGGCGAGCAGCACCTGGATCCGCGCCGCCTCGTGGAACATCTCCTGCCGGTGCAGGACGGCCGCGCCGAGCCATCCCGCGGGCAGGAAGGACGGCCAGCCGCCGTCCGGGCGCAGCCGGGCGACGAGCGACTGCGCGGCGGCGTGCACGACGCCCGCGTACGCTCCGCCGACCCGGTGGTCCAGCGGGCCGGCGGCCCGGGCGTCCAGGCCGGCGACGGTCAGCCAGAACCCGGCGTTGGCGGTGAGGTAGAACCCCGCCTCGGGATCGCCGGGCCGGGCCCACTCGGGGGCGACGCCGGCCAGCGCCGGGTCCTCCTCCCAGCCGCCGTCGGGCAACTGCCGGGCGGCCAGCCAGTCCAGCGCCCGGCGGGCGGCCGGACGGCCGAGCGCGCCGAGGTCGTCCAGTTCGGACAGGCGGAAGCAGGTGGCGTCGACCGACGCGACGTCCCCGCCCAGCGTCGCCGGCCAGCCACCGCCGGGCGTCTGACCGACCTCCGCCGCGTCGAGCAGCTCGGGCGGCGGCGGCGAACCGGCGCGCAGCCGGGAGAGCCGGGCGCGGTCCACCGCGTCCCCGTGCGCCACGACGAACCCGATCGCCGCATCGATGTCGACCACGGCGGCAACGCTACCGGCGCGAATGTGATCCCGCCTCGGCGAATCGGCCGAGGTCGCGGGGGTCGGGACGGCCCGCCGCGACCTCGGCCGACCGCGTCAGTACGCGGGCAGCGACGGGTCGATCTGCTTGATCCAGGAGAGCACGCCGCCCTGCACGTGCACCGCGTCGCGGAACCCGGCCGCCTTCAGCGCGGCGAGCGCCTCCGCCGAGCGGACCCCGGACTTGCAGTGCAGCACGATCTGCCGGTCCTGCGGCAGCTTGGCCAGCGCCTCGCCGGAGATGATCTCGCCCTTGGGGATCAGCGTCGCGCCGGGGATCCGGACGATCTCGTACTCGGCCGGCTCGCGGACGTCGACGAGGAAGATGTCCTTGCCCGCGTCCTGCCACTCCTTGAGCTCCAGCGCGGTGATGGTCGAGTCGACCACCGCCTCCTGGGCCTCCACCGACACCGCGCCGCAGAAGTCCTCGTAGTCCTCCAGCAGGTCGGTGACCGTCGGATTGTCGCCGCAGAGGACGCAGTTCGGGTCCTTGCGGACCTTGATCTTGCGGTAGCTCATCTCCAGGGCGTCGTAGACCATCAGCCGGCCGACCAGCGGCTCACCGATGCCGGCGAGCAGCTTGATCGCCTCGTTGACCTGGATCGAGCCGATCGACGCGCAGAGCACGCCGAGCACGCCACCCTCGGCGCAGGACGGCACCATCCCGGGCGGCGGGGGCTCCGGGTAGAGGCAGCGGTAGCAGGGGCCGTGCTCGGCCCAGAACACCGACGCCTGGCCGTCGAAGCGGTAGATCGAACCCCAGACGTACGGCTTGCCGAGGAGCACCGCCGCGTCGTTGACCATGTAGCGGGTGGCGAAGTTGTCCGTGCCGTCGACGATCAGGTCGTACCGGGAGAAGATGTCGCGGACGTTGTCCCGGTCCAGCGCGGTGTTGTGGATCTCCACGTTGACCAGCGGATTGATCTCGCGGATCGACGCCGCGGCCGACTCGGCCTTGGAGCGGCCGACGTCGGAGACGCCGTGGATGATCTGGCGCTGGAGGTTGGACTCGTCGACGGTGTCGAAGTCGATGATGCCGAGGGTCCCCACGCCCGCGGCGGCCAGGTACATGAGGGCCGGCGAGCCGAGGCCACCGGCGCCGACGCAGAGCACCCGGGCGTTCTTCAGCCGCTTCTGCCCCTCGACCCCGACGTCCGGGATGATCAGGTGGCGCGAGTAGCGGCGGATCTCGTCAACGGTCAGCTCGGCGGCGGGCTCGACGAGCGGGGGCAACGACACGGTGGACTCCCCGGAATCGGCTGGTGGCGAACCGAGCCATTGTCGCTCGTGGTTGGGTCGGCCGGCCATGAGGAGGGACACGTCGCCCGAACTGCGGGAACGGGAATATTCAGATGCCGGGGACGATCTCGCCGGCGTAGCGCGAGCCGTCGACGTAGGGCCAGGCGTTCGCGACGCAGCCGTCCAGGCCGTACGTCTGCTGCTGCATCACCGGCGCCGGCTCGCCGGGCGCCGGGCAGGCCTGGTGCACCTCGCCGAACTCGTGGCCCACCTCGTGGTTGATCACGTAGGCGCGGTAGGTCTCCAGCGGTGCGCCGTAGTCCGGAACCGCCTCCAGCCAGCGGGCCAGGTTGATGACCACCTGGCCGGGGAGCCGGCAGGAGGTGTAGCCCTCGGTGCTCAGGCCGCCCTCGGCGCACATCCGCTCCGAGGTGCCCGGCGTGGCGAGGTAGACGGTGAAGTCGGCGTCGGCCGCCTCGGCGACCCGCTGCACCCGCAGCTCCTCCGAGGCGGTCCAGCCACGCGGGTCGGCCAGCACCTCGTCGACGGTGGCGGCGAAGGCGGCGACGTCCTGCCCGGTGCCCGACTCCACGGCCACCCGGTAGCGCCACACCGGCCCGTTCGTGCCCCGGACCGGGGAGTCCCCGGTCGCCGTGGCAAAGCTGCCCGTGCCCTCCCGCGGATAGGGGGTGGGCCGCGCCCGCTCGCCCGCCCCGGCCCCGTGGGCCGTCCGGCCCCGGCCGCCCGCGGACGGGTCCCCGGCCGGGTCGCCCGCCCGTGGCAGCGTCACCATGACGGCCGCCGCGAGCAGCAGGGCCAGGCCGAGCCCGACGGCCCGACGGTCCCGGAACAGGGCCGGCGGGCGCCGGTCGCGGAACGGGGTTCGCGGGCGCGGCGACGGCGAAGAGTGGGGCGAGGACGGTCCAGGCGGGTCGCAAGGGGACGACGGCGTCATGAATCGAGCGTCCCACTTAATCGGGCATTTCCGCGCCTTATACGCAATTCCGCTAGCGCAATGACGGGCCGCTCACGACCGTTCCGTCACCTTTTCGCGCCATTGCGCCCGATGTCCGCCGCCGCCTAGAGCCGTGGCCCGGCGTAGCGCCGACCGTCGCGGTAGGGCCACGGATTGGCGACGCAACCGTCGAGGAACAGCGTCTGCTGCATCATCACCGGCGCCGGTCGGCCCTTGCCCGGGCACCGTTCGTGCCGGTGCCCCAACTGGTGCCCGACCTCGTGGTTCACCACGTACGTCCGGTAGACCGAGAGCGGCACCCGGGCGCTGACGTAGTGCGGCACCGAGAGCCGCCAACGGTCCAGGTTGATGATCACCTTGCCGGGCGCCCGGCACGAGGTGTACGGCCGCCCGCCCACCCGGATGTCGACCCCGCCGGCCGCGCACATCCGGCCCGCCGTCGCGGCGGTCGCCAGGTAGACCGTGAAGTCGTGCCGGGCGTCGCCGCGTACCTGCTGCAGGCGCAGCCCCCCGTCGACCCAGCTCCCCGGCCCCGTGAGCGCCGTCTCCACGGCGGCCGCGAACTCGCCCGCGTCCTCGTCGGAGCCGGACTCCACGGCGACCCGGTAGCGGCGCAGCGTGCCGGTCTCACCCAGCACCGGACCCACCCGGTCGTCGTAGCCGAAGCTGCCCCGGCCCTCCGACGGCACCGGCCCGGGCAGCCGCAGCACCGGCGGCGCGGCGGCGGGCGACGACGGGACCGGCGAGGCGGACACCGGCGCGAGCCCGGGTGCCGGTGGCATCTGCTCGGCGGTGAGCACCTCCGCGCCGACGTCGGCGCCCCGCCGGTCGGCGACCACCGCCACGGCCGCACCCACCGCCAGGACGAGCGCGACCAGCTCGACGAGCCGGCGCCGGCGGGCCGGACGGCGGTGCCGGGGACGGGTCAGGTCGGGGCCGGCCGGGACCCGCCTGGTGGCTTGGCCACGCCCTCCGCGCGGGGCGTCGGTGCGGTGGCCCCCGGTCGGGGGCGTGGCGGGGCGGCGGCGTGCAGAGGGCATCCCGCTCAGCCTGCCATGTCGGACCGCTTCGCGGTGTCCCCCGTTTCGGCGAGCAGGCCCAGCACCGCGCGGGCGACCAGGCGCGGCACCTCCACCTGTGCCACGTGACCGACCCCGTCGAGCATCAACAGCCGGCTGTCCGGGATGACCCGCGCGGTCTGCGGCGCCACCCGGACGTCCACCAGCCGGTCGTGTCGCCCGCCGACCACCAGCGTCGGCGCCCGGACCGCGGCGGCGAGCCGCCACAGCGACCCCGGTCCCGGCAGGTACGACCGCAGGAAGCTGGAGACCAGCCCCCGGAAGGTCCGGACGTACGCGGCCGCGTAGTGCTCGGCCTCGTAGCGCACCCGGATCTCCTCCAGCGCCTCCTGCCGACGCTGCTCGCAGATCCGGCTCAGATCGGCGATGCACGCCTCCAGCACCTGCTGCGCCATCACCTCGGGCGCGAGCTGGGCCAGCCGCCAGGCGGCCAGGCGCTCACCCCGGGGGATCGCCAGCAGCGGCAGCATCCGGCCCTGCAACGAGCGCCGGAAGTCGAGGAACGGCAGGGCCGGCGAGATCAGGGTCAGGGTCCGGACCAGGTCCGGCCGCAGCCCCGCCACCTGCACCGAGACCGCCCCGCCCAGCGAGTTGCCGAACAGGTGCACCGGCCCCCGGCCGGAGTGCTCGATCCAGCGGATCACCCGCTCGGCGAAGGCCGGGATGGTGTAGCGGCGCCCGGGCTCGCTGCGGCCGAACCCGGGCAGGTCGATGGCCTGCCCGTCGAGACGGTCGGCGAGCAGGCCCGCCAGGTCGGTCCAGTTCTGCGACGAGCCGCCCAGGCCGTGCACGTAGAGCGCCGGCTCCGCGCCGGGAGCGGTGGCCGGGGTGTCCCGGACGTACGTCACCGTGCCGTCGAGGCGCACCTCGCGCCCCGGCCAGGGCGGCGGCACGGAGTGCTCGGGAAGGGCATGGTCCGGCCAGAGGGTGGCGCGCTTCATCCCTCCAGTCTGCCCGCGCCCGCGCGAAGCGGCAGCGCGTCGGACCCGCTCCCCCGCGCTCAGGCCAGCAGCGCCTCGAGCCGACGGTTGACCGCGGCCAGGGTGGCCCGGACGACCGCCTGCCGGGGATCACCGGCGACCAGCGCGGAGCCGGCGAGCTGCTCGACCCAGCCGTCGCAGACGAGCAGCACGACGACCGTGGCCACCTCGCAGTTGCCGAACGGCACCACCGCGGCGTGCTCGACGAAGCAGCGGCCCCGTTCCGGCCCCGGGTCCCCGCCGCGGAGCAGTTCGTCCACCGCCGCCGCGGCGGCCACCGCGCAGAGTCGCAGCACGTACCCGTCGACGGCCGGTCCCGTCGAGTAGCCGGCGGCGCTCTCCCCGCCGGCGACGAGGCGCACCTCCACGGTGGCGTCGAGCCCGAACGTGCTCACCTGGACGTGGTCGATCACGACCCGGGGACCGGCCGCGCCGCCGGTGTCCAGCGGCCGGGACGGCGCGGTCTCCGTCGTGGTCACCTGCCCACCGGAGTACGACGTGCCGACGGTCGCCGGGCTGCCGGGCGGGGGCCCGGCCGGGGCGACGGAGACCGAGCCCGGCTCCTCCACAGTGGCCCGACCCCGGTGCGGGGCGGCCGACTGACGCCGGCGGCGCGGGGGCTCCGGCGCTGCCTCGGGACGCTGCTCGGCGCGGGCCTGCGGGGCTGCGGGCGGGCCGCCGGCCGCCCGGCTACCGGGCACCCGCGGCTCGGCGGCCGCCGGCTCGGCGCCCCGTGGCCCGGCGGACCCGGGCGACCTGGGTTCGGCCGCGCGCGGCTCCGCCGACCGGCGGCGCACCGGCGGGGCCGGCGCGGCCGGCATGCCGGGAACGTTCTGCGGCGCGGCGGCCAGCCCCATCCGCTCCTGGAGCAGGCGGGCGACCTGCCGGCTCACCTCGGCCGGGTCGGCCCCGTCCGCCAGGTCGAGTCGCAGGCTGTGCGCCCCGGCCGGGGTGCGGCGCAGCGCCGCGTCGCGGACGCCGGCCACGCCGCGTACGGCGTCGAGGATCGCGTTGACGTCGAAGCCCTCGGGCCGTTCCCGCAGCGGTGCGGGCTCGTCGTCACGGCGCAGGTGGGTGGCGATGCGGGCGAGTTCCGGGGTCTCGGCGGGGGGTTCCACGGCTGGCGGCTCCGGCACGACGGGCACGTCCGGCTCGGCGGGTACGCGCTGCGGCAACACCGCCGCCGGGCGGTCCGGGAGCCCGTCGCCGCCGGCCGGCTCGGCAGTGGGCGCCGGTTCGGGGGCGGATCGGCGGGCCGCGTAGGAAGGTGCGCTCGTCGGGGCGGGCGCGGACGGGCTGCGGTCAAGCCGCCCGGGCCCGCTCGCGGCGGGACCGGTGGCGGCCTGCGGGCCGCCCGGTGCCTCCGGCGACGCCGCAGGCACCTCCTCGCTGACCGGCCGGAGCCGGAACGGCCGCGCGGCCCGGGCCGCGGTCTCGTCCACTGCCGGTGCCGGGGTGGTGACCTCCGGGCCGGCCAGGTCGTACGCGGCCGGGGGCGCGCTCGCGGGCGCGCCGGACGGCCCTCCGCCCGCCCAGGCGGGCCGCTCCATCGGGACCGGGACGGACCGGCTGGCGACGGGCGACGTGGCCCGGTCGGCGGGGTCGGCCGGTGGCTCGTACGCCGGGCGGGGCGTGGACTCGGCCGGCCCGGCGTCGTAGGGACGCCCCGGCTCGGCGCGCGACGGCTCGTAGGACCGGGCCGGCTCGGCGGCCCAGGCCGGCGCCTGGTCCTCGCGGGACCGGCGCCCCACGGGCTCGCCCTCCTCGCGCGACCGGCGGCCGACCGGCTCATCCTCGGCCCGCGACCGGCGGCCGGTCGACCCGGGCTCGTCCCGGGACCGGCGGCCGGCCGGCTCGGTCTCCTCCCGGGACCAGGGCGGCGCCCAGGCATTGCCCCAGCTCGGCCGGTTCCAGTTCGGGCCCGACCAGTCGGGCTCGGTCGCCGGGGACCACTCGACGGCCGGCGGACGGGAGGCGTCCGGTTCCCGCTCGACGCCGGGCCCACCCTCGCCCCCCGCCGCGTGCTCCGCGCCGGCCGGCCGGTCCGGGCCCGACGTGCCGTAGGCGGTCGACGGGCCGTCCTTCTCCGCGGAGACCGGCGGGTCCTGCCCGGCGAGCGGGCTGCGACCGGGGTCGGAGCCGTGGTCCGCACGGAAGGGGCCGCCGCCGTGGTGCTCGTGGAGGGCGCCGGAGCCGTCGTCCGCGCGGAAGGGCCGGTCCGCGCCGAGCGCGCGGTCGACGCCGGAGAGCCGGTCGCCGGTCGCCGGTCGGTCGGCCGCCGACGTCCCGGCTGCGGGCGGGCGCTCGACGGTCGGCGGGAACGGGCGGGGGTCGGGGGACGGCGGCTCCGGCGGGAACGGGTCGGCCCAGCCTTGCGCGCGGGCGGTCGGGGAGGGCTCCTCGGCGGCGGCGCGGTCGGCGGTCGGCGCGTGCAACCCCGGCGGCACCTCGAAGCCGCTGGCCGCCGTGCCGACGGGCGGGACCTGCACGGCGGGCGGGGCCGAGGTCGGCAGGCCGGGTTCCGCCCAGCGCGTCTGGCGACCGAGCGACGGTTCGTCGGAGGAGTGCCGGGCCGGCCCACCCTCGGGCTCGGCGGGCCCGTGCTGCGGACCCCCCGGCTGCTCGGCCGCGGGCGCCGGCCGCTGCGCGGGTACCACCAGCCGGTCGCCGCCCGGATCGCGGCGCTGCTCGCCGGGGATGCCGGGCGGGGCGCTCACCGGCGCCTGGCGGCCGGCGGGCGCGTCGTCGGCGTGGCTGACGCCGTTGGCGTGGTGGCCGTTGACCCGGGCCGGCGGCTCGGCTCCGGCCGGCGGGCCGGGCAGCGGCGACGGCAGGTCGCCGTGGCGGGGCGACGAGGCGGCCCAGCCGGGAACGGATTCGGGCTGGGCCCACGCCGTGGGGTGCTCGCGGACCCCGGAGAGGTCCTGGCCCCGGGACCAACCGGCCGTCGGGGGCGCCCACCCGCTGCCGGCCCGGCCCAGGTCGTCCCGCTGACCCGTCCCGTCGCCGTGCTCTCCCGGGGTGGCGGCACCGGGTTGCCCTGTTTCACTCACCGCGCGCTCCTTGGTCGCCCCCGCTGAGGCTACCGTGTGGTGACAGTGGCGATAAGTTACAGCGGCGGGCCAATTCCGCGACGGGTCATGAGCCCCGACCGGTTCGGGTGAAATGCCGGCTCGTACGAAGAAACTCGGAGGTTCCCATGACCGCTGTGGGGAACGGTGCACAGACCGCCGGCCGGCCCACCCGCCTGCCCCGTTCCGCGCGCCGCAAGCAACTGCTCGCCGCGGCCCAGGAGGTGTTCGTCGCCCAGGGTTACCACGCGGCGGCGATGGACGACATCGCCGAGCGGGCGGGGGTCTCCAAGCCGGTGCTCTACCAGCACTTCCCCGGCAAGATGGAGCTCTACCTCGCCCTGCTCGACACGCACTGCGACGCGATCCTCGCGAAGGTGCACGAGGCGATGCGCGGCACCAACGACAACAAGGAGCGGGTCGGCGCGTCGGTGCGCGCCTACTTCGACTTCATCGACCACGAGAGCGAGGCGTTCCGCCTCGTCTTCGAGTCGGACCTGCGCAACGACCCGGCGGTGCGGCAGCGCGTCGAGCGGGTCGAACAGGGCTGCATCGCGGCGATAACCGACACCATCATCTCCGACACCGGGGTCAGCCGCGCGCACGCCGAGCTGCTCGCCTCCGGCCTGGTCGGGGCGGCCGAGACCGCCGCGCAGTTCTGGCTGGCCGGCGGCCGGCAGGTGCCCAAGGCGGAGGCGGAGGCGCTGGTCGCCGCCCTCTCGTGGCGGGGCATCGCCAGCTTCCCGTTGCAAGGTGAGTCAGCCTGAGCATCGGGCCGCGAGATCGGATAGCCTTCCCATCGGCGGCTCTTTCGCCCGAACGAGGAGGCACTGTGGAGGTCAAGATCGGCGTGCAGTACGCGCCCCGCGAGCTGGTGCTGGAGAGCGCGCAGTCGCCGGCCGAGATCGAGCAGATCGTGACCGACGCCATGGCCAAGGACGAGGGCACGCTCTCCCTGACCGACGAGAAGGGTCGGCGGGTGATCGTGCCGGTCAACAAGGTCGCCTACGTCGAGATCGCCGAGGCGTCGCCGCGAGCGGTCGGCTTCACCGTCCGCTGACCAGGCCGGCCGGCCGCGACGGGTGACCCGGTCACCCGTCGCGGATCCGCCGACCGTTGTCGGCCGGTGCGTCAGTTGTTCAGCCCGGCGGCGGCCATCCGCGTGGTGTGTGCCGCGGTCAGCCGGCGGAACAATCCCTGCACGTCCACCCGGTCGTTCCCCGCGATGAGGGCGGTCAGCGCGCCCCGGTCGGCGGCGGCGACCCGGCCGGCCTGCGACAGGGCCTCCCCGACCAGCCGCCGCGCCCACATCGAGAGCCGGCCGGCCACCTTCGGGTCGGCGGCGAGGGCGGCCCGGATCTCCGCGACGGCGAAGTCGGCGTACGCGGAGTCGTGCACCACGTCGAGGACGAGCCGGCGGTCCGGCTCCGCCAGGGCCGCAGCGATCTCCCGGATGAAGTCGTCGGTGATGGCGTCGCCCACGTACGCCTTGGTCACCGCCTCCGCCCAGTCCCGCGGCTCGGTCGAATCGTGGTACGCCTGCAGCGGCGCGACGTACGGCGCCATCGCGTCGTCCGGCAGCACGCCGAGCGCGGCGATCCGGTCGGCCAGCCGCCGGTAGTTGCCGATCTCGGCGGCGGCCATCTCGCTCAGGGCCGCCCGGCGGCGCAGGTCCGGGGCGAGCCGGGCGTCGACGGCCATCCGCTCGAAGGCGAGCAGCTCACCGAGGGCCACCAGGCCGAGCAGGTCGGTGACGGCGTGGTGGGGCAGTTCGGTGACGGCGGGGCCGGTCGGGTCCGTGGCGGCGGCGCCGGGCAGCGTCCTGCCGGACGGGTCCGGGACGGCACTCTCGGGCGGATCGTGATCGGGGTCGGGCACGAGCGCAGGCTACCGCCGGGGCCGCATCTTCGGGTGGAGTGACGCAGGTCACATGAGGCAACCCCGGACGCACCGCCCGCTCCAGGAATCAGGACGCCCACCCGGCGGTTCGGGTAGGATAGAGCAGTTGCCGTGGGCGCCGAGCTGGCCAGGCTGGTCCAACCGACCGGTCGGTCCGATCGAAGTCCGACCCCACGGCGCGCGTGCGGCCCGGTCCGGCCAGGCAGTCTGCCGCCGACCGTGTGGCCCGCGCCACACCGATCGCGCCCTGAGGACATGACGGGGCGCACCCACGAGAGGGCACCCCCAAATCCATATGAGCGAGCTGACCCAAGACCTCATGGACGGCCAGGAACTGGCCCCCACCGCTCCGGTGCGACCGGAGGCACCCACCTTCGCCGAGCTGGGCGCGCGTCAGGAGACCGTCGACGCGCTGGCCGCGGCCGGCATCACCCGCGCGTTCGCCATCCAGGAGTACGCGCTCCCGATCGCCATGCGCGGCACCGACCTGATCGGGCAGGCGCCCACCGGCACCGGCAAGACCCTCGGCTTCGGCGTACCGCTGCTGGAGCGGGTCTTCGCGCCGGGCGAGGGCAGCGACGGCGTGCCGCAGGCGCTGGTCGTCGTGCCCACCCGCGAGCTGGGCATCCAGGTCGCCAAGGACCTCGCCGCCGCCGGCCGGACCCGGGGCGTCCGGGTGCTGCCGATCTACGGCGGCGTGGCGTACGAGCCGCAGGTCGACGCGCTGCGCAAGGGCGTGGAGATCCTGGTCGGCACCCCCGGCCGCCTGCTCGACCTGGCCAAGCAGAAGCACCTGCGCCTGGACCGGGTGCACGCGCTGGTCCTCGACGAGGCCGACCGGATGCTCGACCTGGGCTTCCTCGACGACGTCGAGCGGATCCTCGCGATGCTGCCGGAGGACCGGCAGACGATGCTCTTCTCGGCGACCATGCCGGACCCGATCGTCACCCTCTCCCGGCGCTTCCTGCGCCACCCGGTGACGATCCACGCCGGGCACACCGCCGAGACCGGGCCGTCGCCGCAGACCGAGCAGCTCGTCTACCGCACCCACTCGATGAACAAGATCGAGATCGTGGCCCGCATCCTGCAGGCCGAGGGGCGCGGGCTGACCATGATCTTCACCCGCACCAAGCGGGCCGCCGACCGGGTCGCCGAGGACCTCGACTTCCGGGGCTTCGCCGTCGCCGCCGTGCACGGCGACCTCGGGCAGGGCGCGCGCGAGCGGGCGCTGCGGGCGTTCCGGGCCGGCAAGATCGACATTCTGGTCGCCACCGACGTGGCGGCGCGCGGGCTCGACGTCAGCGGCGTCACCCACGTCATCAACTACGACTGCCCGGAGGACCAGGACACCTACACCCACCGGATCGGTCGCACGGGCCGGGCCGGGGCGAGCGGCGTCGCGGTGACCTTCGTCGACTGGGACGACATGCCCCGCTGGCGGATCATCGACAAGACGCTGGGCCTGGAGATGCCGGAGCCGCCGGAGACGTACCACACGTCCCCGCACCTCTACACCGACCTGCACATCCCCACCGAGGTCAGCGGCACCCTGCCGACCGCCGAGCGCACCCGCGCCGGGCTGTCGGCCGAGGTGGAGGAGGACCTGGGCGGTGGCCGGTCCCGCCGGGGCGAGGGCCGCGGTGCCCGGCGCGGCGAGAGCCGCGGTCGCGGTGAGCGCCGCCAGGGCCACGCCGCCGGGACGATCGCCGAGCCGGACGCCGACGCGCCGGCCGAGGCCACCGAGGAGGGCACCCGCACCCCGCGTCGCCGTCGGCGTCGCCGGGCCGGCGAGACGGTCTCGGGCGAGCCGACCGCGGTGATCACCGCCGAGGCCGCCGACGCCCCGGCCGCCGCCGAGGGCGAGGCGCCGAAGCCGCGCCGCCGCCGGCGCCGTCGTGGTGGCGGTGGCTCCGCCGGTACGCCGGCCGAGGCGACGACCGCCGACTGACCCCACGCACGACAGCCGACATCCCCGTACCGGTCCCCGGTGCGGGGATGTCGCCGTCGTGCCCCGTGCACGGGGTGCCCGGCGGTGTCGGGCCGCGCGGCGGCGCCCCGCCGACGACGAGGAAGATGGAGCAATGCCCGAACCGCTGGATGCCGCCCTGACCGAGGTCCGGGCCCTGCTGCTCGACCCCGCGCTGACCCGGGCGGTCGCCGCCGGGCGTCGACGCGGGCACCGCCCCTCGGTGGTCCGCGCCGAGCTGAGGCCGGTCGCGCTCAAGGCCGGTCCCCGGCTGCAGATCTCCACCTCCGACGGCTCCCGGCCGTACACCCGCAACGTCGCCCCCGGCCCGGAGGCGGACGCGGCGGTGGACGCGCTGCTGGCCGAGCCGTTCGGCAACTGGCACGTGGAGACGGCCGACGCCACGCTGCAACTGCGGGTGACCAAGTCGGGCGAGGCGCAGGTCCACCGCGCCGCCGCGGCGCGGCCGGTGGCCGAGCCGGGTGGGCACGACCGGGCGAAGGAGTACCTGCTCGACCCGGGCGACCCGATCTTCGCCGAGATCGGCGGCTCGGCGGCGAAGCGGCGGCAGGTCGACGCGTTCCTGCGGGCGCTGGCGGCGACCCTCCCCGACGACCTCACCGGGCCGCTGCGGGTCGTCGACCTCGGGTGCGGCAACGCGTACCTGACCTTCGCCGCGTACCGGTGGCTGGCGCAGCGGGGGCTCGACGTCGAACTGGTCGGCGTGGACGTCCGGGAGGACCAGCGCCGCCGCAACACCGAGCTGGCCGAGCGGCTGGGCTGGGCCGACCGGGTGAGCTTCGTGGCCGGCACCATCGCCGACGCCGTCGTGACACCCGCCCCCGACCTGGTGCTGGCGCTGCACGCCTGCGACACCGCCACCGACGAGGCGCTGGCCCGGGCGGTGCGCTGGGGGGCCCGCTGGGTGCTCGCCGCGCCGTGCTGCCACCACGACGTCGCGGCCCAGCTGCGCGCGCGGCCGGCTCCCGCGCCGTACGACCTGCTGACCCGGCAGGGCATCCTCCGCGAGCGCTTCGCGGACGTCCTCACCGACGCGCTGCGGGCCGGGCTGCTCCGCCTGCACGGCTACCGGGCCGAGGTGGTGGAGTTCGTCGACTCCCGGCACACGCCGCGCAACCTGCTCATCCGGGCCCGGCGCACCGGCACCGCGCCGACGGACGGTCAGCGGGCGGAGTACCGGCAACTGGTCGACCAGTGGGGAGTCACCCCCCGGCTGGAGACCCTGCTCCCGGCGGCCCCGGCCCCGTCAGCCGGGTGATCCACGTCATCGTTCCCGGCGGAAAGTCCCGCCCACGGGACGGTCTGGTCGGTCAGTCAATTGTTTCCTTACCTTTCCGTACTACCCTCGGAGGCGCACCGCCGGGTGCCGGTCGGGAGGGAAGACCCGCAGGGATGGGTTCGGTAGAGGTATCGCCGCAGATGGCCTTCGCACGCTTCGTGCGGCGCGCCATCGACGACGCCCGCGAGGAGCGCGGGTGGACGGTCACGGACCTGGCGTCCCACACCGGCGTCGGTCGCTCCACCGTGTTCCGCTGGCTCGCCGGCGACTGGCAGGACTATCCGGAGCTCGCCAAGGTACGGGGCTTCTGTGCCGCGCTGGACCTGCCGGTCGCGGCCGCGTTCCGCGCGCTCGGCCTGCCCGACGCCGGCCCCTCGCCGCGCCGACGCCTCGACGACGGCCCGGTCGAGGCGGACGTCCGGGTGATCCTGCAACGGCTGGCCGACCCGACGGTGCCGGCGGAGGAGAAGCACCACATCCGCGACCTGCTGCGCTACCTGGCCCGCCGCCCGATCCGCCGCGCCGGCTGACCGCCATCCGTCGGCGTCCGCGCCGGCCGCCGGCCGACGTCAGGGCACGGTCAGCGTGAACTCGGCGGTCCGCACCACGCCGCCGACCTGGAAGTCGAGGTAGAGCCGGTAGCGGCCCGGGCCGGGCGTGGTCACCCAGAACGTCACCGCCCCGTCGGCCGCCTGCGGCTCGGGGTGGACGTGCAGGTAACCCAGGTCGCCCTCGCGCAGCGCGACCAGGTGCCCGTACGCGCCGAGGTAGCGCTCCAGCGTCGGGGTGCCCCCGGCCGCGCCGAACCGGAAGGTCAGCGGCACGGTCAGGCCGGTCTGCGGCGTGCCCTGGTAGCTGACGGTGAACCCGTCGACCGTGGCCGTGGTGGCCGGCGCGGGCAGCGGCCGCGGCTGGTAGCCGCCGGGCGCGACCAGGTCGACCCCGAGGGTCACCGCCGCCTGCCGGCCGTCGTCGGCGAGCGCGGTGAAGTCGGCGTACGCGCGCCAGACGCCGGGCTGCGGCAGGGTCAGCGGCACCGACCAGGTGCCGTCGGCGGCCATGGTGGGGTGCAGGTGCTGGTAGCCGGTCAGGTCGCGGCGCACCACGATCAGGTGCATCGGCTTGTCGTGCACGACGGCGAACCGGGTCACTGGGCGGCGTTGCGCGTCGCGCACCTGGAAGCGCAGTTCGCCCGGCCGGGCGGCGGTGAACGTCGACGCCACCGGGGTGAGCGTGTAGCCGGCCGAGGTGACCGAGAGGCCGGACGCCTCCGCCACCGTGCCCTGGTCTGCGCCGTGCTGGTGGGCGCCGGTCCCCGGCGCGTGGGTGTGCTCGCCGAGGGCGCTGTCCAGCCCCGCCGACGCGGACGGGCCCCCGCCGTCGAGCCGCCCGAGACCGAAGCCGAGCAGCACCGCGAGCACCAGTCCGCCGACGACCAGCGCCAGCCGGAGCGTGCTCCGGTCCGGCACGGCCGACACCCGGCGGGGCTCCACGGCGGCCCGGTCGGGCCCGGGTGAGGACTGGTCCGGCACGGCCGAGGGGCGGTCCGACGCGCCCGACGCCAGGTGCCCCAGGGCCGGGGCGTGGTCCGGCACCACCGGGGACTGGTCAGGCACCGCCGCCGTCCCGCTCGCGGCCGGGCTGCTCATCGGTCATGCCGCTCACGCTACCCTCCGTCACGATCGGCCCGGTCCCGCATCGACGCGGGGTGGCGACGGTCGCACTCCCGGCCGGCCGGGAACTTTCCCGTCCCCGGCCCCGACGGGGACCGCGCAGCTCTACCGGCCGGCGGGTCAGCCGGCCACGGCCAGGGCCAGCGGCAGCACGTCGGGCGCGCCGGCGCGGCGCAGCTCCCGGGCGGCCATCGTCATCGTCCAGCCCGAGTCGACCAGGTCGTCGACGAGGAGCACCGGCCCGGCGAGCCCGGCGAGGGCGTCGGCCAGGTCCGCCGGCACGGTGAGGGCACCGTGCAGCGCGCGTACCCGCTGGGCGCTGTTGCCGCGCGGGCCCTCACCGGCGGCCGGGCCGGCCGGCGTCACCTGGCCGAGCAGGGGCAGCCGGCCGACGGCGGCGATCCGCTCGGCGAGCGAGCCGACCAGCCGGGGCCGGCGACGCGAGCCGACCGCCACCACGGCGACCGGGCGGCGCGGCCACGGGTCGTCGCCGTGCGCCCACGCCTTCAGCACCTCGACCACGGCGGCGGCCACGTCGTCCGGAACCGGCCCGTCGGCCGCCTCCGGCCCGACCAGGCCGCGCAGCCGCCCGCCCCAGCCCAGGTCGGACAGCCGCCCCACCGCCCGCCCCGGCAGCGCCTGCTCCGCCGGGGCGATCCGCCCCCTGAGCGGTACACCCACCGCCTCCAGCCCGGTCGGCCAGAGCTTCTTCGGCCCGATCTCCACGCCGGGCCGGCCGAGGAAGGTCTGCGCGGCGATCAGCGCGACGTCCGACACCTCGGGCGTGAACAGCGGACCGGCGCAGCGGTCGCACCGGCCGCAGTCGGCGGCCCCGGCGTCGTCCAGGCACTCGCGCAGGTAGCGCAGCCGGCAGTCGGGGGTGCTCACGTACTCGCGCATGGCCTGCTGCTCGGCGGTGCGCGCCTGGGCGACGCGGCGCAGCCGGGCCTCGTCGTAGACCCAGGGCTCGCCGGTGGCGAGCCAGCCGCCGCGCACCCGGCGGACCGCGCCGTCGACGTCGAGCACCTTGAGCATCAGCTCCAGCCGGGCCCGGCGCAGGTCGACGATCGGTTCGAGGGCCTGGGTGGAGAGCGGACGGTCGGTGTGCAGGGCCGCCAGCACCGCGCGGACCTGCTCCTCCGGCGGGAAGGCGAGCGAGGCGAAGTAGCGCCAGATGGCGGCGTCCTCGACGCCCGGCAGCAGCAGCACCTCGGCGTGCGCGACGGCCCGGCCGGCGCGGCCGACCTGCTGGTAGTACGCGATCGGCGAGGGCGGCGCGCCGAGGTGCACCACGAAGCCGAGGTCGGGCTTGTCGAAGCCCATGCCCAGGGCGCTCGTGGCGATCAGCGCCTTGATCTTGTTGTCCAGCAGGTCCTGCTCGGCGGCCCGCCGGTCGGCGTCCTCGGCCTGGCCCGTGTAGGAGGCGACGGCGTAGCCCCGGGAGCGGAGGAACTCGGCCGTCTCCCCCGCCGCCGCGACGGTGAGCGTGTAGACGATGCCCGAGCCGGGCAGCCGGTCCAGGTGGTCGGCGAGCCAGGCCAACCGGTGCGCGGGGCTCGGCAGGTCGACCACGCCGAGCCGCAGCGACTCGCGGTCGAGGCTGCCACGCAGCACGAGGGCGTCACCCAACTGCTCGGCGACGTCGGCGGTGACCCGGGCGTTGGCGGTGGCCGTGGTCGCCAGCACGGGCGTGCGCTCCGGCAGGTTGCCGAGGAAGGTACGCAGCCGCCGGTAGTCCGGTCGGAAGTCGTGCCCCCAGTCGGAGACGCAGTGCGCCTCGTCGACCACCAGCAGGCCGGTGGTCGCCGCCAGCTTCGGCAGCACGGTGTCCCGGAAGTCCGGGTTGTTGAGCCGCTCCGGGCTGATCAGCAGCACGTCGACGGCACCGGCGTGGATCTCGGCGGTGATCTCGTCCCACTCGTCCAGGTTGGCGGAGTTGATGGTGCGGGCCCGGATGCCGGCGCGGGCCGCCGACTCGACCTGGTTGCGCATCAGCGCCAGCAGCGGCGAGACGATCACGGTCGGCCCGGCGGGGGCGTCGCGGCCGGGAGCCGGGGCCGACGCGCCGTGGGCGGGCGCGCCGGCGGCGGGAGCGCCGGCTTCCGGCCCCCGGTCGCGCAGCAGGGCGGTGGCCACGAAGTAGACGGCCGACTTGCCCCACCCGGTGCGCTGCACGCAGAGCACCCGGCGGCGGTCGACCACCAGCGCCTCGATCGCCCGCCACTGGTCCTCGCGGAGCCGGGCGTGCTCGCCGGCCAACCGCCGCAGCACCGCCTCAGCCCGCTCCCGTACCGCCGTCCGATCCTGGCTCATCCGGCATTTCTACCAGCGTTCGCGGGGCGGGCGGTCGGCCGAGTTCGCTACTTCGGGGATGTTGTCCCCTTCCGTGCCGGACGGGGCGACAACATCCCCGAAGTCGCCCCCTCGCCGCCCGCCCCTCCCGGTCAGCGGCCGAGGACCGAGCCGCCGTTGACCCCGAGCACCTGCCCGGTGACGTAGCCGGCCGCCGGGCCGGCCAGGTAGCGGACCGCCTCGGCGATGTCCTCCGGGGTGCCGGCGCGGCCGACCAGGGTCGCCGCCACCCGCTTCGCGTGCCCCTCCGGGGTCATCCGGTCGCCGAAGAACTCCGTGTCCGCGACGTAGCCGGGGCTGACCACGTTGACCGTGATCTGTTCCGGTCCGAGCTGCGCCGCGAGGTCGTACGCCCAGCCGTGCAGCGCCGCCTTCGCCGCCGAGTACGCGCCGCCGCCACCCCGCTGGGCGGCGATCGAGCTGACCAGGACGACCCGGCCGCCGGGGCGGCGCAGGGCCGGCCGAAGCGCCTCGGTGAGCAGCACGGCGGTGAGCACGTTGGCGTCCAGGTTGGCCCGCCAGTGCGCCGCCGTCGCGGCCAGGGTGCCGGTGTCGCCGCCCAGGTAGCCGCCCGCGTTGTTGACGACCACGTCGACCGCCCGCCCGCCGACGGCGTCGACCACCCGGGCGACCTGCCCGGGGTCGGTCAGGTCGGCGGCGACGGCGCGTACGGCGCCGGGTCGCCCGCACTCGGCGCCGATACGGTCGGCGGCGGCGGCGAGCACGTCCGCCCGCCGCCCCACGACCAGCACAGAGCATCCGTCCGCGACCAGCGCCCGGGCGACGGCCGCACCGATTCCCGTTCCACCGCCACTGACAACCGCAAACCGTTCACCCATGGTGATCCTCCTTCGCGCAGAAGCCCCGCCGATCTTGGAGCCGTCGCCGGGTGGGCGCAACTCCATACCGGCGGGGCCGGGCCCGTGCCGTCAGGAGCGGCGGGACGGGGTGCGCAGGGAGTGCCGCAGGAGCGCCAGGCGCGGGGCGAGGCTGGCCAGGCCGCCGGGGAAGAAGTAGACGGCCAGGATGAAGACGGTGCCGAGCACGAAGAGCGGCTGGGAGAGCGGCCGGCTCAGGAACCCCGGCAGGGCCTCCACCGCGTCGGAGGTGCCGAAGGCCACCAGCCGGTGGTCCAGGTACATGTAGAGGACGCCGCCGATCACCGGGCCCCACCGGGTGCCGGGCCCACCGAGCACCACCATGACCAGCAGCGCCAGGGTCCACTCGGAGGAGGTGATGTGCGGCGAGGCGCCGCCCACGATCAGGACGTAGACCACGCCGCCGGCCGCCGCGAGCCCACCCGCCAGGGTGAACGCCACCAGCTTGAACCGGTACGGGTCGAGCCCGAGCACCCCGATGCGCCGCTCGTCGTCGCGCAGGCCGGCGAGCACCCGCCCGGTCGGCGAGCCGGAGACCCGGTGCACCACGAAGACCACCACGACCAGGTACGCCAGCGCCAGCCAGTAGAGGTTGACCGTGTTGGTGACCCCGACCAGCCCCTGCGGCAGCCCGGAGACGTCCAGCGGCAACCCCTCCTCGCCGCCGGTCAGCCCGCCGAAGTCGCGGGCCACCAGGATCGCCCCGACCTGGGCGAAGGCCAACGTCACCATGGCGAACGCGATGCCGACGGTGCGCAGCGCCACCGCGCCGAGCAGCGCGGCGAGGATCGTCCCGCCGGTGATCGCCAGCAGCGCCGCCTGCCAGAGCGGCAGCCCGGCCTTGGTGACGAGGATGTCGGTGCCGTAGACGCCGGCGGCGAAGTAGAGGGCGTGCCCGAAGGAGAGCATCCCGGTCCGTCCGAAGAGCAGGTCGTACCCGGCGGCCAGACCGCCGAAGACCAGGCAGACGGCGAGCAGTTGCAGGGTGCCCGGGGAGTTGAGCGCCCCCTCGAAGATGCCCGGCAGGTGCAGCGTGGAGTACGGCAGGACCAGCGCGACGGCCAGCGCGGCCAGCGGCAGGAAGGGGCGCAGCCCGTGCCAGCGTCCCCGCCGCGGGTCCAGCTCGCCGGGCACCGCCGCGGGCGGGGCCGGGACCTCGGGGCTCTTGACCTCGGTCATGCCGTTGCCACCTTTCCGGCGATGCCCTGCGGGCGCAGCAGCAGCACCACGGCCAGCAGCGCGACCACGCAGATGTCGCCCAGCCCGGAGGTGCCGTAGTAGTTGACGAACTGTTGCGTGAGGCCGACGGCGACCGCCGCGTACGCGGAGCCGACCACCGAGCCCATCCCGCCGATGACCACCACGATGAACGCGAAGATCAGCAGCGAGCCGCCCTGGCCGGGTGAGACGGTGCCGAAGTAGACGCCGCCGAGCGCGCCGGCCAGCGCCGCAGCCGCCCCGCCGATCGCGAAGACCAGGGTGAACGCCTTGCGCACGTCGATGCCGAGCGCGGTGACCATCTCCCGGTTCTCCACGCCGGCCCGGATCACCAGGCCGTAGCGGGTCCACCGGAGGAAGGCCAGGATCGCACCGAGCACCAGCACCGCGGCGATGATCAGCAGCAGGCCGCCGTTCGGCACGTTCGCGCCGAGGATGCCGGTGACCTGCCGGGTCCACTCGGGGCGCGGGAACGGCCGCGCGTCCGCGCCCCAGGTCGCCTGGAGCAGGGCCACGCCGGCCAGCGAGAGGCCGACGGTGACCAGCACCTGCTCGATGGTGCGGGAGTACAGCGGCCGGATCAGCACCAGCTCGACCAGCATCGCCACCAGCGTGCCGGCCGCCACGCCGAAGGCGACCGCGACCACGAAGCCGAAGCCGTCGGACCCGGCGCCGGGCAGGTTGTGCGCCGCCCACCACGTCCCGTACGCGCCGACGCCGAGGAAGACGCCGTGGGCGAAGTTGAGCACGTCGGCCAGGCCGAAGACCAGGGAGAGCCCGCTGGCGACCAGGAAGTAGAGCGCCGCCAGGCCGAGGCCGGTCAGCGTCAACAGGATGACGGTGTCCATCAGCGCTGCTCCTTCCTCGCGCCTGCGGGGCCCGCAAGCTCACTGGTCGCGCTCGGCGCGTGATGCCCCTCCGCCGAACCCACGCCCAGCAACGACCTGGTCAGGGCGGTCTCCAGCAGCAACTCCTGCGCGTCGCCGGTCCAGGCCACCCGGCCGGCGGCCAGCACGACCGCGTCCCGGGCGAGCCGCCGCACCACGGCCAGGTTCTGCTCGACCAGCAGCACCGGCACGGATTCGGCGACCCGTTCCAGCACCTCGGCGACCTCGGTCACCACCTTCGGCGCCAGGCCCTTGGTCGGCTCGTCGACCAGCAGCAGCCGGTTGTCGTTGAGCAGCACCCGGCCGATCGCGAGCATCTGCTGCTGGCCGCCGGAGAGCGAGCCGGCCCGTTGCCGTCCGCGCCGGTCCAGCTCCGGGAAGAGCGCATAGACCTTGTCGTACGCCGGGGAGGCGCCCCGCCGCTCGGCGAGCCGGAGGTTCTCGGCCACGGTGAGCCCGGCGAACACGCAACGGTCCTCCGGCACGTAGCCGAGCCCGCCGCGGATCAGCCGGTGCGTCGGCCGGGCCAGCAGGCTCTGCGCGCCCATCCGGATCGCGCCCCGCACCTCGCCGCCGCGCGGCGTGAGGCCGACGATCGCGCGCAACGTGGTCGTCTTGCCGACGCCGTTGCGCCCGAGCAGGACCGTGACGCCGGTCGGGGCGACCGTGAAGGACACCCCCTGGAGGATGTGCAGCCCGGCGATCCGGACCGACAGGTTCTCCACGCTGAGAATGGGTTCCACTAGAGCGACTCCCCCAGGTAGGCCTCTTGCACGGTGGGGTTGGCCATCACCGTCTCCGGGGTGTCGCAGGCGAGCAGCGCGCCGTGGTGCATCACGGCGATCCGGTCGGCCAGTTCCAGGATGACGTCCATGTGGTGCTCGACCATGAGCACCGACCGGCCGCTGTCGCCGGTGAGCGAGCGGATCACGGAGACCAGCTCGGGCACGTCCTCGGCGCTGACGCCGGCCATCGGCTCGTCGAGCAGCATGACCCGCGGCTCCCCGGCGAGTAGCAGGGCGATCTCCAGCTTCCGCTTCTCGCCGTGGGCGAGGGTGCCGGCGAGGGCCGCGCCCCGGTGGGCGAGGCCGACCCGGTCGAGCGCGGCGTCGGCGGCGGCGGCGACCTCACGGTCGGCCGCCGCCCGCCGCCACAGCTTCATCGAGCCCCCGCGGTGCGCCTGCACGGCGAGCCGGACGTTCTCCCGCACGCTGAGCGAACCGAAGACCGAGGATGCCTGGAAGGTACGCCCGAGCCCGAGGCGGGCCCGCCTGTGCGGCGGGAGGGAGCCGATGTCCTGCCCGTCGAGGGTGATCCGACCTTCCGTGGCCCGGCGTACGCCGGTGATCAGGTTGAACAGTGAGGTCTTGCCGGCGCCGTTGGGCCCGATGACGCCGAGGAACTCCCCGGGCGCCAGGTCGAGGTAGACGCTGTCGACGATGGCGACCTCACCGATCCGCCAGGTCAGACCGCGGGTGGCGAGCATCTGTTGTCAGCCCTTCATCGCCACGGCCGGCGGCGCGGTCTCGTCCCCGGTCAGCGCCTTCTGGGCGGTGGCCGTGAACGTCGTGCCGCTGCCGGTCAGCTTGGCCTGGAACATCGGCTGGAGCAGGGCGTGGTCCTCGGCGCGGATGGTCATCTTGCCCTTGACCCCGTCGAAGCTCCAGCCCTCCAGGGCCTTGACCATCTTCTCGACGTCGTCGCCGCCCTCGGCGGCGGCGCGGACGACCATCTGCGCGGCGGCGAAGCCGTCCGGGTGGAACAGGTCGATGGTGCCGACCTTGGCCTTCAGCGCCTTCGTGGCCTCGTTGTCGGAGGCCCCGTCGAAGTAGTGCGACAGGAAGGAGATCTTGCTGCCGGCGGCGCCGAAGGTCGGCCACGAGGCGCGGATGTCCAGGCCGGTGACGACCGTGGTGGAGGAGAGCACGCCCTGCTGGTCGAGGGTCTGCCACATGGCCGGGGCGGTGGTGCCGGCCCAGGCGACGAAGAGCAGGTCCGGCCTGGCGGACTTGATCTGGCTGGCGAACGGGGTGAACTCCGTCGCGCTGGCCGGCGCCCGGACGCTGCTGACGGTCGCGCCCGCGCCGCCGATGACGGTCTTGACGGCCGCCTCGTTGGCGTCGCCGAAGGCGCCGTCCTGGGCGAAGACCACGACCTTCTTGCCGGCCGGGTCGCCGATGAACGACCTGGCGGTCACCACGTCCTGGTACGACTGCCGCCCGGAGCGGAAGGTGTATTTGTTCGCGCCGGTCACCGCGTCCGTGGCGGCCGGGCCGGAGATGAAGAGGACCTTGTTCTGCGCGGCGATCGGGGCGACCTGGAGCGCCACGCCGGACGCCGTCGATCCCGCGATGATTTTGTTGCCCTTGCCGATCAGGTCCTTGGCCGCGGAGACCGCCTTCGCCGGGTCACCGGCGTCGTCGACCTCGGTGATCTCGATCGTCCGGTCGCCGACCTTGTTGGTGCCCCCGGTGGCGAAGTCGAGGCCGGCCTTGAACCCCTCGATGTACTGCTTGCCGTAGCTGGCGAGGGCTCCCGACTGGGAGTACACCAGGCCAACCTTCACCGGGGCGGTGCTGTCGCCGCCGCCGGAGGCGGTTTCCTGCGGGCTGCCACAGGCCGTGGCGGCGAGCGCCGCGGCCATCATTGTGGCGGCGGAGAGGAACACCCGCCGCGTCGTCCGGACCGTCATTGCGACTCCACGTGAGGACTCGGAGGTAGGGAACACATGTGACGGCTCACGCTAGAAGTGACGTCACCCACGGGCTATGTGGCCGAAACACACAAGTAACAGGGGTGGGGTGGCCGAGGGTTACAGCGGCCGCGACCCGGCGGTGACCTCGGGCGTACGCGATGGGCGTTCCCGCCATCGATGGAAGCGCTCCTGTGTCGCGCCGCGCCACCGACACCGGCCGAATGGGGTATTCGTCCCGCCGCACCGCCGGCGAAGCTCCTGCGAGGTCCTGGCACGCCTGAGTCGTCCACGACATCAGCTCGACAGGGCCGGAGACGCGACCATCCGGCCGGGCACGGCGGAGGGCACCCGACGACGCGCCGGCCGGCGACCGGGACAACGACGCCGGCCCGCCACCCGGGACAGGGGTGGCGGGCCGGCGCGGGGCGGCGGGCAGGTCAGCGCCGGGCGAGGCCCTCCCGGGCGGCGACGGCGGTGTCCGGGTGGTCGGTGAAGACGCCGTCCAGGCCGAGGCCGAGGAACAGCTCGTACTCGGACTGGATGTCGCCGCGCGCGTTCGGGTCCGCGCCGATCCGGAGGTCGGCCGGCAGGAACTGGTTCTCCGCCCGGAACGTCCAGGCGTGCACGACCAGTCGCTCCCGGTGCGCGTCCGGGACCAGGGTGGTCGGGGCGAGCAGCTTGCCGCCGGCGTCGCGCGGGACGATCAGGTTCTTGTTGGCGCCGACGCCGTCGGCGTACCGGGCGATCCACTTCAGGCCGGCGGGCTTGGCCAGGTCCTGGTAGGTGCGGGCGTCACCGGCGACGGTGAAGTCGTACGGCCGGCCGGTGGCGTCGAGGAGCTGGGCGAGCTTGACGTCGATCATCCGGTCGAGCTTGCGCAGGTTCGCCGTCTCGAACGACTGGATGATCACCGGCGAGTTCCGGTGGGTCAGCTTGTTGCGCCGCAACACCTCGACCAGCGGCTCCTCCAGGGGCAGCCCGATGGAGGCGAAGTAGGTCGGGTGCTTGGTCTCCGGGTAGACGCCGATGGTGCGGCCCCGCGCCCGCCCCTCGGCGCGGGCCAGGTCGATGACCTCCTGGAGGGTGGGCACCTCGAACCGGCCGTCGAAGGCGGTGTTGGCGACACGCACCTGCGGCAGCCGCTCCTTGGCCCGCAGCGTCTTCAGCTCGGCGAGGGTGAAGTCCTCGGTGAACCAGCCGGTGACCGTGACGCCGTCGATGGTCTTCGTGGCCCGGCGACCCGCGAACTCGGGGCGGGCGGCCACGTCGGTCGTACCGCTGATCTCGTTCTCGTGCCGGGCGATCAGCGCGCCGTCGCGCGTGGCGACCAGGTCCGGCTCGATGTAGTCCGCGCCCTGCCGGATCGCCAGCCGGTAGGCCTCCAGGGTGTGCTCCGGCCGGTAGCCGCTGGCGCCGCGATGGCCGATCACGAGCGGACGGTCGGTCGGCCGGGCCCGCTCGGCGGCGTGCGTCGGGGCGGCCGACGCGGCCACGGTCGGCACGGCCACGGCGGCCGCGAGCAGGACGCCGGCCACACCGAGGGCGGAAAGGGTACGTCGCAACGCCGTCTCCTGTCGTCGTCGAGGAATCGGCCTCAGCAGACCGGTCCGGGTTGACGGCGAGTTGGTCGGCGCCTGACGGGGGGATGAATCCTCGGGATGCCGGTTTCCACACCCGAACCGCGGCGGAAAAGGAAGATTGTCTGGTGCGCCGGCTTCTCCGTCACCCCGTGCGGCTGGTGCCGTTCGGCTTCCTGGTGACGATCCTGCTCGGCACCGGGCTGCTGATGCTGCCCTGGGCCACCAGCGAGCACCAGCACACCCCGTTCCTGACCGCCCTGTTCACCGCGACCTCGGCGGTCTCGGTGACCGGCATGTCCGTGGTGGACACCCCGAACTACTGGAACGAGTTCGGGCTGCTGATGATCACGGTGCTCACTCAGGTCGGCGGCATCGGCATCGTCACCGGCGCCACCCTGGTGATCCTGGTGGTGGCCCGCCGGCTCGGGCTGCGCAGCCGGCTGCTGGTGCAGGCCGAGACGGCCGAGTTCGGCATCGGCGACGTACGCCGGCTGCTGCTGCGCATCGCCGGCCTCGCGCTGGTCTGCGAGTCGATCATCACGGTCGTCATGACGGCGAGGTTGTGGCTCGCCTACGACTACCCGTTCGCCCGGGCCCTCTGGATCAGCGTCTTCCACGCCGTCCAGGCATTCAACAACGGCGGGTTCGCCCTCTACTCCGAGAGCCTGATCGGCTTCTCGACCGACGCCTGGATCATCCTGCCGCTGGCGATCGGCACCGTCATCGGCGGTCTCGGCTTCCCGGCCCTGTTCGAGGCGGCCCGGGAGTGGCGCGGCCCGAGCCGCTGGGCCGTCGCCACCAAGCTGACCGTCTGGGGCAGCGTGGCGCTGCTGGTGGCGGGCTTTCTGGGGATGCTTGCCGTCGAGTGGGCCAACCCGCGCACCCTGGGCATCTACGCCTGGCACGACAAGCTCCTCGTGGCGTTCGCCCAGGACGCGTTCATCCGCACTGGCGGTTTCAACGTCGTCGACGTCGAGGGCCTGGAGGAGGAGAGCTACCCGCTGGTCATCGCGCTGATGTTCATCGGCGGCGGCAGCGCCAGCACGGCCGGCGGGATCAAGGTGACGACCTTCTTCCTGCTCGCCTTCGTCATCTGGGCCGAGTTGCGGGGCGAGCCGGACGTGACGGTCGGGCACCGCCGCGTGGCCACCGCCAGCCAGCGTCAGGCGATCACCGTCGCGCTGCTCAGCGTCGCGCTGGTGGCCGGCGGCACGGTGGCGCTGATCCTGCTCACCGAGGGGATTCCCCTCTACGCCGCGCTGTTCGAGGTGACCTCGGCGCTCACCACCACCGGCCTCAGCGTCGGGGTCGCCGCCAACCTCCCGGAGCCCGGCCAGTTCGCCCTGATCGTCCTCATGTTCGTCGGCCGGATCGGGCCGCTGACCCTCGGGTCGGCGATCGCCCTGAACACCCGTCGGCGGCTGTACCGCTACCCGGAGGAGCAACCCATTGTCGGCTAGGAAGACGACGGACGAGAGCGGCGTCGTGGTGGTCGGGCTGGGCCGGTTCGGCTGCCACCTCGCCAGCGCGCTGACCGCACTCGACCACGAGGTGCTGGCCATCGACCGCAACCCGGACCAGGTGCAGCGATGGTCGGCCCAGCTCGACCGCGTCGTGCAGGCCGACGCCACCGAGGAGGGGGCGCTGCGCCAGCTCGGCGTGGCGGACTTCGGCCGGGCGGTGATCGCCATCGGCGCCTCGGTGGAGGCGAGCGTGCTGACCGTGCTGGCGCTGACCGAGCTGGGCGTGCCGCAGATCTGGGCCCGGGCCACCTCGGCGAAACACGCCAAGATCCTGGGCTCGGTCGGCGCGCACCACGTGATCTTTCCCGAGGCCGAGACCGGCGAACGGGTGGCCCACCTGATCGTCAGCAGGATGCTGGACTTCATCGAGTTCGGCGACGACTTCGCCATCGCCAAGGTCTGCACCCCCGAGGCGATGGTCGGCCGGCCGCTCGCGGACCTGACCCCGACCGAACGCTACGGGGTGCGGGTGGTCGGCGTGAAGCTGCCCGGCGAACGCTTCCGGTACGCCACCGACGCCACCGTGGTCGCGCCGGGCAGCATGCTGATCGTCGAGGGGAACATCGAGCAGGTGCAACGCTTCGCGGCGCTCAACTGACGCCGGGCTCAGTCGTCGCCGCCGTCGTCGTCATCGTCGTCCCTTTCCGGACTTACCGCTTTTTTTCCACCACCCGACCCCTTGCCCTTGCCGGAGTTGTCGGACTTGGCCTTCGAGCCGCCGGAGTCGCCCCCGGAGGTGCCGGCCCTCGTCGTGGGCGCCTTCGCCGTCGGTGCCTTGGCGGTCGGGGCCTTGGTGGTGGGCGCGGTGGTGGGCACCGAACCGGCCACCCCGGCCACCTGCACGTCGCAGGTCTCGTCGCCGAGGCGGAACTCCACCGGCAGCGGGTTGGTCCCGGTGTGGCGGCCGGTCAGGGTGAGCTTCTCCGACGCGCCGGGAGCCAGCGCCGCCTGCTCCGGGGCCGGTTCCACGAGCACCGTCCGCCCCTCCTGGCGTACGGGGACGGGCACCGACTTCGTCACGGTCTGCTGGCCGGGGAAGGCGAAGCTCATCCGCCAGCCGCGCAGCTCCCGCTGGCCGGTGTTGGTCAGCGTCAGCTCGGCGGCGAAGTCCCTGCCGGAGTCCTTGCGCAGCGTGTACGCGACCTGGCAGGGCGCGGGCTGCTCCGCGCCCATCCGCGCCTCCGTCGGCTGGTCGATGCCGCCGCTGGCCGGGCTGTGGGAGGTCACCCCCCACAGCGCCGCGGTCACCGCCACCAGCCCGGCGGCGGCCACCCCCGCCTCGACCCGCCGCCGTCGCGCCGCCGCCCGTCTGTTGCGCGTACCGGAGAACGGCAGCGCGTCGGTGGCGGCGGACCAGGGCAGGATCGTGGTGCCCGCGCTGGCCAGTGCGGCCGGGTCCACGGGCCCGGCGGCCGGGGAGACCGGCACCGCGGCGACGATGCCGGCCGCCTCGGCGAGCGTCCGGGCCACCTCGGCGGTGCCGGGGCGGTCCTCGGGTTGCTTCGCCAGGCACCGGTGGACCAGGTCGCGCACCTCGTCGGGGAGCCCCGGCACCGGCGGCATCGGCTCCGGGTCGTTGTACATGTGCGCGCGCAGCATCTGGGTGGTGGTGCTCGCCTGCCAGGGCAGCCGGCCGGTGAGCATCCGGTAGAGCAGCAGGCCGACCGCGTACACGTCGGTGGCCGGGGAGACCTGACCGTTGTCGAGCCGCTCCGGCGCGAGGTACGCGGGCGTGCCGAGCAGGGTCCCGTCCGGCCCCTTCTCCTTCTCGCCGACCAGCGCGGAGATGCCGAAGTCGACCACCTTCACGCCGGTGGCGGTCAGCATGATGTTGCCCGGGGTGACGTCGCGGTGCACCACGCCGCGCGCGTGGGCGGTGGCCAGCGCCGAGGTCACCTCCGCGCCGATCGTCACCGCCTCCCGCCAGGGCAGGCTCCCCCGGCGCAGCCGGCCGGTCAGCGACTCGCCGTCGACCAGCTCCATGACGACGTACGGCACGGTCAGGCCGACCTGCTCGGACTCGCCGTAGTCGTAGACGTTGGTGATGTTGGGGTGGCACAGCCGGGCCGCGGCCTGCGCCTCGATCCGGATGCGGTGCCGGAACGCGCGGTCGCTGGCCAGCCGGGACGCGAGCACCTTGACCGCCACCTGGCGGCCGAGCACCTCGTCGTAGCCCCGCCACACGACGGACATCCCGCCCGCGCCGAGCTGTTCGATCAGCCGGTACCGCTCACCCAGCAGTTGCGCGCCGTCCCGGTTCGCTCCACCCATGGGGGTCGTTGTTGCCCGGGACGGCCCCGGCTACACCTGCGGGGTCGGAATCGGTCAGCGATGTCACCCGATCAGGCGGTGGCGAGGAGCTGGTCCACCGGGGCGTAGTCGTCGGTCAGCACCAGCGCCTCGCCGACGAACGAGGTCAGCTCGGCGCCCGCGAGCAGGCTGACCCCCTCCCGCGGGTCGGCCAGCCGGGCGCGGATCGCGTCCAGCGGCAGCGGGGCGTCGGAGGCGACGATGAGGAAGTTCGCGCCCTCCTGCCCGGCGAGCGCCGCCGCGGGAGCGATCAGCGCGACGTGCCGGAACTCCGCGGCGACGGTGGCCAGCTCGCTGCGGATGAAGCGCAGCGGCGGATAGTCGATGACGTTCTGCACGTAGACGCCGCCGGGCCGGGTCACCCGGCGGATCTCGGCAGCCATCTCCCGGGTCGCCAGGTGCCAGGGCACCACCAGGTGCCCGAACGCGTCGCCGACCACGAGGTCGCGGCTGTCGGTCGCCTCGCCGGCGACGAGCATCCGGGCGTCACCCACCACCGCGCGCAGGTCACGCCCCTGACGTACGCCCAGCTCGCGCTCCCCCAGCTCGACCAGCCCGCCGTCGATCTCGAACACCACGTTGTCGGTTCCGGGGCGGGTGGCGGTCAGGTAGCGCGGCACGGTGAACCCGCCGCCGCCCAGGTGCAGCGCGTCCAGCCGCTGCCCCCGCGGCGCCACCACGTCGGCCACGGCCCCGATCCACCGGGTGTACGCGTATTCCAGGTGGGTGGGGTCGGCGAGGTCGACGTACGAGTGCTGGGCCGAGTTGAGCAGCAGGGTGCGGCCGGAGCCCCGGCCGGGGTCGGCCTCGACGCTGGCGCAGTGGTAGGCCGTCTCGATGTCGCACGGGTTCGGCGCGACCGTGGTCAGCCCGGCGCCGACGAGACCGAGCACCGCCAGGGCCGCCTTGGCCCGGGCCGGGCCGGGCAGCTCCGCGGAGTCCTGACGGCGCAGCCACACCCCGAGGCCGAGCCCGGTGAGCCCGAGCGAGGCGGCCAGGGCGAACAGGATGACCGTGCTGGGCAGCGCGGCGACCAGCACGAACCCGGTGCCAAGGGTGGCGGTGATCCCGCCCAGCGTGCCGATGCCGGAGAGCCGGCCGACCACCTGGCCCGTGCGTCGCAGGTCGGCGAGCTGGAGCTTGACGACAAGTGGGGTGACCGCCGCGAGCAGGGCCGCCGGCACGAAGACGGCGAGCGCCACGAGCAGCAGGATGGCCGTCGCCGCCCCGCCGCGCAGCACCTCGCCGGCGTACCGGACGACGGGCAGGGTGACCGCGGTGGCGATGCCGGCCAGCACCAGGGCCGGGGCCAGCAGGGTGCGCGGGTTGCGCCGGTCGGCCAGCCAGCCGCCCGACCACGCCCCGTACGCGATCGCCGCCAGCGCGATGCCGATGACCGAGCTGGTCACCTGGAGGGTCACCCCGACGTACGGCCCGACCAGGCGCAGTGCGACGGTCTCCAGCACCAGGACGGCGCCGCTGGAGAAGAAGACCAGGAACGCGGCGAGACCGTTGGGCAGTGCCGTGGCGGTCGGCGGCGCCGGCCGGGCCGGCGGGACCGTGACGTCGGACGATGGGGAGCTCACCCGCGCGATGCTACGCAGTGGAACCGGGGTCGCGGGTCAGTACATCGAGAGATGAACATGGTTCGTGTGGTCGGCGGCGGGGCTGCCGCTGCCGCCGTACGCCCGCCACCCGGTGCCCGGATGCCAGATCTGGCGGTACCAGATCACGTAGAGCACGCCGAGGCGGCTGGCGTTGCGCACGTGCCAGGCGGCGAGGCTGTCGCCGTACGCCTTGTCCCCGCCGGTGGCGGTCTCGTCCTCGAACCCGCCGGCGGCGGCCGAGAAGTCGCAGGCCCGACCCTTGGGATGCTCACCGGAGCCGCCGCTGCGGTAGCAGGAGACGTGCCGCTTGTAGCCGGCGGCCTGGGTCTGCTGGAGGGCGTTGAGCGTGCGCGGGGTGATGCAGCCGGAGGTGGTCGGGTCGTTCACCGAGCAGGACTCCGACGGCCAGGAGCCGTCCGGGTTGCGCGGGGCGGGCCGCGCCGAGGTGGAACTGCCGCCGCTGAAGCCGCCGCTGCTGCCCGAACTGACGGCGGCGAGCGCCGTCTCGGCCTCCCGCTTCTTCTTCGCTATCACCGCGAGCTGCTTCTGCTGCTCCCGGACCTCCGTGTCCAGGGCGACCTTGGCCTGCCGCGCCTGCTCCCGCGCGTCGGTCAGGTCGCGCAGCCGCCGGCTGTCGCGCTGCGCCATCATGTCCAGGCTGGCCGCCCGCTCCAGGAACGCCTCGGGCGAGGCGCTGTTGAGCAGCATCGCCGTGGGGGTGAGCCGGCCCACCCGGTAGGACTGGGCGGCCACCTCGCCGACCTGCGCGGTCAGCTCGACCAGCCGGCCCTCCAGCGCGGTCAGCTCCCCCGTCAGCTTCTTCTGCCGGCGCTTGGAGTTGTCCAGCTTCGCCTTGGCCTCGAGGTGCGCCTTGGCGGTGGCCTCGAGGGCGTCCCGGAGCTTCTTGGTGCCGCCCTCGTTGGGTTCCGCGTACGCCGGCACGGCGCCGCCGCCGAAGAGCAGCGCCACCGCGACGAGCAGGGCGATCACCGGGCGGCGGGCGCGCCGCGCCGACTGGGCGATCAGCGGGCGACGCCCGACGGGCATGGTCCTGCGCACGAAAGCATCCTTTCGTCGGCCGCCGGGTGACAGCGCGGCGCGGCGGCGGCCCCCGCCGGGCGCCGGTCGGCGGCCTGCTGGCGGAGACCGGCGGTCAGGATACCGGACCGGCCGTCCCCGACCAGGCCCGCGACCGCTCTCCCCATCGAACATCGACACAGCGTCGCATCGACGTCACTCAGCGCCCAGCAACGCCTCGCGCACCTGCGCCCAGACCCGTTCGTTCGCCGCGACCAGCAGGCCGCGACCTTCGTCGGCGGGGTGGTAGTCGGAGCCGTCGAAGCGCCGGGCGACGCCGCCGGCCGCCCGGACCAGCAGGGTGCCGGGGGCGTGGTCCCACGGCAGGGTGCGCCAGAACAGCACGAACTGCTGCTCGCCGGTGAGCACGTCCAGGTATTCCCGGCCCGCGCAGTGCTGTCCGGGAAGCAGCTCGCCGAGCCGGTCGCCACCCGCCTCGACCCGCGTCCTCGACGCCGGCGGCAGGAACCGCGACATGGCGGCGCCGCGCAGCGCGTCCACGGCCGGCGTGTCACCGGTGGTCCGCACCGGCCGGCCGTCCAGCCACGTCCCCTCGCCCGCCCGCGCGACCGCCAGCGTGCCGGCGAGCGGGTCGAGCACCCAGGCCGCGGCCGGCTCGCCATCGGTCAGCAGCGCCACCATCAGCGCGAACGGCCGCCGGCCGGCCGCGAAGTTCGAGGTGCCGTCGACCGGGTCGACCAGCCACACGTCGCCGGCGCCGCGCAGGTGGCGCAGCAGGCTCGGGTCGTCGGCGACCCCCTCCTCGCCGACCACCACCGAGTTGGGGCGCAGCCGGCGCAGGGTCGCCGAGATCACCTCCTCGGCGCGGCGATCGGCGACGGTGACCAGCTCGCCCGGCGCCTTCTCGGTGACCTCGTCGTCGTCGAGCTTGCGGAACAGCGGCAGCACGACCTGGTCGGCGGTCTCGCGCAGCAGCCCACCGACGTCGTCGAGGAGGGTGTCAGCCACGCGGCGGCAACTTGACCACGCTGACGAAGAACTCGTCGATCTGCCGGACCACCGAGATGAACCGCTCGAAGTCCACCGGCTTGGTCACGTACGCGTTGGCGTGCAGCTGGTAGCTGCGCAGGATGTCCTCGTCGGCCTGGGAGGTGGTCAGCACCACGACGGGGATCCGGCAGAGCTGCTCGTCCTTCTTGATCTCCTCCAGCACCTCCCGCCCGTCCCGGCGGGGCAGGTTCAGATCCAGCAGGACCAGGTCCGGGGTCACGGCGTCCGCGTACTCGCCCTCGCGCCGCAGGTAGGCCAGCGCCTCGGCGCCGTCGGAGACGACAGTCAGCCGGTTGCGGAGCTTGTGCTCCTCGAACGCCTCCTGGGTCATCAACACGTCGCCCGGATCGTCCTCGACCAGCAGGACCTCGATCGGGCTCTTGCCGTCCGCTGGCGCGGTCATCCCACCGTCTCCCTCATGTCACCCGTTCTACCGCCTTCCGGCGCCCGGTCGGGGCCGTCCGTGCCGTCCGTCCCGTCGCGGCGGCCGCCGGCCTGCTCCGGGACGCCCGTCCCGCCCTCACCGGTCGTCGGGTCGTCGCCGCCGGTCGCGTCGTCCTCGGCCACGCCGCCGTCGGCCGCCGGCCCGCCGGCGTCAGCGGCCGCCGCGGCGGCCTCGACGTCCTCGGGCAGCGCGGGCAGGGTGAAACGGATCGCGGTGCCCTCCCCGGTGTCGGTGTCCACCCAGACCCGGCCGCCGTGGTATTCCACGATCTTCTTGACGATCGCCAGGCCGATCCCGGTGCCCGGGTACGCGTCCTTCGCGTGCAGCCGCTGGAAGATGACGAAGATCTTGTCGGCGAACTCCGGCTCGATGCCGATGCCGTTGTCCTGGCAGCTGATCTCCCACTCGTCGCCCACCAGCCGGGCCGACACGTGCACCTTCGGCGGCACTTCGGGACGACGGAACTTGATCGAGTTGCTGACGAGGTTCGCCAGCAGGTTGGTCAGCAGCGGCTCCTCGCCGCGGACGACCGGCATCTCGCCCCAGGTCAGCTCGGCGTCGGCGTACTGCAGGGCCGCCTCGGTCTGGCCGGCCACGTCCCCCATGACCTTGTTCATGTCGACCTCGGTGAAGCCGGTGGTGAGCCGGCCGATCCGGGAGAACGCCAGGAGGTCGTTGATCAGGCGCTGCATCCGCTGCGCGCCGTCCACGGCGAACGCGATGTACTGGTCGGCCCGCTCGTCCAGTTGCCCGGCGTAGCGGCGCTGGAGGAGCTGGCAGAAGCTCGCCACCTTGCGCAGGGGCTCCTGCAGGTCGTGCGAGGCGACGTACGCGAACTGCTCCAGGTCACGGTTGGAGCGGGTGAGCTCCTCGGCCTGCTTCTGGAGCTGGCTGTTGACCCACTCGATCCGCTCCCGGGCCTCCCGTACCTCGTCCAGGTCCTTGGCGATCTTGCGCCGCATCGCGTCCACGTCGTCGGCGAGCCGGACGAACTCGGGCGGGCCGTCGCCGGTGATGCCGTGCCGGTAGTCGCCCTCGGCGACCTCCCGGACCTGGTCGGCGAGCCCGGTCAGCGGGCGGATCACCATCTTGTCCAGGGAGACCAGCAGCATGCTGCCGGCGATGACCACCACCGCGAGGGCGGTGATCAGCAGGACGACCAGCAGATTGCTCGTCCGCCGGACGTCCTCGGCGCTCTGCTGCCGGACCTGGAAGATCTCGAACTGGAGATTGTCCAGGGCGGCGCGGACCTGTTCGAACTGCTGGCGGGCCAGGTCGGTGATGAGCGCCTGCCCGGCGGCGGTGCCGCTCTGCTCGGTCGTGGTGATCACCGGCACGGCCACCGCCTGGCGCCACGCCTCGGCCCGCTGTTCGACGACCCGGAGCTCATCCCGGACCCTCGGGTAGTCGCCGAGCAGCCGCTGCATCGAGGCGACCAGGTCACGCTCCCGCGCCCGGCCCGCGTCGTACGGGGCCAGGTCGGCGGGGTCGCCGCTGACGGCGAAGCCCCGGACGGCGTTCTCCTGGTCCAGCAGCGCGTTCAGCACCTCCTGCGCCTGCACCCGCAGGGGGCCGGTGCGGTTCAGGATCGCGTCGATGTGCGTCCGGTTCTTCGCCGCCACGGCGACCGCGCCACCGGCCAGGCCGACCAGGAGCACCGCGACGACGGCGAGGAGCGTGACGACCCGCTGGCGCAGGGTCCACTCGCGTACGCCCGTCATCGGCCACCGCCCCGGCTGACCAGCAGCATGGCGACGTCGTCGGCGAGCGGCCCGCCGTTGATCTGCTCGGCGCTGCCGACCAGCCAGGCCGGCAGCTCCGCCAGGGGCACCGCCTGGCTGGCCGGGTCGGCGAGCAGGCCGCTCAGGCCGGGCACGTCGAGGCGCTCGTCGCCCTCGCCGACGCGTCCCTCGATCACGCCGTCGGTGTACATCAGCAGGGACCAGTCATCGGTGTCGAACTCCAGGTCGTAGGCCACGGGCCGGCGGGGTCGTACGCCGAGCAGCAGACCACCGGGCGCCGGAACCGGCACCACCTTGCCGCCGGCGAGCAGCAGCGGCGGCGGGTGCCCGGCCAGCCGGACCGTGGCCCGGTTGGCGTCGAGGTCCAGCCGCGCGGTGGCGACGGTCGCGAAGATCTCCTGGAGCCGGCGCTCGCTCATCAGCACCTGCTCCAGCGCCGGCAGCACCTCGTCGTCGGGCACGCCGGCGAGGATCAGCGCCCGCCAGGCGACACGAAGCTCCACGCCGAGCGCCGCCTCGTCCGCGCCGTGCCCGCACACGTCGCCGACGATCAGCTCCAGCCGGTCGGGGCTCGTCTGCACCACGTCGAAGAAGTCGCCGCCGATCAGGGCGGCGTGCCGGCCGGGCCGGTAGAACGTGTGCACCGCGACCTCGTCGGTGGTCATCAGCGGCTGCGGCAGCAGGCCCCGTTCGAGGCGGGCGGACTCGGCCTGGCGCAGCTCGACCTCGCGCAGCCGCCGCGCGTTCTCGTCGGCCCGCTTGCGCTCCACCGCGTAGCGCAGCGCCCGGGTCAGCAGCACCCCGTCCACCTGGCCCTTGACCAGGTAGTCCTGCGCGCCCTCGGCGACCGCGACGATGCCGAGGTGCTCGTCGGAGCGGCCGGTCAGCACGCAGACCGCGGCGCCGCTGGCCATCTCCAGCACCTGGCGCAGGCCGTCGAGCCCCTGCGCGTCGGGCAGGCCGAGGTCGAGCAGGACGCAGTCGACGCCCATCACCCGCCGCCGGGCCTCGCTGAGGCTGGTCGCCACCAGCAGGTCGATCATCGAGTTGGTCTCGGCGAGCAGCTCGCCGACCAGGAAGGCGTCGCCCTCGTCGTCCTCGACCAGCAGCACCCGCAGCCGCTCGCCCGGAGGCAGGTTGGGGTGCCTTCCCATGCCGCCGTGCGGGTACGGCACGACAGGGGAACCGGCCGGGCCGGTCCCCCGGAGCGGCCGGGTCACCGCCGCGAGGCGCGGGAGATCGCTGGTGATGTCGGGCTCCTTCCGAGTGCCCTGCTGATCCTGTATTAGACAACGTTCGCACACAACACGACGGACGCCGCAGGCGCGGGCATGGGCCGGATCACTCCGCCGCGGGGTACGGGCCGCCCCGCCCGTCCGGGGGAGTCCCGCGGGCGACCGACCCGGTGCAGGATGGTGCCACCCCTGGCCCCACCCCCGAGGAGTCCCCGTGGGCGCACCCCCCACCCGTGCCGCCGACCGTGCGCTGGCCCGGCCGCGCCGCCGGTTGGCCGCCGCCGTGGCGGCGCTCGCCGCGCTCGCCGCCGTCGGCGCCGGCACCCTGCTCGACCTGCGCGCCCCCACGCCGCGACCGGCCGACGCGCCGCCGGGCGAGTTCAGCGCCGACCGGGCGTACGCGCACGTCGAGGTCGTCGCGGCACGGACGCACGTGGCCGGCAGCCCGGCCAACGAGCTGGTCCGCGCCCACGTCGAGGGGGTGCTGCGCGGGCTGGGCCTGGAGACCGAGGTGCAGGACACCGTCGCGACCGAGGCCGGCCAGCTCAGCGGGGCGGCCGGCGGGGCGACCCTGGCCCGGGTCCGCAACGTGGTGGCCCGGCTTCCCGGCACCGCCCCGACCGGCAGGGTCTTCCTCGTCGCGCACTACGACTCGGTGCAGTCCGGGCCGGGCGGCAACGACGACGCCGCCGGCACCTCGGCGATCCTGGAGGTGGCCCGCGCGCTGGCCGCCGGCCCCCGGCCACGCAACGACATCATCTTCGTGCTGACCGACGCCGAGGAGGCGTGCCTGTGCGGGGCGTCGGCGTTCGCGTCCGGCCACCCCCTGGCGGCCGACGGCGGGGTGGTGCTCAACCTGGAGGCGCGCGGCTCCACCGGCCCGGTGATCATGTTCGAGACCTCGCGGGACAACGCCGCGCTGGTGGACGCCTTCGGGCGGGCCGCGCCGCATCCGGTGGGCACCTCGTTCGCGGTCGAGATCTACCGGGCGCTGCCCAACGACACCGACTTCACCGCATTCCTCGACGCCGACTTCGTCGGGCTGAACTCGGCGTACATCGACGGTGGCGCGATCTACCACACCCCGCTGGACACCCCTGCCGCCATGGACCGGGCCAGCCTCCAGCACCACGGCGACAACGCCCTCGGCCTCGCCCGCGAGTTCGGCCGGGTCGACCTGACCGCGCTGGACTCCGGGCACGACGCCACCTACTTCCCGGTCCCGGGCGGGCTGGTCCGCTACCCCGGCTGGCTGGTGCTGCCCCTGGCGCTGCTGGCGCTCGCCGCCGTGGTGGCCCTCGGCTGGCTGACCCGGCGGCGGGGCCGTGCCACCGGCGGTCGGCTCGCCGCCGGGTTCGGGCTGGCGCTGGCGCCGATCGTGGTCGCCCCGCTCGCCGCCCAGTTGCTGTGGGCGGCGGTCACCGCGCTCCGACCGGGCTACGCGGAGCTGCTGGACCCGTACCGGCCGACCTGGTACCGGCTGGCCGTGGTGGCGCTCGCCGCCGCCGTCCTGTTCGCCTGGTACGCGCTGACCCGCCGCCGGGTCGGCCCGGCCGCGCTCGCGGTGGGTGGGCTCGGCTGGCTGGCCCTGCTCGGGGTGCTGCTCGCCGTGCTGGTACCCGGCGGGGCGTACCTGGTCACCCTGCCGGCCCTGGCCGGCGCGCTGGCCGGGCTGGTGGCGCTGAGCGCCCGGATCGACGGCCCGTGGCCGGTGGTCGCGGTGACGCTGGCCGCCGCGGTGGCCGTGGTGGTCCTGCTACCCACGTTGGTCCTGCTGTTCCCGGCGCTCGGCATGGCGATGGGTGGGGTCGCGGCGCTGGTCGGGGTGCTGCTCGGCCTGGCCGCGCTGCCGGTGGTCGACCTGCTGCACCCGCAGGCCGGCGGCCAGCGGGGTCTGGTCGCCCTGCGCGCGCGCCGGCTCGGCGCGCTGCCGGCCGGGGCCGCCGCCCTGGCAACGGCGGTGTTCGCCGGGGTCGGGCTCGCCGTCGACCGCTTCGACGCCGCGCACCCCGCGCCCACTCACCTGATGTACGCCCTCGACGCCGGCACCGGCCAGGCCCGCTGGCTCAGCCACGAGGAGGACCCGCAGCCCTGGACCGACGGCTACGTCGACGGGGTCGTCGAGGTCGCCGACTTCCCCGGCCTGGGCGACGCCGAGCTGCGCGCCGGCCCGGCGCAGGCGGCGAACCTGCCCGCGCCGAAACTGGAGGTGCTCGCGGACGGCACCGCCGGCGCCGAACGCACCCTGCGCCTGCGGCTCGTTCCGCAGCGCCAGGTCCGCCTGGCCACCCTGCACGTCGACGCGGCGACGGCGACGGTGCTGCGCGCGGAGGTGGCCGGCCGGCCGGTGCCGGTGGAGGCGCGGGAGGGCCGCTGGGGCTTCGGCGTGGTCTTCCACGCCCCGCCGTCGGAGGGCGTCGAGGTGACCCTGACCGTCACGCCCAGGGCGGGGCAGGTGGCGCTGCGGGCGATGGACGCCAGCGACGGCCTGGAGGCGGTGCCGGGCTTCCGGCCCCGCCCGCCCGGCGTGGGGATCGTGGGCTCGCACAGCTCGGAGATGCTGGCCGTCGCCCGCACCTACCCGCTGTGACGCGCCCGCCGGTGGCCGCCCGGCCAGGGCGGCCCCCGGCGGGATCGTGGTTCCGGCGGTGTCAGTCGCTGCCGAACAGGCCGGCGGATCGGTCAACCGGTCTTGCGGAGACCGGCGAACTGCAGTGCGGTGAAACCGGCGACCACGACCGCCTGAGCGATCACCAGCGCGGTGCCGAGGCCCGTCAACGGGAACCAACCCGCGACGAGCAGCTCCACGCTCGCGGCCACCCAGGCGATGTTGACCGCCATCACGACGACCACGGCGGCCGTGCTGACCGTCGGGCGCGAGGCGAGGAGGAACAGGGCCGCGGCGAAGACGACCAGGAACGCGCCGATCGGGTAGAGGAAGGCGGCGGGAAAGCCGAACATCTCGCCGAAGATCGCCGCGGCGACGACATAGACGACGCCGTTGGCGCCGGAGCCCATGGCATCCTGCTTGAGGGCGAAACGGAGCAGCTTGGCGTCGGCGACGGTCTGCACGGTGCTCGCGATGGTGGCCATCGGATGTCCCTTCGTGGTGCTGACGATCTGTCACCACGACGCTAGGCAGGTCCGCTCCCGGCCGAATCAGTCACCGTGACGGTAGGTTCCTGACGTGCTGCACGGACGAGCCGCGGAACAGGCGGAGATCGAACGGCTCCTCGCGGCGGCCCGGGCCGGCCAGAGCGGGGCCCTGGTCGTCCGGGGCCCGGCGGGGATCGGCAAGTCCGCGCTCCTCGATGACGCCGCCGGGCGTGCGGAGGGCATGCGGGTGCTGCGCGGCGTCGGTGTCGAGTCCGAGGCCACGCTGCCCTACGCCGCACTCCACCTGCTGCTGCGCGCCGGGCTGGACCGGATCCACGCGCTGCCCGACGCGCAGGCCAGCGCGCTCAACGGCGCCCTGGGGCTGGGCGACATCGCTCCGGAGAGCCGGTTTCTGGTCGGGCTGGCAACGCTGAGCCTGCTCGCGGAACTCGCCGGGGACGGCGCGCTGCTCTGCCTCGTCGACGACGCCCAGTGGTTCGACCAGGCGTCCATCGACGCGCTGCTGTTCGCCGCCCGTCGCCTGGAGGCCGAGGGCGTCGTCATGATCTTCGCCGCCCGCTCGGGTTTCCGGGCCGCGGGGCTGCCCGAACTCCGGCTCGGCGGACTCGACGGCGCGGCCGCCGCCGCGCTGCTTCCGGCCGACCTTCCGCCACAGGTACGCGAGCGCCTCATCGAGGAGTCGGACGGCAACCCGCTGGCGCTCATCGAGCTGCCCGCCGCGCTCGACGCCGAGCAGCGGGCGGGGCGACTGCCACCGGTGGGCGCGATGCCCGTCGCCCACCGGGTGCAGGAGGCGTTCCAGGCGCGGATAGCCGCGCTTCCCGAGGCCGCACGGACCGCGCTGCTGATCGCGGCGGCGGACGGCTCCGGTGAGCTGGAGACGCTGGTGGGTGCGGGTGCCTCCCTCGACGCTCTGGAGACGGCCGAGCGCGGGCGGCTGATCGAGGTGCGCGGCAGAAGTGTCGGTTTCCGCCATCCCCTGATCAGGGCTGCCGCCTACCAGAGCGCGCCGGTCACCCGCCGCCTCGCCGTACACCGCGCCCTCGCGGACGCCCTGGCGCGCTCGGCGGCCACGGATGCGGCCGACCGGCGGGCGTGGCACCTGGCCGCCGCCGCGCTCGGTCCCGACGAGGACGTGGCACGGGAGTTGGAGGAAGCGGCGGAACGGGCACGCACCCGCGGCGGACACGTCGCGGTGGCGGACGCCTACGAGCGGGCCGCCGAACTCACCGTCGATCCGGTACGACGGTCCGGCCGGCTGGCCGACGCCGCGCTGGCGGCGAGTGACGCCGGCCTGATGGGTCGTGCCGCCGCGCTGGCCGACAGCGCCACGCCGGATGCGGACGACCCCGACATGATCACCGCGCTGGTCCAGGTACGCGCCCATCGCGAGTTCGAGCTGGGCACCCCCCTCGCGGCGGGCAGGATCATCCTGGACGGCGTCCCCCGCGTGGCGGCCCGGTCCACCGAGCGGGCCACCTGGCTGCTGGTGGAGGCCATCCGCTGCGCCTGGTTCGCCGGTGACAGCCGGCTGGCGGAGGAGGCCGCAGCGGGCCTCGGCGCGCTCCCCGGGATCGATTCGCCGCTGGTCGGCGGGGCGCTCGGGCTGGCCCGCCTGTTGAACGGCGACGTCGGCGGCGGGATCAGGCTCATGGGCGAAGCGGTCGACGTACCCGCCCTCACCGGGCTGGCGGTACCCGGACTGACCTTCACCTCCGCTCTGTGCCTCCCGCTGGGCCGTGTCGGCCGGTACGAGGAGATCACCGCAGGCGTCGTGGCGGACTGCCAGCGGAGCGGGATGATCGGGTGGCTCGCCATCGCGCTGCGGGAGCACGGCTTCGCCCAGGGGCTGCTCTGCCGGTACGGCGAGGCCAGGGCGACCCTGAGCGCGGGGCTGCGGCTGGCGACGGAGCTGGGTCACGAGCACGGGATCGGCCACCTCACCTCGTCGCTGGCGTGGGTGCTCGCCCATCAGGGGGACGCGCGGGAGTGCCGGGCGAAGGCCGAAGAGGGCGTGGCGAGAGCCGACCACCAGGGGCAGGTCCTCGCGGCGGCCATCGGGCGCTGGGCACTCGGGCTGCTCGAACTCGGCCTGGGCCGGCCGGACGCCGCTCTTGAGCAGCTGTCGGCCATCCCGTCGGCGGGCGTCGGCGCCATCTCGGCGGCGGACCAGGTCGAGGCGGCCATCCGCAGCGGCCGGCCCGAGCGGGCGAAGGAGCCGCTCGACCGCTACCTGACCTGGGCCCGGCACGTCCGGCAGCCGTCGTCGGACGCCGTCGCCCTGCGCTGCCGCGCCCTCGTCGAGGAGGACGAAGCGCACTTCGCGGATGCCGTACGCCTCCACGGGCGGGGCGTCCAGCCGTACGAGCAGGCGAGGACGCAGCTCGCGTACGGCGAGTGGCTACGACGGGCGCGGCGGCGGGCGGACGCCCGCGCGCAACTGCGGGGCGCGCTGGAGACCTTCGATCGCCTCGGTGCGGAGCTGTGGGCCGAGCGCGCCCGCGCGGAGCTGCGCGCGACGGGAGACGTGCCGGCGGCCCCGCGCAGGTCCGGCGACCCGCTCAGCGTGCTCACCCCGCAGGAACGCCAGGTCGTCCGGCTGGCGGCGAACGGCGCCTCCAACCGCGACATCGCCGCTCAGCTCTTCCTCAGCCCACGCACGGTCGGCTACCACCTCTACAAGGCGTTCCCCAAGCTGGGGGTCACCTCCCGGGCCCAACTGGCCGCGATCGCCCCGCCTCGGTAGGGACGGCCGCCCGGCTAGCGACGGGCCGGGCCGGCCGCGTCCACCGGGAGCCGTTCGGCGCCGATGCGCCGGATCCGGTCGGTGCCCCACTCGCCGAGCGGCGCCAGGGCCGCGTTGAGGGAGACGCCGTCCTCGGTGAGGGAGTACTCGACCTTGGGCGGCACCTCGCGATAGACCTCGCGGTGCACGAGCCCGTCCTCCTCCATCTCCCGCAGGTGCTGGATCAGCATCTTCTCGCTGACGCCCGGCAGGCCGCGCCGCAGCTCGGCGAAGCGCCGGGTCCCGTGGTGGTGCAGCTCCCAGAGGATCAACGACTTCCACTTGCCGCTGACCACGTCCATCGCCGCGTCGATGCCGCAGTGGTAGGGACCGCGTCGCCCCGACGTCGCCATCCGCCCTCCCGCCTTACCTACCGAAAGGTGAGTACCTGAGTAAATAGTCGGTACTGGCGCACTCTACCCGCACCGGCGACGATCTTCCCGTACCACCAGACACGAGGGGGAGCTCGAAGATGACAACGAACGACGGCGTCCAGGTGAGCGTGCTCGGGCTGGGCGCGATGGGCAGCGCCCTCGCCGCCGCGCTGGTGCGGGCCGGACACGAGACGACGGTCTGGAACCGCTCGCCGGGCAGGGCGGACGACCTCGTCGCGCAGGGGGCCCGGGCCGCCGCCACGGCCGGCGACGCGGTCCGGGCCAGCCGGCTGGTGATCGCCTGCCTGCTGGACCACGCGTCGGTCCACGAGGTGCTCGATCCGCTCGCCGGCGACCTGGCCGGACGGACCCTGGTCAACGTGACCACGACGTCACCGGCCCAGGCGCGTGAACTGGCGGCCTGGGCCGCCGAGGCGGGCGTCGCGTACCTCGACGGCGGCATCATGGCCGTCCCGCACATGATCGGCCAGCCCGGGTCGTCGATCCTCTACAGCGGGTCGGCCGACGCCTTCGCGCAGTACCAGCCGCTGCTGGACCGCTGGGGCACCAGCACCTACTTCGGGGAGGATGCCGGGCTGGCGTCCCTCTACGACCTCGCCCTGCTCGCGGGCATGTACGTCATGTTCGCCGGGTTCATGCACGGCGCCGCCATGGTCGCGTCGGCCGGCGTGCCGGCGACGAAGTTCGCCGCCATGGCCGCGCCCTGGCTGACCGCCATGACCGGCGGCTTCCACGGATACGCCACGGTCATCGACGGCGGGGACTACACCGTCGAGGGGCAGCAGAGCCTGGAGTTCTCCGACCTCGGCGACATCCAGAGGGCCAGCGCCGAGCTGGGTGTCAGCACGGAGGTCGTCGACATGGTCCAGCGCCTCATCCGGCGCCAGATCGACGCCGGCCACGGGAAGGAGGGCTTCGCCCGGATCATCGAGAGCATCAAGCACCCCGGCTGACGGCGGCAGCCCACGAGGCTTCGGCGGAGGCACTGCCGGCGGTACCGATCCCGCGGCACAGCCGCAGGTCGCGCCCGGTGACCTGCGGACGCTGGACGCGGGGCGGCCAGCCGACTCGGACGCGTTCGGTCACCTATCGTGAGCGGGACGTGTCGGCGCGGCGTCCCGGCCTGGTGACGCAGGCAGGGCACCGTGCGGCACGCCCCGAGATCGGTCGGCGGGTGCTGTTCGACGAATCGGACGTGCGGGCCTGAGTCAGCGATGAATCCGCGGCGCCCAGGGGTCTACCTCCCGACCGGGACAACCAACTCACCGGGAGTAGGGCATGGGCCTCATCCACATCGAGCTGTTCGCAACCCTCGACCTCGTCGGGCAGTCGCCCGGCGGCCCCGACGAGGACCCGGTGGGGTTCCCGTTCGGCGGCTGGCAGGCACCCCTGCTGGACGAGGTCGCCGGGGCGCAGGTCGGCGCCGCGTACGAGGGCACGGACGCCCTCCTGCTCGGCCGGCGGACGTACGACATCTTCGCCGCCTACTGGCCGCACCAGGAGGGCGGTGCGGACAACGAGATCGCCACGCTCTTCAACCGCGTCCCGAAGTACGTGGCCTCCCGCGGCAGGCCCGACCTCTCGTGGGCCGGCTCCACGCAGCTCGGCCCGGATCTTCTCGGCGCGGTGCGCGAGATCCGTGACCGGCACGAGCACGTGAAGGTCGTCGGGAGCCTGAACCTGGTGCAGACCCTCCTGCGCGAGAGGCTCTTCGACCGTCTCGACCTCTGGGTGCATCCGATCGTGCTCGGCGTCGGGAAGAAGGTGTTCGACGGTGGCGCGGTGCCCACGAACGTCACCCTCCTCGAACCGCCGGTAGCCAGTTCGAAGGGCACCGTGTACCTGCGCTACGGCCGCGCCGACGGCACGCCCGGGGCGGGGGACATGAGCGCCCCCGACCGCGGGGTCGGGCGCGACGACTGAAGCCGCCCGTTAGGTGGGTCCGTGTCGTCGGCGGTGGATCCGCCAGGTCAGCACTTCGTCACGGCGTCGGCAGCTCGGGCTGCCGACGCCGTGATCATCGCTCAGCGGCCCGAATTGCCCGCAGCGGTGCCGGCCCGCCCGCCCCACGCCGGCGCCGCGCCTTGCGGCGCAGGTCAGATGTCCCTGCCGGCGCTATTTCCAGCGGTATTGATCAAGACTCGGGGCGCAGTCGATCAAACCGGACGCATCCGCCGCTGACCTGCCGATACGTCTGCCATGAATGGTCAAAGATAGTCACCCTCGGCTCCCCTTGGACGGCCTGGAAACGGCATGATCTTGAACCGCCTCGCCCTCTCCCCCGGCTGCGCCCTCAGCCATCCTGTCGACCTTCGTCCGCACACCGTGGAGTGGGTGGGGCCTGCCCGGTCAAGGTGGAGCACCCTACGTCTGAACGACCTTGACCGGGCAGGCCCCACCCACTCGGCTCTGCCCGGACGAAGGTTGTCGGGATGGCGCCAACCATCCTGGAGTGCCTGAGCGCCCCGCCGGAGGCACTGCCCTTGCACTGAGCGACATAAAGCCCCGGATCTGCCAGCACCTATGGCGGCCCGGGGCTTCGTCGTATGTCGCGCCGCCGGCGGGCTATCACCGACGCGCTGGCGGCCGAAGGCCAGAGGCGCGGCGGCGGGCCATCGGCCCGGCCCAGGTTCGGCGGCGCGAGCGGCCCGCGACGCGGGCCGCCTTGATCTCGTACAGAAACTTTTCACACGCCTCAGATCGCCCACGCAGGCAGTCCTAACTCAAGCGTAGAGCGCATATGATGCTTGTGGGTCTTGCGCTGCATCCTCCCCGATGTCGCACCTACAGCCGAACGCTGGCATACCCGCGCCACAGACAAGCCAGCTCGCCGCAGCAGGCTAGGTGTCAGACGCTCCACATAGTCTGTAGATGATCCCGATGGAGACCGAGGAGCGCGATGGAGACCACCCTGTCGGCGGACCCCGTCGTCCTCGTGCTTGCCGAAGGGGACACCCCCGCAGCAGTTCGGAATGCGAAGGGGCACCTCTTTGAGGAGTTCGCAGGTCGCCTACTAGAACTTCACGGCTACGAAGAACCACAGCCTCGGCGAGTCAATGTTACTTCCGACGGCATCGAGCTTGACCTTAGCCTTCGGCATCGGCTGACGGGACACCGGGCTATCGTCGAATGCAAGTGCTACTCAACGCCAGTAAAGGCACCGGCAGCAACTTCCTTCTTTGGCAAGTTAGCCAAGGAACGACTCCGAGACAAGAATGTCCACGGATTTCTTATCGTAACGCCGCGACTTTCGCCTGAAGCAGACGAATTTGTCCGTGAAGTGCAGGAGTCCGATGCTGGCCTGACCGTCTTGACGTCAAGGGACATAGTCGGGATACTACGCAGTCACAATCTGGTTCCCACTCTCTCCCTGGGCAATAGCTACATCACCGACGAGGCTCTTGTTATTACGCCGTATGGGATGTTCGTCGCGGGGAAGGAAAATGACCCCAGCACGCGGATAGCTCAACGCGTGCTTGTCAACGGCGCCGCCGGCCCGGTCCCAAAAGCTGCCGTTGACCTGCTCGCCGCTTCTCAATATTCCGAGGAGCTTCCGGTCGTTGACGCCAGCGCTCCCATCGAACCAACTGCGCCTCCCATCGAAGAGCCTGTCATCGCGCTAGTCAGAGGCAGCCGGGCAGATTTCGAGTACCAGTTCCCGGCTTCACCTGAATTCTTTGTCGGGCGCAAGCAGTCGCTTCAGGCTGTCAATGGTTCCCTCTCCGATGCACCAGGGGTTGTGGTCCTGAACGCCCAGTCCGGGTGGGGCAAGAGTTCGCTGGCCCTCAGAATGGCGAGCCTCGCCACCGAGCGCGGCGGCCATGCAATCGTGATTGACACCCGGACCGCCACAAGTCGCCGATCCTTCGTGAGTGCCGCACTTAGGCGAGTCGCAATCGAGGGCCAAGAGCGAGGCTTGCTGACGCTGCCAGAGAACGCATCATGGGCTAGTCTCTCCACCGCGCTGGCCACAATCGCCTCCGCTCGCTGGCGTCGCAATGCTCCGCTCCTAGTCTTCTTCGATCAGTTCGAGAATGTTTTTCGCGACGAGGAACTGACTCGGGACTTCCGCGACTTAGCGCTACTGGTAATGGAAGCCAAGAATCCGCTCATCGTCGGATTCGCCTGGAAGACCGATTACATCGGCTGGACCGAGAGCCACCCTTACACTTTGATCCAGGATATCCGGAGCGTTGCACGGGTAGTCAATCTCGATCGCTTCGGCCCTCGCGAGGTTGACACTCTCATGAGGCGGCTGGAGCGCGAACTCGGGGAACGACTTTCGCCACAACTGCGCCGCGGCCTTCGCGAATACTCGCAGGGTTTGCCTTGGCTCTTTAAGAAGCTTGCTGACCATCTGATTGCAGAAGTCAGGACGGGAGCGACCCAGGAACAGCTCCTTAGCGAGTCGCTGAACGTACAGAGCCTTTTCGAGGCCGACTTGGCAGTCTTGAACGCCCAAGAGCAGGAGGCGCTGCGGTTCGTCGCGCGCTTTGCCCCGATCCTCGCCACAGAGGTCATGGACCGATATCCGGCGCAGATCGTTAGGGGCCTCATCGACCGACGGCTTATCGTTCAGATTTCGGAGCGATTCGACACGTACTGGGATATCTTCCGAGACTTCCTCAATACCGGACGCATCCCTATCGAAGACTCGTACACAATCCGGTATGCGCCGCTCTCCGTCTCTCGAGTTCTGCAAGAGATCGAGCGTGATGGTGGCACTTCCAACGTCCAAGAGGTCGCAAACCGGCTTCAGACCAGCGAAAACTCTATCTGGAACATGGCCCGCGAACTTCGCGTGTTGGGGGTTTCAGCCTACGAGCCGAATCATGTGCGCTTAGTAGACCATGTATGGAACAGCCAAAATCGCGAGGAAACCCTCCGACGTGAAGTAGCGAAGGCGTTACGTAGGCATCGGGCCTATTCGACTCTCCGGACAATGGCAGAGAGGTCAGGGAACCGGGTGAGCCTCGCGCTGTACGCCCAGACCCTGCCGAACGCGTTCCCAGCGATCGAGGTCGCCCCCCAGACGTGGCACGCTTACGCCCGCGCGTTTGTGCTGTGGTTCGAGTACGCCGGCATCGCTAAATTTGTAGGGCAACATATTCTCATGCTGCCGGAAGGCTCCGCAGGAGTCGGCAGGCTTTTTGGGGCTCGCCTTCCCATCAGAACGAAGGGAGTCTTCCCGCAGGAGCCCGTAGGGCCATGCATCGCGCTGCTGCTTAAGCTAGTCGACGGCCCCCTTAGCATGTCGACACTTGACCGCTACGAACGTGATTCGCTGCGCCAGCTTCTCGCCCTCGGAGCAGTCCAACCGGAGTCCAATGATACCTTCCGCATCGCCCGACCAAACCTTGTTCGGGATGGCAAGGTCATAGAGGACGTTTTGCTGGAGTTACTGCTTAAGGTTCCAGGTGGAAGCGACGCCCTCAATCTCCTAAAGCGGAACCCGGCGGCTTCACCAGCGGAAATCGGCCAAATCTTTCAGGAAGCACACTCGGCCGAGTGGAAATACGCTACAACTCAGTCGGTAGGCAAACATTTCCGAGGGTGGGCCAGACGAGCTGGCCTATTCACAGCACTGAGACAGGCACCTCGGGCTGATGCGGAAGGTCAGCCTCAATCGCTGTTCGACGCCTGGAGCGAAGGCGCACAGTGACTTGCCCTTGCGGATTGAAACGCTAGAATCCAACCCATGTCTCCTGCTTCGGTACTCGTCGGCGCCAGTCTGGTTCCGTTGGTTAGGGCCGTGCCGGGTGCCCTAGGCCTCGACTCAAAGAAGGTCTCGGACGCTGCCGGCAAGGGCTTTGACAAGACCTTTCCGCCAGAGGAGGTAACTGATAGTGGCGGGAGGCAAAAGGAATGACAACTCTGTCGGCGCGCGCTGCGGAAGCAGCGAGGGCATGCCTCGCTGAAACCCTCCCACGACGATGGCGCCATGTACAGGCGGTGGCAGCAAAGGCGCAGCGGCTCGCGCCGCTTGTTGGCGACGATGGCGACTTACTCACTGCGGCTGCATGGCTTCATGACATCGGATATGCACCCACTATCATCAACACTGGATTCCACTCTTTGGACGGTGCGCGATGGCTTCGCGACGAGGGGTACAGTCTCCGCCTCGCCGCACTAGTAGCCCACCATTCCTGCGCGCTCTACGAAGCTCGGGAGCGCGGTTTGAGCGACGCCCTGGCAGAAGAGTTTCCGCTCGAGGAGTCCCCGACCTCGGACGCATTATGGTTCGCGGATATGACGACGGGACCCGACGGCCAGGACCTGACCGTGGAGGAGCGGCTCGCCGAGATTCGAAAGCGGTACGGCCCTGAGCATTTAGTGACACGGTTCTGGCAGAAGGCCGAGCCTCCGTTGCTGGAAGCAATTCGAAGGACGGAGTCCCGCTTGTCGACTCAACCGATGTAGGGCTCATTTCGTCGCTCAAAGCCGTGGTCGACACGCAGGCGCATCGACGGATGCATCGAGAGGCGCTCCAGGTCGTCCCGGGCGACCCACTGGACCGCTGAGGACTCGTCGCTGGTTGCAGGCTCGCCGCCGACATACCGACCGCGGAAGCAGATCGAGAACTGCTGCCGGACCTCGCCGTCGCTGTACTCAACGACGTGCTTCGGGTTGGTATAAATCCCGACGACGCCGACTACTTCGATGTCGACACCGGACTCCTCGCGCGTCTCTCGCACAGCCGTCTCGGTGATGTACTCGCCGAAGTCTTGGGCGCCGCCGGGCAGCGCCCACAGGCCGTTGTCTGTGCGCTGAATGAGCAGGACCCGTCCCTGGTCGTCTTGAACGAAGACAGTCACCGCGACGACGATGCTGTTCGGCTTCGGTGCGTTTGGGTTGTTGAAGTGTTCGATCCGGGCCATAGCCCTAGCCTCTCACCGCCGCCGGCTCAGTGCTCCGGCCAGACGGCTCGCTTCTTGCCGAGAACGCGGTTGAAGCTGGCGACGTAGCTGTCGAACAGGTCGCCGCCGCCGAGCCGGCGCAGGTGCAGCACGGGGGCGTACGCGGCTGGCGTGCCGTAGAGATGGGTGTTGACGAGCATCTCGTCGTCGAAGCGGTAGATGGAGTTGTAGAGGATCGTGTCGTGGTAGTAGATCCCGACGTTGTCCAGGTCCCGCAGGTCCTTGTAGAAGGCCAGCGCGTTCAGGATCTTGCTGGACATGGCGTGGCCGATGCCTTCGTCGTCCCCGCGCTCAGCGATGTTCTTGCCCTCTGGGTCGCCAAATAGCAGCTCGACCTGGACCCCGGCCAAGGCCTTCTCGCGCAGGGTCGGCACCCAGCGGTGGTTGAACTCGGGCAGGAACAACCCGCCGTAGACCAGGACGCCGACCTGTCGGGTGGCCTTCTCCAGGAGCTGCTGCCAAAGGTCGGTCGGTACCGCCCCGCGGCGCGGGTAGATGTGGACGACTTCGGACTGGCTGACCTGCACCGCTCGCTGTGTTGGCAGAGCGTCCGGCCAGAGGTACGACTCGCTCTCGTCCAGCAGCTCGGCGATGGAGTGGCGGTAGCGCGGGTACGGGTTCCGACTCTGGGTGATCCACCGCTCCACGGTCTTCGGATCGACGCCGAGTCTGTCGGCGAGCGTGGCCGACGTCAGGCCCTTCTTGAGCATCCCGCTGCGTAGGCGGTCGTTCGGCATCTCGGCTCCTGTTCGTTGGGCGGGGACGACTCGAAGGGACGACTAACCCTAACAAAGACGTCCCTAGTCGTCCATAGCTCGTGGTGAACTCGTCATTGCCCATCGACGGATCCTGAAGTCACAAGAGCTGCCGTCCAGAGAGGACGCACTTGGCCCACCGATGCGGGCTCAGCTCACGAGATGAAGGAGTCAGTCATGGGACGTCTGCTGCTGGACACCTCGCGGGTGTCGTACGAGGTGTCGGTCAACCCGGTGCCGAAGCTGGACCAGAACGGTCAGCAGAAGTTTGACCGGGAGACGAAGAACCCGATGTGGACGGTGCACCTGTACGCCCTCTCCGAGGGGAGCGCGGAGGTCATCAACGTGACGGTGGTCAACCCGGTGATGCCGCCGGTGACCGTTCGTCAGCCGGTGGTTCCGGTGGACCTGGAGGCGCTGCCCTGGGTCAACGACCGGGACGGCAAGGTCCGTTCGGGTGTGGCGTTCCGGGCCTCGGCCCTGACGCCGCTGGACACCGCCGCCTAGCGGCGGGCGTGTCGATCGGCTCCACAGAAGCGAAGAGGTGGACACGGGGTCGCCGTTGATTGGCGTCGGCTGCGACCCCGCGTCCTGTCCAACAACTCCGGTCCCTACCTAGGGAGGACTTGTCGTGTCCAAGTCTAGCCAGAGGTCCCCGTTCGGCTGGTCGAACCGTGGGGGCACCAACACTGTCACCGTCATCGAAGCCCCGATCGCCCGCTCGTATCGTCGTCGGGCCATCATCGCGTTCTGGGTCGTCCTCGGTGTGGTTGGCCTGCTGGCCGCTACGGTGGCGTCGCACTACATGCACCCGATCGTGGGTGCCCTTCTGGGTGGCGTCATCGGCGTCGCCTGCGGCGCGGTCGTGTTCGCGTTGATCGTGGCGTGGCCGGTGCTGCGCGTCTTCTGGCACTGGCTGCCGGAAATCGTGCTCGGCCTGGTGACCGTCTACGGCTGGACCACGCTGATGCAATCCACCCCGTTGTGGGGGTCGCTGCTCGTCGTCGTCCTGGTCGTCGGCGTCCCGGCCGCGATCGGCCCGGTCCGCCGCCGGATCGTCGCCTGGGCGTGGTGCCTAATCGTGCGGCACCGGCTGCGGATGTGCTTCGCGGCGTTCATCGCCACCAACCGTTCCGGTTCGCTGCCGCTGATCCTGCTCGCACGGCCGACCCCGGCCGGTGAACGGGTCTGGGTGTGGCTGCGCCCCGGCCTGTCGCTGCGCGACCTGGAGCAAGAGGGCCAGGTGCAGAAGCTCGCCGTGGCGTGCTGGGCCAACGAGGTCCGTGCCATGCGCGCCTCCCGCAAGTACGCGGCGCTGATCCGCGTGGACATCACCCGCCGCGAGCCCCTCGCAGGCAAGGTCCTGTCTCCGCTGCCGGACTACGTCCCCACCGACGTGCCGACGAATGCTCCCACCTCCCCGGGCATGCCGCCTGTCGGCCTCGACCTGCCCGACGTGCCGGACACCCCGGTCACCACGACCGCCGACACCCCCCGGCCGCGCAAGCCGCGCAACCCCACCACCACCGAGACGAGCCCGAACGGGTTCGACCCCTCCGACTACGCCTGACCGGGACGGCGCGGACCAAGCACCCCTGACGGGTCGAACGTCCGCGCCCTTCCCACCCTCCACCCGCTTTGACACGTACGTGTCAACCAACCCCGTTGGGAGCCCGCCATGGACCTCACCGACACCATCGAACTACCCGCCCACACCGACCCGTCGGGAACGGTGCCGGTCGGCGCTGACCTGTCCATCTTCGATCCGGTCTTCCTCGGCATCGACGAGTTCGGGCAGGCCGTGTACCTGCCGATGATCTACCGCAACATCCTCATCGGCGGTGAGCCCGGCGCGGGCAAGTCATCGCTGCTGAACACGATCGTCGGGCACGCGGCCCTGTGCCCGGATGTGCGGCTGTGCCTGCTCGACGGCAAGCAGGTCGAGCTGGGTCTGTGGGAGGACGCCTGCGACGTGTTCGTCGGCCCGGACCTGAACCACGCGATCCGCACGCTTCGCCGGGTGCAGACGGTGATGGACAACCGGTACGCCTTCCTCAAGGCCCGCCGCCGCCGGAAGATCGGCCCGAACGACGTGTTCGGTCAGATCCTTGTCGCCTGCGACGAGATCGCCTACTTCTCCGCCACTGCCGGAGACAAGAAGGACCAGGAACTGTTCGCCGCGCTGCTGCGCGACATCGTGGCCCGTGGCCGCGCCGTCGGCATCATCGTCGCCGCCGCCACGCAGCGGCCGTCCTCGGACATCATCCCGACCTCGCTGCGTGATCTGTTCGCGTGGCGGTTCGCTGGCCGCTGCACCACCGACGTGTCCTCCGACATCGTGCTCGGGCACGGCTGGGCCGCCCGCGGCTTCTCCTCCAACAGCATCGACCCCAACAACCAGGGCGCCGGCTTCCTCATCGCTGAGGGCGGCATCCCGGCCCTGGTCAAGGCCGCCTACATGACCGACGCCGACATCATCCGCGTCGCGGACTACGCAACCTGGACCCGCCGGCAAAGCGGCCTCACCACTCCCGCCGACGCCACCACCGACATCAAGGCGGCGGCATGAACACCACCACCGCGACCCGAACCCGGGTGCTGGACCTGGTGCTCGTCGGCACCGGCGAGGACATCGCCGCCCTGACCGCCATCGCCCGCCAGACGGGCTCGCTCGTCTTCCGCTCCGCACCCACCGCCGCCGACGACGGCCGGCAGCGGGTGTTCCTCCGGCTCCACCTGCACCACCGATAGAGGAACGGCCGACAGACCGGGACACAAGCCCTGAGAAAGCTCCCCGATCTGCCGGCCACCAACCAACGCCCACGAAAGGACGTGGCCGCCATGAACCCTACCCAAAATCAGCCCGACCCCGGCGCGCCGGCCGACCTGACCCCGGCCGACATCCTGCGCTGCGCCGCCCGCTACCTGGAACTGCACGGCTGGAACCAGGGCACCTACTACGCCCTCACCGACAACAGCCCGTTCCCGCCGGCCTGCGTCACGGGCGCGATCGGCATGGCCGCCTACGGCCGCTTCACCCTCATGCCCGCCGACATGACCCACGACCCCGGCTTCGGCGACTACGACCGGGCCGTGCAGTACCTGGTCGACTACCTCGACCTGCACGACGAAAACAACCACGACGACCCCACCCCGTTCGGCTGGAACGACCGACCGAACCGCACCGCCGCACAGGTCATCGCCACCCTGCGTGCCGCCGCCGACGACTACGACTGGACGCACGCCACCGAGGACCAGCTCGAAACCTACGCCGATGCCTGCGTGTGGGCGGAAAAGCACCCCACCCATGAGGGGTTCCTCGCCTGGCTCGGTGCCCGATGAGCGCCCGCCTCGACCGCCGGCTCCTCGCCGCCGGCCTGGGCGTCACCGTCGCCCAACTCGCAACCATCTGGGCCGACCACACGCCGGCCCGCCTTCCCGTTCCGCTGACCTGTCCCGGCTGCGGCCACCCCTACAGCGAGACGGCACCGCTGTGCCCGACCGCCGCCGTCGTGCGACCCCTGCTGCGCCGCCGCCGCCACGAAGCCCCCGGCGCGATCGACGCCCTGACCCCGAACCAGCTCGCCGACCTGACCGGCAACCGGCTGTCCACCGCACTTCCCGCCGAGGTGACCCGATGACCACCGCTGCCCAGATCACCGACGTGACACCTACGTGTCAAAACCCCGCGTCCACTGCCGCTCTCATCGGCGCGCTGGAATCCGCCTGGGCCGCGATCCGCGACCGGCACCCCGAAATCCCGGCCGCCGTCCTCGTGGTCGGCTCCGGCTCCCCCACCAAACCCAACCAGGGCATGAAGTGGGGCCACTTCGCCGCCCTGCGCTGGCAGGCCGGCGACAACCAACTCCCCGAAGTCCTCATCTCCGGTGAGGGCCTCGCCCGCGAACCGGAAGCCGTGTTCACCACCCTCCTGCACGAAGCAACCCACGCCCTCGCTGACGCTCGGGGCATCCAGGACACGTCCCGGCAGGGCCGCTGGCACAACAAGAAGTTCGCCACCCTCGCCGCCGAACTCGGCATGTCCACCACCAAGGACGACAAGCTCGGCTACTCGCCCTGCACCCTGACCGACCTCACCCGCGCCCGCTACCGGCCCATCATCACCGGCCTCGCCGACGCGCTGCGTTTCTACCGCCACCCCGAACCGACCGGGGAGGCCAAGACCCGCACGAACAACAACAACGGCGTCTCGTGTGAGTGCGAGTGCCCCCGCAAGCTGCGCATCTCCACGACGGCCTTCGAGGAAGGCCCCATCGTCTGCGCCGTCTGCCAGGCGGCATTCCTGCCCGAGGACATCGACCGCGACACCTACGAACACCCCACCGTCGCCACCGGCCCCGCCGGCAACGGCGACCAGGAGGCGGCCGACCCGGAGGACGACCCGATGGTCTTCTACGACCCCACCGGCGAGCGCTTCGGCCTGCCGACCTACCCGTTCAAGTTCGCCCCGAACGGGCTGCTGACCCGCCGTCAGCTCCGCGCCCGCAACCTGCGCCCCGGCGGCCAAGACCCCGCCGCGCAAATCATGTGGCGGCGCGGCAAGCGCATCGCCTACCTCTACCGCCTCGACCTGGCGATGCCCAAGCGCACCGCCACCGCCGCCCAACGCGCGGCCATCACCAAAGCGCTCACCGCGCGCCGTACCTGCCCCGACTGCCAGCAGGTCAAGCCCTACTACATCCCCCGCCGCACCGGCTCCTGCCTCGACTGCACCGGAGGTGCCCAATGACCACCGCACTGTTCTTCGCTGCCCTGCTCATCGTGATCGCGGCCCTCCTGGTCGCCCACTACTGCATCAACCGCACCCCGGCCACCCGGCCGACCAACACCCGCGCCCGCCGGACCCGTCCGGCCAGCCCGCGCGCCGCGACGCGCAAGCCCACCCCCGGCAAGGGCACCGCCCGCCGTCCCCGCAAGTGCGCCCGCTGCAAGGGCCCAATCCTCACCAACGAACCCGCCTACCGCAGCCGCATCGGCTGGACCTGCCCCGGATGCAGCATCCGCTGACCCGCTGCTCTGAAAGGAGACCACCTATGTACCGCTACATGATCTCGTTCAGCTACGAAGCCCCCACCGGCATCGGTTTCATGGGCGTCGAATGGCCCTGCAAGCGGCAGATCCGCTCCATGGACGACATCACCAAAATCGTCAACGACCTGCGTAGCAACGGCTACGTCAACGCCGTCGTCCTCGGCTTCTCCCTCTTCGCCGACCCCGCCCCCACCTCGCAGGCGGCGTCATGACCACCAAAAACAACGGCCGCGTCTACGCCTACATCGGCGCTGTCTCCGGCGGTGCTGTCTCCGTCGCCGCCAACATCGCTCACTCGTTCATCGCCCCGGACGGGGCACCGGCTGACTGGAAGCCGGAACCCGGCGCGGTCATCTCCGCGATCGTCTGGCCGCTGTTCCTGTTCATCGCCATCGAGATCCTTGCTCGCACGCCCTGGCCGACCGGCTGGGGCTGGAACGTGCTGCGCTGGGTCGGGCTGCCGCCCGTCGCCCTGGTCGCCGCGTTCGTGTCCTACCGGCACCTGTCCGGCCTACTCGACCACTACAACGAGGAAACCCTCGTCGTCTGGTTCGGCCCCCTCGCCGTGGATGGCCTGATGCTCATGGCCACCACTGCTCTACTCGCCACCGGAAAGCGCACCACCCGGCCCACTGATCCTGTCCCGGCACTGGTGCCGGCCACCACCGTCGAGGCGTCGTCATCTGACATCCCCGCCTCGCCGCTGGTCCGCCCGGCCGCCGCGACCCCGGCCACCAACCCCGCACCCGACACCGTTCCCGCCCCTGTCCACGAACCCATCAACCTGCCCACCTCTAGCGAGGACACCGAACTCGCACCGACCGTCGAGCACACCCCGGACACCACCGCCGACACCGACACGACGCCGGCACCTGCGGCACCGGTCACCGCCGCCCTGCCGCCCGCGCTGCTGTCCAACGCCCGCTTGGTCGCCACCGCGCACGCCAAGACTCACGGTGAACCGATCAGCCCCGGTCAGCTCGCCGTGCGACTGCGCGTCCCGACCGCCACGGCCGCCGACATCCTGACGGCCCTCAACAACCAACCCACCACCAACAACAAGACCCACAACGGCACCGCTGTCGGAGCCATCGCGTGACGTCCTCGACGTTGCCTCTCGCGCCCGAAACCACCACGGTTTCGGGCACGGGAGCCTGCGCTGAGTCCGCCGCCGACTTCTGGCCCTGGGCCACCCCCACCAGCACCCGCCGCCCCGATGACGGCTGGGTACGCGGCCACGGCCCCCGCACCGTCGCCTCCGGCCGCGCCCGCGCCCAAGACCCCAACTACCCCGAATGGCTCGGCCACGTCCGCGCCGCCGCCGCCTGCAAGCACCCCATCCGCCTCGCCGGCCAGATCCACGTCAACGACGCCGACGGCAACCGCATCGCCACCGTCGACACCGAGGACATGCCCGACGGAGCGATCTACACCCCGTGTGGCAACCGCCGCGCCTCCGTGTGCCCGTCCTGCGCCGAGGTTTACCGCCGCGACACCTTCCACCTCATCAAAGCCGGCCTCCAGGGCGACCGCTGGGGCCTGCCGCCACTGCACGAACACATCGCCATCTTCCTCACCGCCACCGCCCCCTCCTTCGGGCCGGTCCACCACCGGGTCGTGAAGGTCCACGCCGCGGACTGCCGCAAGAAAGACGGCTGCACCTGCCGCGCGGCTGCCTGCCACCCCTTCGGCCGGACCTGCCCCCACGGCGTGGACCTGCGCTGCGGTGCTCGACACAAGGCCGGCGACAACCAGCTCGGGCAGCCGCTCTGCCTCGACTGCTACGACCACACCGGCCAGGTCATCTGGAACCACGAAGCACCTGAACTGTGGCGCCGCACCATCCAACAGGTCGACCGCGAGCTACGCCGCCTCGGCCGCGCCCACGGCGTCGAGCTGCGCCGCCGCTACATCAAGGTCTACGAATTCCAGGTACGCGGCGTCATCCACTACCACGCCCTCATCCGCCTCGACGGGCACAACCCCGACTGCCCCGCCGCGATCGTCCCCCCGCCCCGGGTCATCGACCGCGACATGTTCGCCGCCGCCGTGAAAGCCGCGTTCGTCAAGACCGCCTACACCTCCGCCGCGCACCCGGCCAACGGTGGACAGGGCTGGCACATCGCCTGGGGCGACAAAGGACTCGACCTCAAGCACGTCAACGCCCCCGGCGGCGAGGTCAACCTCGCCCAGATCACCGGCTACATCGCCAAGTACGTCACCAAAAGCACCGAGGTAACCGGCCTGAACCTGCGCCGCGTCGACGACCTCTCCGTCGAGGTCCACGGCAATCCGGCCACGCACCTGGGCCGGCTCATCCGCGCCTGCTGGGACCTGGGCGAGCACCCCCACTACGCACGCCTGCGGCGCTGGGCGCACCAGTTCGGCTACGGCGGCCACATCACCACCAAGAGCCGCGCCTTCTCCGCCACCCTCGGCTTCATCCGCATGCAACGCACCATCTGGCGACGGACCGAGGGCCACCCCCACACCTGGGACGACGAACAAACCGAGCGCGTCATCTACGAACTCGGCTACCAAGCCACCGGCTGGATCACCACCGGCGACGCCCTACTCGCCAACACCGCCGCCGCCATGGCCCGCGCCCGACACCAGGCGGGCCTCGACGCCCTGGCCGACGAGCTGGCCGCCCACCGCGCGGGTCACCTCGTGGCCGCTTGACACGTACGTGTCAACGCCCCGCGATCCCTGTTCCTTGACAACTCCACAGCGCACGCAACACCCACACAACCGACCCCGGAAGGAGAGCCATGCCCACACGCCCCCGCCCCCTGATCGCGGTCCGGCTCATCGGCCCGACCGCCACCGTCACCGCCCACGCCGCCACCATCGCCGCGCAACTCACGGCTCGCTACGGCCGCGAGCGCGTCACCTGCCGAACGAGCACCCATTCCGCCCGTCAGGCCGGCGAGAGCCGCGTCTACATCACCATCACTCGGAAGGAACCCGAATGACCCCAGCCGTCACCCCAGAACCCCTCTGGGAAATCGAAGACGTCTCCGCCTACCTCCGCGTTCCGGTGCAGACCCTCTACCAATGGCGCAAACGCAAATACGGCCCACCCGCCGCCCGCGTGGGCCGCCACCTTCGTTACGACCCCGAATCGGTGCGTGCCTGGTTCGCGGACCAGTCGAAGGCGGCCTGACATGGCACACATCGTTGACCGCTGGTACGACACCGTCACCGGGCCGGACGGCAAGTCACGGCAAGTACCCAAACCCGACTGCGGCCAGGGAATGCGTTACCGTGTGCGGTACATCGCCCCGGACGGCAAAGAGAAATCAAAGTCGTTCCCCGACAAGAAGAAGCGCGAGGCACAAGCGTTCCTCGCCCAAGTCCAGGCCGACATCCTCAAAGGCTCTTACATCGACCCGGACGCCGGACGCGTCACCTTCAAGCAGTACGCCGACGAATGGCTCGCCGCCGCGACAACGGACATCCTGACGCGAGACAGGATTGAGTACGAACTTCGGCTGCACGTCTACCCTGTGTTCGGTCAGAAGCCGATGGCCTCGATTCAGCCAGCCACCATCCGGGAATGGGCACGCCGGATACAGGAGTCCGGGTTATCGGTGGGCTACCGCCGAGTCCTCTTCACGGACGTGTCGATGATTTTCAACGCGGCGGTTGATGACCGGAAGATCGTAAGCAATCCGTTCGCGGTCAAGAGCATCCGCCGGCCGAAGCCCGCCCCAACCAAGGTGGTGCCGTGGCCGGTCACCCGCTTGATCGCCTTTAGGGAGAACGTGCGGCCTCGGTACCGGATAGCTGTCGACTTGGGCGCGGGCTGCGGTCTACGGCAAGGGGAAATCTTCGCGGTGAGTCCCGAGGATATCGACTCGTCCCGCCCGACCCTGCACGTCACTCGGCAGATCAAACTCGTTCGCGGTTCCCTGATCTTCGCGCCGCCAAAGGGTGGCAAGTCCCGCGAGGTCCCGTTGCCGAACTCGGTAGCCGGCAGGCTGAGACAACACTCGCAGAACTGCCCGCCCGTTGCGGTGACACTGCCGTGGGCGACACTGACCGGCGAGCCGCGCACCGTCAAGCTGTACCTGACGACACCCGCCGGCACTGCGTTGAGCCGGTCGATGTTCAACTCTGGCGTCTGGAAGCCCGCCATTCGGGCAACGGGCATCCCGGACGACCGGCACAACGGGATGCACGTCCTCCGGCATACCTACGCCTCGGTGCTCCTGGACGCCGGGGAGAGCATCAAAGCCCTGTCGGCGTACCTGGGACACGCCGACCCCGGCTTTACCCTCCGGACCTACACACACCTGCTGCCGGCGAGCGAGGACCGCACCCGGCGGGCCATCGACAAGGCGCTCGGCGAGGACCAGGGGGCCGACGACGGCCCGAAAGCCGCTGACGGCCTGGAGACGGCATGATCATGCTTGAGAGGGCCGGTAGGCGGGTGGAAGTGCAGGTCATGGCCTATGCCTTCCCTATTTCCAGCGGAAGTGCACGAAGAGGCGGCCGAAGTTCTTCGAGTCCTTCTCGACGCGGTGGTAGAGCTGCTTGACGTCCTTCTGGTCGAGGAAGCGCAGCACCCGCTTCTTGAGCTGACCGGAACCCTTGCCGGGGATGATCTCGACCAGGGTGGCCTTCTTCGCCACCGCCTCGTCCATGATCCCGCGCAGGGCCCGGTCGATGTCGTGGCCCTTGTTGAAGATGTCGTGCAGGTCCAGCTTCAGCTTCACGCCGCACCCGCCGGCAGGTCAGGTCCCATGACACCGATGGTAGGCCGCGCCGCCGCGGCGGGCGGGGTGCGGCCGCGGCGGGCGGGGTGGATGCGGTCGTGGCGGGCGGGGTGGGTGCGACCAGGGCGGCTCCGCCGCGCCGGCGCAGACGGGACGGGGCGGCCCTGTCGAGCCGCCCCGTCCGTGCGCCCACACCCTCGGGGGGCCTGACCACGGTCAGCCCCCGGCCGGCGGCGGGCCGTCCGCCGTCAGCGACCGCCCGCGACCCGGCTCTGCACCCGGTCCAGGGCGGTGCGGTAGTCGTCGTTGCCGCTGTGCATCGCCGCCGCGATGCGCAGGTGCCGCAGCGCGTCGACGTGCCGGTTCAGCCGCTCCAGCGTCCGGCCCAGCACGTGGTGGGCGTAGTGGTCGCTGGGGTCCCGGTCGACCAGTTCCCGCAGCTGCTCCTCGGCCCGCTTGAGCTGGGCCGACTGGAAGTACGCCCGGGCCAGCAGCTGCCGCACCGAGGCGTTGCCGGGCTCCGCCTCGACGATCGGTTCGAGCAGCCGGGCCGCTCCGGTCGGGTCACCGGCCTCGAAGAACATGGTCGCTCGCCGGTACTCGGCCAGAAGATCCATTCGACCCACCCCCTCGTGTCGCGCCGCCACTTCTCCCGACGCTGGCACAACACCCGGCGTACCGCGACTGTTCCCCGGCCGCGACGCCGCGGAAGTGGGGGTCAGGTGGAGGCGCCGTGCCGGCCGGCGACCAGCTCCCAGGCGCGTACGCCGCCGATGATCCCGGCGGTGTTGGGCACCACCACCACGTCGTCGCCCATCCGGGCGAGCTGCTCGGGGCGGACCAGCCGCGAGTTGCCGCCGCCCAGGTAGAGCCGGTCCCAGCGGAACACGGGACGCAGCCCGTCCACGACCTGCCGGATCCGGCGGGACCAGAACGCGTCCCCGAGCCGGCGCCGCTCGGGCTCGCCCACGTACGTGTCGTAGGTGGTGCCCCAGCGCACCGGGGCGTGGGACAGCTCCAGGTGCGGGGCGAGCACGCCGCCGTCGAAGAGCGCGCTGCCCAGCCCGGTGCCGAGGGTCAGCACCAGCTCGCAGCCGGTCCCGGCGACCACCCCGGCGCCGTGCACCTCGGCGTCGTTGAGCACCAGGGCCGGCGCCCCGAACGCCTCGGCGAGCGCGGTCCGCGCGTCGTACCCGGACCACTGGGCGACCAGGCCCGGGTCGACCTTCGAGCGGGGGCCGGAGCGAGTCACGTAGTGCGGGGTGGCGACCACGACGCCGTGCCGGATCATCCCCGGCAGGCCCACGGTCAGCCGGTCCGCCGCGGGCAGCCGGCCAGCCAGGCCGAGCAGCGTCTTCACGAACAGCTCCGGCGGCAGCGGGTACGGCGTGGGCACTCGCAGCGGCCGGGCGCGCATCGTGCCCGCCTCGTCCAGCACCGACGCCTTGATCCCGCCGCCGCCACAGTCGATCGCCAGAGTGGTCACCACCCGAGCAGTGTGCCGCCTGCCTCCCGGCCCCTGTTCGGTACCTCCCGGAACCCGCGTCGTCGATCTTGCACCTGCGGCCGCCGACTCGCGGCTTCCGACCCGCTTCGCCGGTCACGAAGCGCAAGATCGCGACGGGAGCCGGGGCGTGGGCGCGGCGGGAGCGGGGCGGTGGCGCGGCGGGGGCGTGGGGGCGGGGGCGGGATAGGGTCGGGGGTTGATGAGCGCGACGATGATCGTCAAGGGGCTGGCCGCGGGGCACGGGGACCGGGCGCTGTTCGCCGGGCTGGACCTGGTGGTCGCGCCCGGGGACGTGGTGGGGCTGGTCGGGCCGAACGGCGCCGGCAAGTCGACGCTGCTGCGTACCCTCGCCGGGATGCTGCCGGTGGAGGCCGGGAGCATCGCGCTCAGCCCGCCCACGGCGAGCGTCGGGCACCTGCCGCAGGAGCCCGAGCGACGCGCCGGCGAGACCGTCCGGGACTTCCTGGCCCGGCGCACCGGGGTCACCGCCGCGCAGGCCGCCCTCGACGCGGCGACCACCGCGCTCACCGACGGCAGGCCCGGCGCGGACGACGACTACGCCGACGCGTTGGAGCGCTGGCTCGGCCTGGGCGGGGCGGACCTGGAGGAGCGCGCCGAGCAGGTCGCCGCCGAACTGGGTCTCACGGTCGACCTGGACCACCCGATGACCGCGCTCTCCGGCGGCCAGGCGGCCCGGGCCGGGCTGGCCTCGCTGCTGCTCAGCCGCTACGACGTCTTCCTCCTCGACGAGCCGACCAACGACCTGGACCTGGCCGGGCTGGCGCGGCTGGAGGAGTTCGTCACCGGGTTGCGCGCCGGCACGGTGCTGGTCAGCCACGACCGCGAGTTCCTCGCCCGCACGGTGACCCGGGTGCTGGAGCTGGACCTGCACCAGCAGCAGGTCCGGCACTACGGCGGCGGCTACGCGGGCTACCTGGAGGAGCGCGAGGTGGCCCGCCGGCACGCCCGCGAGGAGTACGAGGAGTACGCCGACACCCGGTCGGCGCTGGAGGCGCGCGCCCGCACCCAGCGGGCCTGGATGGAGAAGGGCGTCAAGAACGCCCGCCGCAAGGCCACCGACAACGACAAGATCGGCCGCAAGTTCCGCGCCGAGGCGACCGAGAAGCAGGCGGCCAAGGCCAAGCAGACCGAGCGGCTGATCGAGCGCCTGGAGGTGGTCGAGGAGCCGCGCAAGGAGTGGGAGCTGCGGATGGAGATCGCCGCCGCGCCCCGCGCCGGCGCCGTCGTGGCCTCGCTGCGGAACGCAGTCGTACGCCGGGGCGGCTTCACCCTCGGCCCGGTGACCCTCCAGGTCGACTGGGCGGACCGGGTGGCGGTGACCGGGGCGAACGGCTCCGGCAAGTCCACCCTGCTCGCCGCCCTGCTGGGCCGGCTTCCGCTCGACGAGGGGCACGCCGCGCTCGGCCCGGGCGTGGTGGTCGGCGAGGTGGACCAGGCCCGCGGGCTCTTCCTCGGCGACGTGCCCCTGATCGACGCGTTCCGCGCCGCCGTGCCGGACCTGCCGCCGGCGGACGCGCGGACGCTGCTGGCCAAGTTCGGCCTGCGCGCGGCGCACGTGCTGCGGCCGGCGGCGACCCTGTCGCCGGGCGAGCGGACCCGGGCCGCGCTCGCGCTGCTCCAGGGACGCGGGGTGAACCTGCTGGTGCTGGACGAGCCGACGAACCACCTGGACCTGCCGGCCATCGAGCAGCTGGAGTCGGCCCTGGCGAGCTACCCGGGCACGCTGCTGCTGGTCACCCACGACCGGCGGATGCTCGACGCGGTGGCGACCAACCGGCGGCTGCGCGTCGACGCCGGACGGATCGCCGAGGATTGATCCGTGCCGACCCGCTCGCGGCGGGTGACAATGACTCCATGCTCAAGTGGGAGTACGCGCTGCTGGTCCGCCGCCGCCAGGCGGCCACCAACGACATCGGCTGGGAGGTCGTCTTCGTCTGGTACGGCCCGGACGGCTCCATGGTCGACGTGACGCCCTACGGCGACACCGCGCTGGCCCACCTGAACCGGGCCGGTGACCAGGGCTGGGAGTTGGTCGCGATGAGCGAGGATCCGTCCCTGCCCGGCAACAACGAGCTGCACCGCTACCACCTCAAGCGGCCCAAGCCGGCCGCCCCGCCGCCCCGGCAGCGGATGCGCGGCGGTCGCCCCCGGCGGACGATCAGCGGCTGACCGCCGTCCCGGGCCACCCGGGACGGGCGGAGCCGGCTCGCGGTACGGCGCGGGGCATACCGGGCGCAGATCCGGGTATCGGCCCGCGGGAGGTGGGCCCGGATGGTCGCGCTGGCACAGACCCCGCCCTCGGCCGAGCGGCTGCGGGCGATCGACGTATTCCTCGCCGAGGCGTGGGCCGACGAGGCCCGGCACGACGACCGGCTACGCGACCTCGCGGTGGAGGTGCGCTTCGACCGGGGGGTCGCCCACCTGAGCGGCGAGGTCGCCGAGCAGTCCGACCTGCGCCTGGTCCGGGACCGGGTGGGCCGGCTCGCCGGGGTGTTCGGCGTCTGGTGCCGGGTACGCGTCGCCGGGCGCGACCCGGTGGTGGTCGACCTGGGCTGCGGCGCCACCAAGCAGTGGCCGGGCAACCTGGGGCTGGACATCTTCCCCGCCCCCGGGGTGGACGCCGTGGCGGACCTCTCCGGCTCGCTGCCGCTGGCCGACGACTCGGTGGACGTGCTCTTCGCGGTGCACATCCTGGAGCACCTGGTCGACTTCCTGCCGCTGGTCGACGAGTGCCACCGGGTGCTCCGGCCGGGCGGCGTGCTGCACGTGATGAGCCCGTGGTGGCGGCACGTGAACGCGGTCGCCGACCCCACCCATGTCCGGCTGCTCGACGTGCAGACGGTCAAGGGGATCTGCCTCCAGCGCCCGCCGGGCACCCCGCGCTGGTACCCGCTGCACGTCGGCTGCGACGGGGCCTCGATCTTCGCCGACCTCACCCCGCTCGCCCCGGACGCGGACGGCCCCACCCCCGCCCACCTGGCCCGCTTCTTCGACTGACCCGTCCCACCTGGCGAAAACGCGCGGCCGGGCGCGCGCGTGCGCCCGGCCGGTGACGCTCCTCGGCGCAGCCGGGCGTCCGGGGCGCGCACGTCCGCGGGCCGGTGACGCTGCGGAGCCGGCGGGCGTCAGCGACCCAGGGTGCTCTCGCGGGGCGTCAGGCGCCAGGGGGCGGAGAGTTCCCGGGGCGGCGCGGCGCGGTCGCCGTCGATGCGGCCGGCCAGCAGTTCCACGGCCAGCCGGGCGATGCGTTCCTTGTCGGGGGCGATGGTGCTCAGCGTCGGCACGGAGAAGCGGCCGTCCTCGATGTCGTCGAAGCCGGCCACCGCGACGTCCTCGGGGACCCGCAGGCCCGCCTCGTGCAGGGCGCGCAGGGCACCCAGGGCGAGGGTGTCGTTGAAGCAGAAGACCGCGTCGGGGCGTACGCCGGAGGCCAGCAGCGCGCGCATCGCGGCGGCGCCGTCCGCGCGGTGCCAGGCCGACGCGGGCGCCACCAGCCGCTCGTCGTAGGCGATGCCGGCGTCGGCGAGCGCGGCGGTGTAGCCGGCGAGCCGGAGCCGGGCGCTGGCCCCCTCCGGGGTGCGCTGCGAGCCGACGGCGGCGATCCGACGGCGGCCGAGCCCGAGCAGGTGGGCGGTGAGTTCCCGGGCGGCGCCCACGTTGTCGATGCCGACGTGGTCGGCGGGGCCGTGGTCGACCCGCTCGCCGAGCAGCACCATCGGGGTGCCGTCGAGCCCGGTCAGGTCCTCCGCGGTGAGCGCCAACGGGCTGAAGATCAACCCGTCGATGAGGTGCTCGGTGATGCCGGAGGCGACCACCCGCTCCTGCTCGTGGCCGCCACCGGTCTGGTCGATGAGCACCGTCCAGCCCAGCTCGGCCGCGGCCGTGACGACGTGCCGGGCCAGCTCGGCGAAGTAGGGGATGTCCAGCTCGGGCACGGCCAGCGCGATCACGCCGGTGCGCCCCTTGCGCAGGTTGCGCGCGGAGAGGTTGGGCCGGTAGTTCAGCTCGGCGATGGCCTCCTCGACCCGGGCCCGGGTGTCGGGGCGGACGTGCGCGTAGCCGTTGACCACGTTGGAGACGGTCTTGACCGAGACGCCGGCCCGCTCCGCCACGTCCTTGAGTCTGTGTCGCACCGCGCCACCTCCCGCCACGACTGCGCACTTTACCGCGTGGCCAGGTCTTTACAACGTTGCTTACAACGTTGTAGAAACCAGGGACACCGGGTGACCACGGTCACTCGGTGACCGGTGACGAGGAAAGGTGGCACCCCCTTGCGGACCGCGCAGCTCACGATCGACCCGGCCTTCGCGATCGGACCGGCCGACCGGCGACTCTTCGGCTCGTTCGTCGAGCACATGGGCCGCTGCGTCTACGGCGGGATCTACGAGCCCGGGCACCCGAGCGCGGATCCGCGCGGGCTGCGCCGGGACGTGCTGGAGCTGACCCGGGAGCTGGGCGTGTCGGTCGTCCGCTACCCCGGCGGCAACTTCGTCTCCGGCTATCGCTGGGAGGACGGCGTCGGCCCGGTCGGCGACCGTCCCCGCCGCCTCGACCTGGCCTGGAAGACGATCGAGACCAACGCCTTCGGGCTGGACGAGTTCATGACCTGGGCCGCCACGGCCGGGGTGGAGCCGATGATGGCCGTCAACCTCGGCACCCGGGGCGTGCAGGAGGCCTGCGACCTGCTCGAATACACCAACCACCCGGGCGGGACCCAACTGTCCGACCTGCGCCGCAAGCACGGTGCCGAGGAGCCGTACGGGGTGCGGCTCTGGTGCCTGGGCAACGAGTTGGACGGCCCGTGGCAGGTCGGCCACAAGACCGCCGACGAGTACGGTCGGCTGGCCGCCGAGACCGCCCGCGCCATGAAGATGATCGACCCCTCGATCAGCCTGGTCGCCTGCGGCAGCTCCAACCGGCGGATGCCCACGTTCGCCTCCTGGGAGGCGACCGTCCTGGAGCACACCTACGAGCACGTCGACTACATCTCCGCGCACACCTACTACGACCCGTCCGACGGCGACCAGGCCAGCATCCTGGCCTCCGCCGTCGACATGGACAACTTCATCCGGGACGTGGTCGCCACGGCCGACCACGTGGCGGCGAAGCGGCGGGACAGGCGCAAGCTCAAGGTCTCCTTCGACGAGTGGAACGTCTGGTACGAGTCCCGGCTGAAGGCCGACCTGGACCGGCGCGGCTGGGTGGAGGCCCCGGCGCTGATCGAGGACGACTTCACCGCCGTCGACGCGGTGGTGGTGGGCGACCTGCTGATCACCCTGCTCCGGCACGCCGACCGGGTCGGCGTGGCCTGCCAGGCGCAGCTCGCCAACGTGATCGCCCCGATCCGCACCCGCACCGGCGGGCCGGCCTGGCGGCAGAGCATCTTCCACCCGTTCGCGCTGACCGCCCGGCACGCCCGGGGCACGGTGCTGCGCACGGAGCCGGTCGGCCCGAGCTACGAGACGAAGAGGTACGGCGAGGTCCCGGTGCTCGACACGGTCGCCGTGCACGACGAGGAGACGGGCGAGCTGACGGTCTTCGCGGTCAACCGGGGCTCGGACGACCTGGCGCTGGGGCTCGACCTGCGCGGCCTGGCAGGACTGTCCGGCCAATCCCACCTGAGCCTCGCCGCCGGGGACGACCCGACGGCGACTAACACCGAGGCCGAGCCCGACCGGGTGACGCCCCGGCAGTTGCCCACCCCCACCACCGACGGCGGCCGGTGCTCCGTGCGCCTGCCGGCCGTCTCCTGGAACGTGCTGCGCTTCTCCCCCGTCGGTGGCTGACACCGCACCGGCCCTGGGCAGGCACAATTCATCCCGTCCCCCAAGGAGTGAAATCCGCATGATGCAGAACGAAATGAGCCGGCGGCGCCTGCTCGGCCTCGGCCTCGGGCTCGGCGCCGCGGCCTCGCTGACCCTGGCCGGTTGCGGCGGCGACGACGACAGCTCGGGCCCGGCGGCCGGCAACGGCGGCAAGGACTACACCGGCCCGAAGGTGGACCTGAAGCTGTGGAACGGGTTCACCGGCGGCGACGGTGACATCTTCAAGGCGCTGGTGAACCAGTTCAACACCGAGCACCAGAACATCGCCGTCTCGATCGCCACGTACCAGTGGGAGGACTACTACAACAAGCTCCCCGGCGCCGCCTCCAGCGGCAGCGGCCCGGACATCGCGGTCATGCACATGGACCAGCTCGCCACCTTCGCCGCCCGCGGCGTGATCACGGAGCTGGACGACGTGGCCAAGGCCCTGGAGCTCTCCGAGGGCGACTTCGCCCCCACCGTCTGGAAGGGCGGGCTCTACAACTCCAAGCGGTACGGCATCCCGCTGGACATGCACCCCCTCGGCTTCTACTACAACAAGGGGGTCATGCAGAAGGCCGGGCTCGACCCGAACAAGCCGCCGACGACGAAGGACGAGTACACCGCCGCGCTGACCGAGCTGAAGAAGTCCGGCGTGCAGGGCTTCTGGGTCAGCCCGTTCCAGTTCACCGGCGGCATGACCTTCTACTCCCTGCTGCACCAGTGGGGCGGCAGCGTGTTCGACGCCGAGGCCACCAAGGCCACCTTCAACTCGGACCAGGCCGTCGAGGCGTGCACCTGGCTGACCGACCTGATCAAGCAGGGCCACTCCCCGGCCAACGTCGGCCAGGACGCCGACTACCTGGCTTTCAAGAGCGGCAAGAACGCCTTCAACTGGAACGGCATCTGGCAGGTCAACGACCTGAAGAAGAGCCCGGAGGTCCAGTGGGGCGTCGCGCCGCTGCCGCAGATCGGCAGCCAGCCGGCCGCCTGGGCCAACTCGCACAACTTCACGATCGTCAAGCAGCGGGCCAACGACGCCAACAAGGTCTCGGCGGCGAAGGTCTTCATCAACTGGCTCAGCCAGCACTCGCTGGACTGGGCCAAGGGCGGCCAGGTGCCGGCCCGCAAGACGGTCCGGGAGAGCGCCGAGTTCAAGGCGCTGGCCGAGGTCAACGCGCTCGCCCCGGAGCTGGAGTACGCCGCCTTCCCGCCGGCGACCCCCGGCCTCGGCGAGGTCATGACGACGTTCTACAACTCGTTCAACGAGGCGGCGCTGGGCAAGAAGTCGCCGAAGCAGGCGCTGGACGACGGAGTGGCCAAGGCCAACAAGCAGCTGGAGGACAACCGCAAGAAGTACGGGAGCTGAGTTCCCGTGGCGGACGTGATCGAGGTCGGGGCGGCGCGCGGTGACGCGCCGCCCCCGGCGGCCGGCGCTGCCCGCCGGGGCACCTCGGCGGGCCGGACGGGGCGGCTGACGCCGTACCTCTTCCTGGCCCCGTACCTGGTCCTGTTCGGGGTCTTCGGCCTGCTGCCGATCCTGCTCGGGCTCTGGCTCAGCGTGCACCAGTGGGACTTCCAGTTGCCCAACCGGCCCTTCGTCGGGCTGGACAACTACCAGGAGCTGTTCTCCAGCGACTCGGCCGTCTACGGCGACTGGTGGCAGAGCGTCCGGGCGACGGCGATCTTCACCGTCTTCTCGGTGCCGCTGCTGGTGGTCGTCCCGCTCGGGCTGGCGCTGCTGCTGAACCGCTCGTTCCCCGGCCGGACCTTCTTCCGGGCGATCTACTTCGCGCCGTACGTGCTGGGTGTGGCGGTGATCGGCCTGCTCTGGCGCTTCCTGCTCGACGCCAACCTGGGCCTGGTGAACCGACTCGCCGGCATGGTCGGGCTGCCGGCCGACACCCCGTGGGTGACGGACGTGCCGTGGGCCTGGGTGTCGCTGGTCGGGGTGACCGTCTGGTGGACGTCCGGCTTCAACGCCGTGATCTACCTGGCCGGGCTCCAGGACATCCCGCAGGAGCTGTACGAGGCGGCCAAGGTGGACGGCGCGACCGCCTGGGAACGGTTCCGGCACGTCACGCTCCCCGGGCTGCGTCCGGTGCTGCTGTTCGTGATCACCACGACCGTGCTCGCCTCGGCGAACGTGTTCGGACAGTCGTTCCTGATCACCCAGGGCGCGCCGGGCACGGAGACCCGCACGGTGGTCTGGTTCATCGTCGAGGAGGGGCTGCGGGACAACGACGCCGGCCGCGCCGCCGCGATGAGCATCGTGTTCGCCCTGATGCTGGCGGTGGTGAGCATCGCCAACTTCCGCCTCTTCCGCTACCGGGAAGACTGAGGGGACCGCCATGACGACGCCCACGCGCACCCCCGCGCCGACCCGCGCCGGCGCACCGGCCGCCGGCCGCGGCCCGGCCACCGGGCTGCGCCGGACCGCGCTCTACGCCACCCTGGTCGCCCTCTCCCTGGTCTTCCTGATGCCGTTGGTGTGGATGGTCATCACCTCGCTGAAGACCTACACCGGGGCCCAGCAGATCCCGCCGACCTGGCTGCCGGACCCGATCTCCGGGTACGGCTACGAGCAGATCCTGAACAACTCGGCCAACCCCGTGCTGCGATGGTTCACCAACAGCATGCTGGCCGCCACGGCGCACGCGCTGCTGGTGCTGGCGACCGCCTCGATGGCCGCGTACGCCCTGGCGCGGATGCGGTTCCGCGGCCGCGGGGTGCTCTTCGCGCTGATCGTCGGGACGCTGTTCATCCCGCCGACCTCGCTGATCATCCCGAACTTCCTGATCGTCGACGAGCTGAACTGGATCGACACCCTGGCCGTGGTGATCGTCCCCGGTGCGGCGAGCGCGTTCGGGGTGTTCTTCCTGCGGCAGTTCTTCCTCTCCCTGCCCCGGGAGCTGGAGGAGGCCGCGGTGCTGGACGGCGCCAACCAGTGGCAGATCTTCTGGAAGGTGGTGCTGCCGCTGTCCAGGCCGGCGCTGGCCACCCTCGCGGTGCTGTCGTTCCTGACCAACTGGAACGACTTCCTCTGGCCGATCTTCGTGCTGTTCAGCCCGGAGACGCTCACCCTGCCGCCGGGTCTGGGTCTGCTCCAGGGCTCCTACGTCACCGACTACCCGGTGATCATGGCGGGGGCGGTACTGGCCAGCGTGCCGGTGCTGATCCTCTTCGTGCTCGCCCAGCGGCACATCATCCAGGGCGTCTCCCGCAGCGGCCTGAAGGGATGACGGCCGGGACGCCCCGGCGACGAGGCGCGGCGGCGGTGCTCGCCGCCGCGCTGCTCGCCGCCGGTTGCGGTGGCGACGAAGACCCTTCGAGCACGGGAGACGACGCGAGCATGTTCACCAACCCGGTCGTACGCACCGACGCGCCCGACCCGCAGGCCATCCGGGTCGGCGACACCTGGTATCTCTTCCACACCAACGCCGGTGGCCGCAACGTCCCGGTGCTCACCTCCCCAGACCTGGTCGACTGGACGCCGGTCGGCGACGCGCTGCCGGAGTTGCCGGCGTGGGCGGAGGCCGGGAAGAACTGGGCGCCGGAGGTGATCGAGCTGGCCCCGGACCGGTTCCTGCTCTACTACACCGTCGCGGGGCGGGAGTCCGGGCGGCAGTGCGTCGGCCGGGCGGTCGCCGACGCCCCGCAGGGGCCGTACCGGGACGACTCGACCGCCCCGCTGATCTGCCAGGCGGAACTGGGCGGGGCGATCGACGCCAGCCCCTTCCGGGACACCGACGGCAGCCTCTGGCTGCTCTGGAAGAACGACGGCAACGCCATCGGGGTGGACACCTGGATCTGGTCGCAGCGCCTCTCGGACGACGGGCTGCGTCTGGTCGGCGAGCCGACGAAGCTGCTGAAGCAGACGGAGCCGTGGGAGGGCGCCCTCGTCGAGGGGCCGTTCTTCCACCGGCACGACGGGAAGCTGTTCCTGTTCTTCGCCGCCAACGCCTACGACCGGGCCGAGTACGCCGAGGGCTACGCGGTCTGCGAGTCGCCGACCGGGCCGTGCGTGAAGGCCCCGGAGAACCCGATCCTGAGGACCAACGAGGTGGCCTCCGGGCCGGGGCACGCCTCGATGGTGGTCAAGGACGGGCGTACCTGGCTGCTCTACCACGCCTGGCCGCCCGGCCAGGAGGGCACCGTCGACCCGGGCCGCCAGGTCTGGCTCGACGAGGTCGTCTGGACCGACGGCAGGCCGGTGGTCAAGGGCCCGACGGGGAAGCCCCAGCCCCGCCCCTGACCCGCAGTTCCACCGAGCCGCAGGCGACGACGCGGCACCCGCCGACGGGTGCCGCGTCGTCGCGTACACGGGAACGAAGCCGGGCCGGGTCGCGGCCGGCGACCACCGGGGTTCCGGGGAGCCCGCCCCGGGATCAGACGGATGCAGGCTCGGCAGCGCGCTCCTCGACGGACGGGGAACGCTGGGCGAGACGGTTCTTCCGGTAGCCGTAGCCGAAGTAGATCAGCACGCCGAGCAGCATCCACGCGCCGAACCGCAGCCAGGTCTCCACCGACAGGTTGAGCATCAGGTAGAGGCAGGCCAGCGCCGACACGATCGGCAGCACCGGGGAGAACGGCACCCGGAACGGCCGGTCCAGGTCCGGCCGCCTGCGCCGCAGGATCGGCACCGCGGCCGAGACCAGCACGAACGCCGCGAGCGTGCCGATGCTGACCAGATCGGCCAGCGCCGACAGCGGCAGGAACCCCGCGAGCAGCGCGACCGCCACCGTCATGACCGCCGAGATCCGGTACGGGGTGCCCCAGCGCGGGTGCACCCTGGCGATCGACGGCGGGATCAGCCCGTCCCGGCTGATGGCGAAGCCGATTCGGCCCATGGCCACCAGGTCGACGAGGATCACGCTGGTCAGGCCGGCGACGGCGGCGATGGAGACCAGGACGCCGGCCCAGTCCGCGCCGGCCGCCTCGAACGCCGCCGCGATGGGGGCGCTCCGATCGATCTCGTGGTACGGCACCATGCCCACCACGACCAGCGAGACGCCGACGTACAGCACGGTGGAGATCAGCAGCGTGCCGAGCAGGCCGAGGGTGAGGTCCCGGCGGGGCCGCTTCGTCTCCTCGCCGAGGTTGGCCACCGCCTCGAAGCCGGTGTACGCGAAGAAGACCACCGCGGCGGCGCTGAGCACCCCGACGAAGCCGAAGACCGAGGGCTCCAGGCCGAAGAGGGCCTGCGTGACGGGCTGCTTGATGCCGTCCTCGCCGCCGTCGGCGGGCTGCGCCGGCGGGATGAACGGGGTGAGGTTCGCCGCCTTCACGAGGAACAGGCCCGCGATCACGATGAAGACGCAGATGGCGACCTTGACCAGCACCAGCAGGTTGGTGACCCGGGCGGACTCGCGGATGCCGACGATCGCCACGACGCCGAGCAGCAGCACGATGCCGATGGCGCCGACGTTGACGACGCTGCCCTCCTCGCCGAACCAGGCGGTGGGCAGGCCGACGAGCTCGGCGAGGTAGCCGGACCAGCCGCGGGCCACCACCGCCGCGCCGAGGGCGAACTCCAGCAGCAGGTCCCAGCCGATGATCCAGGCGGCGATCTCGCCCATGGTCGCGTACGCGTAGGTGTAGGCGCTGCCGGCGGTCGGCACGCTGGACGCCAGTTCGGCGTAGCAGAGGGCGGCGAGCAGGGCTACCAGGCCGGCGATGCCGAACGAGATCACCACGCCCGGCCCGGCGCTGTCCCGGGCCTCGATGCCGGTGAGGGTGAAGATGCCGGTGCCGATCACGATGCCGATGCCGAAGCCGGTGAGGTCGCGCGCGCCGAGTCGCCGCCTCAGGCCGGGACCGCCGTCGGCGCCGTCCGCCGCGCCCTGGGCCATCACGTCCTTGATCGGCTTGGTACGCAGCATGGACACCGCGCGCTCACCCCTCCCCACCGCCCGGACCGCCCCCGCGGCGGCCGGTGACCGGCGATGCTACCCAGGGCGTACCCTCCCCAACCGCCACTTCTCGGCCCATTAGGGTCATGACCCGGCGTGTGCGCATGATCACTGTCGGCGCGGGTGAGCCCGGCCACACGGCGGAGCCGAACCCGACGGACGGACCGATCCGGCGCAGACCCTTGCGCCGGACCCGTGAGGTGTGAAAATTTCCTACCAAGCGGCAGATAGTCGACGGCGAATCTTGCCGGTAGCGCCGCGATGAACCCCTGACACGGGAGCCCCAACGAAGGGACACACCGCATGAAGGCAACTCGGCTCGGAGCCGCCGGGCTGGCCGCCGCACTGCTCGGCGCACTCGTCGCCGCCACCCCCGCGAACGCGGCGCCCGACGCGGCCACCACCGCCTCCACCACCACCTGCGTCACCGACCCGGCCACGCCGAAGCGGCAGTTCCGGGCCATGTGGATCTCCTCGGTCGTCAACATCGACTGGCCGACCAAGGCGTCCCAGACCGCACCCGACCGCATCGCCACGCAGAAGGCCGAATACCGCTCGCTGCTCGACCTCGCCGAGCGGCTCAACCACAACGCCGTGGTCGTCCAGGTCCGGCCGACCGCCGACGCGTTCTGGCCGTCGCCGCACGAGCCCTGGTCGGAGTACCTGACCGGGGTCCGGGGCGAGAACCCGGGCTGGGACCCGCTGGCCTTCCTGGTCGCCGAGGCCCACGAGCGGAACCTGGAGTTCCACGCCTGGTTCAACCCGTACCGCATCTCCATGCCCGCCCCGGGCGGCGCCGGCGCCGACATCAGCAAGCTGGCGCCCAACCACCCGGCGCGGGAGCACCCGGAGTGGACCTTCGCGTACCCGCCGGCCGGCGTCGCCGGCAGCCGGCTCTACTACAACCCCGGCGTCCCCGAGGTCCGCGAGTTCGTCCAGACCGCGATGATGGACGCGGTCAAGCGGTACGACGTCGACGGCGTGCACTTCGACGACTACTTCTACCCCTACCCGAGCGGCACCCACCAGGTGCCCGACGACGCCACCTTCGCGGCGCACAACCGGGGCTTCACCAACAAGGCCGACTGGCGGCGGGACAACATCAACCTGCTGATCCAGGAGATGAACGCCAAGATCAAGGCCGAGAAGCCGTGGGTGAAGTTCGGCGTCAGCCCGTTCGGCATCTGGCGCAACCAGTCGGTCGACCCGCTGGGCTCGGACACCACCGGCAGCCAGTCGTACGACATCATCTCCGCCGACACCCGCAAGTGGGTCAAGGAGGAGTGGATCGACTACATCGTGCCGCAGCTCTACTGGTACATCGGCCAGTACCCGGCCGCCGACTACGCCCGGCTGGTCCCGTGGTGGGCGGACGTGGTCAAGGGCACCCGGGTGCAGCTCTACATCGGGCAGGCCGACTACAAGAGCGGTGACCCGGTCTACGGCTCGTTCTGGATGAACCCGCGCGAGCTGTCCGACCACCTGACGCTCAACCGGGCGCACCCCGAGGTGCTGGGCAACGTCCACTTTTCGGCCGTGCAGGTCCGGGCCAACCGGCTCGGCGCGACCGACATCTACGCCGCCGAGCACTACTCGCGGCCGGCGTTGATCCCGACCATGCCGCACCTGCCGTCGAAGCCGCTGCTCATGCCGGTGGTCACCAAGGCCGCGCGGCAGGACGACGGGGTCCGGCTGAACTGGCTCCAGCCGGCCGACGGCGCGGGCCCGCTCGGCACCGCCACGTCGTACGCGATCTACCGCTTCGACGGGGTCGGCCTGGCCGGCCGGTGCGACTTCGCCGACGCGGCGCACCTGGTCGACACGGTCCGCGCCGACGCCGACAACCGGACCCAGTCCTGGGTGGACACCACGGCCGAGGCCGGCAAGCGGTACACCTACTACGTGACCGCGCTCGACCGGCTCGCGAACGAGAGCCCGGCCAGCCCGCCGGCGTTCGTCCGCTGACGTCCCACCGGATGCCCCGGGTGCCGCTGGCACCCGGGGCATCCGTCTGTTTCCACGCCTGTGACCAATCGTCGACTCCCCCGCAGCTCCGCGCGCGGCCATCGATCGAAACCGGGTCAGGCGTGCTCGGTGTGGCGGTCCGGCGTGACCGGCCGGCGCGGGGCCGGGCGGGCCGGGTCCCCGCCGAACCGGGTCGAATCCGCCGCCAGGTCCGGGTGCTCGACGCCGAGCGCCAGGGCCGCCGCCTCCTCCAGCCCCAGCTCCGCCCCCTCGCCGTACGCGGCGTCGAAGGCCGCGTCGCCCAGCGCCCTGCGCAGCTCCCCCTGCCGCTGCGCCCAGTACGCCCCGTAGATGCCCGGGGTGCACCGCATGCTGGCCCGGATCGCGCCCGCCGCGCCGAAGAGCCGGGCGGCCGTCAACCCGTCGCCACCGGCGGCGCAGCGCACCGCGAGCGCGTGCAGCGTGTCGCAGGCCCGGCCGTGGAAGCCGTGGCTCATCCGGGAGCGGAGCGCCACCTGGAGGTGCTCGTGCGCGGCGATCAGGTCGCCGCGGGCCAGGGCCACCATCCCGAGCAGCATGTCGACCGAGCGCCGCCCCCGCTCGACCGGGCGGGCCGCCTCCACCGGGCGGGCCGCGCCCAACAACTCGGCGGCCTCGTCCAGGGCACCCCGCCGCCAGAGCAGCTCGGCCAGGCTGAACACGGCGAACAGCGCGTCGCCCACCACGTCCTCGTCGTGCGCCCAGTCGATGACCTCCCGGCAGACCCGCTCGGCCTCCGCGAACTGTCCCATGTCGACCAGCGGGGCCGCCCGCCCCGCGAGCACCCGGGCGAGCAGGGCCGCGTCGCCGGCCTGCCGGGCCGCCGCCTCCGCCCGCTGGGAGAAACGCAGCTCCTCGGCGAACTCGCCGTCCGCGCCGGCGTGCAGCGAGTGCATGTGGTACGCCGCCGCCAGCTCGGCCTCCGGGATCCGCTCCCCGGTCTCGGCGATCCGGCCGTACAGCCGGAACAGCCAGAGCCGCCCCTCCCGGGCCAGGCCCCGCTCCCGCCACCACTGGTCCAGGCCACCGGCCAGCCGCAGCCCGGCCCGGGCGCTGCCACCGGTCGCGCACCAGCGCAGCGCGGCGCGCAGCTCGCCGGCGAGCGGGTCCAGGGCGTAGAGCGAGAGCGTGACCGGCCGCCCGTCCGGGCCGAGGTGCGCCCGCTCCAGCGCGTGCGCCGACCAGGCCACGTGCCGGTCCCGGGCGGCCTGCTCCTCCCCCGCCTCCGCCAGCCGCCGGGCCGCGTACGCCCGGATCGGGTCCAGCATCCGGTAGGTGCTGCCCGAGGCGTGCGGCTCGGCCAGCACCATCGACTTGTCGACCAGCACGGAGAGCGGGTCGAGCGGATCGGTGCCGAGCAGCCACTCCACCGCCGCCAGGTCCACCGGGCCGGCGAAGACCGCCAGCCAGCGCAGCAACCGGGCGGCGCGCGGCCCCAGCGTCCGGTACGACCAGGTGACCGTGGCCTGCATGGTGAGGTGCCGTTCGGTGGCGGACCGCTGCACCGCCCGGGTCGCCGGGGTCGGCGGCGACACCCCGACGGCCGCGGCGACCAGGTCCACCGTGTCCTGCTGGTTGCCCGACCAGCCCCGCTCCACCGGCGGCGGCTCCAGGTCCGCCCGGCCCGCGTCCAGCGTGCCCAGCACGTCGTCGAGGCGCTCGGCGAGCTGACCGACCGAGAGCACCCGCAGCCGGGCCGCCGCCAGCTCGATGGCGAGCGGCAGCCCGTCCAACCGCCGTACCACCCGGCGCAGGTCGGCCGACTCGGCCGGATCCGGCTGCCGGCCGCCCCGGGCCGCCGCCGTCCGGTCCAGCAGCAGCGCGACCGCGTCGCTCTCCGCCCCGTCCACCGGCGGGTCGACCGACAGCGGCGGGATCCGCCAGACCACCTCGCCGGGCAGGCCGAACGACTCCCGGCTGGTGGCGAGCACCTGCACGCCCACCCCGCCGGCGAGCAGCCGGGAGATCACGTCGGCGGAGGCGGCGGGCTGGGCGTCGCAGGTGTCCAGGACGACCAGCATCCGGCGCGCGGCCGCGTACTCCACCAGGGTCTCGACCATCGGGCGGCCGGGCTCGGGGCGCAGGCCGAGCACGGCGGCGACGGCGAACGCCACCAGACCCGGGTCGGTGACCGCGGCGATGTCGACGAACCAGACGCCGTCCGGGTACGCCTCCACCAGGTCGGCGGCGAGCTCCACGGCGAGCCGGGTCTTGCCGGCGCCGCCCGCGCCGAGCACGGTGACCAGCCGGTGCGCCTCCACCAGCCGGCGCAGCTCGGCACGCTCGGCCTGCCGGCCGACGAACGAGGTGACCTGGGTGGGCAGGTTGTGCGCGATCGCGTCGGCGGTACGCGGCCGCGGGAACTGCCGCTCCAGGCCGGGGGCGACCAGTTGGAAGAGACGCTCCCGGTCGTCGAAGCCACGCAGCCGGTGCAGGCCCAGGTCCAGCAGGGACGCGCCGGCCGGCAGCGGGTCGGCGTGCCGGGCGGTCGACGCCGAGCAGAGCACCTGCCCGCCGTGCGCGGCGGCGGCGACCCGGGCCGCCCGGTGCACCTCGGGGCTGGCGTACTCGCCGTCACGCGGCTCGGCCCGGCCGGTGTGCAGGCCCATCCGGACCCGGGGCACGGCGTCCGGCGTGGGCCAGTCGTGGCTGGCCAGGGCCCGCTGCGCGGTCAGGCACGCGGTCAGGGCGGCGGTCGCGTCGCCGAAGGCGAGGAAGAACGAGTCGCCCTCGGTCAACAGCTCCGCGCCCTCGGTGGCGGCTATCGTCCGGCGCAGCAGGCGGCGGTGCTCCCGCAGCACCGGCCGGTAGTCCGGGCCGAGCATCTGCGCCAGCCGGGTCGAGCCCTCGATGTCGGTGAACACGAAGGTCACCCACCCGCTCGGGAGGTGGATCCGTGGCGACATGCGTGGGACCTCCCCCGTGACGTCGACTCATGCTGCCTGATACCCGACCGTCACGCATCGTGAGAACGGCCCGGCCGGGTTCGGACTCGAAGGTGCCCGGCGACCTCGGCGCGGACGGACGGGGCCGGCCCGACGGTCGGCGGACGCCGACGCGTCAGCAGCCGCAGGCGCCGCCGCAGCAGCCACCACCACCGGCGGCGGGAGCGGCCGCGCCGCCGACCGCGCCGCGACCCTGGCCGGTGACGGCGACCGTGGAGAGGAGCTTGACGGTGTCCGTGTGTCCCCACGGGCAGGGCGCCGGCTCGCCGGCCTGCGCCATCGGACGGTTGACCTCGAAGGTGTCGCCGCACGCGCGGCAACGGAACTCGTACCGGGGCATGACACCAGGGTACGGCCGGGCCTGACTCCCGAGGAGACATGGGTGATACTCAACTTGTGGTGGACGGCGAGGACAGATCGACCCTTCGGCCCCTGCGACCGGCCGTGCCGCCCGACGGGCCACCCGCCGGCTCCGGGGCCGCCGCCGGGTCGCCGCCGCGGCCGCCCCGTCCCCGCCGCCCGTGGCTGAGATCCGAGACCACGGCCGACGCCCCGCCGGCCCCTCCCGCCGCACCGTCCAGCCCGGACGCCCCGCCAGCCGGGTCGGCACCCGCAGCCACGCGGAGGCAGGGCGACGACACGGCCGACGCGAAGCCCGGCGACGTCGCCGGCCCGCCCGCCGCCGAGCCGGTCGACATCACGAGCCGGCCGGTCGCCACCGCGAAGCCGACCGACGCGCCCGACACCCCCGCCGACGCGAAGCCGGCGGGCCCGCCCCCCGCCGCCGCGAAGCCGGCCGGCCCGCCCGCGGCCGACGCGAAGCCCGAAGGCCGTCCGGCCGGCGCGGGCACGCCCGGCGACTCCGGCCCACCCGCCGACGCGAGATCCGCCGGCACGCCCGTTACGAAGGCGATGCCCGGCGACACCGCCGGCACGAAGGCCGATGGCTCCGGCGCCGGCACGAAGGCCGGTGGTTCCGGGGCCGGCGCCGCGGGCGGCTCCGCCGGGTCGACGCCGGAGGGAAGGAACGACCTGGCGGCGACGAAGGTCGACGTGCTCACCAACGGGCCGGCCACGCGAGCCCGCCGACACCGGGTGCCGTTCGCGCACGCCGTACGCCTGCCGCCGCCGCGCCGGGCGGCGGCGATCGCGGTCCGGGCCACCCGGGACTGGTCGCGGCGCCCCAGCGGACGGCTCACCCTGCCCGGGGTGTTCCTGCTCGCCCTGGTCGCGGCGACCGCCGCCGCGGGCGCGCTGCTGGTGCCCGCGACGGTCCGCGCGCCCCGCCCGGTCGCCGACGCCGCCTCCGTCGCGCCGACGGCGGCCCCGCAGCAGCCGCTGCCCGGCGGGCTGCCGCTGCCCACCCAGACGGTGCCACCACTCGGCACGCTGCCGACCGGCCCGGCCGTCGGCGGGGTGACCACCGGCCGGCCCGCGGACGCGCTCGCCGGTTGGGCCGCGGAGGTCGGCCCGAAGGTGGGCATCTCGCCGGTGGCCATGCAGGCGTACGGCTACGCCGAGCTGGTGCTCGCCCAGACCAACCGCAGTTGCGGCCTGAGCTGGACCACGCTGGCCGCCATCGGTTTCGTCGAGTCCGGGCACGGCCAGGCCAACAACGCCCGGCTCGGCCAGGACGGCAAGGCGCTTCCCGAGATCATCGGCCTGCCGCTGGACGGGCAGGGCAACCGGATGCGGATCGCCGACACCGACGGCGGGCGGCTGGACAAGGACACCACCTTCGACCGGGCGATCGGGCCGATGCAGTTCATCCCGACCACCTGGCAGGAGATCGGGGCGGACGCCGACAACGACGGGGTCAAGGACCCGCACGACCTGGACGACGCCGCCCTCGCCGCCGGCAACTACCTCTGCAAGGGCAGCCGGAACCTCACCATCCCGGCCGACTGGTGGAACGCGATCCTGTCGTACAACGACGTCCGCCAGTACGCCCAGGACGTCTTCGACACCGCCAACCGGTACGGACAGGCCAGCCGCACGTGAAGTGATCGTCCGCATACATTGGAGAACTGGACACTTCCGCCGGGCAGCCGTTAGCGGCAAGCTAGACAGGTGATGGTGCGCGAGTGGGACCCCAGGACCGCGTCGTCCGCCGAGATCGCGTCGCTGCTGGACACGCTGAACGCGGTCCTGGCGGCCGATTTGCCGCAGGATCCGCCGTGGCGGGAGGGTTCCCTGCGGGAATACCTCTCCGAGGTCATGCCCGGGGAGCGGCGGATCTCCTGGGTCGCCCAGGCGGAACCGGCCGCCGGCGGGGCGCCGGGAGCGATCCTCGGCCAGGTGAACGTGCTCCTGCTCGGCGACATCGGCGTGCTGGAGGTGCTGGTGCACCCCTCGCAGCGGCGCAACGGGCTCGGCCGTGACCTGGTCCTGGTCGCCGCCCGCCGGGTCTACCAGGAGGGCTTCCAGTCGATCGGGGTGGAGGTGGTCGGCGACACCCCGGCCGTCGCCTTCTACGAGTCGCTCGGCTTCGCGAAGGAATACGTCGAGACGCGCAGCGTGCTCGACCTGTCCGGGGTGGACTGGGCCGAGCTGGCCGGGATGGCCACCGGCATCGGCGCGGGTTACCACCTGGAGTTCTGCCCCGGCGGGCCGCCGGACGACCTGATCGACGCGTACGCCCGGGCGAAGGCGGAGGTGCGCGACGTCGAGGACGGCGAGCTGCGCCCCAGCTCGTACGACCCGCAGCGGCTGCGGGACAGCCTGGACTGCCTGCACCGGCGGGGCATGAAGCCCTACATCGTGCTGGCCCGCCACGAGCAGACCGGGGAGGTGGCCGGCCTGACCGAGGTGGTCGTGCCCGCCCAGCACCCCACCCGCGCCGACCAGTACGACACCATCGTCGTGCAAGACCACCGGGGCTACGGCATCGACCGGGCGATCAAGGCGCGGATGCTGCTGGAGCTGCGCTCGGCGGAGCCGGAGCTGACCGAGGTGCAGACCTGGAACGCCCAGGCCAACGAGGCCATGCTGAAGGTCAACGCCGAGCTGGGCTACCGCCCGGACCGCGAGTGGTGCGAATACAGCGTCGACGTGGCCGAGCTGGTGCACCGTCTCGACGCCGGACGCTGACCGGAGAGTTCACGAAACCGTCCGGTGGGGGATGGACGGCGGTCAGCAGCGCCCCTTAACGTGCGTTAGTTCCCCGTCCACCCATCGTGGAGGCCTCATGCGCCCGCGCCGCACTCTTGCCGCGCTCGCGACCGCCACCGCCGCCGTAACCGTGGCGGCCGTCGGCGTCGCACCCACCGCGGCCAGCGCCGCGCCCACCGACCTGTTCATCTCCGAGTACGTCGAAGGCTCGTCGAACAACAAGGCGATCGAGCTGTTCAACGGCACCGGCGCCGCCGTCGACCTGACCGCCGGCGGCTACCAGCTCCAGTTGCACTTCAACGGCTCCACCACCCCGACGAACCTGGCGCTGAGCGGGACCGTCGCGGCCGGCGACGTCTTCGTGCTCGCGTCCGCCTCGGCCGCGCCCGCGGTCCTCGACCGGGCCGACCAGACCACGACCGCCAGCCTGTTCAACGGCGACGACGCGATCGTGCTGCGCCGGGGCGGCACGGTGCTCGACTCGATCGGCCAGGTCGGCGTCGACCCGGGCACAGAGTGGGGCGCCGGCGCCACCAGCACCGCCGACAACACGCTGCGCCGGTCGGCCGCCGTCACCGCCGGCGACACCGACCCCGCCGACGCGTTCGACCCGGCCGCGCAGTGGGCCGGGTTCCCGGTCGACACGTTCGACGGGCTCGGCACGCACACCGTCGACGGGGGCGGCCCCGTCGACGCGCCGGCGACGCTCACCTGCGGCCCGACGCTGGTGACCCCGGCCGGCACGGCGGCCACCCGCGAGGTCACCGCCACCGACGCCGACGACCGGATCGTGGACCTGACGGTCACCTCGGTCAGCCCGACCCCAGCCACCGGCTCCATCAGCCGCACGGCCGGCACCCCGGCCGACGCGGTCGGCGGCACCGCCCGCGCGACCGTCGCCGCGAGCGCCGACCTGGCCGCCGGGGCGTACACCGTGGTGCTGACCGCGACCGACGCGGACGGCGGCACCGCCACCTGTGCCCTGGCGGTGCAGGTCACCCGGGAGCTGACCGTCGGTGAGGTGCAGGGCCCGACCGCCGACGGCGAGTCCGGCCCGGCCGACCGGTCCCCGCTCGCGCCGGCGTCCGGCAACGGCACCAGCAGCACGCTGTACGACGTGCGCGGCGTGATCACCCAGCTGACCCTGGCCCGCGACTCGTCCGGCCGGGACCAGCGCGGCTTCTTCCTGCAGAGCCGGTCCGGCGCGACCGACGGCGACCCGACCAGCTCGGACGGCATCTTCGTCTTCATGGGCTCGTTCACCTCGCTGATCGGCGGCTACGTGCCGACGGTGGGCGACGAGGTGGTGCTCCGGGCGCGGGTCTCCGAGTACTTCAACTTCACCCAGCTCTCCGGCGCCTCGCTGGTCCGCAAGCTCGCCTCCGGCGTCGACGTCAACGCCGAGGTCGAGGTGGCCGACGCGGTGCCGCCAATCGAGGTGGCCGACGCGCAGCGGTTCTGGGAGCGGCACGAGGGCGCCCGGCTGCGGGTGCGGGCCGGCTCCGGCGCGGTGAGCGGGCGGAACGTCTTCGCCTCCACCGCCGACGGCGAGATCTTCGTGATCGACCGGGACGACCCGCTGCTGGACCGCGCCGACCCGTACGCCCGCCGGGTGTTCCGGGACGCGCACCCGCTCGACAACGACCCGAGCCGCCGCTTCGACGACGGCAACGGCCAGCGCATCCTGCTCGGCAGCATGGGGGTCAAGGGCGCCACGGGCGACAGCGGCGCGCTGCTCCCGCCCGCGCACACCTTCGACACGCTGACCGCCGACGCGGTGGGCGGGCTCTACTACTCGTTCGAGAAGTACGGCGTGCAGGTCGAGCGGGCCGCGTTCACCGGCGGGACCGACCCGTCGACGAACAACCCGCCGAAGCCGGCCAACCGGTCGGAGGAGGTCGCGGTCGCGACCTACAACGTCGAGAACCTGTACGACTACCGCGACGACCCGTTCGACGGCTGCGACTTCGCCGGCAACGCCGGCTGCACCGGGGTGCGCCCGCCGTTCGACTACGTGCCCGGCAGCGAGCAGGAGTACCGCGAGCAGCTCGCCGCGCTGGCCGACCAGATCACCACCGACCTGCACTCCCCGGACCTGATCCTGGTGCAGGAGGCGGAGGACCAGGACATCTGCGCGGTCTCCGGCGGCGAGCTGGTGTGCGGCGCCACCGACAACGCGGACGGCGCGCCGGACAGCCTCCAGGACCTGGCGCTGACCATCGCGGCGAACGGTGGCCCGGCCTACGCCGCCGCGTACGACCGGAGCGGCGCGGACGCGCGGGGCATCACCGCGGCGTTCCTGTACCGCACCGACCGCGTGTCGCTGGCCGAGGCGACCGCCGGCGACCCGCTGCTGGGTTCGACGCCGACGGTGACGTACCGGGGCGCACCGCTGCCGGGCAACGCGGACGTGCAGAACCCGAAGGCGCTCAACGCGGTGCTCCCCGCCGACGTGGACACGTCCACCGGCAAGGACGGCAACAACGTCTTCACCCGCGCCCCGCAGCTCGGCAGGTTCACCGTCGCCGCCGCGCCCGGCTCCGCCGAGCGGTACACGCTGTGGGCCGCCAGCAACCACTACTCGTCCGGGCCGGACAGCCGGGTCGGGCAGCGCCGGGAGCAGGCCGCGTACGGCGCCGCGATCGTCACCGCGATCGAGGCGTCGGACCCGCACGCGCGGGTGGTGTACGGCGGGGACCTGAACGTCTTCCCCCGCCCCGACGACCCGATCGCCACGGCGGCGGAACCGACCCCGTCGGACCAGCTCGCCCCGCTGTACGAGGCCGGCATGCGCAACCTGTGGGACGACCTGCTCGCCGACGCGCCGTCGTCCGCCTACTCGTACAGCTTCGAGGGGCAGGCGCAGACGCTGGACCACCTGTTCGTCAACGGCGCGCTGCACCGGGACCTGGTGGAGATGCGGGCCGCGCACATCAACGCCGACTGGCCGGCCGAGCACGCCGGCGACGGCACGCGCGGCTCCAGCGACCACGACCCGCAGGTGGCCCGGTTCCGCTCGCGGGCCTCGCTGAGCGTCGCCGACGTGTCGGTTGTCGAGGGCGACAAGGGCGCTCGGCAGCTCGCCTTCACCGCCACCGTGTCCCGGCCGCTGTCCCAGCCGGTGGTGCTCTGCGCCACCACGTACGGCACCACGGCCCAGGCCGGCGCCGACTACGACCCGTACGTCGGCTGCAAGGTCCTGGCCGCCGGGCAGACCTCGCTGGCCTTCCCGGTGACCGTGCACGGTGACCGGAAGCGGGAGGCCGACGAGAAGCTGACGCTGCTGGTGGCCGGCGTGCCCGGGCTGCGCCTCGCCGACCCGGTCGCGGTGGGCACCATCACCGACGACGACTGAACGTCGTTCGACGGCCCGCCGGCCAGGGGGTTCCCTGGCCGGCGGGCCGTCTCTGGTTCGGCGGGGGCGTCGGTCGTGCCGTCACCGTCCCGGTCGGCGCGCCCCGCCCGCAGTCGCCCTTCTGACCAGCACATCTGCCGGCCCACGCGAGGCGGGGGCGGGACTCTCCGCGTCGGGAGCGGTCAGTAGCGCTGGCGGAGGAGCTGGGCGGCCTCGACCGCCCAGTAGGTGAGGATGATCTGCGCGCCGGCCCGCCGGATCGAGGTCAGCGACTCCAGCATGGCCCGCTCCCGGTCGATCCAGCCGTTCGCGGCGGCCGCCTCCACCATCGCGTACTCGCCGGAGACCTGGTAGGCGGCGACCGGGACGTCGACCGCCGCGCGGACCGCCGACACCACGTCGAGGTACGGCAGCGCCGGCTTGACCATCACGAGGTCGGCGCCCTCGGCGACGTCCAGCTCGACCTCGCGCAGTGACTCCCGCAGGTTGGCCGGGTCCTGCTGGTAGGTGTGCCGGTCGCCTTCCAGGGCCGACTCCACCGCCTCACGGAACGGGCCGAAGAAGGCCGAGGCGTACTTGACGGCGTACGCCAGCACGGCCACGTCTTGGTGGCCCGCGGCGTCGAGCGCCCGGCGCACCACGCCGACCTGGCCGTCCATCATCCCGGACGGCCCGACCATCCCGACCCCGGCGGCGGCCTGGGCGACCGCCATCTCGGCGTACGCCTCCAGGGTGGCGTCGTTGTCGACGCCGCCGTCGGGGGTGAGCAGGCCGCAGTGGCCGTGCGAGGTGAACTCGTCCAGGCAGAGGTCGCTCATCACCACCGTGGCGTCGCCCACCTCGGCGACGACGTCGCGGATCGCGACGTTGAGGATGCCGTCCGGGTCGATCCCGCCGGACCCGGTGGCGTCGCGCCGCTCGGGCACGCCGAAGAGCATGATCCCGCCGACGCCCGCCTGGACCGCCTCGGCGGCGGCCTTGCGCAGCGACTCCCGGGAGTGCTGGAGCACCCCCGGGAGCGACGCGATCGCCCGCGGTTCCGTCAGCCCTTCCTTGACGAACATCGGCACGACCAGCTCGGCCGGGTCGATGCGGGTCTCGGCCACCAGCCGCCGGACGGCCGCGTTGCGGCGCAGCCGGCGGGGCCGGATCTCGGGGTACGGCATCACGGGCCTCCTGCTACGACGACTACCGGAACCTCAGGGCGGTCGGCCCCTGCACCTTCGAGCCGCGGCGCTGCTTCGCCGGCATGGCGGCGAGCTTCTCGCGCAGCTCGACGGCGTAGGCGGCGAGCGCCTCCACCAGGTCGGGGACCGAGGCGTGGGGCGGCTGGACGTCGACCCGCAGGCCGAACTCCGTCGCCGTCTCCGCCGTCTTGGGCCCGATGACTGCAACAACGGTACGGGCGTGCGGCTTCCCGGCGATGCCGACCAGGTTCCGCACCGTGGAGGACGAGGTGAAAAGCACCGCGTCGAAGCCGCCGGACTTGATCGCGTCCCGGATCTCGGCGGGCGGCGGGGCGGCCCGGACGGTCCGGTACGCGGTCACGTCGTCGACCTCCCAGCCCCGCTCGGTGAGCCCGGCGGCGAGGGTCTCGGTGGCGATGTCGGCGCGCGGCAGCAACACCCGGCCGACCGGGTCGAGGATCTCGTCGTGCGGCGAGAACTCGGCCAGCAGCCCCTCGGAGGACTGCTCCCCCGCCGGGATCAGCTCGGGCTGGATGCCGAACGCGCGGACGGCGTCGGCCGTCGCCTCGCCGATGCAGGCGATCTTGACGCCGCCGAAGTGCCGGGCGTCCAGGCCGTGCTCGGCGAACTTCTCCCAGACCGCGCGGACGGCGTTCACCGAGGTGAAGATCACCCAGGCGTACCGGCCGTCGACGAGGCCCTTGACCGCCCGCTCCATCTGCGCCGGGGTCCGCGGCGGCTCGACCGCGATCGTCGGCACCTCGCAGGGGATGGCCCCGTACGCCCGCAGCCGCGCGCTCATCACGCCGGCCTGCTCCTTGGTGCGGGGCACGAGGACCTTCCAGCCGTACAGCGGCCGGTTCTCCCACCAGCTCAGCTTGTCCCGCTGGCCGACGCCCTCGCCGACGGTGAGCACCACGCGGCCGGTGAAGCCGAGCGCCGCCGCCACGAAGGAGTCCACGGTCGACGTGGTGGTGTACTGCGTCTCGCCGGTGCCGTCGCCGGTCACCCCCACGCCGGTGGCGCCGTCCACCCCGGCGGCCAGCAGCCCGTCGCGGATCGCGGCGAGGTCACCGGCGTCCACGGCCAGGGCCAGCGAGCCCCGGCCGACGGCCGCGGCCAGCGCGTCGAAGTCCAGCGTGCTGACGTCCTCGACGTCGGCCGCCGTGCGTACGCCCGGCAGCGGCACGCCGGCGTAGGTCGCCACACCCTCGGCCTGCCCGACGCCCGGGACCACCTCGAAGTGCGCGGCGGTACGCGCCACCGCCTGCACCTCCCGGACCACCGACTCGTGGCCGAACGGGTCGCCGGCGACCAGGTGCACCGCGTTCAGCCCGGACCGGGCCGCCGAGATCAGCACCTTCGCCACGTCACCGGGCGCGCCCTCCGCCGGGGTGAACTGGGCGTCGGACCTGGCCTGGGCGCGGACGGCGTCGAGCAGCGACTCGGGGACTCCCCGGTCGTACACCACCTGGTCCGCGTCGACCAGGGCGTCGTGCGCCCGGCGGGTCAGCAGGCCCGGGTCGCCGGGACCGGCCCCGACGAACGCGATACGGCCTACGGGCTTACGGGTGCGGGTCATTCTGTGCTCCCAAATTGCTGGGTCCCCGGGCCGGCGTGTCCTTCTTGGCCGAGGATCGAGTCGGCGCCGAGGTCGAGGAGTTCGGCGGCGAGTGCCTTGCCGATCTCCGCCGCGTCGGCGGGCGTTCCGGTGCGGGACAGCCGGAGGTCTCTCGTGCCGTCCGGGCTGATCACCGCTCCGCGCAGGTAGATCTCCTCACCGGCGTCGCCCTCGGCGAGTTCGGCGTAGGCGGCGACCGGAGCGGAGCATCCGGCCTCCAGGGTGGCCAACAGCGCCCGCTCCGCGACGACCGCGGCGCGGGACGGTGCGTGGTCGAGCACCGCGAGCAGCTCGACCAGGTCCGTGTCGTCGATCCGGCACTCCACCGCCAGCGCGCCCTGGGCGGGCGCCGGCAGCATCAGCATCGGGTCGAGCGTCTCGGTGATCACGTCGGTCCGCCCGAGCCGGGCCAGCCCGGCCCGCGCCAGGACGACGGCGTCCAGGTCGGCCGCCGGGCCGAGCACCCGCGCGAGGCGGCTGTCGACGTTGCCCCGGATCGGGGTGACCTCCAACTGCATCCCGAGCGCGTGCAGTTGGGCGATGCGGCGCAGCGCACCGGTGCCGACGGTCGCGCCGGTCGACAGCTCGGTGAGCGTCCGGCCGTCGCGGGCGACCAGCGCGTCCCGCGGGTCCTGCCGGGTCGGCACCGCCGCGATGTGCAGCCCGGGCGCCGCCGCGGTGGGCAGGTCCTTGTAGGAGTGCACCGCGAAGTCGATCTCGCCGGCGGTCAGCGCGTCGCGCAGCGCGGAGACGAAGACGCCGACGCCGAGCCGGTGCACCGGCGCGGAGGAGCGATCGCCGGCGGTGACCACCTCGACCAGCTCGACCGGGCGCCCGGTGGCGGCCGTCAGGGCCTCGGCGACGTGGCCGGACTGGGCCATCGCGAGGGCGCTGCCCCGGGTACCGAGGCGCAGGGGCGTGCTCATCGCTCACCTCCGGTGGGCGGAACGTCGGCGGGGCCGGACGACGGCGGGACGTCGGCGAGGCCGAACAGCGGCACGACGTCGCTGTCCACGACGTCGGGGACGGTGTCGACCGGGGACGTCTGCGGCACCTGGAGGTCGAACAGCTCGCGCAGCAGTGCCGCGTACTGGTCGCCGCCGGGCTCCGCGGCGAGCTGGCGGACCCGCACGGTGGGCTGGTGCAGCAGCCGCTGGACCACCCGGTGCACCGTCCGGGCGACCTCGGCGCGCTGGTCGTCGGTGAGGTCCGGGCGGCGCTGGGCGAGCCGGCGCAGCTCGGCGGTGACCACGTCGTCGGCGCGGCCGCGCAGGGCGGCCACGGTGGGCGCCACGTCGGCACCGCGCAGCCAGGTGAGGAAGGCGTCGACCTCGCCGGCCACGATCCGCTCGACGGCGGCGGCGTCGGCGGCGACGGGCCCGTCGGCGAGCAGCCCCGCCATCCGGTCGATGTCGATCACCTCGACGCCGGGCAGCTCGGCTACGCCGGGCTCGACGTCGCGGGGCACGGCCAGGTCGAGCAGGACCAGCGGCCCCCGCCCGCGGTCACGCCCGGCGAGCGCCCGGGTGACCACCTCGCGGGTGAGGACCGCTTCGGTGGCCGCGGTGGCGGCCACTACGATGTCCACTGTGGAGAGCGCGGTGGTCAGCTCCGCCATCGGCGTCGCGCTGGCCCCGTACGCCTCGGCCAGCCGGACGGCCCGGTCGGCCCCCCGGTTGGTCACGGTGATCGGCCCGGCGCCGAGCCGGGACAGCGTGGCCACGCCCAGCGAGCCCATCGCGCCCGCCCCGACCACCAGCGCCGGGCGGCCGGCGAGGTCGCCGTCGAGGTGCCCGGCGGCCAGCTCCAGCGCGGCGGTCACCACGCTCTGGCCGGCCCGGTCGATGCCGGTCTCCGCGTGGGCCCGCTTGCCGACCCGCAGCGCCTGCTGCATCAGCTCGTGCAGCAGCCGGCCGGCGGTGTCGGCCCCGGTCGCCGAGTGGTACGCGTCGCGGAGCTGGCCGAGGATCTGGGCCTCGCCCACCACCATCGAGTCGAGCCCGGCGGCGACCCGGAAGACGTGCTCCACGGCGGCGGCGTCGAAGTGCACGTAGAGGTGGTTGGCGAGCGCGGCCGGCTGGGACCCGGCGTGGTCGGCCAGCACCGCGCAGATGTCGCCGAGGCCGCCGTGGAAACCGGACACGGCGGCGTAGACCTCCACCCGGTTGCAGGTGGAGACGAGGACGGCCTCGGTCACGTACGGCTGCGCGACCAGGCGGTCCAGGGTGCGGGTGAGATCGGCGGGGGCGACCGCGAGCTGCTCCAGCGTGGCGACGGGAGCGGTGCGGTACGACGCACCGACGACGAGCAGTTTCACGTGCCGATCGCCTCCTGGGTGTCGGTGACCGCGAGCCCGCCCGGCAGGGCGGTGAGGGCGGACCCGCCGGTGGCGGGGAGCGCGGTCAGCGATGCCTTGCGGTGCTCGTGGAAGGACAGGATCTGCAGCTCGATGGCGAGGTCGACCTTGCGCACGTCGACCCCCTCCGGAACCGAGAGTACGCACGGGGCGAAGTTCAGGATGCTCGTCACACCGACGGCCACGAGCTGGTCGGCGACCGCCTGGGCGGCCGGGGCCGGGGTGGCGATCACGCCGATGGCGATGGACTCCTCGGCGGCGACCCGGGGCAGCTCGTCGATGTGCCGGACGACCAGCCCGTTGATCTCCTCGCCGACGCGTCCCGGGTCGGCGTCGAAGAGCGCGGCGATCCGGAAGCCGCGGCTGGCGAAGCCGTCGTAGCCGGCCAGCGCGTGACCGAGATTACCCACGCCGACGAGGGCGACCGCCCGGCGCTGGGTGAGCCCGAGCACGAACTCGATCTGGTCGATCAGCAGCGCCACGTCGTAGCCGACGCCCCGGGTGCCGTACGAGCCGAGGTGCGAGAGGTCCTTGCGCAGCTTGGCGGAGTTCACGCCCGCGGCGCTGGCCAGCCCCTCGCTGGACACCGTCTCGTGACCGGTCTCGGCGAGGTTGTGCAGGGCACGGAGGTATTCGGGGAGCCGCGCGACGGTCGCCTCGGGCAGGTCCGGGAGCGCCGGTACGGCACCGGCGCGACCGGGCGCGCCAGGGTGACGGTGCTGACTCATGAGACTCCGTGCGGTGCGATCCTCGGCCAGCTCCAGCGGCCGGCCGTTTCGGGACTCCCGCTGGCGACCGAGATTGCCGGCTGTGCTAGCAGGGCGCGTCGGAATCACAGAGTAGGCGCTTGTGAAGGCGTGCACAAATCGCGATCTTGAAAGCTCGCGACGCGGCTTCACCTGGCCCTCCATTCCGCAAGATCGATCGGGCGACCTCCGCCGGCGCCGCTCGGCGATTATTGCTCAATTACGACTTCTCTGACCAATCGCGCGAGCGCGGCTCGCCGCCGATTACGTCACGCCGGACCGGCCCGACCCCGCGCGGCGCGACTCGACGCCCTCGGCCCGCCGCGCCGGCGCGCCGTCACGGTAGGGACAGCCCTACGCCGGAGAGGCGGGTCGGCGGGATGGGTCCGGCGCCCCGCGCTGCCTAGCCTCGTGGCATGACCGCCGTACCCGCCGCCGAACAGCCCGCGCCGGCACCGACCATCTCCCGCCAGCTCCTCCTGGACTCCGGCTACGTGCTGCTGGGCCTCCCGCTGGCCCTCGCCAGCTTCGTGGTCCTGCTGGTGGGCCTCGCGGCGGGCCTCGGGCTCGTGGTGACGGTGATCGGCCTGCCCATCCTCAGCGGCACCCTCTACGCCGCCCGAGGGCTGGCCGACATCGAGCGGCTCCGCCTCCCCACCGTCCTGCACCAGTCCCGGATCCGCCCGCAGTACCGGCTCGCCGAGCCCGGCGCGAGCGCCTGGCGACGGATCTTCGTACCGATGGGGGACGCGCAGTCCTGGCTCGACCTGGCGCACGGCATCCTCAAGGTGATCGTGGCCATCGTCACCTTCGTGGTCACGCTCGTCTGGTGGGCCGGCGCCGTCGCCGGCACGCTCTACTGGGCGTACGACTGGGCGCTGCCGCACGGCGACCCGGAGGACGTCGACCTTCCCCAGCTCCTGGGCCTGGGCACCTCGACCGTCGCCCGGATCGGCCTGCACACCGCGATCGGGCTGTTCTTCCTGATCACCCTGCCGATCGTGGCCCGGGGCTGCGCGCTGCTCCAGGCCGGCTTCGGCCGGGCCCTGCTCACCGGCGTGGCCGAGATGCGCAACCGGATCACCGTGCTGGAGGAGCAGAAGCGGGCCGCCGTGTCGGCCGAGGCGAGCGCGCTGCGCCGGCTGGAGCGGGACATCCACGACGGCCCGCAACAGCGGCTGGTCCGGCTCGCCATGGACCTCAGCCGGGCCCGTCAGCAGCTCGCCTCCGACCCGGAGGCCGCCGGGCGCACCCTGGACGAGGCGGTCACCCAGACCCGGGAGACGCTCGCCGAGCTGCGCGCCCTCTCCCGGGGCATCGCGCCGCCGGTCCTGGTCGACCGGGGCCTGCCCAGCGCCCTGGCGGCGCTGGCCGGGCGCGGGCTGATCCCGATCGAGCTGCGGGTGGACCCGGAGCTGGCCAGCCCCGCCGGCCGGCTCGACCCGGCGGTGGAGAGCACCGCGTACTTCGTGGTGGCCGAGGCGCTGACGAACGTCGCCAAGCACAGCCGGGCGACCGAGTGCCAGGTCACCGTGGCCCGTCGCGACGGGCGGCTGGAGGTCGGTGTCGGCGACGACGGCCAGGGCGGCGCCCACCTGGCCAAGGGGCACGGGCTGATCGGCATCGCCGACCGGGTTCGCGCCGCCGGCGGTCGGCTCTCGGTGACCAGCCCGGCCGGCGGGCCCACCGAGATCCGCGCGGAACTCCCGCTGTGACGCGGACGTGATAGACAACGCACCATGCGGATCGTGATCGCGGATGACGCCGTGCTGCTCCGGGAAGGGCTCGTACGCCTGCTCAGCGAGCGCGGGCACGAGGTGGTGGCCGCGGTCGCCGACGGCGAGGCGCTGGTGGCGGCGGTGGTCGCGCACCGGCCGGACGTGTCGATCGTCGACGTCCGGATGCCGCCCTCGCACACCGACGAGGGGCTGCGCGCGGCGGTCGAGGCCCGGCGGTTGGTGCCCCGCACCCCGATCCTGGTCCTCTCCCAGTACGTCGAGGTGTCGTACGCCGACGACCTGCTCGCCACGACCGGCGGCGGCGGGGGCGGGATCGGCTACCTGCTGAAGGACCGGGTGGCCGCGATCGACGAGTTCCTCGACGCGCTGGACCGGGTGGCCGCCGGCGGGACGGTGCTCGACCCGGAGGTGGTCGGCCAGCTCTTCGCCCGGCGCCGCCGCGACGACCCGCTGCGCGAGCTCACCCCGCGCGAACGCGAGGTGCTCGGCCTGATGGCCGAGGGCCGCTCGAACACGGCGATCGCCCGGACCCTGGTCGTCAGCGACGGCGCCGTCGAGAAGCACGTGCGGAACATCTTCACCAAGCTCCAGCTCCCGCCCGACACGGAGCAGCACCGCCGCGTGCTGGCCGTCCTGGCCTACCTGCGCAACTGATCGGCCGCCGGTTCGGACAGGGCGGCCGCCACCCTCACCGCCTCGGTGAGGGTGTCCGCGACCGGGTGGCCGGAGGCGCGCAGGCGGGCCGGGTCGGTGAACCCGCCGGTGTAGAGGACGGCACGGCCGCCCACGGACAGGGCGGCGTCGGCGTCGTCGATGGAGTCGCCGATCAGCACCACGTCCCGGCCGTCCACGCCCAGCCCGGCCAGGTGCGCCCGCAGCGACTCGGCCTTGCGGTCGCCGCCGACGCTCGCGCGCAGCCCGTCCACCCGGACGAAGTGCCCGCTGAGCCCGTACGTGTGCACGGTCGGCACCAGCTCCTCGTGGAACCACATCGACAGCAGGGACTGGGTGCCCGGCCACGCCGCCATCGCGACCGTGGCGTCGTGCGCCAGCTCGCAGGTAGTCAGCCCGGTCCGGTACGCGTCGTGGAAGATCCGGTCCAGCCGGCCGAACTCGTCGTCGTCGACCGCCTGGCCGAGCACGTCGGCGTAGTAGTCGGCGATCGGGCGGCGGAACCGGACGCGGTGCTCTTCGGCGGTCACGGCGGGCCCGCCGACGCTGGCGAAGGCGACGTTGGTGGAGGCGACCACCAGGTCCAGGTCGTTGAGCAGGGTGCCGTTCCAGTCCCAGACCAGGTGGGGGCGCGCAGCGGTCATCGCAGCACCATAACGGCGACCTACAGCTGCGGAGTGGTCAGGTCCCGCAGCAGCCGCTCCTCCTCCACCCGCCAGTAGCCGTGCTCCTTGCCGTCGAGCAGCACCACCGGCAGGCGGTCGCCGTACTCGCGTTCCAGCTCGATGTCGTCGGTGACGTCCTTCTCGGTCCACCGGTCCCCGGTGACCGCCACCACCCGGTCCAGCGCCGCCTTCGCGTCCTCGCAGAGGTGGCAGCCGGGTCGGGTGATCAGGGTGAGTCGGGGCTCACGCATCGGTCTCCTCCGTCGTGCTGGTGCCGGCCGGGGCCGGCGGGCGGGTCTCCGGCGACGCCGCCGGGGACGGCACCGGAGCCGCCGGGGACGACGCCGGCCGGAGCAGGGTCTTGCGTACCTTGCCGATCACCGAGTGCGGCAGCTCGTCGACGAACTCGACGGCCGTCGGGCACTTGAACCGGGCCAGGTTGCGGGCGCAGTGGGCGAGCAGTTCCTCGCCGCTGACCGGACGCCCCGGCGCCGGCACCACGTACGCCCGGACAGTCTCGCCGGTCCGCGGGTGCGGCACACCCAGTACGGCCGACTCGGCCACGCCCGGGTGGGCGGAGAGCACCAGCTCGACCTCGCGCGGGTACACGTTGAACCCGTTGACCAGGATCAGCTCGCCGATCCGGTCGACCAGGAAGAGGTCGCCGTCGGAGTCGGCGTACCCGACGTCGCCGGTGGCCCACCAGCCGTCCGCGTCGGGGCCGCCCCGGCCGTCCGGCCAGTACCCGGAGAAGAGGTTCGCCCCGCGCACCACGATCTGGCCGGGGTCGGTGCCCGGCGCGAGGTCGGCGAGGTCCAGCTCGTCGGCGTCGTCGTCCGGCTCGGCCACGCCGTCGCGCCACAGGTCGGCCCCGTCCGTCCCCACCAGGCGCAGCTCGACGCCGGGCAGCGGGCGGCCGATCGAGCCGGGCTTCGGCTCGCCGCCGACCAGGGTGGAGGTGAGCACCGGCGCGGTCTCGGTGAGGCCGTACCCGACGTGCACCGGGCGACCGGCGACCCCGGCGAAGCGCGCCGCGACGGCCGGCTCCAGCGGCGCGGCGCCGCAGACGACGACCCGCACCGACGCCATCGCCGCGGCGACCGCGTCGGCGCCCGACGCGGACCAGGCGGCCACCATCGACGGTACGCCGACCAGCACACTGGCCCGGCGGCGGGCGATCTCGGCCAGCCCGGCGTCGGGGCCGGGTTCGTCGACCAGCAGCCCGGTCGCGCCATGGTGGACGACCGCGCCCAGCCCCGAGTTCAGCCCGTACGCGTGGAACAGCGGCAGCGCCAGCAGCACGGTGTCGTCCGGGCCGACGACCGGCGGGTCGATGCGGTCCACCTGCTCGTGGTTGGCCGCCAGCGCCCGGTGCGTGAGCATCGCGCCCTTCGGCCGCCCCTCGGTGCCGGAGGTGTAGAGCAGCACCGCCAGGTCGTCGCCGCCCCGGACGGGGAACGGCCCCCCGCCGTCGGCCGTCGGCGGGGCGCCGTGCACGGCGGTGAGCGCGGGCAGCTCCCCGGCGACGCCGGCGACGAGGTCCCGCACGCGCGGGGTGCCGATCAGCACCGAGGCGCCGGAGTCGGCCAGCACGTGCCGCAGCTCGGGCGCGGTGAGGCCGGGGTTGACCGGCACCGCCACCAGCCCGGCGCGCAGGGCGGCCAGGTAGCCCACCACGAAGTCCGGCGAGTTGCCCAGCGCGATCGCGACCCGGGGCGGGTGCCGGTCGGCGGCGACGGACCGGGCGGCCGGGGCCTCGGCGGTCGCGGCCGTGCCGGTCAGGTCCGCCAGGGCCCGGGCCGCGGCCGTCACCGACGCGTCCAGTTCGGACCAGTTCAGGGTCCGTTCGCGCCAGTGCAGCGCGGGTCGGTCGCCGTGGGCGACAGCCGCCCGGCGGAGCCGGTCGGCGAGGTTCGACGCGGTGCTGTCGGATGCGTCCTGCACGGTGGCTGAGTCTGGCACAGCACCGGGTCGCGGGCCATGCCCACGCCGGCCCGTGCCGCACCCGGGGCCGTCGGGGGCGCCGGCCGCGCCGAGTCCCGTCGGCGGGACGCCCCGCGTGCGCGGGCGAGACGGCTCAGGTCTCGTCAACGGGACACGCCGGGACGCTCCCGGACCCGCCCGACGGTCCTCAGTCGCCCCCCGCCCACGGGCCCGCCCCGCGTCGGCCCGCAGGCCCGCTGACCTGGAAATCCGTTCGCAACCACGCCCCGATGCGAAAGTCAACCGCCCACGACGGACAACGGGTCCGCCATCTGTGCGACACAGCGGGAAATACTTCCGCCCTGTGTAACGGACTTGCCACGCGCGGGTGACGTTGGCCCTATCATCACTCGGGTCGGCTCACCCCATTTGCCGTGAGTCGACACCCCTCAGCCCGAGGAGGCCCCCGTGCCTGTGAGCGCATTGGACCAGCACCTCAAGGGGATCTGCCGCCCGTCGGCACACCCCGAGCCAGCCCTGCCCGACCGTCCGGGTGGGGGCGCGGCACCGACGCGCCGACCCGCGCGGTCGGCGGCCGGCGGGACGGAGGCGGCGCGGTGACCACCTTCGGTTACGCGGAACGGCCGCTCGGCCTGACCAGCCCGGCGACCCGCGCCCCGGTCAACGAACGACCCGCCGTCCGGGGTCCGCTGGACGACACGGGCAGCCTCGCGCTCCGCGGCGAGGGCGCGTCGAGCCGGATCCGCCACCGGCCGCACCACAACGAGCCACCGCCACGCCCCGCGGCACCGGGGGGCAACGCGATGCCGACCGGCGGCCGGGTCGCCGTGCCGGCCCGGCCCACCATGCCGGCGCAGGGCCGCCGCACGGCGGAACCGTCAACGGCCGCCGAGGAGTCTGCCGCCGAGACGGCGGTGCTCCCGGCGGTCCCGGCGACCGCCGTCCCCGCCACCCCGACGGGTTTCCCCAGCCGGCCGGACCCGTCCGACCCGGCGACGGAGGTCTGGGCCCTGGTCGAGCGCGCCCAGGCCGGCGAGTCCGAGGCGTTCGGGCTGATCTACGACCGGTACGTCGACACGGTCTTCCGGTTCGTCTACTTCCGGGTCGGCAACCGTCAGCTCGCCGAGGACCTCACCTCCGACACCTTCCTGCGCGCCCTCAAGCGGATCGGCAGCTTCACCTGGCAGGGCCGGGACCTCGGCGCGTGGCTGGTCACCATCGCGCGCAACCTGGTGGCCGACCACTTCAAGTCCGGCCGCTACCGGCTGGAGGTGACCACCGGCGACGTGCTGGACGCCGACCGCGAGGACCGGGGGCCGGAGGGCAGCCCGGAGGCGGCGGTCGTCGAGCACATCACCAACGTGGCCCTGCTCAGCGCCGTCAAGCAGCTCAACCCCGAACAGCAGGAGTGCATCGTGCTCCGCTTCCTGCAGGGGTTCTCCGTGGCCGAGACGGCCCGCGCGATGGGCAAGAACGAGGGCGCGATCAAGGCGTTGCAGTACCGGGCGGTACGAGCGCTGGCGCGGCTGCTGCCGGACGGCTTTCAACCGTAGTCCCGTGGATCGGACCGACGAGCCTCGATCGGAGTACGCGCAGCTCAGCGCCGTTCTCACGCCGTGACGACCATCACTTTCCGTGATTTCGGCCCCGCCGGGCCCGTAACCCATGCCCGGTGCGGACCGTTTCTCCGGGTGCGACCGGTGGCAGCCCCGGCATCCCCCGGGCCCCCGAGGTCCGGCAGCGCGGCCGGCCACGACGTTCGTCCGTGTGTCACGCCGTCACCGGTCGCTGGCGATGACAGCGGCCGACCGGCCGTGACCAGCGAGAGGAGGTGCCTGCGGTGGACAGCGACCTCTTCTCCCGTCGGCGCGCGGAGCGCTTCGCGCAGCTTCTCGACGAGGCCAACGGCGGCCGGCGGCACCACGTCCGATCCCGGGCGGACGACCAGCTCGCCGGGCTCGTCGCCGTGGGGCAGCGGCTGAGCGCCGCCCCGCCGGCCGTCGAGGTGGACCCGGAGTTCCGCACCGGGCTGCGGGCCATGCTGCTCGCCACGGCCGAACGCGAGGGCATCGGCTCACCGGCCGCCGCCGCACCGGAGCCGGCCGTCGCCGACACCGGTCGCAGCCGGCTGCTGCCCGCGGCCACCGCCCGCCGGGCCCGCGCCCGCGGGGCGATCCTGGTCGGCATCGCGGCCGGCGCGGTCGCCCTCTCCGGCATCTCCGCCGCCAGCGAGAACGCGGTCCCCGGCGACGCGCTGTACGGCATGAAGCGCTCGACGGAACGGGCCCAGCTCGCCCTGGCCAGCTCGGACATCAGCCGGGGCCAGCTCTTCCTGGACTTCGCCCGCACCCGGCTGGCCGAGGCGGCCGCCCTGCGCGGGGACCGGGACGGCTACAGCGCCGTGCTGGACGACATGGACGCGGACACCCGTCAGGGCGTACGCCTGCTGACCACCGCCGCGGTGCAGCGCTCCGACCCGGCGGCGCTGGACGCGGTCAACTCCTTCCTCACCGGGCAGCGCCGCGCGGTCGGCGGTCTCCTCGACGACGGCACCCGGGCCGACCGCGAGCGCACCCGCCGCTCGCTGGCCCTGCTGGACGCGGTCCGCAAGCGCTCCGACGCGCTCCGCGCGGCCATCGCGTGCGGCCTGCCGGCCCCCGCCGGCAGCGACACCCTCGGCCCGGCCCCGGCCACCTGCCCCGGCGCACGCTGACCCGGCCGGCGAGCCGTCCACGCCACAGTTCATCCGCCGGGCGACCGTCGGCAACCCGCGTCCGGCTACCCTCGCGGAGAGGCAGGCACACGTCGCGCCGGCCCAGTGGAGGGAGGCCGCGTGGCCCGCAGCCGAAAGGTGACGGTCAGCACCGACGCCCACGGTCACACCGCCGGCTGGGCGGAGACCGACCTGGCGCCGCTGGCCCCGCGGGAGCCGGACCCGACCGCGGCGGCCTTCTTCGACGTCGACAACACGATGATGCAGGGCGCCTCGATCTACTGGTTCGCCCGGGGCCTCGCCGCGCGCAACTACTTCACCACCACCGACCTGGCCCGCTTCGCCTGGCAGCAACTGCGCTTCCGGGTGCTGGCCACCGAGCACGCCGGGGACATGTCGCAGGCCAAGGAGGCCGCGCTCGCGTTCGTCGAGGGCTGGCGGGTGGACGACGTGGAGCGCCTCGCCGAGGAGATCTTCGACGAGCTGATGGCGCCCCGGATCTGGGGCGGCACCCGCCGCCTGGCCCAGCAGCACCTGGACGCCGGCGAACGGGTCTGGCTGGTCAGCGCGGCGCCGGTGGAGATCGGCCGGGTGATCGCCGCGCGGCTGGGCCTGACCGGCGCGATCGGCACCGTCGCCGAGGTCGTCGACGGGGCGTACACGGGCCGGCTGGTCGGCGACCTGATGCACGGCCCGGCCAAGGCCGAGGCGGTCACCCAGCTCGCCGCGGTGGAAGGGCTGGACCTCGGCCGCTGCACCGCCTACAGCGACTCCTGCAACGACCTGCCGATGCTCTCGGCGGTGGGCCGACAGGTGGCGGTCAACCCGGACGCCGCCCTGCTCAGGGAGGCCCGGCAGCGCGGCTGGCAGGTACGCGACTTCCGCACCGGCCGGCGCGCCGTCAAGATCGCGGTGCCGTCCACCGCCGCCGCCGGGCTGGTGGTCGGGGCGGTCACGGCCGGGATGGCGCTGCACCGGCGCCGCCGCGGCGGCTGACCCCGGCCGGGCCGGCCGCGCGTCACGGGCCGAACGGGTCCGGGCGGCGTTCGAGCAGCTTGTGCAGGGCTTGCTGGATGGTCTCCCGCACCTGGTCGGCCAGGTTGAACACCACCAGCGGATCGTCGGCGGAGTCCGTCAGGTGCGCGGTGGGGATCGGCGGGCAGAACTCGATGAGCCACTTGCTCGGCAGCGGCACCATGCCCAGCGGCCCCAGCCACGGGAAGGTCGGCGTCACCGGGAAGTAGGGCAGCTTGAGCAGCCGCGCCAGGGGCTTGATGTCGGCGAGCATCGGATAGATCTCCTCGCCGCCGACGATGGCGACCGGCACGATCGGGGTGCCGGTGCGCAGCGCCGCCGAGACGAAGCCGCCCCGGCCGAAGCGTTGCAGCTTGTAGCGCTCGGAGTAGAGCTTGCCGATGCCCTTGAAGCCCTCCGGGAAGACGCCGACCAGCTCACCGTTGCCGAGCAGCCGCTCGGCGTCCGGGTTGCAGGCGACCGTGCCGCCCGTCTTGCGGGCGATCTCGGAGACCACCGGCATCCGGAAGACCAGGTCGGCGCCGAGCAGCCGCAGGTAGCGGTGCGTCGGGTGCTGGTCGTGCAGGGCGGCCGAGAGGATCAGCGCGTCCAGTGCCACGGTGCCGGAGTGGTTGCCGACCACGAGGCCCGCGCCCTCGGCGGGTACGTGCTCCAGGCCGGTGACCTCGGTGCGGAACCAGTCCCGGTAGAGCACCCGCAGCAGCGGGTGGAAGACCGCCTCGGTGATGTCGGGGTCGAAGCCGAACTCGTCGACCTCGTAGTCGCCGGAGAGCCGGCGACGAAGGAACGCCAGCCCCTTGGCGACCTTGCGGTCCCAGTGGTCGCCCGGTCGGTCCGGCACCGCCGGCCCGGCCGTCGCCGGCACGTCCCCGGCTCCGTCCGGCCGGTCGGCCTCCGTCGCGGCCGACTCGTCGGGCTCGTTCGCGGGGCGGGGCGCGGCCGTGACGGGCTCGTCGGTGGCGGCCGTGTCCGGCTCGTCGGCCGCGACCGTCGCGTCGCCGGTGGTGGTGTCCGGCGCGTCGGCCGTGGCGGCCCGGCGGTGTCCGTTCGCCCGCGCGGGCTCCGCGCTCGGCGCGCCGATAGTCAGCGGTACGTCGTACCGGCCGTCGCGCCGCTCCCCCGGACCGCTCACGAGCGCTCCCGCACGGCGGCCCGGACCTGCCGGATCCCCTCCAGCACGAGTCGCTCCGCGACGGCCAACTGGTCCCGGGTCACCACGACGCCGCCGTGGTGCGCGCGGATGAAGTCGTCGAAGGCGGCGGCGGTGGAGCGGGGCGTGAAGCCATACTCCTGCTCCAGGCGGGTGGTGTCGACGACCCGGCCGTGCACGAAGAGGTCGACCTGGTCCAGGCCGTAGCGGCCGAAGCCGAGGTTGCGGGCGAACGCGACCGCCCCGGAGAGGCCGGGCTCCAGCACCGGCACGGCGACCCGGCCGGCCCGGCGGATCGCCTGGGAGAGGGAGAGCACCCCGGGACCGGCCACGTTGTACGTCCCCGGATGGTCCTCGACGATCGACCGGTGCAGCACCTCCAGCGCGTCGTCGAAGTGCAGGAACTGCAACCGGGGGTCGCGGCCGAAGACGGTGGGCACCACCGGCTGGGAGAAGTAGCGGGTGAGCGTGGTGTCGGCGGTCGAGCCGATGAACGGCGCGAAGCGCAGCACGGTGGCGGTGACGTCGGGCCGGCGGCGCCGGAAGCCGCGGACGTACCCCTCGATGTCGAGGATGTCGCGGCCGAAGCCGCCGCGCGGCACCTCGCGCGGCTCGGTCTCCTCGGTGAAGACCGCCGGGTCGCGGAACGACGCCCCGTACGCGGCCGTCGAGGAGCGGACCACGAGCTTGCGCAGCCGGGGCGCGCGCTGGCAGGCGGCGAGGAGCTGCATCGTGCCGATGACGTTCTGCTCCTTCATCGCCGCGCGACCGCCGTGCTGCTGATCGGGGGCGGTGACCAGGGCGAGGTGGACCACGGCGTCGACGTCGAGGTCGGCGAGGAGGCCGCCGAGCGAGCCGGCGTCGACGCGGACGCGCTCGACGCGGTCGAGCAGGTCCGTGAACTCGGCGCCCGGCTCCGGCGGATCGACCCCGATGACGCGCTCGATGCGCGGGTCGGCGGCGAGCCGGGCGGCGACGTGCGCGCCGAGGTAGCGGCTGACCCCGGTCACGACGACGACCCCCGGGGCACCTGGGGTGCCGCCGGGGGTCATGTCGCGCACCTCCCCCGGCAGGCGGGATCGAGCCGGGACGTCCGCGGCCTGATCACCTGAGCCTCCGAGGGTCGACAGTTGGCAAGTGACGAGGGGTGCCGGGCAACGGCCCGGCCCCGGTCACTTGCCGAGACGGCGACGCTGGACGCGGGTCTTGCGCAGCAGCTTGCGGTGCTTCTTCTTAGCCATGCGCTTGCGGCGCTTCTTGACCACCGAGCCCATACGACAGCCTTTCGATGCAACATGCGGGGCGACCGGATGACACCACAACCGGGTGGCGTCGACGACCGCGTGCGGACAACGGACCGGGCCAGCGGGGAATGCGGCGGGGCGCACCTGCGGTCACGGTCGGGTCCAGGGTAGCCGGAGAGCGTCAGCAGGACCAACGCGCCCCCGTCGATGCCCGTTACGTCGCACTCGGCGGGGGGCCCGCGGGCGGCTCAGGCGGTCTCCTGAAAGGCGCCCCGCAGGTATTCGTGCACGGCGTGTTCGGGCACCCGGAACGACCGGCCGACCCGGACCGCGGTGAGCTCACCGCTGTGCACCAGGCGGTAGACGGTCATCTTCGACACCCGCATCACCGTCGCCACCTCGGCGACGGTGAGGAACTTGACCTCCGACAGCCGACCGTCGGACTGCGACCCGGCCATGGCTCACCGACCCATCCCATGCCCGGCGCGTGCCACCGGACGGGATCCTCCCGCCCGGACCGGCGACGCGCGTGTTACCAGTACGGTAGCGGGGCGGCTGTGACCGGCGCGATCCCTTCGTACAACTGATCATGCTTCGGGCGGTTGTCCACCCGACCGGTTACGTCGTTGTCGAACCTGTTGCGCCCGTCGTCCGATCGGTCCTCGTTCCGCCCGCGACGCGGCCGCCGGGTCCAGGGGCCCGGCCCGCCGCGCGGGGACACCCGGGGTGCGCCTCGGCCGCCGTCACGAACACCTCCGCAGCGCGGAAGGCGCCCGGTGGTTCCGGCGGCGCCACCGGAACCACCGGGCGGGTGCCCCGGACCGCTTCCGGACGCGGACCGGGGCTCCGCGCTGGGAGCGTGCACCAGTGTGTCAGGTCGCCGGACGGCGCCCGACAGCGGTCGATCATGAACGCCCCGGGCTGCGCGTCGTCCACGGCCACGCCGTCGCGCGGCGCGCCGGTCCGGTGCGTGGCCCGCCGGCGGGCCGGGTCCGGTGCGTGGCCCGCCGGCGGGCCGGGATGCCGCTCAGTCGACCACGGCACGGACGTACGCGACGCACTCGTCGTGCAGGGCGTTCCACGGCTCACCGAAGGTCGCCTCGGCGGCGTCGGCCAACGGGCGGCGCTCGTGCACAACGGCCGCGAAGAAGGCCAGCATCCGCTCCGGGCCGAACCGGTCGACCAGGTGCCGGACGGCCAGGTAGGAGATGCCGTAGCTGCCGCTGACCCGGTCGGCCGGGGCGTCGGCGGCGGGGGTGAGGCTGTCGAGCCGGCCGTCCCAGCCGCCGCCCGCCAGCCGCCGCACCTCGGCCAGTCCCTCGTACCGGTCGACGGGCTGGCCGTCCGCGCCGGCGTGTTCGGCCAGTCCCTCGACCAGCCACCAGGTGCCCTTGCCCGGGTAGCCCCGCTCGGGCAGCGAGGCGGCGTGGGTCAGCTCGTGCCGGAGCAGGTCGTCCACCCCGCTGGACACCAGCCCGTCGGCGTTGAGCACCACCTCGTGGTGGCCGCCGCCGACGGTGACCGCGTACCCGCCGGTCCACTTCGGACGGCCGCCGCCGTACCAGCGCCGCCACTCGGCGGGACCGGCGTAGAAGATCCGGTACCGGTCCGGCTTCCGGTCGCCGACGGCGTACGTGTCGGCGACCGTGGCGGCCGCCTCCGCCTGGGCGAGCAGGCCGGGCAGCTTCCCGCGCAGGGCGGGGGTGGTGGCCACGAGGGTGCGCGGACCGACGGCGGCGGCCAGCTCGCTGGCCTCCCAGGGCCGGGTGCCCGTCTCCGCCGACCGGGACGGCTCGACGGCGAGCAGCCGGGGCCGCTCCCCCGCCCGCCAGCGGGTGCCGGTCAGCACCGGGCTGGTGCGGCAGTCCGGCACGACGAAGCAGTACCGGTACTCGACCAGCAAGCGCCACTCGCCGGGCCGGCCCTCGACCGGGGTGGGCAGGCCGGTCGCCTCGGCCTGCCACGTGGTCACCCGCAGCGCCCGCAGCGCGGCGTACCGGCGGCGCAGGTCCGGGTGGGCGACGGGCTCGGCGACGGCCAGGAACCCGGCCCGGTCCCCGCCGAGCAGGGCGGCCGACTGCCGCGCCAGCTCCGTGTTCATCCGCTCGCCGAGCTGGCGGGCGGCCCGCGTGGCAGGGTCGTCGGCCGCGCTGGAGGAGCGCCCCGGCAGGGGCCCGGTGTTGTCGCGCGCCAGGTTGGCCAGCAACGCCGTGGGCAGGCCGCAGGCGAGCATCACCACGACCGCCGCGAGCGCCGCCCAGAGCGGCCGGAGCCGCCGCGACGCCCGCCCGGGACGGGCCGCCCGCACGACGTCGGGGCCGGCCGGCCCGGTCGCGGCGGGATGGGCGGTCGACAGCCCCGGCCCGGCCTGCTCGGCCGACGGGGCCAGCTCCGCTCCGGCGGGCGCGGCCGGCACGACGGGCGCGGCCGGTGCGGCCGGCACGACGGGCGCGGCCGGTGCGGCCGGCACGACGGACGTGGGCGACTCGACGGGCGGGCCCGGGTCGGGCGGCGCGGCGGGCGGGCTCGGGTCGGTCCGCAGCGGCGGGGTGGGCGGCGGGTCGGGGGTGGGCGGCGCGGGGGCGGGCCGGGCGTCGGCCGGTCCCGTTCCGGCCCCCGGCGCGTCGTCCGCCAGCGGTCGATCGTCCGCCCCGGGCTGCCCGTCAGTCACCCGGCGAAGGGTACGACCATTCGGTCGCCCCGGCGACCACCGCGCCGGGGCGGCGCGGTGCCGGACGGATCGCGCCGCCCCGGACGCGGGTGGGCGGCCCAGGCGGGGCGGGCTCAGGCGGGGCGGGCTCAGGCGGGGCGGCCCGCCCGGCGCACCAGGGCGACGGTGAGCGCCCAGCCGACGACCAGAGCGACGCCGGCGAGCGGCCACCCGAGCAGGGCGAGCAGCCCGCCACCGACGGCGAACCAGGCGGCCTGGAACGCGTGCTTGCCCGCCGCCGGCAGCGGCACCCGGGCCTTCGGCGAGCCGAGGACGCCCCAGAGCGCGGCCAGCAGCAGCGGCACGGCGACGGCGGCGGCGAGCCGGACGGGCGTCCCGGCGTCCAGCGCCCAGCCCCACCAGCCGCCGATCGCCAGCACGGCCAGTTCGAGCAGGAAGAGCAGCAGCAGACCCACGGCGTACATCAGCGCTCCTCGCGGGGCCAGGACCGGAACGCACCGTCCAGGGCGGCGACCAGTTGGTCGAAGGTCGTGTCGACGGCGCGGGGCAGGCCGAAGCCGCCGGCGGCCGCCAGCGAGACGAAACCGTGCAGGGTGCTGCGCAGCATCCGGGTCGCGTCGACGGCGTCGTCGCCGTCGAGCCCGTAGCCCCGCAGGACGGCGTAGATCGCCCCGACGGCCCGCTCCCCCGCCGCGACGTGCTCCGGGTCGGTCGGGTCCGGCACCCGCTGCGTGACCGGGTAGCGGCCGGGGTGCCGGCGGGCGTACGCCCGGTAGGCGGCGGCGAGGGCCCGCAGCGCGTCCGGCCCGGCCCGGCCGGCGACGGCGGCGGTCAGGGCGTCGGCGAGCTCGGCGGTGGCCAGCGCGGAGAGCTTCTGGGCGAGGGCGTCCGCCCCCCGGACGTGCTTGTAGAGGCTGGGCAGCGCGACGCCCAGCCGGTTGGCCAGCGCGGCGAGGGTGAGCTGGTCGGCGCCGACCTCGTCGGCGAGCCGGGCCGCTTCCCGCACCACGGCCCGCTGGTTGAGCCCGGCCCTAGGCACGCCCGGTCACCGCCAGGAATTCCACCAGGTCGGCGGCGGTCTGCCCGGGCCGGTCGGCGTGCGGGTAGTGACCGGAGTCGGCGATCATGCGGGCCTCGGCGGTGGCGAACTGCCGCCGGGCGGCGCGGGCCGCCGCGCCCGGGTCCGGGAAGTCGGGGTCCTTCGCGCCCATCAGCACCAGCACCGGCTGCCGGACGTCGCGGGCGCGGGTCGTCCAGTGCGGATCGACTGGGGCAGCCACCCCGCGCATGGCGGCCATCCGGCCCGGCTCGCGCAGGGTGGCGACCATCGCCCTGCGGTACGCCGCGTCGTCGGCCGGCCGGTCGCACGGGAAGAGCGTGCGGTGGAACATCCCGAACAGCCGAGGGCTGCGCAGCACGGCGGCCAGCGCCACCCGCAGGAACGGGTTGAGCTTCGGCTGCTCGACGAACGGGCCGACCTGGACGATCCCGCTGACCAGCGCGGGAGCGTCGGCTGCGGCGAAGACCACGGCCGACGCGCTGGAGGAGCTGCCGACGAGGGTGGCCGGCCCGCCGCCGAGGGCGCGGGTCACCGCCAGGAGGTCGGCGCCGACCTCGGCCGGGGCGTACGACGACCAGCCGGCGCTGGAGTCGCCGTGCCCCCGGACGTCCACGGACGCCACCCGGTGCCCCGCCGCGACGAGCAGCGGCGCCAGGTGGCGGAAGGAGCCCCGGTTCTCTCCCATGCCGTGCGCGAGGACCACGAGCGGCCCCTGCCCGTGCACCTCGTAGGCGATCCGTCCGCCGTCCCGCTCCACGTAGCTAACATCCATAGCCAAAAAGCTAACCCGCTTAGCTTTTATCGTCAACTTTGACTTCAAGTCAGCTTGAGGTTGCAAGATCGACGACGTGCCTCTCTCCCGGACCCTGGATCCCCACGTACGCATCGCCCGCCCGAGCCGCGACCTGGCGGCGGCCGAACGGTTCTGGGTCGGCGGGCTCGGCCTCGACGTGCTGTGGCGCTCCACCGCCGACGGGTCCGGCGAGCACGACCTGCTGATGGTGGGCCTGCCCGGGGCCGGTTGGCACCTGGAGCTCGTCGGCGGCGAGCGGCTCGCCGCCGACCCCGCGCCGACCGCCGACGATCTGCTGGTGCTCTACCTCGACGGCCCGGTCGCCGACGAGCTGGTCCAGGAACTGGAACGGGCCGGCGGGACGAGGGTCTCCGCCGGCCCGTACTGGGACCGCTGGGGAGTGACGGTGGCCGATCCGGACGGCTACCGCCTGGTGCTCAGCACCCGGGGCTGGTCGAACGACTGAGTCACTTCTTGCTGAGCACGGCCCGGCCGAAGAAGGCCAGGTTCGACGGGCGCTCGGCGAGGCGGCGCATCAGGTAGCCGTACCACTCGTCGCCGTAGGGGACGTAGGTGCGCACGGTGTAGCCCTCGCCGACCAGCCGGGCCTGCTCCTCCGGCCGGATGCCGTACAGCATCTGGAACTCGAAGCGCTCCGGGCCGCGGTCGAACCAGCGCGCCCGGTCCTCACCGATGGCGATCAGGCGCGGGTCGTGGGTGGCCAGCATGGGGTAACCGTCGCCGGACATCAGGATGTTCAGGCAGCGGACGTAGGACTTGTCCACCTCGCGGGCGGACTGGTAGGCCACCGACTCCGGCTCCTTGTACGCGCCCTTGCACAGCCGCACCCGGGAACCGGCCGTGGCCAGCTCACGGCAGTCCGACTCGGTCCGCCGCAGGTACGCCTGGAGCACCGCCCCGGTGGACGGGTGGTCCTTGCGGAGCTTGGCCAGGATGTCCAGCGTCGAGTCGGTGGTGGTGTGGTCCTCCATGTCGAGGGTGACCGTGGTGCCCGCCTCGTCGGCCGCGGCGCAGATCGCCCGGGCGTTGTCGTACGCGAGCTGCTCGTCGAACATCTGGCCGAGCGCGGAGAGCTTGACGCTCACCTCGGCGGCGGGGGTGAGCCCCGCGCCGGAGAGCAGCTTCAGCAGCCGGAGGTACTCGTCCCGGGTGGCGTTGGCCTGCTCGGGGGTGACGGTGTCCTCGCCGAGGTGGTCGAGGGTCACCGCGAGACCGTCGTCGACGAGTTCGCGGGTCGCGCGCAACGCGTCGTCGGTCTTGGCGCCGGCGACGAACCGGCGGACGAGGTCCCGGGTGAACGGGGCCGTCGCGACGAGCCGCTCGACCTGGGATGACCGGGAGGCGGCGAGGATGACGGAACGGAGCATGGACCGAGCGTAACGCCCGGCCACGCCCCCGCGCCGGGCGGCGGCCAGGGTGCCCGCGCCCATGTCCCAACCACATCACAGGCCCCACCCGGGGGCGGACGGCACTGGTGTCCATCGGTTACAACCATGACGTGGAACAACGCCCCCGCCGCCGGCTCCGCTCGGCCTCCGTGCAGCTCGGCGCGCTCACCGCGCTGGCGCTCGCCCTCTCCGCCTGCAACACGACCTCCGACGACGATGACGACGACTGCGCCCTCGGGCCCGTCGGCGGCGACGGCACGGTGGCCGTCGCGCTGCGGGTTCCCGAGGTCACCGCCGGCCGCCCCGCGCCGGAACCGGCCACCGCGGCCGTCCCCGACCGCGGCGGCTTCGGCACCCACCTCGCCGCCTGCGGCGGCTGAGGTGCGCCGGGAGTCCGTCACCCCCCGCCCGGGCTGGGACGCCGCGATCCGCGAGCAGGGCCTGGTGTACGTCGACACCGAGCTGCCCGACGGCGGGGTCATGTCGTACTGGGACGAGACCGCCGCGTACGCGTTCGAGCTGGACGAGGTGCTCCGGCTGGAGGAGGCGACGGAGGAGCTGCACCGGATGTCGGTCGCCGCCGCCGAGCACGTCGTCGCGCGCCGCCGCCACGCCGAGTTCGGCATCCCGGACTGGGCGGCCGAGGCCGTGGCCCGGTCGCTGCGCGAGTCGCCGCCCACCCTCTACGGGCGCTTCGACCTCGCCTACGACGGCAGCTGGCCGCCGAAGCTGCTGGAGTACAACGCCGACACCCCCACGGCGCTGGTCGAGGCGAGCATCGTCCAGTGGTACTGGCTGGAGGACACCCGGCCGGAGCTGGACCAGTGGAACAGCCTGCACGAGCGCCTGGTCGGCGCCTGGGCGAAGATCGGCGCCGGCCTGCACGACCGGCGGGTGCACGTGGTCTGGTCGAACGAGGAGGAGTCGGGCGAGGACCACATGACCGCCGGCTACCTCGCCGAGACCGCCCGGCAGGCCGGGCTGGAGGTCGAGCTCCAGCCGATCCAGGACATCGGCTGGGACGGCCGGCGCTTCGTCGACGCGGCGGACCGGCCGGTCACCACCTGCTTCAAGCTCTACCCCTGGGAGTGGATGCTCGCCGAGCCGTACGGGCCGCTGGCGCTGGAGCCGGGCACCCCGACCACCTGGATCGAGCCGGCGTGGAAGCTGCTGCTGTCGAACAAGGCACTGCTCGCCGTGCTCTGGGAGCTGTACCCGGATCACGAGCTGCTGCTGCCGGCGTATCTCGACTCGCCGCGCGGAATGTCCGAGTACGTCGCCAAGCCGCTGCTCGGCCGGGAGGGCGCGTCGGTGCGGATCGTCACCGGCGACGGGGAGATCGCCAATCCGGGGATCTACGGCGACGAGGGCTTCTGCTACCAGGAGTTCCGCGCGCTGCCGGAGTTCGACGGCAACCGGATGGTGCTGGGCAGCTGGGTCGTCGACGGCGAGTCGGCCGGGGCGGGGGTGCGGGAGAGCGCGAGCCTCATCACCGATGGCTACGCGCGGTTCCTGCCGCACTACATCGACGCGCCACGGGGCTGACGAGTCGTCTACCGTTGGGGGCGTGAACTTCGACGCGTACGCCCGGACCGGCGTTGACCTCGTCAACGCCCGCCTGGACGACCTCGACGACCTGCGGGCCCTCTTCCCCGAAGACAACGCGTGGATGCGTGACGAGGTGGCGGAGCGGGATCTCGCGACCTTCCGGCGGGCGCAGAAGCGCCTGCGTGACGTCTTCGAATACGGCACCTCCGGGCGGGACGCCCAGGCGGTGGCCGAGCTGAACGCCCTGCTGGAGGCGTTCCCGGTGCAGCCACGCATCTCCGGGCACGACTCCAGCGACTGGCACATGCACGTGACCAGCCGGGGCGCCTCCGTGAGCGCCGAATACCTTGCCGGCGCGGTCTGGGGCCTCTCGGTCTGGCTCTGCGAGTACGGCAGCGCCCGCTTCGGGGTCTGCGCCGACGAGCGCTGCGGCAACGTCTACCTGGACACCTCGTCCAACTGCTGCCGGCGGTTCTGCTCGGAGCGCTGCGCCACCCGCTCGCACGTGGCCGCGCACCGCGCCCGCAAGCGCGCGGCGATCGGCGAGCAGGTGACCGTCGCCGCGCGGACCACCGCGGTGGAGTCGCTCACCCCGGTGACCTGAGACCTCGCGGCCGGCCGGGACGCCGGCCGGCGGCGGTCAGGCGTCGACCGGGGACGGGGTGCCGAGGTGCTGGCGGGCGAACTCCAGCGCCTCGCGCAGGTCGGCCTCCCGGTCGGCGCGGCTCTTCGCGCCCCGGGTGGTGACCTCCACGGCGACCGAGCCGGTGAACCCCCGCCCGGTGAGCGAGGAGAGCAGCTCGGCGCAGGGCTGCGTGCCGCGCCCGGGCACGAGGTGCTCGTCGCGCCCCTCGCCGGTGCCGTCGCCCAGGTGCACGTGCGCCAGGCCGGCGCCCATCCGGTCGGCCATCGCCATCGAGTCGGTGTGCGAGGCGGCGCAGTGCGACAGGTCGAGGGTGTAGGAGGGGTAGCCCGTCTCGGTCGGGTCCCAGCCCGGGACGTACGGGACGAACTGCCGGCCGGCCATCCGCACCGGGTACATGTTCTCCACCGGGAAACGCAGGTCCGGGAACTCGCTGGCGATCGCGTGCAGCCCGTCGGCGAAGTGGCGCGCGTAGTCCCGCTGCCAGGTGAACGGCGGGTGGACCACCACGGTGGGGGCGCCCAGCGTCGCCGCCATCTCCGCGGAGCGGCGCAGCCGCTCCCACGGGTCCGGGCTCCACACCCGTTGGGTGACCAGCAGGCAGGGCGCGTGCACGGAGAGCACCGGGACGCCGTAGTGCTCGGCGAGCCCGCGCAGCGCGCCGACGTCCTGGCTGACGGCGTCGGTCCAGACCATCACCTCGACGCCGTCGTAACCGAGCGCCGCGGCCAACTGGAACGCCGCCGCGGTCCGCTCAGGGAAGACCGAGGAACTGGACAGGAGCACCGGGACGCGGGAAGTCACACCATCGAGGGTAGCCGGGGTCGATTGACGCCTCATGACGGGAAGCGGCAAAGCGCCCAGATCATCCGGAACCGAGCTGGTCGAGCCGGCGCAGGATCACACCCTCGCGCAGCGCCCAGGGGCAGATGTCCAGCGCCTCGACGTCCAGCCGGCGGAGCACCGCCTCGGCGACCACCGCCCCGGCGAGCAACTGGTGGGCCCGGCCGGCGCTGACCCCCTCCAGCTCGGCGAGCTGGGCCGGCGGGATGTGCCGGATGAACCCGAGCACCTGCCGCAGCCCGCGCCGGGTGAGCCGGCGCGGGGCCCACAGGCCCGCGCCGGAGGGAGCCGCCCCCGCCAGCCTGGCGAGGGTCCGGAACGTCTTCGAGGTGGCCACCGGCCGCTCCCAGCCCACCGCGGTCATCTGGGCGACGACGGGCTCCAGCAGCCCGTCGACGTACGCCCGCAGCTCGTCGACCGCCTCGGCCGGCGGCGGGGTCGCGCTGTCCGCGTCCACCCGGAGCCGGTCGCGGGTCAGCCGGCCGGCGCCGAGCGGCAGCGACACCGCCACGTCCGGGTCCTCGTCGATGCCGGCCGCGATCTCCAGGGAGCCGCCGCCGATGTCCAGCACCAGCAGCCGCCCCGCCGACCAGCCGAACCAGCGCCGCACCGCGAGGAAGGTCAGCCGCGCCTCGTCGGCGCCCGGGAGCACCTCCAGGCGTACGCCGGTCTCGGCGCGGACCCGCGCGAGCACGTCCGGGGCGTTGGTGGCGTCCCGGACGGCGGAGGTGGCGAACGCGATCAGGTCGTCGGCGTCCAGCCCGGCGGCGGCCGCCTTGGCCATGCTGACCGCCTTGACCAGGCCGTCCGCGCCCGGCTCGGTGAGCGCGCCGTCCGGGCCGATCTGCTCGGCGAGGCGCAGCACCACCTTCTCGGAGTGCGCCGGCCAGGGGTGCGCGCCGTGGTGGGCGTCGACCACCAGCAGGTGCACCGTGTTGGAACCGACGTCGAGGACACCCAGTCGCATGCTGAAGACACTAGGGGCAACGCGATTGCGCGGCTCGGCGGACCGGGCGGGGCTCCACGCGTACGCTGGGCCGGGTGACAGGGCAGATCGAGCTCCGTGTGCTGGTGGACGACCCGGACGACCCGCGCAGCCGCGAGGTGCCGCTGGACTTTCCCCGGGAGTGGATCGAGTTCGTCGACCCGGCGGACGAGAGCCACCTCGTCCGGGCCGACCTCACCTGGCTGCTCTCCCGCTGGACGTGCGTCTTCGGCCGGGGCTGCCACGGCATCGTCGCCGGCCGGGCCGCCGACGGCTGCTGCTCGCACGGGGCGTTCTTCACCGACTCGGACGACGAGCGGCGGGTCCGGGCCGCGGTGAAGCGGCTCAGCCCCGCGACCTGGCAGCACTTCCGTCGCGGGTTCAAGAACTGGACCGAGAACGACACCATCGACGGCAGGAACCCGGCCCGCCGCACCGCCACGCAGGAGGCGGAGGGCCCGTGCGTCTTCCTCAACGACGCCGGGTTCCCGGGCGGCGCCGGCTGCGCGCTGCACGCCCAGGCGCTGCGCGACGGGGTGCACCCGCTGGAATACAAGCCGGACGTCTGCTGGCAGTTGCCGATCCGCCGCGACCAGGAGTGGGTCAAGCGGCCGGACAACACGAAGGTGCTGGTCTCCACGCTGTCCGAGTTCGACCGGCGGGGCTGGGGCGCCGGCGGGCACGACCTGGACTGGTGGTGCACCTCCTCCACCGACGCGCACGTCGGCGCCGAGCCGATGTACGTCTCCTACGGCCCGGAGCTGACGGCGCTGATCGGCGCGCCCGCGTACGCGAAGCTGGCCGAGCTGTGCGGGGCGCGCAGCCGGCAGGGCATGGTCGCCCCGCACCCCGCCGACCCCGCCTGAGCACCGCCGCGCACGGCGAGGGGCCCGCGCGCCGGCGCGGGCCCCTCGACGCGTACGCCGGTCAGGGCTCGAACTTGTAGCCCAGGCCCCGCACGGTGACGATGTAGCGCGGCGCGGACGGCTCCGGTTCGATCTTGGAGCGGAGCCGCTTGACGTGCACGTCGAGCGTCTTGGTGTCGCCGACGTAGTCGGCCCCCCAGACCCGGTCGATGAGCTGTCCCCGGGTCAGCACCCGGCCGGCGTTGCGCAGCAGCAGCTCCAGCAGCTCGAACTCCTTGAGCGGGAGCTGCACCGGGGCGCCGTCGACGGTCACCACGTGCCGCTCGATGTCCATCCGGACCGGGCCGGCGGCCAGCGTCGGCGCGCCCGTCTCGGCGACCTCGGCGCTCTGTCGGCGCAGCACCGCCCGGATCCGGGCGACCAGCTCCCGCGGCGAGTACGGCTTCGTCACGTAGTCGTCGGCGCCGATCTCCAGGCCGACCACCTTGTCGATCTCGCTGTCCCGCGCGGTGACCATGATGATCGGCACGTGCGAGCGCTGCCGGAGCTGCCGGCACACCTCCGTGCCGGACATCTCGGGCAGCATCAGGTCGAGCAGCACGATGTCGGCGCCGGTCCGGTCGAACTCGGTGAGGGCGGAGGGGCCCGTCGCGGCGACGGACACCTCGAAGCCCTCCTTGCGGAGCATGTACGACAGGGCGTCGGAGAACGACTCCTCGTCCTCGACCACCAGAACGCGGCTCAACGGGGATTTCCTTTCCATTGCTGTCAGACCTGCCGGAGCTCGGCCGGGCCGGCCTCGATCCCAGCGGACGGCAGTGTCGCCAGGATCTCGTCGGGGGGACGGGCGGGCAGCCGCAGGGTGAACGTCGACCCACCACCAAGAGTGCTCGACACCTCGACCCGCCCGCCATGGTTGCCGGCGATGTGCTTGACGATGGCCAGCCCCAGGCCGGTGCCGCCGGTCGACCGGGACCGGGCCTGGTCGGCCCGGTAGAACCGCTCGAAGATCCGGTCGACGTCGGTCGGGGCGATCCCGATGCCCTGGTCGGCGACGGCGATCTCCACGTGTTCGTCGTCGGCGCGCGCGGTGATCCGGACGGTGGTGTCCTCGCCCGAGTAGTTGATGGCGTTCTCGACCAGGTTCGACACCGCCGTGGCGAGCTGGGTGTCGCTGCCGTGGACCGTGAGCCCGCGCTCCCCCTCGACGACCACGTCGATCCGCCGGGCGGCGGCGGAGGTGCGGGTCCGGTCGACCACCTCGGCGATCACCCAGTCGACGGCGACGGGCTCCGGGGGCGGCTGCGGCTCGGCGCCCTGGAGCCGGGTCAGCTCCAGCAGTTCCTGCACCAGGCGGCCCAGCCGGGTCGACTCGTGCTGGATCCGCTCGGCGAAGCGCCGGGCGGCGACCAGGTCCTCGGAGAGGTCGGGCGCGCCGGCGCCGGCCGGCTCGGTGGCGTCCAGGAGCGCCTCGGCGAGGAGCTGGAGGGCGCCGATCGGGGTCTTCAGCTCGTGGCTGACGTTGGCCACGAAGTCCCGGCGCACCCGGGCCAGCCGGTGCGACTCGGTGACGTCCGCCGCCTCCACCGCGATGTAGCCCGCGCCGAGGCCCATCGCCCGCAGGTGCACCCCGAGCGGGTTCACCCCGGCGTTGTCGCGGCCCCGCGGCAGGTCCAGCTCGATCTCGCGCCGCACGCCGGTGCGCCGCACCTGCCCGGCGAGCGTACGGATCAGCGGGTGGGCGGCGATCGAGCCGGGGGTCGGGCCGGTGCGGAGCAGCCCCATCGCGCGGGCGGCGGGGTTGACCAGGACGGGCAGGTCCTCCGGGTCGAGCACGACCACGCCCGCCCGGAGCGAGTCGATGGTCCGGCGGCCGAGCCCGGACTGCGGATCCTCGGCTATCGGGTGCCTCCCACGCGTGAAGGGGAAGCCGGAGCGGCTCCCCGGCGAGGTGGAGCGCCCGCCCAGCGCGGGGACGAACCGGGGCAGCACGACCCCGGCGACCAGTCCGGCCACCAGCCCCACGGCCAATGCGACCGTCACCGCCCACTCCACCCGGCGATCGTAGGGTCATTGTTAACCTGGCAACCACCACAAAAGGTGCGAATCACTCTCGCTTCCGGGAAAGTTCACTCCCGCGCCGGGCGTCGTTCACCGTGGTTCACCTCGGGTCCGCCCGCCCGACCTACCGTGGGCGGCGCACTGCCCCTGGCCGCCCCGGCGGCGACCACCGACCACAGGACGTGACAATGCGCGACGAGTTCCGGGCTGACCTGCAGATCGTCAGCCAACTGCTGGTGGACATGGCGGAGGGGGTCCGGGCCGCGATGCGGCAGGCCACCCGCGCCCTGCTCACCGCGGACCGCCGGGCGGCCGAGACGGTGATCGAGCGGGACGCCGAGATCGACGACCTCTACCGGCACGTCGAGGAGCGGGTCTGCGACCTGCTCGCCCGGCAGGCGCCGGTCGCCTCCGACCTGCGCGCGATGATCACCGCGCTGCACGTCGCCGCCGACCTGGAGCGGATGGGCGACCTGGCCGACCACGTCGCCAAGACGGCGCTGCGCCGGCACCCGTCGCCGGCCGTGCCCGCGGAGCTGCGGCCGATCTTCACCGACATGGCCGCCACCGCCGACCGGATGGCCGTCAAGATCGGCTCGGTGCTCGCCAAGCCCGACGCCGACCTCGCCGCCGAGCTGGACCGCGACGACGACACCATGGACGACCTGCACCGCAGCCTGTTCGGGGTGCTGCTCGGCGAGGACTGGCCGTACGGGGTGGAGACCGCCATCGACGCCACCCTGCTCGGCCGCTTCTACGAGCGCTTCGCCGACCACGCCGTCAACGCCGGCGAGCACGTGGTCTACCTGATCACCGGCGAGACCCCGCCCGCCGCGAGCTGAGACGTGCGAAGGGCCCTCGTCGTCGGCGCGCGACGAGGGCCCTTCGCGGGTACGTCAGCGGCCCTGGTTGGCGACCGCGGCGGCGGCCGCCTTGGCCGCGGCCGGGTCGAGGTAGGTCCCGCCCAGCGTGAGCGGGCGCAGCTGCGGGTCGAGGTCGTAGCGCAGCGGGATCCCGGTCGGGATGTTGAGCTTGGCGATCGCGGAGTCGGAGATCTGGTCCAGGTGCTTGACCAGCGCGCGCAGCGAGTTGCCGTGTGCGGCCACCAGCACCGTCCGGCCGGCCAGGATGTCCGGCACGATCGAGTCGTACCAGTAGGGCAGCATCCGCTCGACGACGTCCTTGAGGCACTCGGTGCGCGGCATCAGCTCGCTCGGCAGCAGCGCGTAACGCGGGTCGCCCACCTGCGAGAACTCGTCGTCGTCCGCGATCGGCGGCGGCGGGGTGTCGTACGAGCGGCGCCAGAGCATGAACTGCTCCTCGCCGTACTCCTCCAGGGTCTGCTTCTTGTTCTTGCCCTGCAGCGCGCCGTAGTGCCGCTCGTTGAGCCGCCACGACCGCCGCACGGCGATCCAGTGCCGGTCGGCCGCGCTCAGCGCCAGCTCCGCGGTGCGGATCGCCCGGCGCAGCACGCTGGTGTGCACCACGTCCGGCAGCAGGCCGTGTTCGCGCAGCAGCTCGCCGCCGCGGCGCGCCTCGTTCTCCCCCTTCTCGGTCAGGTCGACGTCGACCCAGCCGGTGAAGAGGTTCTTGGCGTTCCAGTCGCTCTCGCCGTGCCGCAGCAGGACCAGCGTCCCGACGGTGGGCCCCTCGCTCGCAGTCATGCCGATCATCCTGCCGCACGCCGTGCGGGAACACGCGGGCAGTGGTCGTGACGACCACCACGTGGAAAAGCCGATGACCGGCGAACGGGCCTGACACTAGGTTGTAAGGCGCAACAATCACAGCGGTCATTACGCGAGCGGGGGGCGCCGAATGCGGACGGTGCGGGGTTGGTTCCGGGACACGACAGGCGGGCTGCCGGTCGCCTTCTGGTACCTCTGGGCGGGCACGCTGATCAACCGCCTCGGCTCGTTCGTCCTGGTCTTCCTCGCCATCTACCTGACCCAGGAGCGCGGCTTCTCGGCGTCCCAGGCGGGCCTCGTGATCGGGCTGTGGGGGGTCGGCGGCGCCGTCGGCACCACCGTCGGCGGCACGCTGGCCGACCGCTGGGGCCGCCGGCCGACCCTGCTCACCGCCCACCTCGGCGCGGCCACCATGATGCTCGCCCTCGGCTTCGCCGAGGAACTCTGGGCGGTCGCGCTCGGCGCGCTGCTGCTCGGCACGTTCGCCGAGGCGGCCCGCCCCGCGTTCGGGGCCATGATGATCGACGTGGTGCCGGAGAAGGACCGGCTGCGCGCGTTCTCGCTGAACTACTGGGCGATCAACCTCGGCTTCGCCTGCGCGGCCGTCCTCGCCGGCCTCGCCGCCGAGGCGGGCTACCTGCTGCTCTTCGTGGTGGACGCGACCACCACCGTGATCACCGCGCTCATCATCTTCGTCAAGGTCCGCGAGACGCGGCAGGCCCCCGCCGCCGCCCGCCACAAGGGCGCCGGGGCGCCGGCCGGGGCGCTGCGCACCATCCTGACCGACCGCGTCTTCCTGGGCTTCGTGGTGCTCAACCTGTTCAGCGCGCTGGTCTTCCTCCAGCACATCTCGATGCTGCCGATCGCGATGGGCGAGGACGGCCTGAGCCCCGCCACGTACGGCTCGGTGATCGCGCTCAACGGGGTGCTGATCGTGGCCGGCCAGCTCTTCGTACCCCGGCTGATCAAGGGCCGCAGCCGGTCACACGTGCTCGCCCTGGCCTCGGTGGTGATGGGCGTCGGCTTCGGCCTCACCGCGTTCGCCGACGCCGCCTGGCTCTACGGCCTGACCGTGCTGATCTGGACCGTCGGCGAGATGCTCAACTCGCCCTCCAACGCCACCCTGATCGCCGAGCTCTCCCCCGGCGAACTGCGCGGCCGCTACCAGGGCGTCTTCTCGCTCTCCTGGCAGGTGGCCGGCGCCGTCGCGCCGGTGCTCGGCGGGCTGGTCCGGGAGCAGGCCGGCAACACCCAGCTCTGGCTCGGCTGCGCCGCGATCGGCGCACTCATGGCGGTCGCCCACCTGGTCTCCGGCCCGGCCCGGGAGCGGCGCGCCGTCGCCCTGCGCGGGGCCACCGGGGTCGTCGTGCCGGTGGTGGCCGTCCAGCCGCCCGCGCCGGAGGCGGCCGAGGCGGCGGCCACGGGCCCCGCCGAGCCGGTCGTACCCGCGCGGGACGCCGCCCGGCCCGCGGACCCGCGACGCGAGGCGGAGTCGACCGGCGCCCGGTGACCAGAAATACCCTGGCGCTCCGGACCCGGGCTTCCTACGGTCGAGGCTGAATCGGAAAGAAACCTTCTGGAGGATGGGTGCGGGCCCTGCGCCGCTGGCTGGACGACACCGCGGGCGGGCTTCCCGCCACCTTCTGGTACCTCTGGGCCGGCCTGCTGATCAACCGGGCCGGCGCCTTCGCCATGCTCTTCCTGTCGCTCTACCTGACCGACATGCGCGGCGCCAGCGAGGCGCTGGCCGGCACGGTGGTCGGGGCGTACGGGCTGGGCGGGGCGGGCGGCGTGCTGCTCGGCGGGGTGCTGGCCGACCGGTGGGGACGCCGGGCCACCCTGCTCGCCGCGCACCTCGCCACCGCCGGGCTGATGGTGGCGCTGGCCTTCAGCCGGCACCTCGCCGTGATCGCCGTGCTCGCCGCCCTGGTCGGGGTGGTGCACTCGATGCCCAGCCCCGCCTTCGTCGCGGCGATCGTCGACGTGGTGCCCGAACAGCGCCGCTCGCGCGCGTTCAACCTCCAGTTCTGGGCGTTCAACCTGGGCATGGCGGTGGCCTCGCTGCTGGCGGGTGTGCTCGCCGAGGCGAGCTTCGTCGCGCTCTTCCTGGTCGACGCCGCCGCCACCCTGGTCGCGGCCGCGGTGATCGGCTGGAAGGTCCCCGAGACGCTCCCCCGGCTCCGGACCGCCCGGACCGACGGGGCGGCGGGGCGCGCGCCGGCGTCGGCGGGGCGCGAGCCGGCGTCGGCGGAGCCCGGCGGGCGGGCGGCACGGCAGCGGCGGGGACCGCGCCCGCCCGGGCTGCACACGGCCCTGACCGACCGCACCTTCCTCGTCTTCGTGGGCCTGACCTTCGTGCTGGCCGTGCTGACCATGCAGACCTCGACGATCATGCCCCTGGCCATGCGCGCGGACGGGCTGCGCCCGTCGGCGTACGGCGCGGTGGTGGCGCTCGGCGGGGTGCTGATCGTGGTGGGACAGCTCTTCGTGCCGCGGCTGATCGAGCGGCACCGCAAGCACCACGTCCTGGCCGTCTCGACCGCCGTGCTGGCGGTCGGTTTCGCCGCCCTCGCCGTCGCCGACGACCTGGCGGTCTACCTGGGCGCGGCGGTGGTCTGGACGATCGGCCAGATGCTCGCCGCCCCGCCGAACGCGCAGATCAACGCCGACCTCGCACCACCCGAGCTGCGCGCCCGCTACCAGTCCGTGTTCTACCTGGCGTTCCCGGCGGCGTCGTTCGTGGCGCCCACGCTGGGCGGGGTGAGCCTGCAGTACCTCGGCAACGGGCACTGGCTCATCGTCGGCGGGCTGGGGCTGCTGGCCGCCGTGTGCCACCTGGTGACGGGCCCGTCCCGCGACCGGCGCGTGGCCGCCCTCCGCCGGCGGCAGACCCCGTCCCCGATCCCCGCCCGCGCGGCGGCGCGTTGACGACGGGGCCGGCGGCAGTCGGAGCCGGCGTTCGCCGCCGACCGCGTGGTCCGACCGCGGGCGTTCGGGGAGGAAGCAGAACGCCCATCGCGACCGGTGGTCGTGATGGGCGTTCGCACGGTATGACCGGCGGCGGCGGGCGATACCCACCCCCGTAGGCGTCGCCCGCTCGCGCCGCCGGTCCAAACAGGTGGCCACCGTCCCCCAACGGTGTTGTTCCACCCGTCCCCTGCGCCTCGCTCGGTGCACGGATCTGATCGATCCGCCGCTCCCCCGAACGTTTCCAAGCGTGGCGCGGTGCAATAAAGTTAGTTCGCCCGGATTAACGATTCAAGCCGGATCGGCTGTCTCGCCGGTCACAGCGCCCGGTGTCCCACCCGGATGTCGCTGCGTCGGGCCTCCCCGTCGTGGCCAACAGCGGATACCCGTCGACCATTCCCCCAAACACGTCAGGCGTCCTCACGATCGGGGGACTCCGTACGGAAGAAGTTGCTGGGCCGGCCGTCGCGGAGCTGCTCCTGGTAGATCAGGTTCAGCTTGCGCTCGTCGAACGTGCGGAACCACTCCTCCCAGGTGATCTCGCGTATCCGGCTGCTCTCCCGGTAGCCCGGCATGTTGAACGTGAGCACGCCGGCCCGGCCCTCCCGCTCGGTGCCCGCGATCGTCGCCGGCTTGGCGCCGCGCTCCTGGGCCCAGCGCCGGATCACGTCGTGGTTGGTGGTGACCAGGCTGCGCCCCGGGCGCTCGGGCCGGTCGGCGGTGGAGGTGATCGCCTGCGAGGAACGCACCGACCGCGAGGTGGTGCGTCCGGTGCGGACCGGGGTCGCCTTGGTCGCCGTACCGCCGCGGGTCGAGCCGGCCCGCGTCGACGCCGGCGCGGACTTCCTCGCCGCCGTGGTCTTCCGGGCCGCCGGCGCCGCCTTCCTCGCGGGCGCGGCCTTCTTCGCGGGCGCCGCCTTTTTGGCCGGGGCCGCCTTCGCCGCGGCCTTCTTCGCCGGGGCCTTCTTCGCCGGGGCCTTCTTCGCCGGGGCGGTCTTGTTCGCGGCCTTCGTCCGGCTCGGGGCCGCCTTGCCCGCGGCCCGGCCGGCGGCCGCCTTCTTCGTGGCGGCGGCCCGGCCGGCCGACGCCTTCGTTCCCGCCGCGCGGCCGGCGGGACCGGTGCTGCGACGGGCGGCGCCGCCCGCGGGTCGCTCCGCCCGCAGGGTGCGCACCAGCGTCTTCACCAGTTCCGGCTTGCGCAGCGCGGAGATCCCGGAGACCCCGCGTCGGCGGAGCTGCCCCCGGATCTCGTCCACCTTCATCCGCGAGATGTCGGACTCCGAGATCCCCGGCGTGTTCGGGGTCTGGTTGCCCGCCTGCCGTTTGGTCCTGGTCGCAGTCCCGCCGCGACCTGGGCTGTTCCGCTGAGCCATGGGACGCTCACGCTCCTCGACAGTTGGTCCTCGGCGCGCGGCGGGTCCCAGTGCCGCACCGCGCGGTGCGGCATACCCGTCAGGACCGGTCCGAACCTCCGCCGGGGACACCCGCGTCGGCACCGCCGCCCGCGGCGCCCGCTCCGGCCTCGGGTGCGGACCCCGCCGCTACGGCGGGTGCGGCTGGCGCCCCGGCGACGGGGCCGGCCGGGGACGGCTCGAAGAGGTGCGCGAAGGCCGCGAGGTTCGCGGTGGATTCGCCCCGCTTGACCCGCCACTCCCACTCCCGGCGGATCGAGCTGCCGAAGCCGATCTCGAGCATCGTGTCGAAGGACTCGTCGGAGTACGTCAGCACCGCGCCGAGGAGCCGGTCCAGCTCGTCGGCGTCGATCCCCGCCGGGTTGACCCGGCCGGTCAGGTAGACGTCGCCGACCGCGTCGATGGAGAACGACACCCCGTACATCCGGGCGTTGCGCTGCAACAGCCAGGCCCACAGCTCCTCGCGCCGCTCGTCCGGCTGGCGCATCACGAACGCCTCGATCCGCAGCGCGTGCTCGCCGACGATCAGGTTGCAGACCGTCTTCAGCTTGTGGGTGCCCGGCAGCGTGACCGCGTACGAGCCCGGGCCGGTCGACTCCCAGGCCAGCTCCCGCTCGTCGCAGACCGCCTCGATCAGGGCCCCAAGATCACTCTTCGCGCTCATCGGACCCACTCTACGGCCGGCCCCGCCCCGCCACCGGGTGGCGGCGGGACCCTCCCCCCGCCAAGTGCGGCCGGCGGCCGGTGGCGGCGGAGCGGCCGGTTGACGGCGGGGCAGTGGCGGAGCGGCCGGTTGACGGCGGGACGGCCGGGTCGGTCACCAGGAACAGGACATCGCCGGGCCGCCGGCCAGCTCGGAGGCGAGCCGGGCCCGGTGGTCGGCGATCGCCTCGCCGTAGACGGCGAGCAGCCCCGATGCCGTCCGGTGCCAGGAGAAGCCGCGGGCATGCCGGGCCGCGCCCCGGGACAGCTCGGCGCGGCGGAGCCGGTCCGGCAGCAGGCGGCCGAGCGTACGGGCCCAGTCGACCGGGTCGTGGCCGTCGATCAACACGCCGCTGACCTGGTCGCGGACCGCGGTCACCAGGCCACCGACGGCGGCGGCCACCACCGGCGTGCCGCAGGCCTGGGCCTCCAGCGCCACCAGGCCGAAGGACTCGTTGTACGACGGCACCGCGACCAGGTCCGCCGCCCGGTACAGGGCGGGCAGGTCGTCACCCGTCTGCGGCGGCAGGAACCGCACCCGGTCGGCGACGCCGAGCGAGGCGGCCAGCTCGATCAGGGCCGTCGGCCGGTCGAGGCCGCTCCCGCTGGGGCCCCCGCAGATCACCACGGTGACCTCCTCGGCGAGCGCCGGATCGCGTTCGCGGAGCGCGGCCACCGCGCGGACGAGCACGTCGGGCGCCTTCAGCGGCTGGATCCGGCCGACGAAGGCCACCACGTACCCGGAGGCGGGCAACCCGAGCCGGCGACGGGCGGCGTGCCTGCGGCTCTCCGGCGCGGGCCGGAACCGGTCCAGGTCCACGCCGGGCTCGACCACGGTCACCTGGGCCGGGTCCGCGTCGTACCGGTCGATCAGGTCCCGGGCCTCCACCGCCGTGTTCGCGACGAGCCGGTCGGCCTCGGCGACCACCTGCTCCTCGCCGATGACGCGGGCCTTGGGCTCCGGCCGGTCCCCGTCGGCGAGCTGGGCGTTCTTGACCTTCGCCAGGGTGTGCGCGGTGTGCACCAGCGGCACGCCCCAGCGCTCCTTGGCCAGCCAGCCGACCTGCCCCGAGAGCCAGTAGTGGGAGTGGATCAGGTCGTAGTGGCCCGGCGGGCGGGACGCCTCGGCGCGCAGCACGCCCGCGGTGAAGGCGCAGAGCTGCCCCGGCAGCTCCTCCTTGGTGAGCCCCTCGAGCGGGCCGGCGGTGACGTGCCGGACGTGCACGCCGGGCGCCGTCTCGACGACCGGGGGCAGGTCGCCGGAGGTCGCCCGGGTGAAGATCTCCACCTCGACGTCCGCCTCGGCCAGCCGCCGCGCGACCTCCAGGATGTAGACGTTCATGCCGCCCGCGTCGCCGGTGCCCGGCTGGTGCAGGGGCGAGGTGTGCACCGAGAGCGTGGCGATCCGCCGGGGGCGGGGCCACGGACGCGCACCGCGCTGACGACCGACACCGGTGTGCATTTCCGCCACGTCCGCTCCCTCTGTCACGGTTTATGCCGTCCCGCACGCCCGGCGCTTTTCGGACAACGTCCTCGCCGGATGTCATCTTCCCGATCCGACTCCCGTGATGCGCGGGGACGACCCCTGGGCGTGACGGACCTCATCACCGCGCCGGCGTCGCCCAGCCCGGTCGCCGGGGTGAGAATGGCCGGATGACCTCTGTCGCCGTCGTCACCGGAGCGTCCAGCGGGATCGGCGCGGCCACCGCCCGCCGGCTCGCCGCCGAGGGTTTCCACGTGCTCGCCGCCGCGCGGCGCACCGACCGGTTGTCCGCCCTGGTCGCGGAGATCGAGGCGGCGGGGGGCACGGCCACCGCCGTGGCCTGCGACGTCACCTCCGACGAGTCGGTGGCCGGGCTCGCCGAGGCCGCCGCCCGCGCCCCGGGGCCCGTCACCCTGCTGGTCAACAACGCCGGCGGCGCGCGCGGGCTGGATCCGGTCGAGTCCGGGTCGGTCGGCGACTGGCAGTGGATGTACGACGTCAACGTGCTCGGCACGCTGCGCGTCACCCAGGCGCTGCTGCCCGCGCTGGAGGCGTCCGGTGCGGGCACCATCGTGATCGTCTCCTCCACCGCCGGCTTCACCGTGTACGAGGGCGGGGGCGGCTACACCGCCGCCAAGCACGCGCAGACGGCCGTCGCCGGCACGCTGCGCCTGGAGCTCTGCGGCCGGCCGGTGCGGGTGATCGAGATCGACCCTGGCATGGTGAAGACCGACGAGTTCGGGCTGGTGCGCTTCGGTGGGGACGCCGAGAAGGCGGCGGCGGTCTACGCCGGGGTCGCCGAGCCGCTCGTCGCCGAGGACGTGGCCGACTGCGTCGCCTGGTGCGCGACGCGCCCGCAGCACGTCAACGTCGACCGCCTGGTGGTGCGCCCGCTCGCGCAGGCCGCCCAGCACAAGGTGCACCGGGCCGGCTGAGCCGGCCGGGGCGGCGCGGACGATGGCGGGCACGGGGCGGCGCCGGCCGCTCGGCGTGGTGACCCGGGGCACGACCAACCCCAACCGGCTCCGCCGGGTGGACAACTGGATCGTCGAGACCTGCGGCGGGGCGCTGCGCGAGGCCGCCGACCCGCTGGTGGTCGACCTCGGTTACGGCGCCACCCCGGTGACCGCCGTCGAGCTGCGTGCCCGGCTGGCCGCCGGGGTCCGCGCCGACGTGCGGGTGGTCGGGCTGGAGATCGATCCGGTACGCGTGGCCGCCGCGCAGCCGTCCGCCGACCCGCCCCGGCTCACCTTCGCCCGTGGCGGGTTCGAGCTGGCCGGGCTCCGGCCCGCCCTGGTCCGCGCGTTCAACGTCCTGCGCCAGTACGACGAGCGCGAGGTGGCCGAGGCGTGGCGGACCACGACCGCCGCGCTGGCCCCGGGCGGGCTGCTGGTGGAGGGCACCTGCGACGAGCTGGGCCGGCTCGGCGGCTGGGTGCTGCTCGACGCCGACGGCCCCCGGACGCTCACCCTGGCCGCGAAGCTCACCACCCTGGGCACCCCGGCGGAGCTGGCCGAACGCCTGCCCAAGGCGCTGATCCACCGCAACGTGCCGGGCGAGCGGATCCACGAGCTGATCGGGGCGCTCGACGACGCGTGGCACGCCGCCGCCGGCTACGCCCCGTTCGGCCCCCGCCAACGCTGGCTGCGCGCGGTCTCCGCCGTACGCGAGGCGGGCTGGCCGGTCCTCGACGGCCCCCGCCGCTGGCGCCACGGCGAAGTCACCCTCCCCTGGCCGGCCGTCGCCCCCACGGACGACCGGTGAGGGCCAGGGGCGCGGGGGTCAGATGACGCAGTTGACGAGGACCGGCTCGGGGTGGAGGGTGACGCCGAAGCGGTCGTGGACGCCGTCGCGGATCTCCCGGGCCAGCTCGACCAGGGCGGCGGTGCTGGCGGTGCCGCTGCGGTTGGTCAGGGCGAGGGTGTGCTTGCTGGAGATGGCGGTGCCCTCCGGGCCCGGGTGGCCCTTGCCGAAGCCGGCCTTGTCGATCAGCCAGGCCGCGCTGACCTTGACCATGTCCCCGGGGCACGGCCAGGACGGCGGCTCGCCCAGCCCGGCGGCGCGTTCGCGCAGCAGCTCGTGGGCCGCGTGGTCCAGGACCGGGTTGGTGAAGAACGAGCCGACCGAGCGGGTGTCGGGGTCGGCCGCGTCGAGCACCATGCCCTTGCCGGCGCGCAGCCGCAGCACGGCGGCCCGGGCGTCGGCCAGCGGCACCCGGTCGCCCACCTCGACCCCGAGCGCCCGGGCCAGCTCCGCGTAGCGCACCGGGCCGGAGAGCGGCGAGCGGGCCAGCCGGAAGTCGACCGAGAGCACCACCCGGCGGTCGCTGTACTTGAAGATGCTGGACCGGTACGCGAAGCCGCAGTCGGCGGCGTCGATCCGGCCGACCGTCCCGTCGACCCGGTCGTGGACCTGCACGCCGGTGATGGTCTCGGCGACCTCCTGCCCGTACGCGCCGACGTTCTGGATCGGGGTGGCGCCGGTCGAGCCGGGGATGCCGGAGAGGCACTCCAGGCCGGACCAGCCGTTGGCCACGGTGGTGGCGACGAGGTCGTCCCAGGGCTCGCCGGCCTCGACGCGTACGGTGACCGTCTCGGCGTCCTCGGCGACCACCCGCAGCCCCCGCGAGCGGACCAGGACCACGGTGCCCGGGAAGCCGGCGTCGCCGATCACGACGTTGCTGCCGCCGGCGAGGACCAGGACCGGCTCGTCCCGGTCGCCCGCCTCCCGCACCGCCCGGACGATCTCGTCGGCGTCGGTGCCGGCGACGACGCGTCCGGCCGGGCCGCCCAGGCGCAATGTGGTGTAGGGCGCCAGTTCGCACGTATCGGCGGGTTCGGCTCCGGTTGTCGGCTGGGCGTAGACGTCAGACACGCCTTTCACCCTAGGCTGAGGGGTAGCCGCGGCGCCCACTGGTGGCCCGGTCACCCCCGGGAGGATGGCGATGAGCAGACTGCACGGCACGAAGGACTTCTGGATCGGCGCGCTCCGGGCCGAGGGCCCGGCGTTCGCCGCGGCGGCGGCCGAGGCCCCACCCGAGACACCGGTGCTGTCCTGTCCCGGCTGGACCGTCGCCGACCTGACCCTGCACCTGACGTCCATCTACCGCTGGGTGCACTCGTTCGCCGGCTCGGGCGCGACCACTCCGTCGCCGGGGAGGTCCACGCCGGTCGAGCCGGAGCCCGGCGTCGCCCCGCTCCAGCTCTGGCAGCAGGCGTACGACCAGCTGATGACCCTCTTCGACGCCCTCGACCCGGAGGCCCCGGCCTGGAACTGGGCGCCGCAGCCGAAGAAGGCGGGCTTCTGGCCGCGCCGGATGGCGCACGAGACCGCGGTGCACCGCTGGGACGCCCAGCTCGCGATCGCCGCCGGCGAGCCGGTCGAGGCGAAGCTCGCCGCCGACGGGGTGGGCGAGGTGCTGGACACGTGGCTGCCGGCCGGCCGGCGCCGCACCGCCGGCCAGTGGCACGGGGTGGTGCAGCTCTCCGCGGTCGACGCCGCCCAGCAGTGGTTCCTGCGGCTGCGCGGCGAGGGGGTGGCCCTGCTCGACACCGCGACCATCCTCGACCACGACGACCACCACGCCCGGGTGCAGGTCAGCGGCACGGCGAGCGACCTGCTGCTCGCGCTCTGGGGCCGGGTCAGCTTCGACACGCTCGACGTGGCCGGCGACCGCGGCCTGCTCGAGGGCCTCCGCGTCGGCTGACCTCCGCGCGGAGCCGGGCCCCGAGGGCTTCGCGTAGTCCCCCGCCGCACGCACCGACACCACCGCAGCACCGTCACCCACCGCAACGGCGACGACAACCGCAGCGCCCGACGAAAGTGGCCGTCCCCGACCGGGGGCGGCCGCGTCGTCGCGGCGCCCGGCCGCGTCGCGGCGCGCGGACCCTCGCGACACCTGGCCCCTACCCGGATTCCCGTCCCTCGCGGCGCCCGCCCGGCCTCGGCAGTCGACCAGCTTCGACAGAGAGCGCTCTCTTGACACCGGCCCCGGCAGCCACCACCCTGACGTGAGAGCGCTCTCTCAGCTCTGTTCCACCACCTTCCTCACCACCTCAGACGACCTGAGAGGGGTCCGAAAGAATGGGTGTCTTCCCGCGCCGCCGCCTGGCGGCGGTGGCCCTCGTCGCCGCCACCGCGCTGTTCGCCACCGCCGGCTGCGCCGGCGGCGACGAACCCGCCGACAACGGCCAGATCACGCTGACGGTCGACGTGTTCAGCCAGTTCGGCTACGAAGAGCTCTACAAGGAATACATGGCCAGCCACCCCAACGTGAAGATCGTCGAGCGGGGCACCGGCACCAACCTCGACGACTACTCGCCCAAACTGACCCAGTGGCTCGCCGCGGGCAAGGGCGCGGGCGACGTGGTCGCCATCGAAGAGGGGCTGATGGTCGAGTACAAGGCCAACCCCGACAACTTCGTCAACCTGCTCGACCACGGCGGGGCCGCGCTCCAGGGCAACTTCCTGGAGTGGAAGTGGAAGGGCGGGATGACCCAGGACGGCAAGCTGATCGGCCTGGGCACGGACGTCGGCGGCATGGCGATGTGCTACCGCAAGGACCTGTTCGCCAAGGCCGGCCTGCCCACCGACCGTGACGCGGTGTCGAAGCTCTGGCCGACCTGGCAGGACTACATCAAGGTCGGCGAGCAGTTCAGGGCGAAGAACACCGGGGCCTCGTTCCTCGACGCCGCGACCAACATCTTCAACACCATCGTCCTGCAGACGGCCGGCAACGCGCAGGGCTACCACTACTACGACACCAGCGACAACCTCGTGGTGGACAGCAACCCGGCGGTCCGGCAGGCGTGGGACACCACGATGGACATCATCGACTCCGGCCTCTCCGGCAAGTACGGCTCCTGGTCCGAGGAGTGGGTCTCGGCCTTCAAGCAGGCCAAGTTCGCCACCATCGCCTGCCCGGCCTGGATGACCGGCGTCATCGAGGGCAACGCCGGTGCCGAGGCCAAGGGCAAGTGGGACATCGCCCGGGTGCCCGGCAACGGCGGCAACTGGGGCGGTTCGTGGCTCGCCGTGCCCAAGCAGAGCAAGCACCGGGCCGAGGCGATCGAGCTGGCGAAGTTCCTGACCAGCGCCAAGGGCCAGATCGGGGCGTTCAAGGCCAAGGGCCCGCTGCCCTCCTCCCCGCAGGCGCTGAACGACCCGGCGATCGTCGACGCCAAGAACGCGTACTTCTCCGACGCTCCGGTGGGGCAGATCTTCGGCGAGGGCGCCAAGACCCTGAAGCCGGTCTACATGGGGCCGAAGAACCAGGCCGTCCGCACCGAGGTGGAGAACGCCGTCCGCACGGTGGAACTGGGTCAGCGCAACCCGGAACAGGGCTGGACGGACGCGGTGAACAACGCCAAGAAGGCCGCCGCCAAGTAGCCCGAACCGGGAGTGCGGGCGGGTGGGCGCCGGGGGCGCCGATCCCGCCCGCACCGTGGAAAGGAGTGGTCCGGGCATGACCGTCCAGCTCGACGCGCGCCCGCCGGTCGCACCGGCACCCCGCGCCGGCCGGCGTACGCGGGCGATGCGGCTCAGCCGCCTCGACACGCAGTTCTCGCCCTACCTGTTCATCGCCCCGTTCTTCGTGCTCTTCGCCGTGTTCGGGGTGTACCCGCTGGTCTACACCTTCTGGGTCTCGCTGCACGACTGGGACCTGCTCGGCAGCGACCACCCGTTCGTCGGCCTCGACAACTACAGCCGGCTGCTGGCGGACACCGACTTCTGGCACGCGGTCGTCAACACCCTCGGCATCTTCGTCATCTCCACCGTCCCGCAGCTGCTGGCCGCCCTCTGGCTGGCCAACCTGCTCAACCGGCAGCTGCGGGCGCGGACCACGTTCCGGATGGCGGTGCTGATCCCGAACATCACCTCGACCGCCGCCGTCGCGATCGTCTTCGGGGTGCTCTTCAGCCGCGACTTCGGCATGGTCAACTGGCTGCTCGACCTGGTCGGGGTCGACGCGATCGAGTGGAAGTCGAACCGGTTCGCGTCCTGGGTGGCCATCTCCGCCATGGTGGACTGGCGGTGGACGGGCTACAACGCCCTGATCTTCCTGGCCGCGATGCAGGCCATTCCGCGCGACCTCTACGAGTCGGCCGCCATCGACGGCGCCGGCCGGGCCCGGCAGTTCTGGTCGATCACGGTGCCGCTGCTCAAGCCGACGATCATCTTCACCGTCATCATCTCCACCATCGGCGGGCTCCAGCTCTTCACCGAGCCCCGGCTCTTCCACTCCGGCACCAACCCGATCCGCGGCGGACCGCTGCGGGAGTCGCAGACCGTGACCATGTACATGTTCGAGAACGCCTTCGCCCCCCACTACAACTTCGGGTACGGCTCGGCCGTGGCGTGGCTGCTCTTCGCGCTGATCGCGGTCGTCGCGGCGATCAACGTGCTGCTCCTGCGCCGGCTCGGCGGGGGCGCGAGGCCGAAGGAAGGACCCCGATGACCCGCCTCTGGGCCGCCAGCCGGCTCACCTACGCCGCGCTGATCGCCGCCGGGATCCTGTCGGTCTTCCCGATCTACTGGATGTTCGTGGTGGCGAGCCGCTCCAACGACGCGATGGGCCAACTGCCACCCCCGGTCACCCCCGGCGGCAACTTCGGCGCGAACGTCTCCCGGCTGCTCGGCAACACCGACGCGTACTTCGTCGCCGGCCTGGTCAACTCGGCGATCGTGGCGACCACGGTCACCGTCTCGGTGGTCTTCTTCTCCACCCTGGCCGGCTTCGCCTTCGCCAAGCTACGGTTCCGGGGACGCAACGCGCTGCTCATGGTGATCATCGCGACGATGATGGTGCCGACGCAGCTCGGCGTCATCCCGCTCTACATGTTGATGACCAAGCTGAACTGGAACGACCGGCTGCCGGCGGTGATCGTGCCGGCCCTGGTCACCGGCTTCGGGGTGTTCATGATGCGGCAGTACGCCGGCCAGGCCGTCAGCGACGAGCTGATCGAGGCGGCCCGGATCGACGGCTGCGGCACGGCGCGGATCTACTGGAACGTGGTGCTGCCGGCGCTGCGCCCCGCCGCCGCCGTGCTCGGGCTGCTCACCTTCATGACGACCTGGAACGACTTCCTCTGGCCGTACGCTGTCCTCAACGATCCGGAGAACCCGACCGTGCAGCTGGCGTTGCGCACCCTCTCCGACGGTTACTACACCGACATGTCCCAGGTGTTCACGGGGACGGCCATCGCCACCCTTCCGCTGCTCCTGGTCTTCGTCCTGTTCGGCCGCCAGATCATCGGCGGCATCATGGAAGGTGCGGTCAAGGCGTGAGCACTCTGCGATTCCCCGAGAACTTCGTCTGGGGCGCGGCCACCGCGGCGTACCAGATCGAGGGCGCGGCCACCGACGACGGTCGCGGCCCGTCGATCTGGGACACCTTCAGCCGCACGCCGGGCAAGGTCCACCACGGGCACACCGGCGACGTCGCCTGCGACCACTACCACCGGTACGCCGACGACGTGGCGCTGATGGCGGAGCTCGGGCTGAAGGCGTACCGCTTCTCGGTCGCCTGGCCGCGGATCCAGCCGGACGGCAGCGGCCCGGTCAACCCGCGCGGCCTGGACTTCTACGACCGGCTCACCGACGCGCTGCTGGACCGGGGCATCGACCCGATCGTCACGCTCTACCACTGGGACCTGCCGCAGACCCTCCAGGACCGGGGCGGCTGGACCAACCGGGAGACCGCCGAGCACTTCGCCACGTACGCCACGGCGGTGCACGCCCGGCTCGGCGACCGGGTCGGCACGTGGACCACGCTCAACGAGCCGTGGTGCTCGGCGTACCTGGGCTACGGCAACGGGGTGCACGCCCCCGGCGAGCGGGACCCGGGCGCGGCCTTCACCGCCGTACACCACCTGCTGCTCGGGCACGGCCTGGCGGCCCGCGCGCTGCGCACGGCCGGCGCGGAGACCGTCGGGATCACCGTCAACCCGGCCGACGTGCGCCCCGCCGACCCGGACAGCGCCGCGGACGCGGCGGCGGTCCGCCTGGTCGACGGCCTGCACAACCGGATCTTCCTCGACCCGCTGCTGCGGGCGGCCTACCCGGAGGACGTGCTGGAGCACGTGGCCCGGACCGTCGAGCCGACGTTCGTCCGGGACGGCGACGAGAAGCTGATCGCCGCCCCGATCGACCTGCTCGGGATCAACTACTACGCGCCCACCTACGTCGCCGGCCGGCCGGGCGGCGCGGGCGGCGACGCGTACCCGGGCACCGAGGGCGCGGTGGAGTTCCTCCCGCCCGTGGGGCCGCTGACCGACATGGGCTGGATGATCGAGCCGGCCGGGCTGACCCGGCTGCTGGAGCGGATCGCGACGGACTACCCCGGCGTGCCGCTGATGGTCACCGAGAACGGCGCGGCGTTCCCCGACAAGGCCGGCCCCGACGCCCCCGACGGCGCCGGGCAGGTGGTGGACGCCGACCGGATCGCCTATCTCGACGGGCACCTGCGCGCCGCGCACGAGGCGATCTCCCGGGGAGTGGACCTGCGGGGCTATCTCGTATGGTCGTTGTTGGACAACTTCGAGTGGGCCGAGGGTTACCGCCGACGGTTCGGGATCATCCACGTCGACTACCTGACCCAGCGACGCACACCGAAGTCCAGCGCCCGGTGGTACCAGGAGGTGATCTCCCGGAACGGGCTGTGACGAGGCGGTGGTAACGGGGATGACGACGGCGCAACGGCCGACACTGGAGGCGGTGGCCCGGCGGGCGGGGGTCTCGCGGGCCACCGTGTCCCGGGTGGTGAACGGCTCCACGACCGTCGCCGAGCCGATCCAGGAGGCGGTCCGCCGGGCGGTGGCCGAGCTGGGGTACGTGCCGAACCTGGCCGCCCGCAGCCTGGTCACCCAGCGGACCGACTCCATCGCCCTGGTGCTGCCGGAGGCCGCGACCCGGGTCTTCTCCGACGACCAGGTGTTCCCGGGCATCATCCGGGGCGCGGCCCAGGAGTTGGAGGCGGCCGACAAGCAGCTCGTGCTGATGCTGGCCGGCTCGCCGGCCGGGCACGACCGGGTGGAGCGCTACACCACCGGGCGGCACGTGGACGGGGTGCTCTTCGCCTCGCTGCACGGCGAGGACCCGCTGCCCGGCCGGCTGGCCCGGCTGGGCATCCCGGTGGTGTGCAGCGGTCGCCCGCTCGGCGGCGCCGACGTGCCCTACGTCGACGTCGACCACGTCGGCGGGGTGGCCGGGGCGGTCCGGCACCTGATCACGGGCGGTCGCCGGCGGATCGCCACCATCGCCGGCCCGCAGGACATGGTGGCCGGCATCGAGCGGCTCACGGGCTACCGCGACACGCTCGCCGAGGCCGGGCTGCCGGAGCTGGTGGCGACCGGGGACTTCACCCGCGAGTCCGGGGCGACGGCGATGCGGCAGCTCCTGGCGGCGCACCCCGACCTGGACGCGGTCTTCGCCGCATCCGACCTGATGGCGCACGCCGCCCTGCGGGCGCTCCGCGAGGCCGGGCGGCGGGTGCCGGACGACGTGGCGGTGATCGGCTTCGACGACATCGAGACGGCCGCGTACATGGAGCCGCCGCTGACCACCGTCCGCCAGCCGATCGTGGAGCTCGGCCGGCAGATGACCCGGCTGCTGCTGCGGCTGGCCGCCGGCGAGGAGATCGAGCGGGCCGTCGTGCTCCCCACCGAGCTGGTGGTCCGCGAGTCGGCCTGACCGGCCGGCGATTATCCGGTCGAGCCGCCCGGGGTCCGGCGGTAGCGTCGCCGCCGTGACCCCACCGACCCGACTGATCCGCGTGCCCGCCCTCTCCGACGTCGCCGAGTACGCGTACGCGGCCACGGTCGAGCCGCCGGCCCGGCTCGTCTTCACCGCCGGTTCCTGCCCGCTCGACGCGGAGGGGCGGACCGTCGCGCCGGGCGACCCGGTCGGCCAGGCCCGGCAGGTGATGGCCAACCTGGAGACCGCCCTCGCGGCGGCCGGCGCCCGGCTCACCGACGTCGTCAAGACCACCGTCTACGTGGCGTCGCCCCGCCAGGCCGACCTGGTGGCCGTCTGGGAGGTCGTCCGGGACGCGTTCGGCGACCACGAGCCGCCCAGCACCCTGCTCGGGGTGGCCGTGCTGGGTCACTCCGACCAGCTCGTCGAGGTCGAGGCCGTGGCCGCCGTACGCGAGGAGGGCTGACGTGCGGATCCGGACCGCCCGCCCCGACGACGCGCCCGCCGCGGTGGCGCTGCGCGCGCTCGTGCACCCCTACCTGGTGCGCGGCGTCGAGTCGACCCGGCGCATGATCGCCCAGCCTCCGCCGGGCGAGGACTGGACCGCGTACGTCGCCGAGGTGGACGACACGCTGGTCGGCTGGGTGTCGGCGTACCGCAACGACCGGACCTCGCAGGCGGGCGTCGGGGAGGTCTCCACCCTGCACGTGCATCCGGAGCACCGGGGTCGGGGCGCCGGCACCGCGCTGCTGACCGCCGCGCTGGGGCACCTGCGGGACGTCGGGGCGCGCCGGGTGCGCACCTGGGCGCTGCCGGAGTCGCTGCCGTTCGCCCGCCGGCACGGCTTCACGCCGAGCCGGGAGCTGCGCTACTCGGCGCTGGACCTGCGGCCGGCCCCGCCGATGCCGCAACCGCCGCCCGGCGTACGGCTGCTCCCGCTGACCGACGTCGACCCGCGCCGGATGCACCTGGCCAACCTGGCGGCGTCCGACGAGCCGGCGGACGTGCCGGGCGACTCGATCAGCTACGAGAACTGGCGCTACGAGGTCTGGGACAACCTGGGCCTGGACCGCGCGGCCAGCACCGCGGCCGAGATCGGCGACGAGATCGTGGCGTTCAGCCTCGTCGAGCGCGACGGCGACCGGATGTGGTCGGACTACACCGGCACGGTGCCGGCGTACCGGGGGCGTGGGCTGGCCCGCCTGGTCAAGACGGCGGCGCTGCACCGCGCCGCCGCCGGCGGGGTGCGCGTCGCCTACACCTCGAACGACGAGGCGAACGCGCCGATGCTGGCGGTCAACGTCCGGCTCGGCTACCGGCCGGTCGGCTCGAGCTGGTCCTGCCTGCGCGAGCTCGCCTGACGGCCCGGTCAGCCGGCGGCGTGCACCCGCCGCGCGACCGCCAGGGTCCCGGCGTCGAAGAGGACCAGCCGGGCCTCGGTGACGTGCGCCGGGGTGGCCGGCCGGAGCACCGACAGGGCCTGCCGGACGGCGTCCTCGACCGGCCAGCCGTAGGCGCCGGCCGAGACCAGCGGGAACGCCACGGTGGCCGCGCCCAGCTCGTCGGCGATCCGCAGGCTGTTCGCGTAGCAGTCGCGCAGCAGCGCCGAGCGGTCCTCGGGGGCCGACCAGACCGGCCCGACCGTGTGCACCACCCAGCGGGCCGGCAGGTTCCCGGCGGTGGTGGCCACCGCCTGGCCGGTCGGCAGGCCGCGGCCGTACCGCGAGGCGCGCAGCGCCCGGCACTCGTCGAGGATGGCCGGGCCGCCCCGCCGGTGGATCGCGCCGTCCACTCCCCCGCCGCCGAGCAGCGAGGAGTTGGCGGCGTTGACGATCACGTCCACCCGTTGGGTCGTGATGTCCCCCTCGACCAGGGTGACGTCCATGTCAGCCCTCCACGGTCGACTGGCCGAGCGACCGGCGGGCCAGCAGGGTCGCCCCGGCGACGGCGGCCGGCATGACCAGCACCGCGCCGAGCGGGATCAGGAAGCAGACGAAGACCGCCACCCCGAAGCCGAGCGTGGTGGGCCGGTCCGCCCTGAGTATCGACCGCCGGTCCGGCAGCCGCATCCCGCGCCGGTAGAAGGGGGCGCCGACCAGCTCCACGGCGAGCAGCCAGCCACCGACCGCCGCGCCGATCACCGGCACCACGGTCTGGCCGACCACCGGGACGAAGCCGGCGGCGAAGAGCGGGATGCCGAAGAGCACCGACAGCCCCACCAGGCGTACCGAGTCGGCGAGGCTGCGCCGCAGCGACGACCAGAACGGCACGTCGACCGCGCCGGGCGTGCCGCCGAGGCGCTCCTCGACCCGTTCGGAGATCTTCTCGTAGAACGGGTCGCCGATGACCAGGGTCACCGCGGTGAAGCTGACCACGGCGAGCAGGCCGCCGAGCCCGAGGAAGGCCAGCCCGGCGACCACCCGGACCAGGCTGCGCCAGGTGGTCGACCAGTCGTCGGCGAACGGCGTGACCAGCGCGGCCAGGTCGTCGACGAAGTACGCCAGGGTGGCGAACGCGGCCACGAAGAGCGCGCCCGAGATCAACGCCGGGATGACGCCGAGCAGCATCAGGCCGGGGCTGCGGACGTAGAGGCCGAGGCCGCGCAGGAGCAGGCCCACGCCGGTGAGGAACCGGCCGACGGCACCGGTGACGGGCGCGGCGATACGGGGTGCGGTCACGACCGCAGAGCCTAGTGGTCGCCCCCGCCGGCGGCCGCACGACGCCGGGGCAGGATGGACGGGTGCGGGCGGCCCGGTTGATCTCGTTGGTGTTGCTGCTGCAGTCGCGGGGGACGATGACCGCGGCGGAGCTGGCGCGGGAGCTGGAGGTCTCCGAGCGGACCGTGTACCGGGACGTCGTGGCGCTCTCCGCCGCCGGGGTGCCGGTCTACGCCGACCGGGGGCGCGCCGGTGGCTACCGGCTTCTCGGCGGCTACCGGACGCGGTTGACCGGGCTGACCCGGGACGAGGCGGAGGCGCTCTTCCTGGCCGGGCTGCGCGGACCGGCCGGCGACATGGGGCTCGCCGACGCGGTGGCCTCGGCCGAGCTGAAGGTGCTGGCCGCGCTGCCGCCCGCGCTGCGTGACGCGCCGGCCCGCACCGGGCAGCGGTTCCACCTGGACGTGCCGGGCTGGTTCCGGGAGGTGGGGCCGCCGCCGTGGCTGACCGAGCTGGCCGGGGCGGTCTGGCGGGACCGGGTGGTCGAGCTGCGCTACCGGCGCGGCGACCGCGAGGTGACCCGCACCGTGCGGCCGTACGGGCTCGTGCTCAAGAGCGGCGTCTGGTATCTGGTCGGCCGGGTCGGCGACGACGTGCGCACGTACCGGGTGGACCGGGTGACCGGGGTCGCGGTGGGCGCGGAGACGTTCGACCGGGACGAGGACTTCGACCTGGCCGGATACTGGCGGGCGCAGGCCGGGTCGTTCCTGCGGGACATGCTCCGGGCCCGGGTGACGCTCCGCCTGAGCCCCGCCGGCCTGCGCCAGCTCCGGCACCTGGCGGACGCCCCCTTCGTGTACGACGAGGCGGTCGCCGCCGCCGACGGGCCCGACGGGCAGGGCTGGGTGGTGACCTGGCTGTCCGTCGAGTCCGTCGACGTGGCGTACCACCAGCTGCTCGGGCTCGGCCCGGAGGTTGAGGTGCTCGATCCGCCCGAGCTGCGGGCGCGGCTGGCCGACGCGGCCCGGCGGTCCGCCGCGCTCTACGCCACGCCGCCCGCCGGGCAGGACGCCTCCGCTCAGCGGTAGCCGGTGACGTTGGCGGGCTTGCCCGGGTCCTGCACCTCGACCACGTAGCGCCAGGCGTCCGGCCGACTGCCGTCGACGTCGGTGAAGCCGTACACCTTGGCCAGCTCGCCGCTGGACACGGACCGCCCGTTCCAGCGGGCCCGGTCCTCGTCGGCGGCCAAGGCGGTGACCGCCCGCCCGACGAAGGCGGGCGACTCGGAGATGGCGAAGTGCGGTTCCCGGTCGAGGGCGTCCCGCCAGTTCTCCTCGGTGACGCCGAAGTGCTCCAACATCGCCTCCGAACGCAGCCAACCCGGGGTGAGCGCGACGGCGGTGCCTCCGTGCGCCGCCAGCTCGTGCGCCCAGTTGAAGGCGAGCCGGTTCACCGAGACCTTGGCCAGGTCGTAGAAGACCGAGAGACGGCGGGCCGTGTCGTTGTACTCCTTGGTGCCGTCGCCGACCTCGATCACCAGCCCGCCGGGGCGGCGGATCAGCAGCGGCAGCGCGAAGTGGCTGGTGACGATGTGCGTGTCGACCGCCAGCCGCAGGACGCGGAAGCCGGCCTCCAGCGGCTGCTCCCAGACCGGCTTCTCCCAGGTGGTCAGCAGGTCGCCGCCCCAGATGTCGTTCACCAGCACGTCGAGCCGGCCCTGCTCGGCGTCGATCCGGGCCACCAGGTCGCGGACCTGCTCCGGCACAAGGTGGTCGACCCGGACGGCGATTCCGGTGCCGCCGGCCTCGGTGACCATCTCGGCGGTCTCCTCGATGGTCTCCGGCCGGCCCATCTCGGAGCGGCCGGCCCGGCTGCTGCGGCCGGTCGCGTAGACGGTGGCGCCAGCGGCACCCAGCTGGACGGCGATCTGCCGCCCGGCGCCGCGTGTCGCCCCGGCGACCAGCGCGACCCTGCCTGTCAACGGTTTCGTCATACGGCGAGCCTGTCAGCGATACCTGACAACGGAAGTCCGGTTTCGCGCATCGGTGTGATGCGTCATGCTCGCCGGCATGCACCTGCTGCTCTCCGGGATCGTCGGCTCGGTCGCGTACGGGCTGGCCGGGCCGGGCTCCGACGTCGACCGGATCGGCGTCTTCGCCGCGCCCACCGTCGCGTTCCACGGCCTGCGCCCGCCCCGCGAGTCGGTGGTGACCACCGACCCCGACACCACCCTGCACGAGGCGGCGAAGTGGTGCCGCCTGGCGCTGAGTGGCAACCCGACCGCCACCGAGCTGGCCTGGCTGCCGGACGACTGCTACGAGACCCGGACGGAGCTCGGCGACCGGCTGGTCGCCATCCGCTCGGCGTTCCTCAGCGCGCCCCGCGTCCGCGACGCCTACCTCGGGTACGCCGGCCAGCAGTTCCGCAAGCTGGAGTCCCGGGGCGACGGCACGTTCTCGGCCGACACCCGGCGGCGGACCACCAAGCACGCCCGGCACCTGGCTCGACTCGTGCACCAGGGCCGGTTGCTCTACGCCACCGGCGTGCTGGAGATCCGGCTCGCCGACCCGGGGTGGTTCCGGGCGTTCGGCGAGCGGGTGGCCGGCGGCGAGCTGGGCGAGGCGCGCACGCTGCTCGCCGAGGCGGAACGCGACTTCGACCGCACCCGCTCCCCGCTGCCGGACCGCCCGGACGAGGCCACCGTGGAACGCTGGCTGCTCGACGTCCGCGCGGCCCACCTGCCGCCCGGACTGACCACCCGCTGACCCGCACTCCCACTGCCAGCCCGGCGACCGGCAGGAAGACGATCGCCGGAAAGCAGTTGGAGCGGCCGGGGCGCCGCTGCTAGCCTGCTCGCGCGTCCTCGATCTTGGAAGGGAGGTGGGCACCGTGTCCATCACGACATCGCTGTGCTCCCGCCCGGTCACGAGGACGCCACGGTCCTGAGCCGGGAGCACGTCAGACCCGGAAGGACTCGCATGACCGATCTGGTCATCCGCCCGCTCACCGCGGGCGAGGAAACACTGTTCGACTCGCTGCCCGACCCCGGACTGGTGGGCCGCGCCGCGTTCGGTGACAACTACTCCGACATGGCCGCCGACGGTCAGTACCGTCCCGAGTGGAGCTGGGTCGCCCTGCGCGAGGGCAAGGTGGTGGCCCGCGCCGCCTGGTGGGGCGGGCCGGACGACGACGCGCCGCTGGCCCTCGACTGGTTCGACTTCACCGACCGGGAGGCGGCGGTCCGGCTGTTGCGGACCGCGCCGCTGCGGGCCGAGTACTCCCTGTCCCTGCCGCCCGGCTGGCGGGACGACCCGGCCGTCCGCGCGCAGGCCGAGGCCCGGATCGACGCCGCGACGGCGGCCGGCATGTCGCTGCTCGTCGAGCGGTACCGGTACCGCTGGACACGGGAGTGCGGGCTGCCCGGGCGGCCCGGGCGGCTGGAGTTCCGCCCGGAGCCGGACGACGCCGTGATCCTCGACGTGCTGCGCCGCATCGGCGAGGAGAGCCTCGACGCGCACACCCGCCGTACCGCCGCCGAGCACGGGCCGGACGCGGCGGCGCAGGAGGAACTCGACCTGCTGCGCTGGCTGCCGAGCCCGCGCGACTGGTGGCGGCTGGCCTGGACGCCGGCGGGCGAACTGGCGGGCATCACCGTGCCGGCGCGCAACCACAGCGACCCGATCGTGGGCTTCGTCGGCGTGGTGCCGGAGCAACGCGGGCACGGCTACGCGTACGACCTGCTGGTCGAAGCCACCCACCTGCTGGTCGAGGCGGGGATGGACGAGATCGTGGCGGCCACCGACCAGACGAACCACCCGATGGCCGCCGCCTTCGCCCGGGCGGGCTACCCGATCGAGCGGGAACGCATCGATCTCGTGTGACGGCAGGCTCCCGGCGCCGGTGCCCCGGCGCCGGGAGTCACCGGGTCAGTCGGCCAGCCGGACGCGGATCCGGCGGTTGGCGCGGCCCTTGCTCTCCACCTTGACCACCTGCACCTTGCCGATCTGGGCGGTGGAGGCGACGTGTGTGCCGCCGTCGGCCTGGACGTCCAGGCCGACGATGTCGACGATCCGGACCTCCTGCTCCTCGGGCGGAATCAGGTTGGACTGGGTCCGGATGATGTCCGGCAGGGCGAGCGCCTCGGCCCGGGGCAGCACCCGCACGGCGACCGCCCGGTCGGCGGCCACCTCGGCGTTGACCAGCTCCTCGATGCGGCTCTTGAAGTCCGGCGGCACCTCGGGGAGGTTGAAGTCCATCCGGGCCTCGCCCGGCTCCATGTTGCCGCCCGTGACGAGCGCGCCGAAGTCGCGGAACACCACCCCGCAGAGCACGTGCAGCCCGGAGTGGGTCCGCATCAGCCTGGTCCGCCGCTCGTCGGCGACCGCGCCGGTCACCGCGGTGCCGGCCGGCGGCAGCGGGTCGCCCTCGGCCGGGATCAGCCAGAGGTCGTCGCCCTTGCGGGTACCGACGATCCGGGTCTGCACCCCCTGCCAGAGCAGCACCCCGTGGTCCGGCGGCTGTCCGCCGCCGCCCGGGTAGAACGCCGACCTGTCCAGCACGATGCCCTGTTCCGGGTCGGCGTGCAGCACCGTGCACCCCCACTCCCGCAGCGTGGGGTCGGCGAGGTCAAGCCGGTGCGTACGACCGTGGTGTGTGACGCCCATGTCAGGGCACGTTACTCGTTGAGGAAGGCGGAAATCCGGCTGCGCAGGTCGGCGCGTTCGGTCCAGAGGAAGCCGGGCCGGTCGTACACGTGCAGTGTCGCCCGGGGCAGCGCGGCCGCGAGCTGCTCGGCGACCTCGGCCGGGTGCAGGTCGTCGCCGGCGCAGCCGATCACCAGGGCGGGCGCGGTGACCGCGGCCAGCACCCCGGCGTCGCGCAGCGGCGCCTGCTCGGGCAGGCTCGCCAGCCCGGGGGCGAGCCCGTCGCGGAGGAGCTGGTCGAGCCGCTGACGCAGGTAGGCCCAGCCGGCCGGGGTGTTGCGCACGGCGGGCGGCAGCTCGGTCTGGACCACGTCGGCGACGGCGGAGGCGTCCCCGCTCTCCACGGCGTCGAACAGCGCGGTCAGCCGGGCCCGGGCGACCTCGCCGCGCGGCCGGTCCAGCACCGCGGGCAGGAGGAAGACCAGCCGCTCGAAGCGCTCGGGGCTCTCGGCGAGCAGCCGGCACAGCGCGCCCGCGCCGAGGCTGGCACCGAAGGCGCGGGTGGCGCCGCCCAGGTCGGCCACCGCGCGCAGGTCACGGGCGAGGTCCAGGTAGCTCCACGCGCCGGGCGGCGCGTCGGAGCGGCCGTGCCCACGGAACTGGAAGAAGAGCCTTCGGCCGGTCACCCCGCTGCCGAAGGGCCTGGTGGTGGCGATGCCGTTGCCCAGCCCGTGGGCGAACACCGTGGTCGGGTCACCCGCCCCGGTGACGAGTTGCTCCAGTTGTACGCCGTGCGGCGTGGCGACCAGCTCGGTCTCCGGCTCCGGCAGGGCCGGCCGACCGGTGCGCGGGGCGCCCGGGCCGGGACCCCAGGTGCGGGGTCCGCCGTCGGGCGGGGGCGGCCAACGGAAACCCCTCACCAGGACCCTCTGCCGTCGTTCAGCTCGCGCAGGCCGACCCGGACGTCGAGCAGGTAGATGAGGCCCGCCGCGATGCCGATCAGTCCGAAGAGGCTGATCGGGCCGAAGCCGAGCAGGGTCAGCACCAGGCAGACCGCCAGGATGGCGATCCAGCCCCCCTTGGGCAGCGTGCCGATGGCGGCGAAGGCGTCGGAGCGCTGGGTGATGGCGTGCACCAGGGCGACGCCCTGCACGATCAACGCGAAAACGAGCAGGATCAGCTCGATCACGTAGCGAACTTCGAAGGCGAAGAGCGGCGCGGCGTAGGCCATGACGGCAAGCTTATGCCGGCGACCCCGGAAACGTCCGACAGGACGCCTCCGGGGTCGCCGGCACAGCGGGAACTACTCGGCGGCCGGACGCGTCCGCTTGGTGGCCCGGGGCAGCTTCGCCGACGGGGTGGCGGCCGGCTTGGCGGCGGCCCTGGTGGCGCGCGGAGCCCGGGTCGCCTTCTTCGCGGCGGCCGGCTTGGCCTCCACGATCTCGGCCACGTCGGCCGGGGTCGGCACCTCGGCGGTGGCCGGGACCGTCGCCTCGGCGGTGACCGGGGCGGCCGGCTTCGCGGCCTCGGCCGGCTCGACCTCGGCCTCGGTGGCCTCGATGTCGGCGTTCACGGTCTCGGCGGCCTCCAGCACGCCGGCGCCGACGACCCGCTCACCGCGAGCGACCAGGGCGACGTACGCGGCCTGCGCCCGCTCCTGCGCGGCCTGGGCGCCGGCGACCACCACGGCGGCGTTCCGGGTCGCCACCTCGCGCAGCTTGTCCAGGTCGGCGACCTCGCGCAGCTTGTCCAGGTCGGCGACCTCGCGCAGCTTGTCCAGGTCGGCGACCTCGCGGAGGCGCTTCAGGTCGAGGTCGGCCGGGACGGCCTTGTCCCGCAGGCCGCCGGCGGTCAGGTTCGCCGTGCGCAGCGTCTCGTTGGCCTTCTGGCGCAGCTCGACGCCGGTGACGACGGCCTTGCCGCCCAGGTCGGCGACGACCTTGGTGCCGAGGCCGCTCACCACGGCGGGGAGCTTGCGGAGCTGCTCCAGGGCCAGCTCGCCGGCGCCGGCGGCGGCGTAGATCGGGGCCGGGATGCGGTGGGTCTTCGGCTGGGTCATCACTTCTCCTCTTCGGCCGCGTCGGCGGCCTTCTTCGCGGGGGTGTCGGTCGGAGCGGGGGCGGAGCCGGCCTCGGTGACGGCGACCGACTCGAGGACGGCCTCGGTCGGGGTGCCCTCCGGCGTGGTGGGCCCGGTGGCGGCGAGGTTCGCCAGGTCCGGCGCCTGGGCGGCCTCCGGCGCGCCCGCGCCCCGGCTGGCGCCGGCCGGGGTGGCCCCGGCCTCGGCGCCGTCCGGTGCGGTGGCGGTCGCCTCGGCGAGCCGCGCGTTCTCCCGCCGGAACGTCTCGTAGATCTGGGTGAGCGACTGCTTCTGCGCCATCGTCAGGTCGGGGTCGACCGCGATGGCCGCCAGCACGCCCTGACCCTCCTTGTCGTCGAGCAGCCCGGCGCGCAGGTACATCGCCGGCGTGGAGACCCGCAGCGCGCTGGCGAGCTGCTGGAGCACCTCCGCGCTCGGCTTGCGCAGGCCGCGCTCGATCTGGCTGAGGTACGGGTTGCTGACCCCCGCCTGCTCGGCGAGCTGCCGGAGCGAGATCTTCGCGTTGCGGCGCAGATCGCGAATGAACCCGCCGACGTCGGGAAGGTCCTTACCAGTGGCCATGCCTCGACGCTAACCGGCCCTGCTAACTCCTGCAAGCAAAACGCTAACCAGAGTTAGCGACGTCTCATATGCGGTTGCGTGCCCGGCCTTGCCGTACGTAGGTTCCCCCGATGACCAAGATCGAAGTAAACGGCGCGCTGCTGGCGTACGACGACGCCGGCAGCGGCAGCCCCGTGGTCCTGCTGCACGCCGGCATCGCGGACCGCCGGATGTGGCGGGAACAGCTCGGCCCGCTGGCCGAGCGGCACCGGGTGATCGCCCTGGACCTGCGGGGCTACGGCGACTCGGAGCTGCCGCCCGCACCGTTCGCCCACCACGACGACGTGGCCGGGCTGCTCGACGCGCTGGACCTCCCCCAAGCCGCCCTGGTCGGCTGCTCGTTCGGCGGCGCGGTCGCGATCAACACCGCGCTGGCCCACCCGGACCGGGTCACGGCGCTCGCCCTGCTCGGCAGCGCCGTGACCGGGCACGAGTGGTCCGAGGAGGCGAACGGCCTCTGGGAGACGCTGGTGGGCGACGTCGACCAGGAGGACTTCGCCGCCACCGCCGCCGGGGAGGTGCGCTTCTGGGTGGTCGGACCCGGCCGCCGCCCGGAGGACGTCGACCCGGAGCTGGTCGCCTTCGCCCGCGAGATGGACCAGCGGGCGCTCGCCGCCGAGCTGGCCCTCAGCGCGGTGGACGTCGCCGAACTCGATCCACCCGCGATCGGACGCCTCGGCGAGCTGCGGATGCCCGTCCTGGTCACCGCGGGCGCCGGGGACGTGCCCGACATCAGCCGGCTCGCCGACCGGATCGCGGCCGAGGCGGCGGACGCGACCCGCCTGCCCGACGTGCCGGACGCCGCCCACCTGCTGCCGCTGGAACGCCCCGCCCCGGTCAACGCCGCCCTGCTCGACTTCCTGCCCTGACCCGCGGTGGCCCGCCGGTGCCGGCCGGGTCGGCGGCGGTCACCGCCCGGCGCGGCGGCGTGGCTACCAGAGGGGGCGTACGCCGCCGACCGGGAGGCCGCCGCCGAATAGCGGCGCCTTGGCGTACTCGGCCAGCACCGGGGCGTCCAGGCCGAGCCGGCGCAGGGCGGAGACCAGCACCGGCATCCGGGCCCGGCCCGCCCCATCGTCGATCTTGAGGGCGACCGCCCCGACCCCGGGTACCGCCGCCGCGATGACCCCCTCGGCGCCCACCTTGGCGAGCAGCCCGGGGACGCCGCGCATCAGCCGGGTGTCGTCGGCCTGGGTGCCACCGACGATCTCCGGGTGGGCGCGCATCGCGTCGGCCACCGTCCTCGGCACGGAGCCCGGCTCCGCCGAGACGAGCCGCAGGTACGCCCCGGCGAGGCCGGTCAGCGACACCGCGAGCACCGGGGCACCGCAGCCGTCCACCCCGACCGCCGCCACCCGCTCACCGGTGAACTCCTCGACCGCGTCGCGGAGCCGCTGCTGCAGCGGGTGCTCCGGGCGCCAGTAACCGTCCAGCGGCCAGCCGGCGGCCAGGCAGGTCAGCAGCATCCCGCTGTGCTTGCCGGAGCAGTTCATCTGCGTACGGGTGGGACCGCCGCCGGCGCGCAGCACGGCGGCCCGCGCGTCCTCGCCCACCGGCAGCTCCGGCGGGCAGTGCAGGGCCGACTCGTCCAGCCCGGCGCCGGCCAGCAGCGCGCCGACCCGGTCGAGGTGGAAGTCCTCCCCGGCGTGGCTGGCCGACACCAGCGCCACGTCCGCCGGGTCGGTCAGCGACAGCCCGGCGCGGAGCATCCCGACCGCCTGCATCGGCTTGTTGGACGAGCGCGGGAAGACCGGGGAGGTCACGTCCCCGGCGCCGGCCACCGTCGCGCCGTCGGCGTCGAGCACCACCACCGAGCCCCGGTGCACGCCCTCCACGAACCCGGACCGGACCACCTCGGCGAGCGGCACGCCGCCCTCGTACGTCTTTCCCACGGTGTGGACGGTACCGATCGCCCGGTGACCCCCGGCAGGCGGGTGACCAGGACGTCGGCGCGCCGGCGTACAGGAGTGCGGGCGGAACCGCCGCTTACCGCCCGGCGGCTGGCACGCCGAGCAGCTCACGCGCCTCGGCGGTGGTCAGCGGCGGCCGCTGGGCGAGCTGGGCGAAGCCGACCGCCCGGGCCACGAGCTGCATGTTGGACTCCACCGGGCGGCCCTTGGCGTAGGTCACGGTGTCCTCCATGCCGACGCGCAGGTGCCCGCCGGCCGAGAGCGACGCCAACATCACCGGGATGGTGCTGCGGCCGATGCCGGTGGCCGAGAAGGTCGTGCCCTCGGGCAGGTCGCGCAGCGCCTGGTGGGCGGCGACCAGCGCCGCCGTGGTCCCCGGCATGCCGCCCGGCACGCCCATCACGAAGTCGACGTGCACGTGCCCGCCGGCCGGCAGGCCGTACTTGCCGAGCAGCCGTTGCAGGGCCGTCAGGTGACCGAGGTCGAAGATCTCGTACTCCGGCACGATGCCGCGCTCCTGCATCCGGGTGTGCAGGTCGACGATGAACTCCCAGCGGTTGAGGAAGACGTCGTCGCCGAAGTTGAGGGTGCCCATCGTGCAGGAGGCCATGTCCGGCCCCGCGTCGAGCACGGCGAGCCGGTCGGCCTCCGGGTCGGTCACCGCGCCGCCGGAGGAGAGCTGCACGATCAGGTCGGTGCTCTGCCGCAGCGCCGCCACGGTCTCCCGCAGCCGCCCCTGGTCCAGGGTGGGCTTCGCCTCGTCGTCGCGGATGTGGACGTGGATCACGGCGGCGCCGAGCGCCTCGCACTCCTTGGCGGTGAGCAGCAGCTCGTCGAGCGTCACCGGCAGCGCCGGCACCTCCGCCTTGGCCGACTCCGCGCCGGTGGGGGCAACCGTGATCAACGTCCCTGTCGTCATGCCCGGATCCTAGACCGAGGTCCGGGAGGCAGTCGACCGGAACTTTTCCCGCCTCAGCGCCGCGAAGGAGAGATTCTTTCGCCGGCCGAGGGCTAGGCCGGATCGATCGCGGCGGCGGTCTCGCCCACCAGGAGGCGGGCGTCGTCGGCGACGTTGCGCTTGACCACGGCCAGGGCGACCTGACCCAGCTCGTGGTGGTGCACGGCGGTGCCGACGAAGCCGACCGCCCGGCCGTCGAGGGTCACCGGCGTACCGGCGACCGGCGGCTGGTCGGTGGTGACCCCGTCCAGGTGCAGCAGGACGAGCCGGCGCGGCGGCCGGCCCATGTTGTGCACCCGGGCCACGGTCTCCTGGCCCCGGTAACAGCCCTTGTCCAGGTGCACGGCCGGGGCGACCAGGTCCACCTCGGCCGGGATCGTCCGGTGGTCGGTGTCCACCCCGACCCGGGCCCGCCGGGCCGCCACCCGCGCCGCCTCGTACGCCCACAGCCCGGCCACCGGCACCCCGTTACCGCGCAGCTCCGTGACCACCTGCTCCATCGCGGCCCGGGGGACCAGCAGGTCCACGCCCAGCGGGCCGCGCCGCGCCCACCCGCCGACCGGGAGCGGCTTGACGTCGTAGAGCGCGGTCGGCCGGGGCGGGACCTCGCCGGAGCGGAACTTCGGGCCCGGCACCGCGACCACGTCGGGCGCCGCCAGCCCGGTCACGCCGAGCGTCTCCACCGCGGCGGGGGCCTGCGGCCCGACCAGCGAGAGCAGCGCGTGCTCGCCGGTGACGTCGCGCGGCTCGACCTTGCTGAAGAACCGCATCCGCTCCAGGTACGACAGCAGGCCGGTGGTGGCGCCGGGCTCGGTGTCGAGCCAGGTGGTGATGCCGTCCTCGGCCACCATGGCGTGCTGCTCGACGTGCCCGTGCGGGGAGAGCACCAGCAACTCGGTGCCCTGACCGGCGGTGAGCTGCGCCAGGTGCTGGGTGGTGAGGGTGTGCAGCCAGCCGATCCGCTCCTCGCCCGGCACCGCGACGACGCCCCGGTGCGAGCGGTCGACCAGGCCGACGGCGGTGTCGAGGGTGCGCTGCTCGCGCATCGGGTCGCCGTAGTGCGCGGCCACCCCCCGGACGCCGGCCGCCGCGTGCGCCGGCTCGGGCTGGTCCCGGCTGGCCTCGTCGATGCTCTCGACGCTCACCGCGCCCGCGATGTCGATCATTTCGGGTCCCCGTTCTCGCAGCGGTCGCAGACGCCGAAGAGGGAGACGTGGCCGATGTCCACCCGGAACCCGCGCTGCTGCGCCAACTGGTCGACCAGCGGGCGCAGCAACTCCGGATCGATCTCGTCGATCGCGCCGCACTCCCGGCAGACAAGGTGGACGTGCTGGTCCTCGCCGGCCGCGTGGTAGGTCGGCGAGCCGTGCGAGAGGTGGGTGTGGGTGACCAGGCCGAGCCGTTCCAGCAGCTCCAGCGTGCGGTAGATGGTGGTGATGTTGACCCCCGCGGCCACTTCCCGAACGGCCGTGTGCACCTGCTCCGGGGTGGCGTGCCCCAGGTCCAGCACGGCCTGCAGCACCAGTTGCCGCTGCGCCGTCAGCCGCAGCCCACGGGCGCGGAGCATTTCCGCGAGGGAGGATTCGGACACCGTCCGATCATAGTTCGCCCGGACGCCCCGACCGCCGGCTCGACGGGCCGCCGCCGTGTTCGTCCCGCCGCACCGGCCGCCGGGTCGCCGGGTCCGCCGCTACGCTCGGCGGTCATGGTGGCGTCGAGGATCGCCGTGCCGGGGCGCGGGCTGGTGCCGCCCGGGGAGCCGGTGCTGCGCGGCGACGACCGGGGCGTGCTGCACGGCGACGGCCTCTTCGAGACCATGCACCTGCGGGGCGGGCGGCCGTGGCTGCGCGACGCGCACCTGGCCCGGCTGGCCCGGGCGGCGGCGGCCGTCGAGCTGGCGCTGCCCCCCGCCGGCGTGCTGGTCGACCTGCTGGAGACCGTGAGCGCCGGTTGGCCGGCCGAGGTCGAGGGCGCGCTGCGGCTGGTCTGCACGCGGGGCCCGGAGGGCGGCGGCCCGCCGAGCGTCTACGCCACGCTGGGCGAGGTGCCGGCGACGACCCGGACGGCCCGGCGGGACGGGATCACCGTCGCCACCCTGCCGCTCGGCGTGGCGGCGGGGGCCCGCGCCGCACTCGACTGGCTGCCCGCCGGGATCAAGTCCACCTCGTACGCGGTGAGCACCGCCGCCCGCCGCTGGACCGCCCGCAACGGGGTGGACGACGCGCTCTGGGTCTCCTCCGACGGGTACGCCCTAGAGGGGCCCACGGCCAACGTGGTGTGGCTGGCCGACGACACCCTCTGCACCGTGCCCGCCGCCGGGACCGGCATCCTGCCGGGCGTGACGGCGGGCTGGCTCCTCGCCAACGCCGACGAACTGGGCCTGCGCGCCGACGAGCGCCTGGTCACCCCGGCCGAGCTGCGCTCGGCCGACGGCGTCTGGCTCACCTCGTCCGTCCGCGGCCTGACGGAGGTCCGCACCCTGGACGCCGTCCCGTTGCGTCGCTGCCCGCGCACGCCCGCGCTCCAGGCACTCCTGGCCTTTCCCCTTCCCTGACCCGCCCCGGGCCCGCGTCTTCCGGGGCGGACGGGCGGGGCCGGTCCCCTCCCTTGCCCGCCCCGGAGTCCGCGGGATCCGGGGGCGGACGGGCGGGGCCGGGTCAGCCCGCTACGCGGGTGAGGCGGGCGGAGAGGTGCGGCGAGAGGCCGTGGCCGACGGCGGCCATCTCCTGGGCGTAGAGCAGCGCGCCCTCGACGATGCCGAAGAGGCGGTGCCCGGCGGTGACCTCCTTGGCGGTGGCCGTGCGGACCACCGCGTCGGTCACGAACTCCAGCTGCGTGCCCCTGCGCTTGCCGATGTGCAGCTCCATCACCCCGGTCGGGGTCGTCATCAGCGCTTCCAGCTCGTCGGTGACCCGGTCACCGTCCATCACCGGCCGCCACCAGCCGACCTCGCGCCCGGCCGGGCGGACCGGCTTGCTCTGCTCGTCCAGCAGCCAGGCGCGCGACTCGTAGAACAGGAACGGTCGGCCGTCGTGGCTGATCCGGATCTCCTGGGCGTAGTCGAAGTCCTCGATGGTCGGGAAGCCGCCCCGGCCACGGCCGCGCCACACCCCGATGTACGGCAGCAGGCCGTCCAGCGACGGGTGCAGCTTCGGGCCGACCCGCAGGTCGTGGCTCTCCTCGAAGGGGTACGGGTCGACCGGCGGCGCGTTCAGCCACGGCGGCGGCTGCAGGGGGTTCTCGTCGCTCACCGGTTCACTCCGCCTCTCCTCGCCAGCGGCCACCACAGCTCACCGAGCCACCTTCGTTCGCGACTGCGGGGCTCGCAAACCCGGCTCACTCCTCGCGCTCACCAGCGTCCTCTCGATATGCGTACGGCAACGTAGACCAGGCCACCGGCGAGCGCGCCCAGACCGGCGACCAGCAGGCTGACGAACCCGATCTCGGTAACCATCGCGACCATCCTATGCTGGCCCCATGGCCCGCACTCTGGTCGTCAAGGCCACCGCCGGCGCCGACGCCCCCGAGCGGTGCGCCCAGGCATTCACCGTCGCCGCCACCGCGGCCGCCGCCGGGGTGCACGTGTCGCTCTGGCTGACCGGGGAGTCGACCTGGTTCGCGCTGCCCGGCCGGGCGCAGGAGTTCGAGCTGCCGCACTCGGCGCCGCTGGCCGAGCTGCTGCACGTGATCCTCACCACCGGCACCGTGACCGCCTGCACCCAGTGCGCCGCCCGACGGGACATCGGCCCGGACGACGTGCTGCCGGGCGTGCGCATCGCCGGCGCGGCGGTCTTCGTCGAGGAGGCGATGGCCGAGGGGACGCAGGCGCTGGTCTACTGACGGCCACCCCTTCCGATACCGACCCGGCAAGTCGGGCCAATGCCTACGATTCGGGTGTGAGCGAGGCGACGGAGCGGTTCTTCGAATCACTGCCGGCGCGCGCCCCGCACGTGCTGCGCGGTCCGGTCAACGGGACGATGCAGATCGACCTCGCCCGCGGCAACCAGACGGCGCACTGGGTGGTCCGGATGCGACCGGGCGCGATCGAGGTGAGCCGCCAACGGGGGCCGGCCGACGCGATCTGGTACACCAGCGAGGACCTGTTCGACCGGCTCGTCACCGGGCGGGCCCAGGCGATCTCGACGGTGCTGCGCAACGAGAGCAGCTTCAGCGGCGACGTCGTGCTCTTCCTGGCCTTCCGGCGGTTCTTCCCCGACCCGCCCGACACCCGCGACCCCCGCGAGGTCGCCCGCGAACAGGCCGGGCGGCTGCGATGAAGGACCTGGTCAGCATCCTGGACGGCAACACCTTCCTGGTCAGCGACCGGCACGGCGACATCGAGCCGTCCCTCGACTTCCCGACCGGGCTCTTCTCGTTCGACACCCGGTACCTCTCGACCTGGATCCTGACCGTCGACGGCGAGCGGCTGCACGCGCTCTCCGTCGACGACGCGGAGTCCTACCGCACCCGCTTCTTCCTGGTCCCCGGCGAGCCGACCCACTACCTCGACGCGAAGGTCTCGGTGATCCGGAGCCGGGCCATCGGCGGCAGCTTCGAGGAGGAGCTGACCCTGCTCAACCACGCCGGGGAGGAGATGGAGTTCACCGTCCGGCTCGACATGGGCGCCGACTTCGCGGACGTCTTCGAGATCAAGCACGTCCGGCGGAAGAAGGGTCGCACCATCGCCACCACCGGCGACAGGGACCTGCGCCTCACGTACCGCCGGGAGGGCTTCCACCGCGAGACGGTGATCAGCACCAGCGCGCCCGCGGACATCGGGGTCGCGGGGATGACGTTCCGGATCCGGGTCGGCCCGCACAGCGAGTGGACGACCCGGCTGCACGTGTCGACCGTCGTCTACGGGGCCCGCGGCGAGGACATCCGGGCCAACCTGCCGCTCTACGGGGGCAGTCGCAACCCGGCCGCGATCCGGGCCGAGCAGGACGAGCTGATCGAGCGGGCGCCGAAGCTCGGCTGCGACTGCCAGCCGCTGGCCGGGGCGTACCGGCAGAGCCTGAACGACCTGGCGGCGCTGCGTTACGAGTCGATCGCCCTCGGCGTACGCCTGATGGCCGCCGGCCTGCCGTGGTTCATGACCCTGTTCGGCCGGGACAGCATCATCACCTCGCTCCAGGTGGTGCCCTTCCTGCCGGAGCTGATCCCGGCGACCATCCTGATGCTCGCCGGTCTGCAGGGGCACCGCGTCGACGACTTCCGGGACGAGGAGCCGGGCAAGATCCTGCACGAGCTGCGCTACGGCGAGACGGCGGGCTTCGAGGAGCAGCCCCACTCCCCGTACTACGGGGCGGCCGACTCCACGCCGCTGTTCGTCATCCTCCTCGACGAGTACGAGCGGTGGACCGGCGACGCCGCGCTGGTGCGGCAACTGGAGGCGAACGCCCGCGCGGCCCTCGCCTGGATCGACACGTACGGCGACCTGCTCGGCACCGGGTACATCTGGTACCGGACCCGCAACCCGGACACCGGGCTGGCGAACCAGTGCTGGAAGGACTCCTGGGACTCGATCTCCTACCGCGACGGCCGGCTACCGGGCTTCCCCCGAGCCACCTGCGAACTCCAGGGGTACGCGTACGACGCGAAGATCCGTGGCGCCCGGATGGCCCGGTTGTTCTGGGGCGACCCCGCGTACGCCGACCGGCTGGAGCGGGAGGCGGCCGAGCTCAAGATGCGGTTCAACCGGGACTTCTGGATCCCGGAGCGGGAGTACTACGCGCTCGCCCTCGACGCCGACGGCCGGCACGTGGACGCGCTCAGCTCGAACATCGGGCACCTGCTCTGGAGCGGCATCGTGGACGAGTCGCGCGCCGGACGGATCGCCGAGCACCTGCTGGGGCCCCGGCTCTTCTCCGGCTGGGGGGTCCGGACCCTCGCCGACGACCAGGGGCGGTACAACCCCGTCGGCTACCACGTGGGGACCGTGTGGCCGTTCGACAACTCGCTCATCGCCTGGGGCCTGTGGCGGTACGGGTTCCGCAAGGAGGCCGGCCAGATCTGCGAGGCGATGCTGGCCGCGTCGCGGTTCTTCGGCGGGCGGCTGCCGGAGGCCTTCGCCGGCTACGAGCGCGACCTGACCGAGTACCCGGTGGAGTATCCGACCGCGTGCAGCCCGCAGGCCTGGTCGGCGGGGACGCCGCTGCTGCTGCTCCGGGTGATGCTGGGGCTGGAGCCACAGGGTGAGCACCTCATCATCGACCCCGCCGTGCCGGAGGGGATGGGGCGCGTCGAGCTGCTCGACATCCCCGGTCGCTGGGGGCACGTCGACGCCCTCGGGCGCAGCCGCCGCCCGCGCGACCAGGCCCCGCGCCACTGACCGTCGGGTCAGGCGGCGCAGCCGGTGCTGGCGGAGACGACGACGCGGTCGCCCGTCAGGTCGGCGACGACGATGACGCCGCCGTGCCGGTAGGCGTACGCCTGCGCGGTGTCCAGCAGCGGGGGGCGGGCGACGGGGGCGAGCGCGGCGGCCGGGGACGACGGGGCCGGGACGGCGGCCGCGCGGGCGGTGCGGGCGGTGCCGCCGGCCGGGCAGGGCGCCACGACCAGCGTGGGGGCCGGATCGGCCGGAGCGCCGAGCGCCCGCAGCGCCGCGGCCAGGGCGTCGGCCTGCTCGCCGTCGGCGGCGACCGCCGGCGCGGCGTAGCCGGCGCCGACCGGCCGGCAGCCCGTGTCGGCGGTCAACCGGACCCGGCCGTCGGCCTCGATCCCGCCGGAGACGGTGACGAACTCGCCCGCGTCGGCGCGCAGCCGGGGGCCGTCGTCCGAGGTCACCCGGACGCCGGCCCGCCAGCGCTCGGGGAGCCGGTCGGCGACCCGCTCCAGCAGCGCCCGCTCCAGGCCCGCGGGGACGAACACGTCCACCCCCCGGGTCAGGACGGCGCCGTCGGCGAACGGGGTGACCCGGCAGCCCCGCTCGATCTCGGGCGGAGTCAGGACGGCGGTGTCGCCGGCCGCCGCGACAAGCTCGCCGACCGCGCGGTCGACGACCGGGCCGGCCTCGGCCAGGGAGCGCTGCTCCCGGACGGTCGGCGGGTCGTCCCGCACCGACGTCCAGGTGAGCGCCGCCAGCAGCACCGCCCAGGCCACGGTGGCGGCGAGCAGCCAGGGCAGCCACCGCCGGGGGGACGCCGGCCGGTCGGGACCGGTCGGCGGGGCCTGCCCCGCCTCTACGACACCGTTCACGACATCATCGTGTCACGTCGGCGGCCCGCCCCCGGGAGACGGTCGCGGTCCGGCGACCACGCCGGCCGGGAAGGATCGTGCCCGCGAACCCGCCCGGAGACGGTCGCGCTCCGCGCCCGCGCCGGCCGGAAGGATCGTGCCGGCGCCCGGGGACGGTCGTGGCCCGCACCCTCGGCGAGGGGCGGGCCACGGGCCGATCAGAGCGTGGGTCAGGAGGCGACCGTGACGGCGACCTCGTTGATGCCCCGGCCGGCGGTCACGGCGGTGTCGCCGTTGCCGTGCCGGGACAGGGCCCGCAGGGTCCAGGTGCCCGGCGCGGCGAAGAACCGGAACTGGCCGGCCGGCGAGGTCACCACCTCGGCGGTGAACTCACCGGTCGAGTCGAGCAGTCGGACGTACGCGCCCGGGACGGCCTCGCCCTCGTCGGACCGGACGACGCCGGTTATCACGGTCTCCTTCTCCAGGTCCAGGCTCGCGGGCAGCGGGGCTGCCTGGTCGGGAGCGGCGCAGCCGGCGGCGGTGGGTGCGGTCATGGCTCAGGCCTCCCCGGGCTCGTCGCCGAGCGCGACCGGCACGCCGACCAGCGAGCCGTACTCGGTCCAGGATCCGTCGTAGTTCTTCACGTTGCGGTGCCCGAGCAACTCCTGGAGCACGAACCAGGTGTGCGAGGAGCGCTCGCCGATCCGGCAGTACGCGATGGTCTCCCGGCTGTCGTCCAGGCCCGCGTCGGCGTAGATCTTCCGCAGCTCGTCGTCGGACTTGAAGGTGCCGTCCTCGTTGGCCGCCTTCGACCACGGCACGCTGATCGCGGTGGGGATGTGCCCGGCCCGCTGCGCCTGCTCCTGCGGCAGGTGGGCGGGGGCGAGCAGCCGGCCGGCGAACTCGTCGGGGCTGCGCACGTCGACCAGGTTCTTGGTGCCGATCGCGGCCACGACCTCGTCGCGGAAGGCCCGGATGGAGGTGTCCGGCTCCTGCGCCACGTACTGCGTCGCGGGGCGGGTCACCGCGTCCTTCACCAGCGGGCGGGCGTCCAGCTCCCACTTCTTGCGGCCACCGTCGAGCAGCTTCACGTCCCGGTGGCCGTAGAGCTTGAAGTACCAGTACGCGTACGCGGCGAACCAGTTGTTGTTGCCGCCGTAGAGGATGACGGTGTCGTCGTTGCCGATGCCGCGCTCGGAGAGCAGCGCCTCGAACTGGCTCTTGTTGACGAAGTCCCGGCGCACCGGGTCCTGCAGGTCGGTCTTCCAGTCCAGCTTGATCGCGCCGGCGATGTGGCCGGTGTCGTAGGCCGAGGTGTCCTCGTCGACCTCGACGAAGACGACGCCCGGGGCGTCGATGTTCTTCTCGGCCCACTCGGCCGAGACGAGTGCGGTGTCGCGACTCATCAGATCACTCCCTGGTGAGGATGGATGGTGAGCCAGCGCGCGGAAATCGATGCACATGATTGTCGCACCACGCGCGGGACCCATAGCGAGAAACGGATCACGGGTTCGTGCGACGGCGCCGCTGCCGGGCGTTCGGTGGGAGAGCACCGGGGGTACGCGGACCCTGAGTGCCACTGGCTGCGTCAGGCAGCCGAGGACAGCCCCGCCGTCAGATGACGGGGCGACACAGGCAGGTGGCCACGCGGCACAGGTCGACCGCGCGCCGTTTGGTGAGGAGCGTCCCCATGAGCAGGGAGCCTACCAGCCACGCCGGGGGACGCCAGCGGACCGACCAGCATCCGGGACGCGCCGCCGGGCCGCCGGCGGCCCGGCCGACGGCCGGGTCGAGGCCCAGCCGACGGCCGGGTCGAGGCCCAGCCGATGACCGGGTCGGGGCCAGCCGATGGCCGGGACCAGGCCCAGCCGATGGCCGGGTCGGAGCTCAGCCGGTGGCGGAGTTGATGGGCACGTTCTTCGCGTCCGCCGTCACCGCCAGCCCTTCGGGCAGCGGCCGGACCTCCCGGACGGCGAGTTGAAACGGCAGCTCCGGCAGCGGCACGTTGACGGAGATGCTCTTGGCGTAGTTGTTGAGCAGCGTCCGGGCCAGCGGCACGTTCGGCAGCCCCTGGGCGTTCAGGTCGTTGAAGCGCAGCGCCACCTGCCCCTGGTCGCCGACCGTGATGTCGGCGGTGCCGGTCACGGTGAGCCGCTGGCCGAGGATGTCGACCGGCGCGGTGACGGCGAGCCGGCCGCCCTGCTCGCCGAGGGTCAGCCCCGGGCGGTCGAGCAGCTTGGCGAGGCTGTCGTAGCTGATGGTGCCGGTGCCGTCGACCGTCTCGGCGACCACCTCGCCCTGGCCGGAGCGGATCGTGTCCAGCGAGGCGCGGACGTCGCGGGCGTCCACGTCGAGCTTCGGCAGCGCGACCACGTCGCCCTGCACCGGGCCCTGCACGTCCCGCAGCCCGATGGTGATCCGCTCGTACCGGCCGTCGAGCACCTGGGTGAGGAACGGGAAGCCGCCGACCTCGACCTCGGGGGCCGAGGACTGCGCCCCCTGCTTGGCGATCTCCTGCCGGACCTGGTCGGCGATGGCCCGCTCGGCCACCCCGACCGCGACCCGGTCGGCCACGACGATCAGGCCGCCCAGCACCAGCAGCAGGACGACGAGGGTGATCAGCACCTTGCGCCCGCGTCGACGGGGCCGCTCCCCGTACGTGTGATCCTGCGCCACGCCGCCTCCTGTCGTGAGTGCCGGGTGCCGCACAGCGGCCCCCCGGTGGTACCCGAACGGACGAACGCCCAATCGCCGTCAGAGGACGAGCTTGCACATGGCGTACGCGGCCGGCGCGGCGAGGGCGAAGCCGCCGAGCGGCCCCTGCATGTGCCGGGCGACCCACATCGTCGGCGGCTCCCCCGCCATCAGGCGGCCCGCCTCGGCGTACCCCACGGCGAGGTCCGCCAGCACGGCGGCGACCGCCGCGACCAGCCCGATGATCGCAGCCTTCGTGGGGGTGAAGGGCGTCACCAGGTAGCTACCGAGGACGGCGCTGACCAGCGTGCCGACCATCGCGCCGCCGACCACGCCGGCCGCGCCCCTCGGCACCTGCGGCGCCAGCCGCGGCCAGGGCGCCACCGCGTCGGTGAGCCGGGCGACGGTGAGCGCGACCCCGCTGGCGGTGAGGCAGACGGTGATGGCCTGGGTGCCGGCCGGGATCCGGCTGAGCGTGATCAGGGTGGCGAAGGCGACGACGCCCACCACGATCAGCAGGGTGCTGCCCAGGGAGTCGGTCACCCGCACGCGGTCGACCCGCCGGACGAGCTGGCCGAGCACCCCGAGGAGGAAGCCGCCCGCCGCGACGTAGCCCAGCGGGGCCAGGCCGGCGACGTCCGTCTGCACGGCCGCGGCGTCGGCCGCCACCGCGGCCACCCCGCTGACCAGGGCGACCAGCAGCAGCGCCGGCGGCCGCATGGCCATCGTCCAGGCCAGCACGAAGAGCAGTTGTACGCCGAAGATGATGCCCGCGAACGGCAGCCGGTGGCCGGGGCCGGAGGTCTGCGCCCCGAGCACCAGGCCGACCCCGAGCAGGACCGCGAACCCGGCGACGGACAGCGCGAGCTGGCGGCGCACCTCGACCGGCTCCACCTCCTCCTCGTCCGGCTCCGCGTCGGCCTCGTCGTCGGGCCGGCGCGGCGGCTCGCCACCGCGCCGGGCGCGACGCGGCCCGCCGCGTTCCCGACGGTCGCCGTCGTCGTCGGTGGCCGGCCCGGTGCGCGGCGCCGGCGGCTGGCCACGGGACGGGCCCGCCGGGCCCGGGCGGGGCCCGTCGGGCCACGGGTCGCGGCCGGTCTCGGGCGAGCTGGAGGGAAACACGCCCCGATCGTGCCAGACCGGCCGGCCCACGCGGAGGTCACGGTTTCGGCAACGTTAAAACCTGCGGCGCGATCACGGGCAAGCCGGGCAAACGGGAAAGGACGCGAAGGTGAAGCCGGGGTCATCCGTTAGGCTCGGAGCGTTACCCGCCCGTCAGCGACGCCGGGACCCACGCAAGTTTCATCAGCGCCACACCCCCTTCGGGGTGCGCTGGTCGCGCGCGGCCGACGGCCGCCGGGACGGAGGTGATCGTGGAGATCCTGCTGCTGGTGACCGCGCGCGCAGGCGAACCATCCGCTGTGCTGCCGGCACTCGACCTGCTGCCGCACTCGGTCCGCACCGCGCCGCGCGACGTCCGCACCCTGGTCGCCGGCCCCAGCCCGGACGCGGTCCTGGTGGACGCCCGCTCCGAGCTGAGCGAGGCCCGGGCCACCTGCCGGATGCTGCACGCCACCGGGCTCGGGGTGCCGCTGGTCGCGGTGGTCACCGAGGCCGGCCTGATCGCGCTCAACGCCGACTGGGGCGTCGACGACGTCATCCTCGCCTCGGCCGGGCCGGCCGAGGTGGAGGCCCGGCTGCGGCTGGCGGTCGGTCGGCTGAGCAACGCGACCTCCGGCGCCGGCGGCTCGATCCGGGCCGGCGAGCTCACCATCGACCCGGACACCTACGCCGCCAAGCTCAAGGGCCGCCCGCTCGACCTGACCTACAAGGAGTTCGAGCTGCTGAAGTTCCTGGCCCAGCACCCCGGTCGGGTGTTCACCCGGGACCAGCTCCTGCGCGAGGTCTGGGGCTACGACTACTTCGGCGGCACCCGCACGGTCGACGTGCACGTCCGGCGGCTGCGGGCGAAGCTCGGCTCCGAGTACGAGTCGATGATCGGCACCGTGCGGCAGGTCGGCTACAAGTTCGTGGTGCCGCCGTCCCGGTCGCTGCCGGAGGCGGAGCACGCCCCCCTGCCAGTCTGATCCCGCACCCCATTCCGGGGCCTATTCCCCATATGCCCTTTTTGCACCGCTAGTCGGCTCTATTCTGACTGCCGGGTTTGCCGGGCAGAGAGGGAGGCGGCGGCGTGCGCATCGACCACGGGGGCGGCGGTTCGGCACGGACGGGCGCAGTGAGACGGGATCCCTCGGCCGCCCGAGCCGTCGGCCTCGTCGCGCTGGTGGTGACCGTCCTGCTCGGCACGGCGTACGCGCTCGGGCGCAGCCTGGTGCCCGACCCACCCGCCTCCAGCGTGACGACGAGCGCCACCGGCCCGCACTACGCCGACCAGCCGCCGGCGGACGACTCCTCCCGCCAGGGCACGCCCGGCGGGGACCGGAGCCCCGCACCGGCCGAGGCCGGGCAGGACGGCGGCGTCGACCCGAGCGGCACACCGGGCGCGACCGGGACCGCCGGCCCGTTCGGCGCGCAGACCACCAGCGGCACCTCGCTGGTCGCCCTGACCTTCGACGACGGCCCGGACCCGCAGTACACCCCGCAGGTGCTCGCCCTGCTCCGCCGGCACCAGGTCCGGGCCACCTTCTGCGTGGTGGGTGAGAACGCACAGAACCACCCGGACCTGATCCAGGCGATCGTGGCCGACGGGCACACCCTGTGCAACCACAGCTGGAACCACGACGTCAACCTCGGCCGCCGGTCGCCGGAGGTCATCCGGGCGGACCTGCTGCGCACCAGCGCGGCGATCCGGGCGGCGGTGCCCGGCGCCCCCATCGCCTACTACCGCCAGCCCGGCGGCGCCTGGACCGGCCCCGTGGTGTCGGTGGCCCGGGAACTCGGCATGACGCCGCTGCACTGGACGGTGGACCCGTCGGACTGGTCGGCGCCGGGGGCCGGCCGGATCGCCACGATGGTCGTCACCAACGTCGAACCCGGCTCGGTCGTGCTGCTGCACGACGCCGGCGGCGACCGGCAGGGCACAGTGGACGCCCTCTACCGCATCCTGCCGAGCCTGACCAGCCGGTTCCAGGTGGAGGCCCTCCCCGACGGCGGGACGTGAGGGCGTCACGTGGCGGCGCTCCCCGACGGGGCGGGCCGTGCGGGAGCCAGGTGCCGGCTTACCCCGGGGTCGGGTCGTGCGGCGCGCCCACGCCGGCGTGACGCCCGCTACACCACGCGGCGGAGCGCGCCGGGGTCGGCGGCGGCGGCGACCGACCGGACTACGGTGACGGCATGAGCAGCGCCGAACCGACCAGCCAGCAGGTGACCCGGACCGACCGCCTCAGCCCCACGGAGATCGCCGACGTGCTCGCCCTCGCCCGGGCCGCCGGTGACGCCGACGGGGCGGACCCGTTCGACGAGCACGTCCTGCTCCGGCTGCGGGACCCGGACGCGGCCGCCGTGCACCTGACCACCCGGGCCGCCAACGGGACGCTGACCGGCTACGCCCATCTGGACACCACCGACGGCGACGCCGGCACCGGGGCGGAACTGGCGGTGCACCCGGCGTACCGGCGGCGCGGGACGGGCCGGGCGCTGGCCCGGGGCGTACTGGCGGCGGCCCCCGGCCCACTGCGGGTGTGGGCGCACGGCGACCACCCGTCGGCCGCCGCGCTCGGCGTCGACCTGGGCCTGCGCCGGGCACGGGTGCTCTGGCAACTGCGCCGGCCGCTGACCGCCCCGATCCCCGAGCCCCGGCTGCCGGACGGGGTGACGCTGCGCGCGTTCCGGCCCGGCGACGACGACGCGGCCTGGCTGGCGCTCAACGCGCGGGCCTTCGCCGAGCACCCGGAGCAGGGCCGCTGGTCCCCGGCCGACCTGCGGGTACGCCTCGCCGAGCCGTGGTTCGACCCGGACGGCTTCCTGCTCGCCGTCGAGGAGGCCACCGGCCGGCTGCTCGGCTTCCACTGGACGAAGGTCCACGAGCGGCCCGGCTCGGCGCGGATCGGCGAGGTCTACGTCCTCGGGGTGGACCCGGCGGCGCACGGCGGCGGGCTGGGCCGGGCGCTGACGGCGGCCGGCCTGGCGTACCTGCGGGACCGGCGGGGCCTGGACCGCGTCATGCTCTACGTGGACGAGTCGAACACCGCCGCGGTGGCCCTCTACGAGCGGCTCGGCTTCGCCCGCTGGTCCGCCCACGTGAACTACCAGTCGGCCTGACCACCGGCCCGGCTCCGGGCCCAACCAGGAGGTGGCGAGCCGGGAGCCGGGCCGGCGCCCGCGTCCGCAGGGCCGGCCCGCGCGGCGCGACGAGCCCTCTCCGGGCCGGCCCTCCGCTCGGGGCGGCGGGTCCGGGGCCGGGCCGGCGCGCGACCGGTCACCGCCGGATAACGGCGGCGCGTCGGCGAGATAACGGCTAACCGGGAAAATCCCCATACGTCCGACAGGGGCACCCGAGTTCACTTAACGGACAACCCACCCTCAGCAAGCGGTCACCTGCGCTGCCGCACGTGTTCACCCCCCGTTCACTTCTGACCGGCGAACCGGCTACCTGGCACTCCTAACTTTTGGACCAGCCGGTCAGCGCCGGCACCCCGGGCCCCCAATCCGGGTGCGAAGTCAGACGTGAAGGGATACCCCTCAGGTGAAGCTCCAGCGGCACGGCACTCTCGCCTGCCTCGCTCTTACCGCGACGCTCGCTCTCAGTGCATGCGGCTCGGACAACAACGAGTCCGCGAGCGGCGCCTCCGCCTCCGGGTCGGCCGCCGCGGCCGACTGCGCCACCGGCACGCTGAACGCCCAGGGCTCGTCGGCGCAGAAGAACGCCATGGACGAGTGGATCAAGGCGTACCAGCAGAAGTGCTCCGGGGCGAAGATCAACTACGAGTCGTCCGGTTCGGGCGCCGGCATCCAGGCCTTCATCGCCGGCACCGCCGACTTCGCCGGCTCGGACTCCGCCCTCAAGGAGGAGGAGCAGCCGCAGGCCAACGCCAAGTGCGTCGGCGGCGCCGCCATCAACCTGCCGATGGTGATCGGCCCGGTCGCCATCGCCTACAACGTCAACGGCGTGGACAACCTCCAGCTCAAGCCGGCCACCCTGGCGAAGATCTTCGCCGGCAAGGTGACCAAGTGGGACGACCCGGCGATCAAGGCCGACAACCCGGACGCCAAGCTGCCGTCGACCGCCATCAACGCGGTGCACCGCTCGGACTCCTCCGGCACCACCGACAACTTCACCGACTTCCTCGCCAAGACCGCCGCGTCCGACTGGACCTTCGGCAAGGCCAAGGAGTGGAAGGCCCCGGGCGGCACCGGTGCGGCCAAGTCCGACGGCGTGGCCAGCGCCATCAAGAACCAGGACGGCACCATCGGCTACGTCGAGTGGTCGTACGCCGAGAACGGTGGCCTGAAGACCGCCAAGGTCGGCAACGGCGCGGGCGAGTTCGCCGAGCTGACCGCCGAGTCGGCCGGTAAGACCATCGCCGGCGCCGAGGTGGTCGGCCAGGGCGACGACCTCAAGATGAAGATCGACTACAACACCAAGGAGGCCGGGGCCTACCCGATCGTCCTGGTGACCTACGAGATCGTCTGCTCGAAGGGCCTGCCCGCCGACAAGCTCCCGCTGGTCAAGGGCTTCCTCGGCCACGCCGCCAGCACCGCGGGCCAGGCCGACCTGACAGAGCTGGGCTACGCCCCGCTGCCCGAGTCGGTCCGCACCAAGGTCGAGGCCGCGGTCAAGAACCTCGCCTGACCCGCCCTCACCGACACCGTCACCACCACCTCAACTCGAAGCGAGCGAGCAGATGGGTGAAACCCCTCACCGCTCGGCTGACGCCGGCACCGGCGGGACCCGCGTGACCGAAGGTCACGACCGGCCCGCCGGTGCCTCGGCGCGTCTGGCCGAGGCACCACTTCGCACCCGTACCCCGGGCGGAGCCGGGCTGGGCGGCGGCGGCGCGCTGCCGCGGGCCCGGGCGTTCGGCGCAGAGCGGGCCTTCCGCGGCCTCACCCTGGCCGCCGGCGTCGCCGTCCTGGTCATCATCGCCGCCATCGCGGTCTTCCTGATCGCCAAGGCCGTGCCGGCGCTGCGGGCCAACACCGAGGGCTTCTGGACGTTCGAGGGCTGGTTCCCGAACGACGCGGAGCCGAAGTTCGGCATCGGCGCGCTCGCCTTCGGCACCGTGCTCAGCTCCGCCCTGGCCCTGCTGATGGCGGTGCCGGTGGCCCTGGGGATCGCGCTCTACCTCTCCCACTACGCCCCGCGCCGGCTCGGCACCACCCTGGGCTTCCTGATCGACCTGCTGGCCGCGGTGCCGAGCGTGGTCTTCGGCCTCTGGGGCCGGGACGTCTTCATCAACCCGGTCCGGGACTTCTCCGCCTGGCTGAACACGTACTTCGGGTGGATCCCGATCTTCGGCGGCGACGGCCCGTTCGGCAAGTCCATCATGCTGGGCGCGCTGGTCCTGGCGATCATGGTGCTGCCGATCATCACCTCGCTCTCCCGCGAGGTGTTCACGCAGACCCCGACCGCCAACGAGGAGGCGGCCCTCGCCCTCGGCGCCACCCGCTGGGAGATGATCCGCACCGCGGTGCTGCCGTACGGCCGCCCCGGCATCGTCGCCGCGGTGATGCTCGGCCTGGGTCGGGCGCTCGGCGAGACCATCGCCCTGGCGATGACCCTCGGCATCACCTTCAACATCTCGTTCAACCTCATCGAGAGCGGCGGCAACACCATCGCCGCCAACATCGCCAACACGTTCGGCGAGGCGAACGACACGGGTCGGGGCGCGCTGATCGCCTCGGGCCTGGTGCTCTTCGCCATCACGCTGATCGTCAACATCACGGCGCGGGCGATCATCCACCGCCGCCGGGAGTTCACGGAGTCGGCCGCATGACCACCACCGCCTCGCACCGCACCCGCCCGCCCGCGCAGCCGGCGACGCTGCGGGCCCGCCGACTGCCGAAGTACGCCGCACCGGCCATCGCCGCGGCCGCCCTGCTGGTCGCCGCCGCGGTCGTCTACGGCGCCGGCATCGGCGGCCCGGTGCTGGTCGTGGTGCTCGGCGCGCTGCTCTACCTGGTCGGCCTCTTCGCCGCGGCGAACGCGGTCGAGGGGCGCCGGTCGGCACGCAACCGCACCTGGAGCGCGCTGATCCACTCCGCGTTCGTGCTGGCCGTCCTGCCGCTGGCCTCGGTGGTCTGGACGCTGGTCAGCAAGGGCGCCGAGCGGCTGGACGCCGACTTCTTCCTCACCTCGATGAACAACATCGGCGCCCGCGACCCGGACGGCGGCGCCTACCACGCGATCGTCGGCACGCTCCAGCAGGTCGGCATCGCGGCCCTGATCACCGTCCCGCTCGGCATCCTCTGCGCCATCTACGTCGTCGAGTACGGCCGGGGCCGGTTCGCCTTCACGATCCGGTTCTTCGTGGACGTCATGACGGGCGTCCCGTCGATCGTGGCCGGCCTGTTCGTGCTGGCGTTCTGGGTGCTGATCGTCTCGCCGTGGTTCAACGACGGCCGGCCGAGCTTCTCCGGTTTCGCCGCCGCGCTCGCGCTGAGCGTGCTGATGCTGCCCACCGTGGTCCGCTCCACCGAGGAGATGCTGCGTCTCGTCCCGGCGCCGCTGCGCGAGGGGGCGTACGCCCTCGGCGTGCCGAAGTGGAAGACCATCCTGCGGGTCGTGCTGCCGACCGCGCTGCCGGGCATCGTCACCGGCGTCATGCTCGCCATCGCCCGCGCGGCCGGCGAGACCGCCCCGGTGCTGCTCGTCGCCGGTGGCGGCGCGGCGATCAACTTCAACCCGTTCGAGAACAACCAGTCGTCGCTGGCCCTCTTCGTCTACCAGCAGGCCGGTGACGCGTCACGGTACGCGCCCGCGCGGGCGTGGACCGCGGCGCTCACCCTGGTCGCCCTCGTGCTGATCCTGACCGTCGCGGCGAAGCTGCTGGCCCGTCGCAACCGGCTCGGCCGATGAACCCCGGAGGTACCACCACCATGGCCAAGCGCATCGAAGCCTCGAACGTCACCGCCTACTACGGCGCCTTCAAGGCGATCGAGAACATCAACCTGACGGTCGAGCCGAAGACGGTGACCGCCCTGATCGGCCCGTCCGGCTGCGGCAAGTCGACCTTCCTGCGGTCGATCAACCGGATGCACGAGGTGCTGCCCGGCGCCCGGGTCGAGGGCAGCCTCACGATCGACGACCAGGACATCTACGACCGGGACGTGGACGTCACCGCGGTCCGGCGCATGATCGGCATGGTCTTCCAGCGGCCGAACCCGTTCCCCACCATGAGCATCTTCGAGAACGTGGTGGCCGGCCTGCGGCTCAACGGGGTCCGCAAGAAGTCGATCCTGGACGAGGCGGCGGAGAAGGCGCTCCGCTCGGCCAACCTCTGGGACGAGGTGAAGGACCGGCTCGGCAAGCCCGGCGCGGGCCTCTCCGGCGGTCAGCAGCAGCGGCTCTGCATCGCCCGGACCATCGCGGTCGAGCCGCAGGTCGTGCTGATGGACGAGCCCTGCTCGGCGCTCGACCCGATCTCCACGCTGGCCATCGAGGACCTGATGTTCCAGCTCAAGGACAAGTTCACCATCATCATCGTCACGCACAACATGCAGCAGGCCGCCCGCGTCTCGGACCGGACCGCCTTCTTCTCGATCGAGAAGACCGGCGACCCCGGCCGTCTCATCGAGTACGACAACACGCAGAAGATCTTCAGCAACCCCGGCGTGAAGAAGACCGAGGACTACATCACCGGCCGCTTCGGCTGACCCGCCCGGTCCGTCCGCCGGCGTCCCGCCCTCCCGGGCGGGGCGCCGGCGGCCCCGTTCCGACCCCGGTCCGCCGGTCCGCCACCCGGAGCGCGGGGGCGCGCGGCACCCGGCCGCGCGGGCGGACGGGTGCGCGGGTGCGCGGGTCAGGCCAGGACGAACCGGGCTTCGCCGTCGTCGGGCAGGTCGAGGCGCGGGGTGACGGGGGTGGCGGCGTCCCGGGTCGCCGCCGCGCGGGCCACGCCGGCCAGGTCGGCGCAGGCCGCCACCTGGGCCAGGTTCACCAGGGTCGGCGGCAGCATGGTCAGCTCGCCCGCCTCCGCGCGGGCCAGGGCGTCCGCCGGGCGGATCCACAGCGTGTGGTCGGTCTCGCCGGAGACGTCCCGGGTCCGCTGCCCCTCGGGCAGCAGGGCGGCGAAGAAGTACGTGTCGAAGCGGCGCGGCTCGAACTCCGGCGTGATCCACCGGCTCCACGGCAGCAGCAGATCCGACCGGAGGGTGAGCCCGCGCCGGGCGAGCAGATCCGCGAAGCCTCCCCGGCGCTGCTCCAGCGCCACCCGGTCGGCCTCCCAGTCGTCGCCGCTCACGTCGCCCACCACGGCCCCGGCGTCGGGGCCGGCGAGCAGTACACCCGCCTCCTCGAAGACCTCCCGGGCGGCGGCACAGACCACCGCCTGGGCGGCCGCCGGGGGCACCCCGAGCCGCTCGCCCCAGCCGGCCGGCGTCGGGCCGGCCCAGTCCAGGTGCGCCTGGGAGTCGGAGGGGTCGACGCCGCCACCGGGGAAGGCGTACATCCCGCCGAAGGCCATCGCGGCGACCCGGCGGATCAGGTAGACCTCGAAGTCGTCGCCGGCCGGGCGGAGCAGCAGCACGGTGGCCGCGACCCGAGGTGCCGCCGGCGTGCCGCCCTCGGCGCGGAACCGGCGGGCGTGCTCCACCAGCGCCGGAGGTGCGGGGAAGCCGTCGGCGTGGATCGTCATGCGCCGAGCCTAGTTCCCGACCGGTGGATCGCCCGCCCTGCGGCCCGGTGATCTTCGCTAGCGTGGCCGCCATGACTCGTTGGGGCATCCTGGCCACCGGCCACATCGCCGCCCGCTTCGCCGAGGACCTCCGGCTGGTGCCGGGTGCCGAACTGGCGGCGGTCGGCTCGCGGACCGCCGAGAGCGCGGAGCGGTTCGCGCGCCGGCACGACGTGCCGCGGGCGTACGCCTCCTGGGCGGAACTCGCCGCGGACGACGACCTGGACGTCATCTACGTCGCCACCCCGCACGCCGCGCACCACGAGGCGGCCCTGACCTGCCTTGCGGCCGGCCGGGCGGTGCTGCTGGAGAAGCCGTTCACGCTCGACCTGGCGACCAGCGTCGAGCTGGTCGACGCCGCCCGCGCGGCCGGGGTCTTCCTCATGGAGGCCATGTGGATGCGGACCAACCCGCTCGTACGCCGGGTCTGCGAGCTGGTGGCGGACGGCGCGATCGGCACGGTGACCAGCGTCCGGGCCGACTTCGGCGCGGCCGGGCCGTTCCCGCCGGAGCACCGGATGCGGGCCCGCGCCCTCGGCGGCGGCGCCCTGCTCGACCTCGGCGTCTACCCGGTCAGCCTGGCCCACCTGCTGCTCGGCGTGCCCGACCACGTCCGGGCGTGGGCGAAGCTGAGCCCCGAGGGGGTGGACGAGAACACCGGGATCCTCCTCGGGTACGACTCGGGCGCGGTCGCCACGCTGAGCTGCGGCATGGTGGGGGCGACCCCGCTGGTCGCCTCGATCACCGGCACCACCGGCCGGATCGACCTGCCCGAGCCGTTCTTCCGCCCGGGCTCGGTGACCCTGCACCGGGCCGGCGCGGAGCCGGAGACGATCACCGGCGAGCTGGTCGGCGGCGGCTACCAGTACGAGGCCGCCGAGGTTCAGCGCTGCCTGGCGGAGGGCCTGCTGGAGAGCCCCCTGGTGCCGCACGCCGCCACCCTGGAGGTGATGGCGCTGCTCGACGGGATCCGCGCCCGGATCGGCGTCTCCTACGCCTGACGGCGAGCACGGAAAAGGGCCCCTGCCGACGCGGCGTCGACAGGGGCCCTTCCGTCGTGTCTTAGCTGAAGAGCGGGCGGGCCAGGAAGTACATCAGGGCGCCGATCGAGCCGGCGGCCGGGAACGTGAGGATCCAGGCGCCGACGATGTTGCCGGCGACGCCCCAGCGCACGGCGGAGAGCCGCTTGGTGGCGCCGACACCCATGATCGCCGAGGTGATCGTGTGGGTGGTCGAGATCGGGGCGCCGAGGACCAGCGCGTTGAAGTACAGCACCGAGCTGGCCACGGTCTCGGCCGCGAAACCCTCCGGCGGCTTCAGGTCGATGATCTTCCGACCCAGCGTCCGGATGATCCGCCACCCACCGGCGTACGTGCCGGCGGCCAGCACGGCGGCCGAGGTCCAGAACGCCCACTCCGGGATGAAGCTCGGGTCGTCCTGGTAGCCGCCGACGTAGAGGGCGAGCACCACGATGCCGATGGTCTTGGCGGCGTCCTGCATGCCGTGGCCGACGGACATGGCCGCCGCGGAGGCGGTCTGCGCCCAGCGGAAGCCCCGGTTGAGCTTGCCCGGGTGTCCCTTCCGGAAGATCCACTGCACGGCGATCATGACGATGTAGCCGAGCAGGAAGCCGACCATCGGCGAGAGGATCATCGGGATGATCACGCTCTCCCCGATGCCGGTCCACAGCACGGTGCCGGACGCGGCGACGGTGGAGCCGACCAGGCCGCCGATCAGCGCGTGCGACGAGGACGACGGCAGGCCGAAGTACCAGGTGATCAGGTTCCAGACGATCGCGCCGATCACGCCGGCGAAGACGATGCCGAGGCTGGCCTGCCCGGTGGGTAGTTTGACCAGGCCGCTGCCGACGGTCTTGGCGACCTCGGCGCCGAAGTGGGCGCCGATGAAGTTGCCGACCGCCGCCATGGCCAGGGCCACCCTGGGTGTGAGCGCCCTGGTGGAGATGCTGGTCGCGATCGCGTTGGCGGCGTCGTGGAAGCCGTTGGTGTAGTCGAACGCCAACGCCACCGCGATCACCGCCAGCACGGCGATGAGTTCGGGGCTCACAGGATCAGGACTCCTTGACCGCGATGGTCTCGACGGTGTTGGCCACGTGCTCGAAGGAGTCGCAGGCGGCCTCCAGCTCGTCGGCGACCTCCTTCATCTTCAGCACGGTCAGCGCGTCGTACTCGCCGGAGAAGAGGCGGACCAGCAGCATCCGGTACGCCTGGTCGCCGTCGTTCTCCAGCCGGTTGCACTCGATCCAGTAGTCCTCGAGGTCCTTCATCGACTTCAGTCGCGGCATCGCGTCGGCGGTCAGCTTCGCCTGCGCGTCGAGGACGTTGATCAGCTCGTGCATCTCGCGCGGCAGCGACGGGATCTTGGTCAGCCCGTAGAGGTAGAGCAGGTTGCCGACCGCCTCGAGGTGGTCCATCACGTCGTCCAGCAGCGAGCCGAGGCGGTAGATGTCCTCGCGGTCGAAGGGGGTGATGAAGGTGGAGTTGATCTTCTTGTAGAGCTCGTGGGTGATCTGGTCGCTGTCGTGCTCCACCTCGGTGAGCCGCTCGCTGACCGACTGCACCTCGACTCCGGGGAGGGCCAGCTCGTTGAGCAGTTCGGTGCCCTTCACCAGGTTCTGCGCGGCCCTGGTGAAGAGCTCGTAGAAGGCGCCCTCGTTCGGGCGGAAGGAAAACTTCACAGCACGGACCTCGTCGTGTCGGTGGAAGGGTGGCGGCCGCCCGGAGGGTGCCCGCCTGGGAATGCTAGGAAACGACAGAACCGGGATTTCGGCGGCCTCCCCCTGGCCAGGCCACATTCACCGATCGTTCACCTGTCGTTCACCTGCGGCAGCCCCCTCCGATCCCAGCAGCCGCTCCCGTTCCCGCCGGACGTCGAAACCGGCAGCCGGATACCCCAGATCGAGGGTGTCGAACGTCTCCCTGAGCAGGTGTGCGACGGCCCAGTCGCGGTACCACTTGCGGTCCGCCGGCACCACGTACCAGGGCGCGGCGTCCGTGCCGCACCGGCCCAGCGCCTCGGCGTACGCGGCCTGGTAATCGGCCCAGCGGGCCCGGGCGTCGATGTCGGAGGGGTTGTACTTCCAGTGCTTGCGCGGGTCGGACAGCCGCTCCAGCAGCCGCCGGCCCTGCTCGGCGTACGAGATGTGCAGCATCACCTTGACCAGGGTCACCCCGGCCGCGGCCTGCTCCCGCTCGAACGCGTTGATCTCGTCGTACCGGGCCTGCCAGACCGACTCCGGCACCAGCGAGTCGACACGCGCGACCAGCACGTCCTCGTAGTGGGAGCGGTTGAAGACCCCCACGTACCCGGGCGGCGGGAGCGCCCGCCGGATCCGCCACAGGAAGTCGTGCCGCAACTCCTCGGGGGTGGGTGGGCCGAACGAGCGGATGTGCAGGCCGAGCGGGTTCATGGCGCCGGCGACGCGTTTGATCGTGCCGTCCTTGCCGCCGCAGTCCATCGCCTGCAACACCAGCAGCACCCGGTGCCCGGCGCCCGGGCCGGGCACCCCGGCGTCCCGGCCCGACACCCCGGCATCGAGACCGCCCGCCCCGGCGTCCCGGCCGTGCGCACCGCCGTCGGGGCCGCCCGCCGCACCGGCCGCTCCCGCCGCCCCGGCCGACTGGTCGGCCCCGCCCGCCTCCCGCGCCTTCGCGTCGGCGAACAGCATCTCCTGCTGCCGGCCCAGTTCCGCGCCGATCAGCTCGACCTGGCCACGGGCCCAGACCTTGCGGTGCTCGCCGGTCACCTCCGGCCCGGGCAGCCCGGGCGTCGACCGGGGGTCCACGGCCCCGAGGTCCGCCGTCCCGCCCGGGGCCACCCGCAGCAACTCCCGCACGGCCCCGCCGACCGGCCCGACAACGCCCGCTCCACCCGTCGCTCCCATCCCCGGATCATCACCCACCCCCGCCCACTCCGCCCGCCGAGCGCCCCCGCCCGTACCGCTCCTGCCCGCTGTCGCTGCCGTCGCCGCGAGGGCAGCACGACTGCGTGGTCGCCGGCGGTGGCGCGGGCGGGTGGGGTGGGTGGGGCCGATCGGTGGACGGGAGAATGTGGGGCGACGGTCGGCGGGGAGGTTCGGGGTGCGGGATCTGGCGACGGAGTTCCAGGCCGAACGGGGGCGGCTGCTGGCGGTCGCGTACCGGATGCTCGGCAGCCGCAGCGAGGCCGAGGACGCCGTGCAGGAGACCTGGCTGCGGTACGCCGCCGCGCTCGCCGACCCGGCAGCCCGCGCCGAGATCAGGGACCTCGGCGCCTGGCTCACCACCGCCTGCGCCCGGATCTGTCTGGACGTGCTCCGCTCGGCTCGGGTGCGGCGGGAGGCGTACCCCGGCCAGTGGCTGCCGGAGCCGGTGGTGACCCCGCTCGACGAGGGCCCGCGCGCCGACGGCTTCGCGCCCGACCCGGCCGAGCGGGCGGTCCGCGCCGACCAGGTCGGTACGGCGCTGATGGTGGTGCTGGAACGGCTCACGCCGGAGCAACGGGTCGCCTTCGTGCTGCACGACGTCTTCGCGGTGCCCTTCACCCGGATCGCCGAGGTGCTCGGCACCACCGACGCCGCCGCCCGCCAGCTCGCCTCCCGGGCCCGCCGGGCGGTGCAGGCGCCCGACGCGCCCCGGCACACCGCCGACACGGGCGAGCAACGCCGGGTGCTCGCCGCCTTCGTCGCCGCCGTCGAGTCGGGAAAGCTGGAGGCGCTGGTGCGGGTGCTCGCCCCGGACGTGATCGTCATCGGCGACAGCGGCGGCCACTTCCCGGCGGCCCGCCGCCCGGTCGTCGGGCCCGACGCGGCGGCCCGTTTCGTCCTGGGCCTCTTCGGCAGGGCCGGCCGCTACGGCGGCACGCTGCGCGCCCGCCCGGTGCTGGTCGACGGCGCGGTGGGGCTTCAGCTGGAGACGGTGCACTCGGACGGCCGGCCGCTGCGGGTGGTCGCCGCCCTGGCGGTGGCCGGCGGGCGGGTGACCGGAATCTTCAGCCAGCTCAACCCGGAGAAGCTGCGCGACCTGACGCCGCTGGAGTCCCGGGACGACTGGCCGCCGCGCTGGTGATCCCCGGGGCGGTCCCGGGCCACCGGCCGGGCACGCGCCGGTCCACGGCGCCGGCTCAGAGCACCAGGGCCAGCCACTTGCGGTACGACGTGGCGAACGGCTCCGTGCCGTCGCCGAGCGCGCCGAGGAGCCACCGCGCCGCCGCTTCGGCCTCGACCACCACGTCGTCGGGGTAGCCGAAGCGCGCCCGATGCTCGGCGAACTCGTCCTCGTCGCGCAACTCGACCGCGCCGGTGGCCCGGCGGCGCACCACGTCGAGGTCCAGGTCGATCAAATGGACCGTGTCGTCGTTCTCCCAGCGGGCCGGGCTGGCGATGTCGCAGTAGACCTCGCTGGTCCGCGGCGGCGGGTTGAACATGCCGGTCCACCAGCCCTGGTGCGGCACCAGGAGCACGAACGGGATCTGCTCGACCGACGGCCGGCCGTGGTAGACGGACTTCGTGCCCTCGGTCACGCCGAGCCAGACGCCGAGGTCGTCCTCGGCGAGACGGCGGGCCGGGTAGTCGCGGTGGGCGCTGCCGTCGTACTTGCGGTAGATCACGCGGACCACGTCGCTCGGCATGAGTCGCACCCTAGCCGATTCCGCCCATCCGTCGCCGCACGGAAGTAACCGGACCGGGCTCGTGGGAATCCGTACCGTGACGACGCCACGCCCGGATCGGCACGGCCGGTGTCGGCGCCGGCGGGTACCGTCGCACGGTGACTCCGCGCCTCGCCACCGGTTCCGCAGCCCCCTCGCCCCGCACGGGAAGCCGGCGGCGCGGCGCCCGGCCGAGCGGGGCCGAGCTGCTCGCCGCCGCGGTCGGCGCGGTGCCGGGCGGCGCCGCGCGCCCGGGCCAGCAGCAGATGGCGACCGCCATCGAGGAGTGCGTGCAGTCGCGCGAGCACCTCCTCGTGCAGGCCGGCACGGGCACCGGGAAGTCGCTGGCCTATCTCACCCCGGCGCTGACCGTGGACGGCCCGGTGGTGGTCTCCACGGCCACCCTGGCGTTGCAGTCCCAACTGGTCGACCACGACCTGCCGCGGCTCGCCGACGCCGTCGAGCCGGTGCTCGGCCGGCGACCCACCTTCGCCGTGCTCAAGGGGCGGCACCACTACCTCTGCCTGGCCCGGCTGGACAACTCGACGGAGGACGAGCCGGAGGACACGCTCTTCGACGCCCCGGCGGCGCGCCCGGGCGGCGGCACGAAGTGGCTCGGCGAGGCGGGGCGGCTCGGCAAGCAGATCCAGCGACTGCGCGACTGGGCGGAGAAGACCGACACCGGCGACCGCGACGAGCTGGACCCGGGCGTCGACGACCAGGCCTGGCGGCTGGTCTCCATGCCGGCCCGGGAGTGCGTCGGCGCGGCCCGCTGCCCGTTCGGCGCGGAGTGCTTCGCCGAGGCGTCCCGCGCCCGGGCCCGCGAGGCGGACATCGTCGTCACCAACCACAGCCTGCTGGCCGTGGACATGCTCGCCGGCCGGCACATCGTGCCGCCGCACAAGCTGCTCATCGTGGACGAGGCGCACGAGCTGGCCGACCGGGTCTCCTCGGCCGCCCAGGCCGAGCTGGTGCCGGAGCTGATCGACCGCTCCGCGAAGCGGGCCCGTCCGCTGCTGCGCCCGGAGACGGCGGAGTCGCTCACCGCGGCCGGCGACGCCCTGGCGGTCGGGCTGGCCGAGGCGCCGGCCGGGCGGATCACCTCCGGGCTGCCGCCCGCGCTGCGCGAGGCGTGCACCCTGCTCGACGCGGCCACCCGGGCGGCGCTCGACGGCATCGGCGAGATCAAGGCCGACGATCCCGACCCGGTACGCAAGCAGCAGGCCAAGGCGGTGCTCGACGAGCTCTCCACCACCGCCCAGCGGCTGCTGGAGGAAGCCGACCACGACGTGGCCTGGGTGGAAAAGAACGACAACACCGGCCGCCGCGCGCTGGTGGTCGCGCCGCTGTCGGTCGCCGGCACCCTCGCCACCCACCTGTACGACGAGCGCACGGTGGTCGCCACCTCGGCGACCCTGACCCTGGGCGGCCGGTTCGACACGGTGGCGCGGGCGCTGGGGCTGGAGGCGCCGCCGGCCGACCCGCCGTCGCCGGCCGCCGCCGCCCTGGCCGCCCGTGCCGCCGGCCGCGCCGGGTCGACGGAGGGCACCCGGGCGGCCGAGGGCGACCCGGCCCGGCCGGCGACCGGCACGTCGGGGGTGCCGGCGACGTCGGGTCCGGGGTGGCGCTCGCTCGACGTCGGCTCACCCTTCGACTACGCGCGGCAGGGCATCCTCTACGTCGCCGCGCACCTGCCCCGGCCCAGCGTCTCCGGGCTGCCCGACGCGGCCGGCGAGGAGCTGCTCGCGCTGGTCACCGCGCTCGGCGGTCGTACGCTCGGCCTCTTCTCGTCGCGACGGGCCGCGCAGCAGGCGGCGGAGCTGCTCCGCGCGCGGACCGACCTGCCCGTCCTGCTCCAGGGCGAGGAGGCCCTGCCGCTGTTGGTGCGCCGGTTCCGCGAGGAGAAGGAGAGCTGCCTGTTCGGGGTGATGTCGCTGTGGCAGGGCGTCGACGTGCCGGGCGACTCCTGCCAGCTCGTGGTCATCGACCGGCTGCCCTTCCCCCGGCCCGACGAGCCGCTCGCGGCGGCCCGGGCGGCGGCGGTCGACGCCAACGGCGGGTCCGGTTTCGCCGCGGTCAGCGTGCCGATCGCCGCGGTCCGGCTGGCCCAGGGGGTGGGGCGGCTGATCCGGTCGACGGGCGACAAGGGCGTGGTCGCGGTGCTCGACTCGCGGCTGGAGACCGCGCGGGGCTACGGGGCGTTCCTGCGCCGCTCGCTGCCGCCGTTCTGGTACACCACCCGGCCCGAGGTCGCCCGCGGCGCCCTCGAACGCCTCGCCAAGACCTGACCCCGGCACCCGACTCCGGCACCCGGCACCGAAGGTCCGCGCAGACTTCGGGGAAGGTGCGGCCTCACGCGGCGGGAGGGCCGCACCTTCCGGGAGGTCGCGGGGATCTTGCGCGGGACAGGCGGGCGCGGCGGGGGCGCGGCCCGGCGCGGCCGGTCGGCGGGTCTGGGCCGGCCCGCGGGTCAGGGGGCCTGGGAGGCGACGACGACGGCGTCGGGCGGGGTGTCCGGGACGGTACGGGCGGCGAGCCGGCGGACGGCGGTGTTCAGGACGGCGATCAGCGGCACGGAGACGAGCGCGCCGGTGATCCCGGCGAGGACCACGCCGGCCGCGATCCCGATGATCACCGCGAGCGGGTGGATGGCCACCGCGCGGCCCATGATCAGCGGCTGGAGGAGGTGCCCCTCCACCTGCTGTACCCCGATCACCACGCCGAGGATGATCAGCGCGGTCACCGGGCCGCTGTCGACCAGGGCGACCAGGACCGCGACGACGCCCGACAGGGTCGCCCCGACGATCGGTATGAACGCCCCGAGGAAGACCAGCGCGGCGAGTGGGAAGGCGAACGGGATGTCGAAGATGACCAGGAAGACGCCGATGCCGACCGCGTCGATGAAGGCGACCAGCACGGTCGCCCGGACGTAGGCGACCAGGGTCGCCCAGGACGCCCGCCCGGCGTCGTCGACCTTCCAGCGCGCGGCCACCGGCAGCAGCCGGACCAGGAAGCGCCAGATCTTGTTGCCGTCCCGCAGGAAGAAGAAGGTGGCGAAGAGCACCAGCAGCGTGCCGGTCAGCACCTCAGCCAGCGTGGCGGCCGTGGAGAGGGCGCCGCTGGTGAACTTCTCGGTGTTGTTGTTGATCCACTCCTGGCCCTCTTCGATGTAGTTGTCGAGCTGGCCGTCGGAGAGGTGCAACGGGCCGGTCTTGAGCCAGTCCTGGATCTGGCGGACGCCCTCCGAGGACTTCTTGCTCAGCTCCGGCACGCCCTGGATGAACTCGTTCACCACCAGGGTCAGCGTGCCGATCACCCCGGCCAGGCCACCGACCAGCACCACCGCGGTCGCCAGCGACCGGGGGAAGCGGGCCCGCAGCAGCCAGCCGACCGCCGGCGCGAGCAGCGCCGAGAGCAGCAGCGCGATCGCCAGCGGGATGACCACGATCCGGACGGTGCCGACGATCTTCAGCAGTGCCCAGGCGACGACGCCGATCACGATCAGCCGCCAGGACCACGCGGCGGCGATCCGCAGCGCGTGCGGCACGTCCGCGTCGTCGCGGCTGGAGGTGGAGTTGTGCATCGCCGCGGGCGGCTCCGCGCCGACGACGGTCGCGGACGGCGGCGCCACCGGTCCCGGGGACGCCGGCGAGGCCACCCCGGCCGGCTCGGCGGCGTCGGCCGGGTCCGTACGGCGGGTGCGCACCGATTCGCGGCCCGACTCGTACGCGCGACGGAGCCGTCCGCGTACCCGCTCGAAGCGGCTCAAGCGCACCTCCTGGCAAGAGAACCCGGCCCCGTACGCCCGACGGGCGGACAGGGTACGTCCGACCACGCCACCGTAGGGCAGTTCCGCCACACAGTGCCCCCCGCCCCCGGCACGTAACCGCTCATGGCCGGCCGACCGGGACACGGTAGCGTTTCCGGCGTGACCGCCGACAAGAATCTCGACCCCGGCCTGCCGATCCGCCTGCTGCACGACCGCGTGCTGGTGCGGATGGAGGGGAGCGAGGGTGAGCGCCGCTCCACCGCCGGCATCGTGATCCCGGCGACCGCCGCCGTGGGCAAGCGGCTGGCCTGGGCCACCGCCGTGGGGGTGGGGCCGAACGTCCGCGCCATCGTCTCGGGCGACCGGGTCCTGTTCGACCCGGACGACCGGTCCGAGGTCGAGCTGCACGGCCGCGGGTATGTGCTGCTGCGCGAGCGTGACGTGCACGCCGTGGCCGCCGAGCGGGTGGAGAACGACTCCACCGGCCTCTACCTCTGACCCCTCCCCGCCCGTCCCGCCCCGCGCGGCTGCGGGCGCCGGTGTCGTTTGCGCCGCTCCCGGTCGGGAAGCCAGCCGCACCACCGGCCCTGGGGAGGGACGATGCCGGTATTCGTGAAGAAGCTGCTGATCTGGGGAAGCGTCGCGTTCCTGATCTACTTCATGGCGTTCCGGCCGGAGGGCGCGGCCGAGATGTTCAAGGCGATCGGGGCGGGGCTGATGGCGATGGCGCAGGGCCTCGGCGACTTCCTCACCAGCCTGATGACCTGACCGCCCGCGTCACGACCGGGCGGCCCGGGGGCCGCGCAGCGGTGGTGCGGGAAACCAAGGGCCGCACAGCGGCGACGGGGCGACCCCAGAGGGCCGCGACAGCGGCGACCAGTCGATTTGGGGGCCGCGTCGGCGGTGACGCGGCGCCCGGGGGCCGCGTCAGTGGTGACCGGGCTGCCAGGGTGCCGCGGGTCGCGGGCCGTGCCAGCCGGGTGGACCGTAGCCGGGCGGGCCGTAGCCGGCGGGCAGGACCGGGGGCGGCGGCGGGGCGAGCACCACCGGGATCGGCACGACCGGCTCGTCCGGGGCCTCGACCGGCCGCTGCGAGCCGTCCGGGAACCGCAGGTGGTAGCGCTGCCCGTCCCAGATCCCGGCCGGCGCCTGCGGATCCCTCCCCACGAAGAACGACCGGTACGCGGCGATCGCCTCCAACAGCTCCCGCTCCTCCCGCGCGGTCCGTTCCCGGTCCGCCGGCCTGCGGTCCAGGCCGCGCAGCGCGCCGTCGCGCAGCAGCGCCAGCCGGGTCGCCGCGAACTGGTAACCGCGCATCGCCCTCAGCCCCGCGTCGCCGGCCACCCGCTTGGCCCACACGCGGGCCGCGTGCCGCCGGCCCAGGCTGCTCAGCGCCGCCACCTCGGGCGGGGTGAGCCAGCCGGCCCGGACGTAGTCCGGCAGGGTGCGCTCGGTGAGCCGCCCCTCCCAGGCCCGCAGCCACACGGCGAGCCCGACCATGCCGAAGAAGATCGGCACCATCACCCCGATGAAGCCGTACAGCATGATCAACGCCTCGCCGGTGGCCTGGGTGAGCGTGGGCAGCAGGTTCCACAGGCCGTGCAGCATCATCGCCAGCAGCAGGCCCGCGATCGGGGCCAGCACCCGCACCCGCCGGTCGGCGGTGCGCGCCGCGATGCCCAGGCCGACCCCGGTCATCGACGTGAACAGCGGGTGGGCGAAGCCGAAGAGCAGGATCCGGACGATGAAGATCGCGATGACCTGCTGGGTGCCGGTCGCCGGCCCGTACCGCTCGACGCCCGTGGCGTAGCCGTAGCCGCCCAGGTAGAGGATGTTCTCCACCATGGCGAACCCGACCGCGGAGAGCCCGCAGTAGACCAGGGCGTCGGTGATCCCGGAGATCTCCCGCCGGCGGAAGATCAGCAGCAGGATCGGCCCGAGCGCCTTGGTGAGCTCCTCGATGAACGGCGCGACCAGCACCGCGGTCAGCGCGGTCGGCAGCCCCCAGTCCTCGAACCGCCCGGCGGAGAACTCGTTGACGGTCAGCGACGCGGCGGTGGAGACGAACGCGCCCCACGCGAAGCAGAAGATCAGGTATTTCAGCGGTTCCGGTTCGTACCGGTCCAGCCAGAGGAAACAGCCCACCAGCACCGGAACCGGGAGGATCGCGGCGACCACGCCGATCAGCAGCGCCTCGACGCCGAGGCTCTCGCCGAGCGTGAAGACCATGAACACCGCGCAGGCGGCGATCAGCAGGACGACCCCGGCCAGCACCAGGGCCCGCCGCCAGCCCAGCCGGCGCAGCGGCATCCGGGGCGCGGCCGCACCCGACGGCTGGAGGGCGGGCGCGGTCGGCGACGGCGGCAGGGGTGCGCCGGGCGGGGTGTCGGCCATGCGGTCAGCGTAGCCACCCCCGGCCGACTGGTCCGGCCGCATCCGCGCGCTATGCTGCCGGCAGGTCACGAGCGCCAGCGTCAAGCCCCGGCTTGCTGGCCGGCAACCCTCGTCGAGGTTCGCGGTGGGGTGCCCCGGGTGATGACCGGGCCCGGCCCGATCCGCGTGCCGGGCAAGCGCGGACCCCGCCCGTGTGCCCACCCGGGGTCCCTGGACCCGGAGGTCGGCCGATGACCGTCACCCTCGTACCCCCACCGGCGCCGCACGTGGCGCGGACCGCGCGACCGCTCGACGTGCTCGGCGTGCCGGGCCAGGTCAACCTGGACTACGCGGCCACCGCGCCGTGCGCGCGGGCCGCGGCCGACGCGGTGGCCGAGCTGCTCCCGTGGTACGCCAGCGTGCACCGCGGCGCGGGAGCGCTGTCGCGGCGCTGCACCCTCGCCTACGAGCGTGCCCGGCAGACGGTCGGCGACTTCCTCGGTGCCCGGGCCGACGACCACGTGGTCTTCACCCGCAACACCACCGACGCGCTGAACCTGTTGGCCCGGGCACTGCCCGCCGGCACCACGGTCGTGACCTTCGGCGGGGAGCACCACGCCAACCTGCTGCCCTGGCCGCGCGGCTCGGTCCGGCTGCCGGTGCCGCGGGAGCCGGCCGAGGCCGTCCGCGCGCTGGCCGCCGCCCTCGCCGAGCTGCGCAGGCCGGGCCCGGGCGGCGACCACCGCCCGCCCGTGCTGGTCGCGGTGACCGGGGCGAGCAACGTGACCGGCGAGCGCTGGCCGGTGGCGGAGCTGGCCCGGGTGGCCCGGCGGTACGGGGCCCGGATCGCGGTGGACGCCGCGCAGCTCGCGCCGCACGCGCCGGTGGACGCGGCGGCCCTCGACGTCGACTACCTCGCCGTCTCCGGCCATAAGCTGTACGCGCCGTTCGGCGCCGGGGTGCTCGTCGGGCGGGGCGACTGGCTCGACGCCGCCCCGCCGTACCTGGCCGGTGGGGGTGCCACCAGCCACGTCGGCGCGGCCACCCACGACGTACGGTGGGCGACCGGCCCGGCCCGGCACGAGGCGGGCACGCCGAACCTGCTCGGCGCGGTCGCCCTCGCGGCGGTCTGCGCCGCCCTGGTCGAGGCCGACCGGGCCGCGCTGCACAAGGCCGAGCAGGCCCTGCTGGCCCGGCTGCGCCGCGGTGTGGCAGCCCTGCCGCACGTGGTGGAGCTGCGCACGTTCGGGCCGGAGGCGCCCCGGGTGGGCATCGTGTCGTTCGTGGTCGCGGGCCGGGACTCGGCGGACGTGGCGGCGGAGCTGGCCGGCACCCACGACATCGGGGTGCGCGACGGCCTCTTCTGCGCCCACCCGCTGGCCCGCCGGCTGCTCGACGAGGCGGCGGCGCGCAGCGGCCGGCGGGACCTGCCGCCGACCGCCCTGCGCGCCAGCATCGGCCTGGGCAGCACGGCGGAGCACGTCGACCGGCTGCTCGCCGCCCTCGCCGCGCTGGCCTGAGCGTTCCTGGGTGCCGCCGGCCGGGGAACTGGCCCGGGCGTCCCGCGGCCCGCCCCCGACGCGTGCCGGCCCCCGGACCGGCGGATCAGCCCAGCGGCGGGGCGGCCGGCGGCTTCGGGGCGGTGTCCTCCTGCGCGGTCGGGCCGCTGAGCCGCTCCTGGTCACCGAAGGACTGCCGGACCAGGCGGTTCGCCTCCTCCTGGCTGATCCCGGAGGCCACCATCAGGTCGCTGGCCGTGGTGCGCACCTGCGCGATCACCACGCTGCCGGAGAAGCCGACCCCCTCGGCGTACGCCCGGCCGGCCTCGCTGACCGCGCGCAGCGCCCGCTCCCGCGCCTTCTCCGGCTCCTCGCCGACGGCGAACTCGTGCTTGAGCAGGCGTACCGACTCGGCGAGGTGCGCCGTCGCGTCCGGCATCGGCTCGGGGACGGGCTCCTCGTCCTCGATCAGGGTGACCGCGCGCCGGATCAGCGTGCCCGCGTTGCGCATCGCCCGGTCGATCGGCTCGGCGGCCTCGGCGTAGTGGGTGAGTTCGTCCCGCCGGTGCCACCGGGCCGGCGAGATGGTGGCGGTCTCCTTCGCCCCCTCGATCGCCTCGGTGAAGGCGGTCAGCTCCTCCTGGTTGTTCCGGAGCCGGTCCAGGGCCCGTTGGGCCTTGTCCCGGTCCCGTTCCCGCAGGGCGTCCGCGGCGCTGTCGAGCTGCGCGGCGAGCAGGTCCAGGGCCGGGCGGGCGGCTCGGTTGAGCACCCGCAGCGGATTGAGCGGCAGCAGCACCGCGGTGACCAGCAGCGCGATGCCGCCGCCGACGAAGGCGTCCACGAACCGGGGGATCTCCAGGTTCGCGGTCGACGGGCTGAGCGTGACGATCAGCACCGCCGTGGCCGCCGCCTGGATGACGATGGCCACGCTGGCGCCGGCGAAGATGGTGAGCACGATCGCCGCGGTCACCACGAGGCCGAGCTGCCACGCCCCGGTGCCGACCAGGTAGATGAGGAAGTCACCGACGGCGACGCCGACCGCGACCCCGGCGATCAGCTCGACCGTGCGGCGGAGGCGCTGGCCGACCGAGGCGGCGAGGGTGCCGACCGCGGAGATCGGCGCGAAGACCGGCTCCGGGTTGCCCAGCAACTCGTGTGCCGCGAGCCAGGACAGCCCGGCCGCCAGGCCGGCCTGCACCGCCAGGCCGAGCGCCATCCGCACCCGGTGCAGCCGGTCGTGCAGGGTGGCCTTGCCGTGGTGCCGCAGTTTCTCCACGGCGTCGGCGATCCGGGCCCCGTCGATGTCCGCCCCGCGGTCCCGGCCGACGGCGCGTCGCAGCAGCGACTGTCGTCGGTCCCGCGCCACTGCCATGGTGGGGACTACCCGCCTCAGACCGGACGAATCCTCGCGGTGGCAGCGGTACGGCAGACTCGACCGCGTGGTTGACCTTCTCGACCGGTGGCGCGCCGCGGCCCGCGGCGCCGGGGCGTCCGACGCGGCGGAGCGCGACCGGGTCGGGGCCGAGCTGCTGGCGCGCTGGCGGGAGCCGCACCGGCGCCACCACACCGTCGCCCACCTGACCACCGTCCTCGACGTGGTCGACGCGCACGCGTCGGCCGCCGCGCGGCCGGACCTGGTACGCCTCGCGGCGTGGTGCCACGACGCGGTCTACGACCCGCGCGCCGGGGGCGACGCCAACGAGCGGGACAGCGCGGCGCTCGCCGACACCCTGCTCGCCCGGGCGGGCCTGCCGGCCGACGCCGTGGCCGAGGTGCGCCGGCTGGTGCTGCTCACCGCCGGGCACGCCGTGCAGCCGGGCGACGCCGACGGCGCGCTGCTCTGCGACGCCGACCTCGCCGTCCTGGCCGCGCCGCCCGAGGCGTACGACCGCTACGCCGCCGCGATCCGCCGGGAGTACGCCCACGTGCCCGACCCGGCCTTCCGGGCCGGCCGCGCCCAAATACTCGCCGGCCTGCTCGCCCTGCCGGCGCTGTTCCGCCTTCCCCCGCTGGCGGCGCGCTGGGAGGCCCCCGCCCGCGCCAACCTCAGCCGCGAGCTGGCCACCCTCCGCTGACCCGCCCCGCGCCACGGGCGGTGCCGCGGACAGCCGCGGCCGGCAACCGGTCCCCCGGCTGGTTACCGCCCCGCCGGCAGCCGTGCGTCACCGCGGGAGGGCGGGAGCGCAAGCCCGCCGGAGGGTCGGGCGGGAGTGGGTGGGCGGGTCAGGTGCTTGGGTCGGCGCAGGCCGGCCTGCCGGAGCAGGCGCACCAGCTCCCGGCTCGGCACCACCCGGGCGCCCAGCCAGACCGCCATGGCGAACCGGTCGGCGGGGATGTCGTAGTGGTCCCGGTCGAAGCCGCGGCGGGGCACGCCCAGGGCCTCGGCGAAGGCGTGCAGCTCGGCGTGGGAGACGTCGCTGATCAGGTGGGACCAGAGCCGCCCCCGCCACGGCCAGGCGGGCCGGTCCAGGTAGAGCATGCGGGCCAAGTTACCCGGCCGGTGGGCCGGTTGCCGGTCGCGCGCGGCCGACCGTAGCCTCGGCGGCATGCCCGGATCCCCCCTCCTCGACGACCTGCGGGCGGCGCTCGGTGACGACGCCGTACTGACCGACCCGGATCTGCTGCGGATGCACGAGCGGGACGAGGCGGACCTCTGCGCGGCCGGCACACCCCTGGTGGTGGTCCGCCCCCGCGACACCGGGCAGGTGTCCGCCGTGCTGCGGGCGGCCGCCCGGCACGGCGTGCCGGTGGTGCCGCAGGGGGCCCGGACCGGGCTGGCCGGGGCGGCCAACGCCGTCGCGGGCGCGGTCGTGCTGAGCACCGTGGCGATGGACGCCATCCTGGAGATCGACCCGGTGAGCCGGATCGCCGTGGTGCAGCCCGGCGTGGTCAACGCGACGCTCGCCGCCGCGGTGGCGAAGCAGGGGCTCTGGTATCCGCCCGACCCCGGTTCGTGGGAGTCCTCCACCATCGGCGGCAACGTCGCCACCAACGCCGGCGGCATGTGCTGCGTCAAGTACGGGGTCACCACCGAGTACGTGCTCGGCCTGGAGGTGGTGCTCGCCTCCGGCGAGGTGCTGCGCACCGGCCGGCGTACGGCCAAGGGGGTCGCGGGCTACGACCTCACCCGGCTCTTCGTCGGCTCGGAGGGCACCCTCGGCGTGATCACCGAGGTGACCGTCGCGCTGCGGCCCGCCCCGGCGGAGTCGCTGACCATGGTGGCGGTCTTCCCGTCCACCGCGGCCGCCGGCGTGGCCGTCGCCGAGATCGCCGCCCGGGGGTTCTCCCCCAGCCTGCTGGAGCTGCTGGACCAGACCCACCTGCGGGCGATCGAGGCGTACCGGCCGATGGGCCTGCGGACGGACGCGCAGGCGCTGCTGCTGGCCGCCGCCGACACGGGCTCCCGCGCGGCCGACGACCTGGCCGGGCTGGCCACGGTCTGCGAGGCGGCCGGGGCCGACGAGGTCTACGCGGCCACCGACGCCGTGGAGGCGGCCGCACTGTTGCAGGCCCGCCGGCTCGCGCACCCGGCGATGGAGAAGTTCGCCGCGGACGCCCACCCGGGCGGCAACGGCGGCCTGGTCATCGACGACGTGGCCGTGCCCCGGGGCGCGCTGGCGGCGCTGCTCGACGGGGTGGCCCGGATCGCCGCCGAGTGCGACGTGCCCATCGGCGTCGTCGGCCACGCCGGCGACGGCAACATGCACCCGAACATCGTGGTGGACCGGGCCGACCCGGCGAGCCTGGCACGCGGCCGGCGCGCCTTCGACGAGATCATGCGGCTCGGCCTGGACCTGGGTGGCACCTGCACCGGCGAGCACGGCGTGGGCCTGCTCAAGCGGGACTGGCTGGCCCGCGAGATCGGCCCGGTGGGCGTCAGGGTGCACCAGGCGGTCAAGGCCGCGCTGGACCCGGCGGGCCTGCTCAACCCCGGCAAGGTCCTCTGACCGGCCCCGGTTCCGGGTCGCCCCCGTGGCACGGGGTGGCGCTCCTCGACGCCGGCACGGCGACGTCGCGGCGCGCCGCACGCGCGGCGGCGGTCAGTCGGTGATCTCGGCCGGGGTGGCCTGGGTGAGGAGCAGCAGGATCTCTTCGGCGATCGGCGGGCGCTCCTCGCCGGGGCAGTCCTGGGACGTGATCAGGCCGGCGGAGGTGAGCAGGCTGGAGGTCAGCGAGCCGATGCAGGTGACCTGGTAGGCCCGCGCCTGGTCGGTCTCCTTCGCCAGCCCCGGGTCGGCCAACAGCCCTTGCAGCCGGGTGACCTGCTCCGGGTCGAGCGTGCCGGTCGACGTGACCCCGTCGCCGGCGCAGTCGACGCACTCCCACCGGCCGTCCGCCTCCACGTTCAGCGTGCGCAGCGGGCCGTCCGTGCCGACCTTCTGGAGCAGGCTGACCTTGCCCTTCTCGGCGGTCGCCGCGCCGATCTGACCCGGCTGCGGCAGTCCGGTCCCGGCCGGTCGCGGCTCGGGGTCGTCGGCGGCGATCCCGGGCAGGGAACAGCCGGCGAGAGCGGCGGTCAGCAGCGCGGCGACGGACAAGGGAGCCAGACGCGACCAGAGAGCGGGTGCCACGCGCCGGAACCTACCCCACCGTAGGTAGCGCCGTAACCGGCTGAGCGGCCGGGCGTCGACGGTAGGGGTCGGGGAGGGGTCGGTCAGCGGGACGAGGACGGCAGTTCGACCGGGTCGTCGTCCGAGCCGCGGTCCGCCGCGAAACCCCGGACGTCCGGCGCCCCGAGTCGGGCGGCGTCCGCCGTGGCGTCGTCGGGCATCAGCTGGGACTGGCGCTCCGCCTCCACCCGCGCCCGGTAGTGCTCCACCTCGCGGGCCCGGGTGGCCTCGTCCCAGCCGAGCACCGCGCCCATCAGCTCGGCGGCGTGCCCGACCGACTCCAGGCCCCGGTGGGCGGTCTCGAAGGAGATCCGGGTCCGCCGGGTGAGCACGTCCTCCAGGTGCAGCGCCCCCTCGGCGCGGGCCGCGTACGTCACCTCGGCGGCCAGGTACTCCGGGGCGCCGGCCAGCGGGGAGGCGAGCAGCGGGTCGGCGTCGATCAGTGCGAGCAGGTCGAGGGCGAGGGTGCCGTAGCGTTCCAGCAGGTGCTCGACCACCCCGACCGGCACCCCGTGCCGGCGGGCCAGGTCCGCCCGGTCCCGCCACATCGCCGGATAGCCGTCGGCGCCGAGCAGCGGCAGGTCGGCGGTCCGCGAGGGGCGTACGGCGCCGAGCCGGTGGGCGGCCCGGTCGACCACGTCGGAGGCCATCACCCGGTACGTCGTGTACTTGCCGCCGGCCACCAGCAGCAGCCCGAGCATCGGCTCGAAGACGGCGTGCTCGCGGGAGAGCTTCGAGGTGGAGTCGGCCTCGCCGGCCAGCAGCGGCCGCAGCCCCGCGTAGACGCCCTCGATGTCGGCCGTGGTGAGCGGCCGGTCCAGCACCGTGTTGACCTGTTCCAGCAGGTATTCGATGTCCCGCGCGGAGGCGGCCGGGTGGGACCGGTCCAGCCGCCAGTCGGTGTCGGTGGTGCCGATGATCCAGTGGCCGCCCCACGGGATGACGAAGAGCACGCTGGTCGCCGTACGCAGGATCAGCCCGGCCTCGCCGGTGATCGCCGAGCGGGGCACCACCAGGTGGACCCCCTTGGAGGCCCGGACCCGGATGCCGGGGCGCAGCCCGACGTCGTTCAGCAGCCGCGACATGTCGTCGCTCCACACGCCGGTGGCGGCGATGACCGTGCGGGCGTGCACCTCGAACTCGGCGTCCGGGGAGCCGGCGGGCGCCTCCAGGTCGCGGACCCGGACGCCGGTGACCTCGCGGGCCTGCCGGATCAGCCCGACCGCCCGGGCGCTGGTCACCACGGTCGCGCCGAGGCTGGCCGCGGTGCGGGCCAGGGTCACCACCAGCCGGGCGTCGTCGACCTGCCCGTCGTAGTACCGGATCGCGCCGGCCACCGCGTCGGCCCGCAGGCTGGGAAAGACCCGGCGGGCGCCCTCGCGGGTCAGGTGGCGGTGCAGCGGCATGCCCCGCCCGCCGCCGAAGATCCCGGCGAAGGCGTCGTACGCCGCCACGCCCGCGCCGTAGTAGGAGCGGCGGAACAGCCGCGCGGGCAGGTCGCGCACGCCCCGCCCGGCGGGCAGCGGGACGAGGATGGGCACCGGACGCACCAGGTGCGGGGCGAGCCGGGTGGCGAGCAACCCGCGCTCGGTGAGCGCCTCGTGCACCAGGTGGAACTCCAACTGCTCCAGGTAGCGCAGGCCGCCGTGGATGAGCTTGCTGGAGCGGCTGGAGGTGCCGGCGGCGTAGTCGCGCGCCTCCACCAGGGCCACCTTCAACCCCCGCGAGGCCGCGTCCAGGGCGGCGCCCGCCCCGGTCACCCCACCGCCGATGACCAGCACGTCGAAGCGTTCGGCCCGCAGGCGGCGCAGGTCGGCCGCCCGGCGCTCCGGGGAGAGCTGGCTGGCCGCGGTTCGGGACACGTTGGGGTCGCGCACCCGTCCACGGTAACCGTCGTGGCCATAGGGCGGCACACGCCGTCCGCGCCGTACTGTCTGGGGCATGGAGATCGGCCCCCCGTTCCCCGCTGGTCGGCCCGCCCCGCTCCCGCCGTCCGCGCCGGCCCCGTCCAGCCCCTGGCCGGTGGTGGCGGCGGCGGTGGCCGGCTGCTGGACGGCCGGGTTCGTCGTGGTCGGCCAGCTCGGCGGGTGGCTGGCCGACCAGGTCGTGCTGGCCTCCGGGCTGGACCGCGTGGGGTGGCTGTGGCCGGCGACGGTGCTGTTCACGGCGCTGCTCATCGGCGCGCCCGCGCTGGCGCTGGCCCTGCTGCCCCGCTCGGTGGCGGTCCGCGCCACCGGCCGGGCCTGGCTGGCGGCGGCGCTCGTGCTCGGCGCGCTGGGCCTGCTCCGGGCGATCCCGCCCGTGCACCACGAGGCGTACCTCGCCGCGCTGGCCGCCGTCGCGGCCCTGGCCGCCCTCGTCCTGCGGGTGCTCGCCGGCCGCGCGGCCACCGCGGCGCCCCGGGCGTCGGCCCCGGCCGCCACCCTGCTCGGGGTGGCCGGCGGGCTGGCGCTGCTGCTGCCCTGGGTCTGGCTGGGGGCCCTGGGCGGGCTGCTGGAGACGGTGCTCGCCGGGCTGGCCGCCGCCGCCCTGGGATCGCTGGCCGGGGCGCTGCTGGACGACGCCTTCTGGTCACGCTTCACCGTCGGCGAGCCACCCCGGCCGGCGCGGCTGGTGCTGGTCGGCGGGCTCGTCGCCGGGGTCGCGCTGCTGCTGCTCGCCGCCGGGGTCGGGCAGTCCGGCGCCCAACTCCCCCTGCTGCTGACCCTGCCGCCGGCCGGCTTCGCGCTGGCGGCCCTGCACGCGGCGGCCCGCCGGGCCGCCGGCGCCACCCCGACCGGCCCGCCGGACGCCGGCCCCTTCGCGCTCGACCCGTCGCGCACCGCCCCCGCCGACCGGCCGGGCGCCGCCGGGAGGAGGCCGGCCGGCCCGTCGGGCGCCGCCCACGCGGACCCGTCGGGCGTCGTCGGGCCGGCGGGCACGGGCGGCGCCCGCGCCGCCACCCGCTGGCTGGTCGGGCTCGCGGTGTTCGGCCCGCTGGCCCTCACCGATCCCGAGGAGATCACCCTCGTCCTGGCCAACACCCGCGACGTGCCGTTCTGGGTGGCGGCCGCCGCCGGCGCCGGGCTCGCCGTCGCGGCCGTGCTCGCCGTGGCGTACGGCGTGCTGCTGGCCCGGCCCGGGGGCCGGCGGCCGAGCCGGCGGGTGGCCGGGGCGACCGCTGCCGCCCTGCTGGTCGCGGTCGGCGCGGTGGCCGTCGGCGCGGGCCAGCCCGGTCTGCACGGCGAGCGGTTGTTCGTGGTGCTGCGCGAGCAGGCCGACCTGGGCGGCGTGCCCACGGCGGCCGGTCGGGCCGGCCGGGACGCCCGGGCCGGCGAGGTCTACCGGCGGCTGGTCGACACCGCCGAGCGGACCCAGGCCGACCTGCGCCGGGACCTGCGCCGGTTGCGGCTGGACCACACCCCCTACTACCTGGTGAACGCGGTCGAGGTGGACGGCGGGCCGGCGGTGCGGGCCTGGCTGTCGCGCCGGCCGGAGGTGGCCCGCGTGCTGGTCAGCCAGCGGGTGCGGCCGCTGCCCGCGCCGGCCGGCCGCAGTCGCGGCGCCGCGCCCGCGCCGGCCGGTCCGGAGTGGAACGTCCGGATGCTCGGCGCGGACCGGGTCTGGTCGCAGCTCGGCGTGGACGGTTCCGGCATCGTCGTGGGCAGCTCGGACTCCGGCGTGGACGGGGGGCACCCCGCGCTTGCCGCCGGCTTCCGGGGCGGCGACGACTCCTGGTACGACCCGTGGGACGGCACCCGGTCGCCGACCGACCAGGGTGGGCACGGCACCCACACGGTGGGCAGCGCGGTCGGTCGAGGGGGGATCGGGGTGGCCCCGGGCGCGCAGTGGGTGGGCTGCGTCAACCTGGACCGCAACCTCGGCAACCCGGGGTACTACCTGGACTGCCTCCAGTTCATGCTGGCGCCCTTCCCGCCCGGCGGGAACCCGTTCACGGACGGGCGGCCGGCGCGCGCCCCGGAGATCCTCACCAACTCGTGGGGCTGCCCGGCGATCGAGGGCTGCGACCCGCGGGTGCTCCGGCCGGCCACCGCCGCCCTGGACGCCGCGGGCATCATGGTGGTCGCCGCCGCCGGCAACACCGGCCCGTACTGCGGCTCGATCGACGACCCGCCGGCGCCGTACGAGGACGTGCTGACCGTGGGCGCGGTGGACCGGCAGCGCCGGGTGACCAGCTTCTCGTCGCGGGGACCGGTGCCGGGGGCCGCCAAGCCGGACCTGGTCGCGCCGGGCGACGAGGTGCTGTCGGCCATGCCCGGCGGCGGGTACGACTCGCTCAGCGGCACCTCGATGGCGACCCCGCAGGTGGCCGGCGTGGTGGCGCTGATGTGGTCGGCCAACCCGGCGCTGGTGGGTGACCTGCCCCGGACCCGGCAGATCCTGCGCGACACCGCGACCCGGGCCGAGCCGACGTACGCCTCCCGGACGGACACCTGCGGCGGCGACGCGAACATCACCGGCGCCGGCCTGGTCGACGCGTACGCCGCCGTCCGGGCGGCGCGGGGGTGAGAGCCGGGGCGGAGCGCCGGGTCAGCGCAGCCGGTCGAGGAACTCCCGCGACCGCCGCACCACCAGGGCCGTCGCGTCCGGGTCGTACGACGGCAGCGTGCTGTCGGTGAACAGGTGCTCCTCGCCCGGGTAGACGAACAGCTCGGCGAGGTCGGAGCCGACGAGGCCGACCAGCTCGCGGGCGGCGTCGATGTCGCCCTCCAGGGCGAAGAACGGGTCGGCGTCCATGCCGTGGATCTGCACCGGAACCCCCGCGGGCCAGGGACCGACGGCCCATTCGCCGGTGACGGGCAGGCAGGATTCGTAGAGCAGCGCGCCCCGGGCGCCGGGCCGGGTCTGGGCGAGCCGCTGGGCGGTGGCGGCGCCCCAGGAGAAGCCGCCGTAGACCAGGCCGGCGGGCAGGTCGGCCACGGCCCGGTCGGCGCGCTCGCGGAGCACCTCGCCGCCGATGCGCTTCGTCAGCGCGAAGCCCTCGTCGAGGGTCGCCGGTCGCTCGCCGTCGAACAGGTCCGGCGTGTGCACGCTGTGCCCACCGGCCCGCAGCTGTTCGGCGAACCCGCCCAGCCCGTCGGTGACCCCCCGCAGGTGGTGGAACAGGACGACGTCGGCCATCTCTACACTCCTGTCGACAGACGACAACGATCGAATGATCCATGATTCTAGAACGGTCGAGAAATGTCGAGCAATGAGCGGATCCCGGACTACGACCTCGACGAGATGCTCGTGGTCACCGCGCCCGCGCAGCTCCGCGCGCTGGCCGATCCCCTGCGCGCCACCCTCCTGGAGCTGCTCCTGGAGCGGGCCGCCACGGTGACCGAGCTGGCCCGGGCGGTCGATCGGCCCAAGAGCAGCGTCGCCTACCACGTGAACGCGCTCGTCGACGCCGGCCTGCTCCGGGTGGTGCGGACCCGGCGGGTGCGGGCGATCGACGAGCGGTACTACGGCCGGGTCGCGCGCACGCTCTACATCGGCGCGCTCACCCGCCCCGAGGACAAACGGGTCGCGACCGCCGTCAACGGGCTCGCGGAGGCGGTGGCCGAGTCCGCCGCGGCCCACGCCGCCGACGACCTGCGCTGCACCCTCGTCCACGCCCGCATCCCGGTCGAGGAGGTACGCGCGTTCTGGGCCGAGGTGCAGGCACTGGCCCGCCGCTTCGCCCAGATCCCCCGCTCCGGCGATCAGGTGTACGGGTTCGTCGCCGGCCTCTACCCCACCGACGCGCCGACCCTCCCCGAGCCCGATCCGGAACCGGAGCCCGAGCCGGCCGGCTGACGCGACCGGGCCGGCCGTCGCACGCCACGGCGGTCCGCCGGCCGGGGCTACGCCAACAGGGCCCCTTCTTAACAGAAGGGCTCCGGTGATCTAGGGTCGGCGTCCATGGACCTGGAGATCGTCGAGCTGGGGCCCGACCAGCGGCCCGCCGTGGTGGAGCTCTGCGGGCGGGCGCTGGACCTGCCGGAGGACGCGGCCGAGGCGCCGGCCATCGTGGACGCGCTCTGGGCGCGGGCCGCCACCCACCGTCCGGTCCTCGCGTGGGGCGCGTACCGGGAGGGGCGCCTCGTGGGCGCGCTCGTCGGTTCCCTCGCCGACGGCGGCGACGCCCGTGGTCACGTCGACCTGGTCGCGGTGGCGCCGGAGCAGCGGCGGCAGGGTGTCGGGCGGGCGCTGCTGGCGGTCGCCGAGGCGTGGTTCGCCGGGCTCGGCGCGGTGGAGGTGCTGCTCGCCGGCAACCCGCCGTACTACGCCTGGCCCGGCATCGACGTGCGCTACACCCCGGCCGTCTGCGCGGCGACGGCGCTCGGATACACGCGGGACCGCACGGCCTGGAACATGACCGCCGACCTGTCGTACGACGGGAGTCCTGCCCTGCGCACGACGGCGCCGGCGGAGGAGCGGCTGGCGGCGCGGGGCGTGACCGTACGGCGGGCGGAACCGGCCGACCTGCCGGCGCTGACGGAGTTCGCCCGCGCCACCTTCGGCGGCGCCTGGGACGCGGAACTGGCCGGCTCGGTGGGCCGGGAGGGGGCCGGCTGCCACCTGGCCGAACGCGACGGCGAGGTGCTCGGCTTCGCCGCGTACGGGTCGTCCCGGCCGAGCTGGTTCGGCCCGATGGGCACCGCCCCGGCGGCGGAGGGTTCGGGGATCGGCGGGGTGCTGCTGCGCCGCTGCCTGCGCGACCAGCGGGCGGCGGGGGTGACGGCGGCGCAGATCGGCTGGGTCGGGCCGGTGCCGTTCTACTCGGGCAGCGCGGGCGCCCGGATCGAGCGGGTCTTCTTCCTGTACCGCCGGACGCTCGAAGCCTGAGTGCCGCCGGACGCGCGGAGCCTGGGTGCCGCCGGACGAGCGGAGCCTGGGTGCCGCCGGACGCGCGAGGCCCGGCAGAAGGGGCGAACGGGATATAGACGCCGATAGCGCCATTTGCCCGCAACAGTGATCGACGCCCCCTACCGTTTCGGTAGAGGAGGCAGCCATGACCACGGACGACGAACGCCCCGGCCCGTTGCCGTTCGACCGGCTCGACTACGGCGACGCCGAGCAGCAGGCGGAGATGACCGGCGCCGACGAGCCGAGCGACGAGCCGGTGGCGCTGGTCGACGAGCCGGTCCAGATCCCGCAGCCGTACGGCCGGACGCAGAAGAGACGCAACCAACGGCCACTGCCGACCTGACGCGGAAAGGGGCGGACCGCTGACGCGGCCCGCCCCTTTCGGCGTAGTGGAACTGGACTCAGAAGTCCATGTCCCCGCCACCCGGACCAGCCGGGGCGGCCGGGGTCTTCTCCGGCTTGTCCGCCACGACGGCCTCGGTGGTGAGGAAGAGCGCCGCGATCGACGAGGCGTTCTGCAGCGCCGAGCGGGTCACCTTGGCCGGGTCGATGATGCCCGCGGCCAGCAGGTCGACGTACTCGCCGTTGGCGGCGTTGAGGCCGTGACCCGGCTCGAGGTTGCGGACGTGCTCGACGACCACGCCACCCTCGAGGCCCGCGTTGACGGCGATCTGCCGCAGCGGGGCGTCCAGCGCGATCTTGACGATCTGCGCGCCGGTCGCCTCGTCACCGGTCAGGTCCAGCTTGTCGAAGGCGGTCTTGCCGGCCTGCACCAGCGCGACGCCACCACCCGGGACGATGCCCTCCTCGACGGCGGCCTTCGCGTTGCGGACGGCGTCCTCGATGCGGTGCTTGCGCTCCTTCAGCTCGACCTCGGTGGCCGCGCCGACCTTGATCACCGCAACGCCACCGGCCAGCTTGGCCAGCCGCTCCTGCAGCTTCTCCCGGTCGTAGTCGGAGTCGCTCTTGTCGATCTCGGCCCGGATCTGGTTGACCCGGCCCTGGATCTGCTCGGCGTCGCCGGCGCCGTCGACGATGGTGGTCTCGTCCTTGGTCACCACGACCTTGCGGGCGCGGCCCAGCATGTCGAGGCCGACGGCGTCCAGCTTGAGGCCGACCTCCTCGCTGATGACCTGGCCACCGGTGAGGATGGCGATGTCGGCCAGCATGGCCTTGCGGCGGTCACCGAAGCCCGGCGCCTTGACGGCGACCGACTTGAAGGTGCCCCGGACCTTGTTGACGACCAGGGTGGCCAGGGCCTCGCCCTCGATGTCCTCGGCGATGATCAGCAGCGGCTTGCCCGACTGCATGACCTTCTCCAGGATCGGGAGCAGGTCCTTGACCGACGAGATCTTGCTGTTGACGATCAGGAGGTAGGGGTCGTCGAAGACGGCCTCCATGCGCTCCGGGTCGGTCATGAAGTAGGCCGAGATGTAGCCCTTGTCGAAGCGCATACCCTCGGTGAGCTCCAGCTCCAGCCCGAAGGTGTTGCTCTCCTCGACGGTGATGACGCCTTCCTTGCCGACCTTGTCCATCGCCTCGGCGATGATCTCGCCGACGGTGCTGTCACCGGCGGAGATGGAGGCGGTGGAGGCGATCTGCTCCTTGGTCTCGACGTCCTTGGCGAGCTTGGACAGCTCCTCCGAGACGCTGGCCACGGCGGCCTCGATGCCCCGCTTCAGGGCCATCGGGTTGGCACCGGCGGCCACGTTGCGCAGACCCTCGCGGACGAGGGCCTGGGCCAGGACGGTCGCCGTCGTCGTGCCGTCACCGGCGACGTCGTCGGTCTTCTTGGCGACCTCCTTGACCAGCTCGGCGCCGATCTTCTCGTAGGGGTCCTCGAGCTCGATCTCCTTGGCGATGCTCACACCATCGTTGGTGATGGTGGGGGCACCCCACTTCTTCTCGAGCACGACGTTGCGGCCCTTGGGGCCGAGGGTCACCTTCACGGCGTCGGCGAGCTGGTTCATGCCCCGCTCGAGGCCGCGGCGCGCCTCTTCGTCGAACGCGATCATCTTGGCCATACGGCGTTGTCCTCCTGGACACTCACGGGCCACCCGGAGTGTGTGTCCCGGATGGGCCGCCTGGTGTACGCACCTTGGGACGTCGCCACCTGGCGACGACGACGTCTCCTCGGCCGGGCCGGATAGCCCGCGACGACCGGCCATGTGCCGCACCGGCGTGTGGACGCCCGTGCGACCGTGGCCCTACCGCCCCGACCATTGGCACTCACGGTATGCGAGTGCCAATGACTTGTTTAGCACTCTCCCCTGCCGAGTGCAAGCACGCCCGCTCCCGTCAGCCGAGTTCACCGGCCAGCCGCGCGCTGTCCACCGGCCCCTCGTGGACGCGCTGCTCGGCGTACGTGACGACCAGTCCGACCAGTTGGGCGAGGTGGGCCGGCAGCGCCAGCACGCCGCCGAGCAGCGTCACCACGATCACGCCCACCGCCGTGCCCGGCGACTCCAGCGGGGCGGTGCCGAGCGGCAGCGATCCGACACCCTCCACCACGCCGGCCGCCCCGCCGCCGACGATCACCGCCGCGGCGACCAGCGCCACCCGGCCGAGCAGCAGGCCCAGCCGGTCGTGGAACATCCGGTACGAGCGGCCGATCGGGTGCTGCCGCTCGAAGAGGTAGACCGGCCCGGCCATGCTCAGCGCGAAGGCGAAGTAGATGCCGGGGATGACGCAGAAGCAGATTCCGAGCCCGACGATCAGGCTCATCACCAGGGTCCAGCCCCAGAGGCCCAGCGCCCGGCGCAGGCCGTAGCCCAGGGCGGCGCCGACGCCCGCCGGTTCGCCAGCCGCCTGCCGGGCGACCACCCAGGTGCCGGCGGCCCAGCCGAGGCTCTGCACCAGGCCGAAGACCAGGCTGCCCCCGATCAGCACGGCCAGCATGGTGCCCAGGTCGGCGAGGAAGGTGTCGGGCAGCGCGGCGGGGTCGTCGGCCGTCGACTCGTCCCACTTGGCCGTCGGGTCGACCGCCAGGGCGAGCAGCGACACCACCACGGCGGGCAGCACCTGGGTGAGCAGCAGGATGGGCAGCAGTTGCCGCCAGCCCCGGCGTGCCGCGCCGACACACCGGTCGAACCAGCCGCTCACGCCGCCGCCGGGCGGGGTGACCAGCGGGTCGGCCGGGTCGATGCCCGGCGGGTACCACCCGTGGCCCGGCTGGCCGGGGTACGCGACCGGTGCGCCCGGATACCACGGCTGCCCGCCGTACGCGCCGGAGCCGGCCGGAAACCCGCCCGTGGGCGGCAACACCCAGCCCTGCGGCGACTGCGCGCCCGTGGGGTCCCAGGAGGGCGCGGCCGCCGGCTGCCCGGCCGGCGGGGGCGCGACGGGTGGCTCCCCGGCGGGCGGGGGCGTGGTCGAACCCGGTGGCGGCGCGGTCGGATCGCCGGGCTGCCCCGGCGCGGGGTCGGGGTCTCCCGGGGGCGGCATGGCGTGGGGCGGCTGGTCGGACATGAACCCTCCTCAGCGATGGCTGGAACGGTTCACGATCCTTCCCGCCCGGGCGTCCGGAGCGCAGCCCGCCCCGGCGCGCCCCGATCCGCCCGCCCCCGGAACGGCCGGTCGGTCAGGCGATGACGCGCACGCGCTCGGCCTGGGGCCCCTTCTGGCCCTGGGCGATCTCGAACTCCACCCGCTGACCGTCGTCCAGCGCCTTGTAGCCGTCCATCTCGATCGCGGAGAAGTGGACGAAGACGTCCTGCCCGCCGTCGACGGCGATGAAGCCGTAGCCCTTTTCGGCGTTGAACCACTTCACGGTGCCCTGTGCCACGGTGCACTTCCTCACTCTGCGCGGCGTTCCACGACCCCGGAGGCCGGCGGACCGGCACCGGAGGACCACCGGGTTCGGCGGTCGGAGGGCCGCTGAATCGGTGACCGAAATCGCACGCTACACGAGGCGTGACGGCGGCGCACGACCACAAATCGGGCATATTTCGATCGAGCGACATCGGTATCCGTCGTTGTGGTAGGCATGCGGCATGACGAGCACGCCGGGCGGCCCGGGGCGGATTCCGACGGAGGTCCGCCGGGCGGAGGTCCGGCGGGTCCGGCCACGGGACGCGGCCCGGATGCGGGCGCTACGGCTGGAGATGCTCGCCGACGCGCCGCTGGCATTCCTGGAGACCCTCGCCGACGCCGCGGCCCGCCCGCACGCCGACTACGCGGCCCGGGTCGCGTACGTGTCGGCCGGCGCGGACACCGCGCAGTTCGTGGCGGACCCGGGCGGCCGGCTGGTCGGGCACGCCGGGGGCACGGTGACCCCGGACGAGCCCGGGCTGACCGTCGTCTACGCCGTGTACGTCACCCCGTCCTGGCGGGGCACCGGCCTGCTCGGCGACCTGGTCGAGGCGGTGGCCGCCTGGTCCCGGGCCTGCGGCCGGCCCGAGCTGATGCTGGAGGTGGTGGTCGGCAACGACCGCGCCTACCGCGCCTACCGGCGGCTGGGCTTCGTCGACACCGGGGTGCGCGTCCCACATCCCACCGTCCCGGCGCTCACCGAACTCCAGATGCGCCGCCCCGCCTGACCCACCGGCCGGGAAGCCGCCCCCGACGCGACACCCCAGGCCAAACCCCGCTGGGCCGGCAGTCGTGACGTGCGGTGACACGGAAGGGCTTCCGGGGCGGCCCGCCCCGCGCAGGGATCGGACCTGACCGCCCGGAGTGAGGGCGGGCTGCCCCGGAGACCCGACCAGGACGACTCAGACGTGCCGACGCGACTGCACGATGCGGAACCGGTTGGCCACGTAGGCGCCGTCGGTGAGCGCGGAGTTGGCGGCGGCGTTGGCGCCGCTGCCGTGGAAGTCGGAGAAGGCCGCCGACTGGTTCACGAAGACCCCGCCGGTCAGGTTGCAGGACAGGTGCACCCCGACCTCGATCGCCGCCGCCTCGGCCGCGTCGAGGACCGCCTCGTCGGTGGAGTAGACCGCCGCCGTGAGCGCGCCCTTCTCGCCGACCGTCGACCGCAGGATCTCCAGGCTGTGCGCGGTGGAGTCGGTCGCGATGGCGAACGAGATCGGCCCGAACCACTCCTTCGAGTAGGTCGCGGTGTCGTCGGCCGCCAGCTTGACCAGCGTCGGGGTGCGGACCACCGCGTCCGGGAAGGCCGGGTGCTCGACCGTACGCGACTCCAGCACCGTCTCGCCGACCTTGGTGACCTCGGCGAGGCGCTCCAGCACCCCGTCGTTGACGATCGCGCCGGTGAACTCCACCCCGCGCGCCGGATCGGCGGTCAGCTTGCCGATCGCGGCGGCGATGCCGCCGGCCACCTCGTCGAAGCTCTTGTGCCCCTGGTCGGTGGAGATGCCTGCCCGCGGGATGAGGATGTTCTGCGAGGTGGTGCACATCTGGCCGCTGTAGAGGCTCAGCGTGAAGCCGAGGTTGCGGCACATCCCGGCGAAGTCGTCGGTGGAGTCGATCACCACCGTGTTGAGGCCGGCCTTCTCGGTGTAGACCGCCGCCTGCCGGGCGTTGGCCTCCAGCCAGTCGCCGTACTCGGTGGAGCCGGTGAAGTCGACGATCTTCACGGCCGGGTGCAGGGCCAGCGTGGAGGCGAGCTTCTCGCCGGGGGCCTCGGCGGCGAGCAGCACCAGGTTCGGGTCGAAGCCGGCCTCCGCCAGCACCTCCCGGGCGTACTTCACCGTGATCGCCAGCGGCAGCACGGCGCGCGGGTGCGGCTTGACGACCACCGGGTTGCCGGTGACCAGCGAGGCGAACAGCCCCGGGTACGAGTTCCAGGTCGGGAACGTGTTGCAGCCGATCACCAACGCCACGCCGCGGGGCACCACGTGGAAGGTCTTCCTCATGCGCAGCGGGTCGCCCTTGCCGGCCGCCTTCTCCCAGCCCGCCGTCCCCGGGTGCCGGGTCATCTCCGCGTACGCGTACGCGATCGCCTCCAGCGCGCGGTCCAGCGCGTGCGCGCCGCCGGCCTGGAAGGCCATCACGAACGCCTGGCCGCTGGTGAACTGCACCGCGTTGGCCAGCTCGAAGACGTGCTTGTGCAGCCGGTTGAGGATCTCCAGGCAGACGCCCGCCCGGGCCTGCGGGCCGGCGTCGCGCCAGCCGGGCAGGGCGGCGGAGGCGGCGGCGACCAGCTCGTCCGCGCCGGCGTGCGGGTAGCGGACGCCCAGTTCGACGCCGAACGGGCTGGACTCGGTGGCGACCCGGTCGCCGGCGCCCGGCTGGTCGAGGGGGAAGTCACCGCCGAGGTACGCCTCGAAGGCGACCTTGCCGTCGGCGGCGGCGCTCTCGCCGTAGACCCGGGGGCTGGGTGACTCGGGGTAGGCGGACCAGTACCCGCGCTCCGTGATGGCGGTCAGCGCACGGGTGAGGGTGTCGGCGTGCCTGTCGTACAGGGGGTGCGGGGTCTCCGTCATGCCCGCCATCATGCAACAGGAAGCATCAGGATCAGTAGGGGCGTGTCACAACTCAGATCGTCAGCTGCCAGTCGGTCCAGCCGTCGACCGGGCGGAAACCGAGCTGCTCGTTGATGGCGATCATGTGGCTGTTGACCGCCGCGTTGAAGGTGTCGATCGCGCGGACCGCCGGCTCGTGCGCGAGCAGGTGACGCAGATTCTCGATCTTGACGAGCAGGCCGAGCCGGCGTCCCCGGTGGGCGGGGTCGACGATGGTGATCTGCTGGAACGCGTGCCAGTCCGCCGAGTCGCCCACGTCGAGCAGGGTCCAGGCGACCACGCGGCCGGAGTCTTCGTGGCGCACCGCCGTGTGGTAGCGCCGCCGCCCCCGCGCCTCCAGCGCCCGCTCGATGCCACGGACCCGATCGACGTCGATCCGCTCCGGCTCCCACTCCACGTCGCCGAGGGGCGCGTCGGCCATCAACCGGCCGTCGAGGTAGGCGATGTCGGCGACGTACTCGTCCGGGGTCCGTCCCTGCCAGTGGAGGGCGCGGTAGCCGGCGGCCCGGGTCCGGGCCCCGGCCAGCGCGGCGTCCAGGCCGTCGTGGTCCAGCCGGGTGGCGTCGAGCCGGCGGCGGACCTCGACCAGCGCCGGCTGGGCGCCGGTCGACGCGGCGAAGGCGGCGCCGGCGACGGAACGCTCCGGCCCGCCCGGCAGCGCGGAGACCGCCATCCCCAGCACCCGCTTGCGCCCCCGCTCGCGCAGCAGGCGTACGACGTGCTCGTGCAGCGCCCGACCCACCCCGCGACGCCGGTACGCCGGATGCACGACCAGGTCCGCCGCGGCGTTCTCGGTGTTGTCGAGCTGCGGCAGGTCCAGCCCGACGTAGCCGGCCGGCACGCCGTCGAGCCGGGCCAGCGCCCAGAGCGGGGCGTTGCCGGGCATCGGGTGCCGGATCGCGGCTTCGAAGCGCCGCCGGCAGAAGGGCGGGAAGTCCGGCAGGTCGGCGTCGTTGGCCGCGGAACCGATCCGGTACGCCTCGTCGATCGCCGCCGGGTCGGCGGTGTCGATCGGCGTGATCGTGATGGTCATGCGCCGAGGGTGCGCCCGGAACGACGATCGGGCCAGCGATTTAACCGCTGGCCCGATCGGAAGCTGGTCGGGAGGGACGTTCGCACAACGCCTCCGGCGTTGGGTCGCAAGAACTGAAAGTCTCCGGCGAAACGCCCTCCCGCACGGAGCATCTTGCGCCGTCCGGTTCCTGTCGTCAAGTCCTTGTCGGCGCGTTTTCCGCACTCACAGCGAAAAGCCAGTTACCCGGCGGATCGACCCGATCCCCCGTCCGGGCGAGGCGACCCTCCCCCGTTCCGCCCGCTCCTTCCGCGGATCTCGCGCCCTGGGCTCCCGGTATGCCGGGAAGGCCCGGAGAGCCGGGGCGGCAAGCACGAGCGGGAAGGCCCGGAGAGCCGGGGCGGCAAGCACGAGCGGGAAGGCCCGGAGAGCCGGGGCGGCAAGCACGAGCGGGAAGGCCCGGAGGGGCCGGGTCGGCAAAGTTCGAGACCGCAAGGAGGAGCCGGGCAGGGGCGGCCGGTCAGCCGAGGAGGCCGGCGTCGCGGGCGGCGCGCAACGAGGGCTTGATGCGGTGGGTCGGGCCGACCTGGCCGGCAACCGCGTCGAGGGTCTTGAGGCCCTCGCCGGTGTTGAAGACGACGGTCTCGGCGGCCGGGTCGAGCCGGCCCGACTCGACCAGCTTGCGCAGCACCGCCACGGTCACGCCGCCGGCGGTCTCGGCGAACACGCCGGTGGTGCGGGCCAGCAGCCGGATGCCGGCGCGGATCTCGTCATCGTCGGCGTACTCCATCCACCCCCCGGTGCGGCGCACCGCCTCCAGCGCGTAGAGGCCGGCGGCCGGGTCGCCGATGTTCAGCGACTTGGCGATGCCGGACGGCTTGACCGGGGTGATCGTGTCCGTCTCGGCGTGCAGGGCGGCGGCGATCGGGTTGCAGCCGGCCGACTGGGCGCCGAAGACCTTCCAGCCGCCGGCCGGCGCCTCCACCAGGCCGATCTCGACCAGCTCGGCGAACGCCTTGTCGATCTTGGTGAGCAGCTCCCCCGAGGCCATCGGGATGACCACCTGGGCCGGGATCCGCCAGCCGAGCTGCTCGGCCACCTCGTAGCCGAGCGTCTTCGACCCCTCGGCGTAGTAGGGGCGCACGTTGACGTTCACGAAGGCGGTGTCCTCGAACTCGTCCGTCTCCACCAGCTCGCCGCAGAGTCGGTTCACGTCGTCGTACGAGCCGTCGATGGCGACCAGCTCGCCCCCGTAGACGGCGGTGGTGACGACCTTGCCCTGCTCCAGGTCGCTGGGGATGAAGACCACCGACGGCGCGCCGGCCCGGGCGGCGTGCGCGGCCACCGAGTTGGCCAGGTTGCCGGTGGAGGCGCAGGCGAAGCGGCTGAAGCCGAGCGCTCGGGCGGCGGTCAACGCGACCGAGACCACCCGGTCCTTGAACGAGTGGGTCGGGTTGGCGCTGTCGTCCTTGACCCAGAGCGGGGCGGTGATGCCCAGCTCGGCCGCGAGATTCGGGGCGGCGACCAGCGGGGTGAAGCCCGGGTCGAGGGTGACCCGGGCGGCCGGGTCCTGGCCGGCGGGCAGCAGCGCCGCGTACCGCCAGATGTTCTGCGGGCCGGCCTCGATCTGCTCCCGGGTGACCTTCGCCAGCGCGGCGGCGTCGTAGTCGACCTCCAGCGGGCCGAAGCACTCGTAGCAGGCGTGCTGGGCGGCCAGCGGGTAGCGGGCCGAACAGGCGCGGCAGACGAGGGCGCGGGCGGGGCTGGCGGTGGTGTCGATGCCGGAGGGGGCGAGCGTCGACGTCATGTCGAGATTCCTCTCATCTTTCCCCGCATCGCGCTCTGCGGCGGGGACGGAATTGGCACCTGCCCCGCCGGTCGCTCAGCGATGAGCGCGCGGGGTGGTTGCCGGGGCGTCGTCGGGCCGTATCCCTCAGCCCCTCTGGATGAGGTATGCAGTTGTGCCGTCGAGTCTAAGGGCAACCGCCGGGCCCGCCGAGCCAGGTTCCCACGGTGTGAACCCGGCCGGCGGCTCCGCCGGGCGACCGCCGGGCCCGGCGGGGGCGTCGGCGGAGCCGGTTCGCGCTCAGACGGTCACCGAGCGCGGGTTGGCGGGACGGCGGGCGCGCAGCAGGGTGTCGACCGCCCAGGCGCCGGGGCCGAACACCGCGATCAGCAGGAACGACCAGCAGAACAGGACGGCCAGCTCACCGCCGTTGCGCAGCGGGAGCAGCGCGTCGGGCTGGTGCACCACGAAGTACGCGTAGGCCATCGAGCCGGACGCCAGGACGGCCGCCGCCCGGGTCAGGAGGCCGACGAGCACGAGGCCACCACAGGCCGCCTGGATCAGGGCGGCCCACCAACCCGGCCATTCGCCGAACGGGACGGCCTCGCCGGTGCCCCGGTTCCCACCCAGGATCCCGAAGAGCGAGGCCAGACCGTGGCAGAGGAAGAGCAGTCCGACGACGGCGCGGAACAGGGACAGGGCCGGGCCGCCGAGCCGGTCAGCGAGCATTCGGGCACCTCCGATCAGAATGACCATGGGGAACCCAGGATGCCGGGAGTCATTCGGCCATGTCGATGCATTCCCTCTTCGTGGGAACGCTCCCAAGAGTTGCCGGTTCCGCCCGACCGGGCTGCGACGGGGCTGGCGCGGACCCGTTACGGTGCGAGCACATCGACGGAAAGGGATCGCACCATGCGTCGCAAGCTCGTCCCGGTGGTCGCGCTCTCCATGGCCTGCCTGCTGGTCGTCACGTCCGCCTGCTCCTCGGGCAGCCGGAAGAAGCGCAACCGCTCCTCCGACCGGCCCGCGGGCACCTCGGTCAAGAAGGACGTCGACGTCACCAAGGCGACCCCCACCCCCCGCCGCACCACCCGACACGCGGAGCGGCTGACCTGCGCGGAGCTGCGCGACGCCCAGGTCGGCAGCAGCAAGGCCCGCTACAACGGGTACGCCGGTCCCATCCCCCTCGCCGGCGGCCGCTGGTCGGGCGAGGACGGCGCGACCGTGGAGCTGCAGAAGCCCTGCGCGATCGGGGACCTCGACGGCGACAGCGCGGACGACGCGGTCGGCGTGGTCATGCTCAACGGCGGTGGCAGCGGCAGCTTCTTCACCCTCGCGGTCTGGCGGAACGTCGGCGGCGACCCGTCCTACCAGGCGCAGACGGACCTCGGCGACCGCACCCCGGTGACGAGCGTCAGCGTGCGCGACGGCAAGGCGACGGTGGTCTACCTGACCCGTACGCCGGACAGCGCGATGGCCGAGCTGAACATCCGGCGCACCGCCGTCTACCAGCTCGCGGGCACGTCGCTGACCGAGCTGAGCCACACCGACGCCCCGTACCGCTCCTGACGCGCCGCCGACGCGGTTGGCACGCCCGGGGGCGTGACCATGGCGGACAGGCGGATCCCGGACGATGTGCCGCCTCATCGTCCGGGATCCACCTGTCACGTGAGCCGTCCGCCGGGTCACCCGGCCGGTGCGATGATCAAGCGATGACCGACCAACCGGACTGGACCACAGCCATCCGGGCGGTGCACGTGCGGCACGGCACCCAGACGGCCTGCGGCGGGATCGCCGTCGTGCTCGCCGACGTCGAGCCGCATCCGACGTACGCCTTCACCACACGGTTCGACGGGCGACCGCCCGGCCCGGCCGACCTGCGCCAGGAGTGCGTCGAGGGCTTCGCCGACGGGATGCGGACCGAGCTGGCTCGGCTCTGCGGCGGACAGCCGCCCCCGGTCCGGGTCGTGCTGCGCCGCCTCCTGGTCCACGACGTGGACTCGTCGGCGGCGATCAACCGGGCGGCCGGGCGGCTGGCCGCCGCCGAGGTGGTCCGGCGCGCCACCGACGGCCGGCGGGCACGCTGATCAGCTAGTGACGTTCCTGCGTGCACCGCGCCGAGCGCGGCGTCCGTGACCACCGGCGACAGCCGACCGGTGCGATGATCGGCTGATGGCACGCCCGACGCACCGCTCCGCGCCGCACCTCGACGGCGCGCGTCCGGGTCGCGCTCGCGCGGTCGGGCTCGCGATCACCGGCCTCGTGCTGCTGGCCGCCTGCTCGCCGGCGACCGACCGGACGGCACCGACACCCGGCCCGACGGCACCGACGACGCCTTCCCGGCCCGAGGCGACCACCGGCTGCCCGGAGGAGGGCGTCCGGATCAGGTCGCTCGGCACCGACGCCGCGATGGGGCTGCGGGCGCTCGGCCTGGAACTGGTCAACTGCGGCACCCGGCCATACCCGCTCCACGGCTACCCGGCGCTGCGGCTGTTCGACGCCGACGGAACGCCGATCCCCGTCCAGGTGGTCAACGGGGCGACCGGCATCACCTCCGGCTTCGACCAGCCGCCCCGTGCGCTGACCCTGCGGCCTGGGGAACGGGCCCGTGCCGCCGTGCTGTGGCGCAACCTGGTCACCGACGCGACCGTGACCGCCACCCACGGTGAGCGCCTGGAGGTCGCACCGGCCGTGGGCCGGCCCGCGCGGGTCCTCGACCTGGACGGCCCGATCGACCTCGGCAACACCGGGCGACTCGGAGTGAGCGCGTGGAAGAAGGCCGATCCGGCGACGGAGACAGCCTCCCCGGACGTGCCGACGCCCTCCCGGTCGGCGCCGCTGCTATGAGACGACGTCCTTGCGGGTGAAGCGCCAGAACGCCAGCCCCCAGAACAGCGTCGCGTAGCTGATCGCGGAGATCGCGCCGCGTACCACGTCGTCGGTCTGCACCGGCGTCGACAGCAGGCCCAACCACGCGGTGCTGAAGTGCGTCGGCAGGAACGCCCGCAGCGCGCCGAGCGCGGTGATCTGGTCCAGGATGCTGGAGAGGATCCAGAGCAGCACCGCGCCGCCGACCGCGCCGAGCGCGGCGTCCGTGACCACCGACAGCAGGAACGCCAGGCCGGCCACCACCAGCAGCACGACGGCCAGGTAGCCGAGCACGCCCAGCAGCCGCAGCAGCCCCTCCCCCGGCTCGAGCTGGGCCGCTACCGTGCTGCGCAGCGGCTCCCAGCCGTAGCGCAGGGTGCCGATCAGCAGGGCGGTGCCGGCGAGCAGCAGCAGCGCCAGCGCCGAGTAGACGAGCGCGACCAGCAGCTTCACCGTCAGCAGCCGGGCCCGGGGCACCGGCACGGCGAGCAGGTAGCGCAGGCTGCCCCAGCTCGCCTCGCTGGCGACGGTGTCGCCACAGAACAGCGCCACCACCACGACCAGTAGGAACGACGCCGAGACGAAGATGGTGAAGAGGGTGAAGTTCAGCCCGCCCGAGGTGGCGAACTCGACCAGGCTGCCGAACTCCCCGCGCCCGTTGTCCTCGTCGTCGCCCGTGTCGAACTGGAACGCGATCAGGATGATCAGCGGCAACAGGACCATGAACCCGAGGGCGAGCTGGGTACGCCGCCGGGAGGCCTGCCGCCGGAACTCCGCGCCGAACGGCAGGGTGGCCGACGGCCGGTAGCCCGCCGCCGCCCCCACCGTGGGTGACGTCTCCGCCATCATCGGTCCCCGCTTCCCCGAGAGTTCTCGCCCACCAGGGCGAGGAACGCGTCCTCCAGGCGGCGCCGGGGCACCACCCGGTCCACCCCGATGCCGGCCCGGACCAGCTCGGCGACCACCTCGCTGCGGGCCGTCCCGTTGGTGTCCACCACGAGCTGACCCTCGCCGTCGGGGAGCACCCGCACCCCGTGCAGCCGGTCCAGCACCGCCCGGGCGGCCGCCGGGTCGGTCACCTCGAAGAGCACGCTCGGCGACTCGCCCACGATCTCCTCGACCGGGCCGGAGGCGACGATCCGGCCCTTGTTGACCACCACCGCGTGGGTGCAGGTCTGCTCCACCTCGGCCAGCAGGTGGCTGGAGACCAGCACCGCGCGGCCGTCGGTGGCGTAGCGCTGGAGCACCCGGCGCATCTCGGCGATCTGCGGCGGGTCGAGCCCGTCGGTCGGTTCGTCGAGCACCAGCAGCTCGGGCAGACCCAGCATGGCCTGCGCGATGGCGAGGCGCTGCCGCATGCCGTGGCTGTAGTTCCTGATCTTCCGGTGGACGGAGGCGCCCAGACCGGCGATCTCCAGGGCCTCGTCGAAGTGCGCGTCCTCGGCCGGCCGCCCGGTGGCCCGCCAGTACGCCTTCAGGTTCTCCAGGCCGGACAGGTGCGGCAGGAAGCCCGGCCCCTCGACCAGCGCGCCGATCCGGGACAGCACCGGCGAGCCGGGCACCAGCCGGTGCCCGAAGACGTAGATCTCGCCGGCCGTGGGCTGGGTCAGGCCCATCAGCACCCGCAGCGTGGTGGTCTTGCCGGCGCCGTTCGGGCCGAGCAGGCCGACCACCTGCCCGGGGTGCACCTCGAAGTCCACGTTGGAGACGGCGACGAAGCCGTCCGCGTACTCCTTGCGGAGCTGCCGCACGGCCAGCGGGACGCCCGCGTACGCCGGGTGCACCGAGCTGTCCTGGCGGCGGTGCCGGCGGCGGGCCACGGCGACGACCACGACGAGCCCGACCGCGATCGCGGCGACCAGGGCGGCCAGCACCCAGCGCCACACCGTGGCCGTGGTGGGGATGGGGTCGCCGGCGACGGTCGGCAGGCTGACCGCGCCGCCGGCCGCGACGGTGTGGACGGTGGGCTCGACGGGGGTGGCGTACGCCTGGTCGGAGGTCGCCACGACCACGCGCAGCCGGTGCCCCGCCTCGATCCGGCGGACGATGGCCGGCAGGGTGACGGTGACCGGCCGCGCCGCCTCGACCGCGCGCGGCAGGCCGGTCAGCCGCACCGGGGCGACCAGGCCGTTGGGGAGGGTGGCCGCGCCGTTGGGGTCGACGTCGTAGAGCTTGACGAAGAGCACCGCCTCGCCGGTCGGCGACGCCGCCCGGATGTCGACGGTGGGTGCGCCGACCACGTCCACCGCCTCGGCCAGCGGCTCCGACTCGAACCGGGCGTGCTGGCCGGGGATGTCCCCCGCCACGCCGCCGAGCAGCGACGACAGCTCGCCGGCGAAGGGCACCGAGGAGATGGCGGCCGGGTTGCCGGCCGGCGGGTTGGCCACCGGCTGGGCCGGACCGGCCACCGGAACGTCCCGGCGGGCCGTGCCGGCGACGCCCGGGTAGTCGGCGGTGCGGTAGCCGGTCGCCACCAGGCCCCGGTCGAGGGCGTCGAAGCCGGCGATGCGGGACCAGGTGAAGCCGTCCCCCGGGGCCTCACCCTCGCCCTTGACGTAGTGGTCCAGCCACTGCACGGTCAGGAACCTCACCCGGTCCGAATCGGTCTTCGGGCCCTCGCCGCCGTCGTGCCCGCCGGTGAACCAGGCCACCCGCACGGGCGTGCCGGCGGCGGCGATGCCGCGCGCGTTGGCATCCGCCTCGGCGAGCGGGAAGAGGGTGTCCGCCTCGCCCTGCACCAGCAGGGTGGGCGCCTTGATCCGGTCGAGCACGCCGGCCGGGCTGGAGCGGCGCAGCAGGTCCACGGCGGCCTGGTCGGCCCGGCCGGTGGTGGCGATGCGCAGGTACGCGGCGCAGATGTCGGCGGCGAACCGGCCGCACGACGGGTCGGCGGCCCCGGCCGGCGCGGTCCCCGGCGCCGTCCCCGGGCCGGCGCCCGGCCCCGGGCTGGGCGGCCCGGGGGAGGCGGACACCCCCTCGGGCCGGACCGCGCCGGCCCCGGAGAGCCCGACCGGCCCGGAGCCGACGTTTCCGCCGCCGCCGAAGAAGAGACCGGCCCAGCCGGACTTGAACACGCCCTCGGTGGGCTGCTTCCCGGTGCTCTCCGGCAGGAAGGAGCGGGACAGGTCGTTCCAGGTGATCATCGGGACGATCGCGTCGACGCGCTGGTCCTGCGCCGCCAGCAGCAGTGCCAGGCCGCCGCCGTACGAGCCGCCGACGACGCCGACCTGCGGGTCGCCGGCGGCGTCGGTGCGGACCTCGGGGCGGGCGGCGAGCCAGTCCAGCAGGCGCTGGGCGTCCCGGACCTCGTAGTCCGGGTGGTCCAGGTGGATCTGCCCACCGCTGCGGCCGAAGCCCCGCGCGGTCCAGGTGAGCACCGCGTAGCCGCGCCCGGCGAACTCCTCGGCGTCGGCGCGGACGGACTCCTTGGTGCCGCCGAAACCGTGCGCCAGCAGCACCGCCGGCACCCGGCGTGACGCCGAGGCGCCCTCCGGCAGGTAGAGCGTGGTGTCCAGGTCGACCGGCTGGTCGCCGGTCGGCCCGGAGCGGACAGCCAGCATCGCCGCCTCGATGCGGACGTCCGGCCCCTGCGGCAGGACCGCCCAGGTCACGGCGGCGCCGAGCAGCACGACGGCCGCCGCCGAGGCGACCGCGCGCCGGCGGGTGGGCAGGGCACGTCGGATCCACGCGGCCGAGAACGGCGATCTCATGCGGCACACGGTACGGGCCGGATCCTGAGCGTCGGCTGAGATCCTCCGTACGTCCGTCCGGTTGGTCCGATCGGCGGCCCGGCCGGTGCGACCGCCGCGGATCCGGACCGCCCCAGAGAGATGAATTCGGATCATGTGAATTCCGATGTTCCGCGGAAATCCGCTCCGATCCATCCATGTCGTTCTCTGACGCGGCACACAGGGTGGCTGCCGCACGGACGGACGGTCACATCGCGCTTCATGACGCAAAACTGACTGTTCTACGCCAAGAACATCTACTCGCCGGTCGGTTACTTTTCCGGTCCGGTGGACGGGACTTCACCGTCGATGCCCGACACCCGCCGATCCCCCGCTCCCGCCGGAGGAGACAGACCATGACAGTCCCCGCGCCGCAGGCCCGTCGGCGGCCGTCCGCGGCGGGCCGCGTACTGCCGCTGCTGCTCCTCGTCGTCCTGCTCGCGCCGCTGGCCCTGCTGTTCGCCCAGTCCTGGCGGCTCACGGGCGACGACCGGGACCTGGCCGCCCGGGAGCGGCTCGGCGTGCAGTACCTGCGGGCCCTCGCCCCGGTCACCGACGCGCTGGTGGACGCCCAGTCGGCCGCCGTCGCCGCCCGGCCCGCCTCCGGCGCGGCGCTGACCCGCGCGGTCGAGGCCGCCGCCTCGGTCGACGCGCGGGTCGGGGGCGAGTTGCGCAGCCAGGAGCGCTGGGCCGGCCTGCGGGCCAAGATCGAGGCGCTGGGCGACCGGGGACCGGCCGATCCGGAGGCGGCCTTCGCCGCGTACGGCGAGGTGACCGACCTGCTGCTGGCGCTGCACCGCAAGGTCCGGGAGACCTCCGGCCTGGTCCGCGACCCCCGGTCGGACTCCTTCTTCCTCCAGGACGCCGCCGGCCGGGACCTGCCCGAGGCGGTGGTGGCGACCGGGCGGCTGGCCGACCTGACGGTGCTCGCCGCCCGCCGGGCCGCCGCCGACCGGGACCGCACCACGGGCGAACTGGCGGCCCTCCGGGTGGCCGCCCTCGCCCCGGCCGGCGACCTGGTCGCCGACCTGCGGGCGGCGGTGGACAGCTCGGCGAGCACCGACCTGGGCCCGAACGTGCTGACCCCGCTGGACACCTACCAGCGCGCCGTGGAGGCGCTCGCGGCCCACTCAGCGCCCGCCGGCCGCAGCGGCGTGGTCGATCCGGCGCAGGTCGCCGGCGCCCGGCTCAACGCGCAGGCCGCGGCCCGGCTGCTCCAGCCCGTCATCCTGGGCGAACTCGACGCCCTGCTCGCCGAGCGGGCCGACGGCCTGGACCGGGACCGCCGGCTGACGGTCGCAGCCGGGGTGCTGGCCGTCCTGCTGTGCGGGGCGCTCGGCGCGGTCTGGCTCGCCGCCGCCCGGCGGGCCCGGCGACGCGCGGCGGAGGGCCGGCGCGAGCAGGAGGGCCCCGACGCCCCGGCGGCGGACACCCCGTGGCAGCCGCCGACCCGTGACGGCGACCCGCGCCAGCTCCAGCCGGCCGGGCCGGTCGGCGAGCCCGGGCGCGCGCAGTGGGGGCCCTTCGATGCTGCTCGGTAGGCTCCGGATCCGGGCCAAGCTCGCGCTGCTCGTCGTCATCCCGCTGCTCAGCACGGTGGGGCTCGCCGTGCCGGTGGTGCTCGACCGGGTGGCCGCCGCGCAGCGGGCCGGCGACATCGCCGACCGGGTCCGCGTGGCCAGCCGGATCGGCACCCTCGTGCAGGACCTGCAACAGGAGCGCGTCCTCTCCGTGGGCCTGCTGCTCGGCCGGGTCGCCCGCACCGAACTCGTGCAGCGGACGGCCACCGTGGACGACCGGGTCGCCGACCTGCGCGCCGCCGGGGCAGACCTGCTGCCGCAGCGGGTCGCCGACGCCCTCGACGGCGTACGCGGCCTGACCGACCTGCGGGCGGCGGTGCTCGCCGGGACGGCCACCCCGGACCAGATCATGGACGCCTACGGGCCGGTCAACAGGGCGCTGATCGAGTCGCTGCGACTGCCGTTCGGCGTGGACACCGACACGGCGGCCGGGCGGCAGGTGCTGGCCCTGGACGGGCTGCTCCGCGCCGACGAGGGGCTGGGCGCCTGCGCCACCCTGATCGTGCTGGTGAAGGCGACCGGCACCCCCCGGTCGACCGCCTCGTACGTCGCCTGCATGGCCGCGCTCCGGGTGGACAACCAGCGGTTCCGCAACCTGATCACGGCGGAGCAGCTCAAGCTGGCGGCGCTGAACGACGCGGCGGTGGCCGCCCGCACCAGCGCGGACTTCCTCACCACGAGCGTGCTCGACCCGGCCGGCGCGATCAGGAACGTGCCGCTGGACGCGCTCTTCCCGTCGGTCCGCTCGATGATCACCCTCGGGCAGTTCATCGAGAAGAAGATCGTCGCGGACGTCATCGCCGAGGTGACCAGCCAGCAGCGGCGCGCGCTGACCGCCGCGTACCTGGTCGGCGGGGTGGCCGCGCTGGTCCTGGCCGTGGTGCTGCTGCTCAGCGCGGCCGTCGCCCGGACGGTGGCCCGGCCGCTGACCCGGCTCACGCGCTCGGCCGAGCGGGTGGCCCACGTCGCCGAGGCGGAGCTGACCCGGGTCGCCGACGACGAGGCCGAGAGCGCCCCGCCAATCCGCCTCGACCCGGTCGACGTACGGGCCCGCGACGAGATCGGCGACCTGGCCCGGGCCTTCGACCGGGTGCAGAGCACCGCGGCCCGGCTGGTCGAACGGCAGGTGGCCGGCCGGCGCAACGTGGCGCAGATGTTCGGTCACGTCGGCCGGCGTACGCAGAACCTCGTCGGCCGGCAGATCGCGCTGATCGACCGGCTGGAGCGGCAGGAGACCGACCCCGGCCGGCTGGAGCACCTCTACCGACTCGACCACATCTCCAGCCGGCTGCGCCGCAACGCCGGCAGCCTGGTGGTGCTCTCCGGTTCGGCCGGCGCGGACCCCCACGTGGCGCCGGTGCCGCTCGGCGACGTGGTCCGGCTGGCGCTCGGCGAGATCGAGGACTACACCCGCGTCGACGTGCAGGTCCCGCCGGGCGTCTCGGTGGCGCCGGGCGTCGTCGGCGACCTCGTCCTGGCGCTGGCCGAGCTGATGGAGAACGCCACCGTCTTCTCCCCGCCGCACACCCGCGTCACGGTGGGCGGCGAGCCGACGGGCGCCGGGGCCCGGTTGAGCGTGGTGGACCGCGGCATCGGCATGTCCCGGGAGCGGCTGGCCGAGGAGAACGCCCGGCTCACCCGCCGGGAACGGCTGGACCTTGCCCCGACGGAGGTGCTGGGGCTCTTCGTGGTGGGCCGGCTGGCGCGCCGGCACGGCTGGACGGTGAGGCTCGCCCCGACGGCCGGAGGCGGGGTGACCGCGCACCTGGACATCCCGCAGACGGCGCTGGTGGTCCACCACGACGCGCGGGCCGGGGCGACCGTGGCCCGGGCCGCCGTGCCCGCCCGCGACCGGCGCACCCCGGTCGCCGCACCCGACGCCGCGCGGGCCGGATCGGTGGTCGCGGCCGCGCCGGACGGCCCCGGGCCGGGGTTCGACGCGGCGCTGCTCAGCCGCGCCACCCGGACGATGGAGTCCGGCGAGTCCTGGGACGCGTTCGGCGCCGGGCCGGACCCCGCCGCCCCGGGCGCAGCGGCCGGCGGCACGGCCCAGCAAAAGATCAGCGCGCCGTCCGTCGCGGTCGACGCGCCGGTCGGACCGGGGCGCCTCCCGGCCGGTCCGGTCCGCCCCGGCCTGACCCGGCGCGTGCCCGGGGCCAACCTGACCGCGTGCCCGCCCAGCCCGCCGACCAGCCCGCACCCGGGCGACCCGGCCGAGGTCCGCGACCTGCTCACCGAGTTCGAGGCGGGCGTCGCCCGTGCTCTGCGTGAAGTCAGCCAAGACCGCCGCTACGAAGAGGGATCATCACGGTGACCAGCCCCTTCCTGCACGACAACGTCGACCACCCGCACCCGACGCCCGGCGACCTCAGCCCGGAGGCGCGCACCTTCAACTGGCTGCTGGACTCCTTCACCTCCAGCACGGCCGGCGTGCTGGAGGCGATCGCGGTCTCGTCCGACGGGCTGCTGATGGCCATGTCGGCGATCAAGGACCGGTCCAACGCGGAGCGGCTCGCCGCGGTGGTCTCCGGCATGACCAGCCTCGCCGGCGGCGCCGCGAGCTGGTACGCCCTGGGCGGGCTGAACCGCGTGATCGTGGACATGGCCGAGGGCTACCTGCTGATCAGCGCGATCAGCAGCGGCTCCGTGCTCGGGGTGGTCGCCGACCGGTCCGCGAACCTCGGCACGGTCGCGTACGAGATGACGCTCTTCGCCGGGCGGGCCGGCGGCGCCCTCACGCCGAAGCTGATCGCCGAGCTGAAGAACGCCGTCCAGCAATGACCCCGGAGGTCCCCGGCGAGGGACCGGACCCGGAGCCGACGGTCCGGATCCGGCCCTACCTGCGGTCGCCGCTCGCGGACGACGCCCGCCCCGGTCCGCCGGCGGTGCCGCCCGCGCCGGAGCCCGAGCCACGCGGGCCGGCCGGCCCGCGCCCGTTCGTGCTCACCGCCGGGCGGGTGGCTGGCGCCGACCCGGCGATTGGGCTGGAGACCCAGGTGACCGCCCGGCTGGCGGCCGAGCGGGCCACCCCGCTCACCCGACTGGCGCCCGAGTTGCAGGCGATCGTCTCGCTCTGCGGCGAGCCGATCTCGGTCGCTGAGATCTCCGCCCGGACCCGGCTGCACTTCGGCGTGACGCGGGTGCTGGTCGGCGACCTCCGCGCCGCGGGCCACCTGGACGTGCACGACGGCGCCGACGCCCTCGACCCCGACATCATCCTGCGAGTGATTGATGGACTCCGTGCGATCTCCTGAATGGCCGGTCGCCCCGCAGGGCGGCCTCGCCGCCAACAGCGCCACCGCCCGGTACGGCTCCCCGGCGCAGGCACCGCCGAGCGGGCGGGCCGCGCCGGTCCCCCCGCCGCCGTACCGGCCGGCGGGCGCGTCGGGGACGGCCCCGGTGCCCCGTCCCGCGCCGCCGATCCCGGTCAAGATCCTCATCGCCGGCGGCTTCGGGGTGGGCAAGACCACCACCGTCGGCGCGATCTCCGAGATCGCCCCGCTGACCACCGAGGCGGAGATGACCAGCGCCGGGATCGGCATCGACGACCCCGGCGTCCGCTCCGCGAAGACCACCACCACGGTGGCGATGGACTTCGGCTGCGTCACCATCGACCGCAGCCTGAAGCTGTACCTGTTCGGCACGCCGGGGCAGGCCCGGTTCGGTTTCATGTGGGACGACCTGGCCCGCGGCGCGCTCGGCGCGCTCGTCGTGGTGGACAGCGCCCGGCTGGACGACTGCTATCCGGCGATCGACTTCTTCGAGCGGGCCGGCCTGCCCTTCGTGGTCGGGGTGAACGCCTTCGACGGGCGGCTGGCGCACGACCTGGACGCCATCCGGTGGGCGCTGGCCGTCGGCGACCACGTGCCCCTGGTGCAGTTCGACGCCCGGGAGCGGCTCTCGGTGCGGGACGCCCTGCTGGTCGTCCTGGACCGCGCGCTGGACCGGGCCACCCGGGAGAGGAAGACCTGAACCGGCCGGCGGTTCGACCCGTTTCACGTGAAGGGGTGGTCGTGATGAGAGGTGGACTGGACGAGACGCTGGCCCGGTTGGCCCGGCGCGAGGAGGCGCTGCGCCGGCGGGCTGCCGAGCAGGGCGGCGCGGCGGACGGGAAGGTTACCGCGGCGCCGGGAGCGCCGGCCGGGCAGAACGGGGCCGCTCCGGGCCGCGCCGACGGCCGGGGCGACGGCCGCAACGCCGGGCCCGGCTGGGCCGACACCCGGCGGACCGGCGAGCCCCGCGACCCGGTGGCGGAGGTCGCCGAGGCCGTCCGGCGCGTGGTGGCGGGTCACCCCGGCATGGCGGTCACCGTCCGGGTCGAGCACGACGGGCAGGCGTACCCGCTGCGGGTCGCCTGGACCGGCACGGGCGTGACGGTCGACACCGAGGCACCCGCCGTACCGCCGCCGGCGTGGCCGATGTCGGCCAAGACGGTGCCGGCCTGGACGCCCGGCCAGGAGGGGGTGCGCCCGGACCCGGCGGCGCGGCTGGCCGAACTGATCCGCCGGGGAGACGCGTGGGGTGACGGCGGCGGCTAGGGTCGGGCGGTGGCGCAACCCGACCTGACCCTGACCGCGAGCCTGCGGCCGGCGGCGCTGGACGCCCGACGCGGCATCGTCCGGCTGCACCCGGAGGCGCTCACCGCCCTGGCGCTGCGCCCGGGCGATCCGGTGCGGCTGGCCGGCCGGCGGGTGACCGCCGGCGTCGTCGTGCCGGCCGAGCCGACCGCCAGCACCGCCCTGCTCTACGCCGACGACCTCATGCTGGGCAACCTCGGGGTCCGCGACGGCGGCCAGGTCACGGTGAGCCCCCTGCGGGTCACCGCCGCCCGGCGGGTGGTCCTCGCCGGCCCGGCGCAGATCGCCGCGGTGGTGTCCCCCGAGATGCTCCGGCTGGCCCTGCTCGGCAAGGTGGTGACGACCGGGGACGACGTGTCGCTGCTGCCGCAGGACGTCCTGCCGGACGCCTCGGTGCGCAGCCTGGTGGAGGCCGCCCGGCGCAGCCTCTCCGACAGCGTCGGGTACGCCTGGACCAGCACCCTGCTCACCGTGGCCGACGCCGAGCCGGACGGCTCGCTGGTCACCATGGACACCCTGGTCGGTTGGGAGCACGGCCCGGCGACCCACGGCTCCGTCGGCGCGGCGGGCGGACCCGGCGCGGGGCCCTCCGCCCCGGCGGGTCACGGGTGGGCGGGCGCCCCCGGCGGGCCGCGTCCCGCGCGCGACGACGACGCGCGGGCGGAGGCGGAGGCCGCCCCCTCGGTGGACGAACTGCCGGGACTGCGGGCCCAGGCCGAACAGCTGACCGAGCTGCTCGACCTCGGCTTCCACCACCGGGAGGTGCTCGGCCGGCTGGGCACCACCGTCTCGCTGGGCGTGCTGGTCGCCGGGCCGGCCGGCTCGGGCAAGGCGGCGCTGGTGCGCGCGGTGGCCGCCCAGGTCGGGGCCCGGGTCTGCCCGCTCTGGGCGCCCGAGGTGGCCGCGCTGACCAACCAGGCCGCCGCCGACCGGCTGCGGGCGGCCGCGGCCGCGGCACAGGCGGACGGCCCCGCGGTGCTGCTCGTCACCGACGTGGAGGCGCTCGCCCCCGCCGACGGGCCGGGGCCGGTGGCGACCGTGTTCCGTCAGGTGGTCGCCGAGACCGTCCGGGCGGGGGCGGCGGTGGTCTGCACGACCGGGCGGCCCGAGGCCGTCGACCCGGCGCTGAGCGGGCCGGACCTGCTCTCGCTGCGGATCAGCGTCCCGCTGCCGGACGCGGCGCTGCGCCGGGAGCAGTTGACCGTGCTGACCCGGCAGGTCCCGCTCGCCGAGGACGTGCGGCTCGACGAGGTCGCCGGGCGTACCCCCGGCTTCGTCGCCGCCGACCTGGCCGCGCTGGTCCGCGAGGCCGGGGTGCGCGCGGCGCTGCGGCAGAAGTCGGCCGAGACGCCGACGGTGGCGATGGCGGACTTCGCCGCGGCGTTGGAGGTGGTCCGGCCGACCACGATGGCGGCGTCCACCCTGGAGCTGGCCGCGGTGACCCTGGACGACGTGGGCGGCCTGACGGAGGTCAAGGAGACGCTGACGGAGTCGGTGCTGTGGCCGCTGACCTACCCGGACACGTTCGCCCGGCTCGGCGTGCGGCCGCCCCGCGGGGTGCTGCTCTACGGCCCGCCCGGCTGCGGCAAGACCTACCTGGTCACCGCGCTGGCCGGGTCGGGGCGGGCGAACGTGCTCTCGGTCAAGGGGGCGGAGCTGCTGTCGAAGTGGGTCGGCGAGAGCGAGCGCGCGGTCCGCGAGCTGTTCCGCCGGGCCCGGGAGGCCGCGCCGACGCTGGTCTTCCTGGACGAGGTGGACGCGCTCGCCCCGGTACGCGGCCAGGCCACCGACGGCGGCACCACCGACCGGGTGGTCGCCGCGCTGCTCACCGAGCTGGACGGGGTGGAGACGCTGCGCAACGTGGTGGTGGTCGGCGCGACGAACCGGCCCGACCTGGTGGACCCGGCGCTGCTGCGCCCCGGGCGGCTGGAGCGGCTGGTCTACGTGCCGCCGCCGGACGGGCCGGCGCGGGCGGAGATCCTGCGCGCCTCGGCGCGTAACGTGCCGCTGGCACCCGAGGTGGACCTCGCGGCGCTGGGCGCGGAGCTGGACGGCTTCTCGGCGGCGGACTGCGCCGCGCTGGTGCGGGAGGCGGCGCTGGCCGCGATGCGGGAGTCGCTGACCGCCTCCACCGTCACCGCCGCGCACGTGACGGCCGCCCGCGCCCGGGTCCGTCCGTCCCTGGACCCGGCCCAGGTCGCCTGGCTCGCCGCGTACGCCGAGAAGCGCCCCGGCTGACGGCCGGCTCGGCGACGGCGGGGCCGGGTATGCCCGCCGGGACGCTGTCGAGCTGATGTCGTAGACGAATCGCCAGCGCGCAGGGACGCCGGGCCGGCGGGCGTCAGTCGGTCGGCAGCAGGGGGCCGAGGGGCCCCAGGTCGAGGTTCAGGTCCTCGGGCGCCAGGCCGAAGTACTCGCGCAGCCCGGTCATCTGCTCCTCCAGCGCCATCAGCGTCGTGCCGATCCGTTCGACCTGCTCCTCGGTGAGGTCGCCGAGGTCGACCCGGCGCAGCGCCTGCCGCTCCATGAGCTGACGCAACAGCTCGATCACGGTGAGCACGAGGCTGGCCAGTCCCCGCTCGACGGAGTCCCGGTCGACCGCGAGCCGCCGGTCCAGCGGCGTGACCCGGGGCGCCTGCCACCGGGTGTCGCCGAGCGCGGCGGCCAGCTCGGCCGCCTCGTCGCGCCGGCCGGCACCCCCGCCCCGACCGTCGGGGTCTCCGGCCCGACCGGCCACGCGGGCCTGTCCGGGACCGTCGGCGCCATCCGGCGCGGCGGTCGGCCCGCCGCCCGCCGCGGTCATTCGGGCGCTCCCGGCGTCCCCGTGGCGCCTTGCGGTGGACCCGCCGGGAGGGGCGGTCCGCAGCCCGGGGCAAGGGCGTCGGCCGGGGCGGCGTCCCGCAGCTCCGGCGGGGCGAGCGCGCCGACGGAGGCGACCAGGGCGCGCAGCGAGATCCGGACCAGGTCGACGTCGGCGATGGCGATGGTGATGTCGCCGCTGATCACCACGCCGGTGGCGAGGACGCGGTCCAGCAGGTCCACCAGCGCCACCGGGCGGTAGGCCAGCGGGTCGTCGGCGCTGCTCGGCGCGAGCGAGGTGGTCACCACGCGGGCCCCCGGCCGGGTTCCGGGGCAATCGGCACGCCCGGTTGCGGGGCGGTCGCCGCGCCGGCTTCCCGGGCGGTCGGCACGCCGGCTTCCCGGGCGGTCAGCACGCCGGCTCCCGGACGGTGAGCGCCGGCTCGGGCGGACGCTGCTCCGCGAAGGAGTACGGCGGCCACGGGCCGGTCAACTCCAACCGGATCTCCGGATGCCGGCCGGCCAGCGCGTCGACCAACCGGCGGAAGTCGGCGAGCGTGACCTGCTCGACCAGGTACGCCCCGTTGAGCACCATGGCGGTGGGCGCGCCGGAGAGCCGGCGGTCCTGCGGGGGGTGCCGCCGGGCGGCCACCGCGTGCCCGGCCAGGGCCGTGTGCACGGCGCAGGCCGCGTCGGCGGCGATCCGCTGCCCCTCCTCGCGGGCGGTGAGCTGGGCCCGGCGTCGCCGCAGGTACGCCGCCCCGGCCCCGCCCGGCCCGGCGGGCTCCGCGCTCCGGGGCGTGGCCCCCGGCACGACGTAGCCCTTCACGCCCCACTCGTCCCGACCGGCGAGCCGGTCCAGGACGGCGGTCAGCTCGCTCCGGCGGGTGGCGAGCTGCCCCGCCACCCGGTCGTCGTCGTGGTGCACCGTGGCCAGCCGGGCGGGCACCACCGCGCCCGCCCGGGACAGCGCCGCCACCACCGCGTGGTGCGCCCGGGCGGCGCGCTCCAGCCAGGCCAGGTCCTCCAGGTTGCGGCGCAACGCCTCCTCGCCGTACTCGGCCAGCGGGGCGGTGCTGACCACCGCGACCAGCCCGGCGGCCGGCACCGCGCGTACCGGCGCGCCGTCCATCCCGGGGGTCGCGGCGAGCAGGGCCGGGTCGGCCTCCCGCACCACGCCGTGCAGCCACACCCCAGCGTCCGGGCGCGCCGTCCGGCCGGCGGGCGCGAGGTCAGCCGTCGAGCTCATCCCACTCCTCCCTCCGGGCGGCCCGCCGGGCGACCCGGGGGCGGCGCTCCGCCTCCACCTGCTCCGGGTCGCGGGGGCCGGGTTCGACCGGGGGCCTCGCCCGCGAGCTGAGCCACGGGTCGTGCTCCCACCAGTCGATGCCGATCTGCCGCGCCGTGTCGACGGAGGCGATGACGAGCCGCAGCTTGAGCGTCAGCAGCTCGATGTCGAGCAGGCTGACGCGGATGTCGCCGGCGATCACGATGCCCCGGTCGAGCACCCGTTCCAGGATGTCGCCGAGGTTGGCCGGCTCGTGCCCGGCGGGCAGCACCTGGCCGGAGTTCTGCACCACCGGTGGCGGTTGCACGGTCATCTCAACCCACCTCGCCCTTCCCGCGCTGGTAGCGCCGCACCCGCCGGTAGCCGAGCAGGCCGCCCTCCAGGTCCAGCTCCACCTCGTAGAGGCCGAGCAGGTCGGTGGAGGCGGGGATCCGGCGATCCTCGATCACCTCCACCCCGACCAGCCAGCCGTCCCGCACCGACTTCAGCGAGGTGGTCCCCACCGGGTCGCGGCCGGTCAGCTCGACGATCTGCCGCATCCCCTCGCGGGCGGCCTCGGCGGCCGAGATCGGTTCCAGGTACTCCTCCTCGTCGTACCGTTCGTCGTCGTACCGGTCGTCGTCCGGCTCCCTGCTACGCGCCCGGCCGCCGTCGCCGCGGATCCGGTCCGCCATGCCGCTCACCTCCCTCGCCACCGTCGCGCGGCACCCGCCGCGCCCGTTCCGTGCCGGCCCGCCGTCGGGGGCCGCCGGCACCCCGGCGGGCCCCGACGGCGTCCCCGGCCGGATCGCCGCCCCGGCCCTGCTCGCCGTCCTGGACCCGGGCCCGGGGCGGCGCCGGCCGGCCGGCGCCGCCGGTCAGCCGCGTCAGCACCTGCTGCTGCCCCCGGTCCCGCTCCGCGGCGGTGATCTCCCCGGCGGCCTCCGCCGCGTCCAGCGCCTCCAGCTCGCGCCGGACGTCGACCGGGTTGCGCTGCCGCGACTCGGCCTCCCGGGCGATCACCCTGACCACCGCGGTCAGCCCGCGCACCGGCGCGTACGGCAGGGTCAGCAGCGTCCAGAGGATGTCCACCCGTCACTCCGCCAACTGGTGCGCGCTGACGAAGTCGTACGGGGCCAGCGGGCCGAGCAGGCGCGTGCGGATCAGCTCCCGGCGCTGCTCGGCGTACTCCTCGACGGCCGCCACGAAGTCGTCCTCCCGGTCCCGCTCGACCAGGAAGGCGGCGTTCGCCGCGTCCAGCTCGTTGCTCGGCGGTCGGGGCGCGCTCGCCACGACGACCGAACCGAGCGCGTCCACGAGCTGCCGGTTCTCCGCCTCGCGGCGCAGCTCGACCGCCTGGCTGATCATCTCGCCGAGCCGGATCCGCTGCGGCCGGGTGGCCGCCTCCGGCTGCCCGCGCACCTGGTCGGCCAGTTCGGCCGCGGCCGGGTGCTCCGCCAGCACCGCCGCGATCAGGTTCTGCTCGTCGTAGCGGCCGTGCACGACGTACTGGATCCGGCCCTCGAACTCGTCGAGGGCGGCGGCGAACCGGTCGTGGTGCGCCTCCAGCAGGTCGGCCACCGCGTCCGGGCCGGTGACCACCGTGCCGAAGCGCACCGGCAGCACCGGGGCCACGGCCGCCGTGCCGTCCACCAGTTCCTGGTACGCGGTCAGGTCCGCCGGCCGGCCGATCGGCTCGGTCAGGCTCACCTCGCTGACCAGCGCGGCCAGTTCCCCGTGCCGGATCGCGGCCACCTCCCCGGGCGGGTCGCCGACCCCGGCGGCGTCCTGGGTCGGCTCCACGTCGGAGGGCACGATGCCGTAGATGAACAGTCCGGTCTCCTCGGCCATCTCAGCGCTCCTCGTCCCGGCGCCGCCGGGGTCGGTCCCGGTCGCGGTCCCGGTCGGAGCCGAGTCCGTCGACGGCGTCCTTCACCGCGCCGCCGATCGCGCCGACGGTCCGGCCGATCCCGGATGCCGCCTTGCCGGCCCCGACCGCCCCGGAGGCCCCCTCGACCAGGTCGGGCAGTCCCTTCTGGTTCTTCGGGGTGATGTCGAACCGGTCGACCGCCTCGGCGAAACGCAGGTACGTCTCGACGCTGGCGATGACGATCCGGGCGTTGATCTCCAGCAACTGGATGCCGACCACGGCGACCGACACCTGGGCGTCGATCACCACGCCCTTGTCCAGCACCGTCTCGACGACGTCGGCCAGGCTGGAGCCCCCCCCACCGCGCTCCAGGGCGCCGCCGGCCTGACCCTCACTCGTCGCGATCGTCACTCGCGCTCCTCCCGTCGGCGGCGGACCACGGGTCGGCGGGGCGCCTCCGGGGCACGACGCGCCCGGGGTTCCTCGCGGGCCCGGGGCTCCTCCCGGGGCTGCGGGCGACGGGCCCGCTCCGGGGCGCGGCGACGCGGCGGCGGCTGCTCCTCCTCCTCCGGCTCCTCCTCGTCGTACTCGTCGTACTCGCCCTCGTCGTACTCGTCCTCGTACTCCTCCTCGGCCGGACGGCGGCGCTGGGGCGGCCGGCGGCGGCCGCGCTCGGCGGGCCGGCGCTCCTCGCGCGGCTGCTCCTCCGCCTCCTCCTCCGGCTCGGGCTCGCGCCGGCCGCGCTGCTCGCGCTCCTCCTGCCCCTCGCGCTCCTCCTGCTCCTCGCGCAGGGCGGTCTCGTGGTCCCTGACCACCTGCGAGTCCTCGATCTCACCGCGCCAGCCCTGCACCGAGTCCGGGTCGAGGACCGTCTGGGTCATCACGTGCCGGACGAAGTGCTTGAGTTCCAGCCGGACGCGGCGGCCCTGGGCCCGCCAGAGGTTGCCGGTGTGCTCGAAGAGCCCCTGCGGGTGGTACTCGAGCACGACCAGGATCCGGGTCAGGTCGGGCGACAGCTCGTGGAAGCTGACGGTGCCGTCGACGGAGCCCTTCTCGCCCTTGGAGCGCCAGTGGATCAACTTGTCCGGGATCTGCCGGACGATGGTCGACTCCCAGGTGCGGTGCGACCAGAAGACCTGCGCCTTCCAGGTCAGCTTCTCGTCCGCCTCGGTGTCGACGTTCTCGACCTTCTTCATGAAGCTCGGGAAGTCGCCGAACTGGGTCCACTGGTCGTACGCGACCCGGACCGGCACGCCGACCTCGATCGCCTCCACGATGTTGGTGACCTTGAGCTTCTTGCCGCCGCCCTTGCCGCCCTTGCCGCTCCTGCCGAGAGCCGCCATCACCTTCTCCTTACCGCCGGCGAGCCCGGCATGGACCATCGCCTTGACCGGAGAGCCGCCCTCGGCGAGCTTCTGCGCGCCCGTCGCGGCGGCGATCAGGCCGGGACCGCCGCCCTGCCTGGCGTAGTCGCTGAGCCGACCGGTCGCGCCGGTGATCCGCTCGGTCACCACCTGCACGGCGCGTTCGCCGAGGGCGCTCGCCAGGTTCCGCGCCTCGCCGGCGAGCTGGCCCCGGACCTTGTCGCCGAGGCCGCCGGAGTTCGTCGTGTCCGCCATGGTCACCGCCCCCGCCGGCCGGCGTCGGTGTCGGCGTCGACGTCCCGGTCCGGCCGGTCCCCGTCGTCCGACCTGTCGTCGGGCGAGTCGTCGCCGTCCGGTCGGTCGGCGGGCGCGCCGGCACCCCCCTTGCGGCGCAGCGCGTCGGCCGAGCCGCGCAGCTTGCCGCTGATCGCGTCGATGCCGCTCCCGGCGGCGGCGGTCGCGGCCGCCTTCGAGGCCGCGGCGAGCGGGCCGCCGAGGCGGCCCAGGTGGGTCAGGTGGGGGGACGACTGGAGGAGGTTGCCGCCCGCCTTCAGCAGCCCTCCGGGCTCCCGGCTCGCGCGGCCGGCCGCGACCGCGGCTGCCAGGGTGAGGGCGGTACGCAGCTTGCGCCGGCGGCCGAGCAGATAGCCGAAACCCACGGCAAGCCCGATTCGTGCTCCGCTGTTCATCTGTTCTCCTTCGCTCCCCGGAGCGGCGGCAGACACCTGACAAGCAGCGGTCCAAAAGAAATGGCTGCCGGGGATCAGCACGTGCCGGACCGCAATCAGGTGTCGCGTTCAATCGGACCCGCCGGGCAATACCCGATGACTTATCGGCGAAACATCCGCGCCATATCCCCGAACCATTTCGGAGCCCCCGAGGCGAGGCTCGCCAACCACTCAAAACGGTCAGCTAGGCCGCTACGAGCAGCGACAACCTCAGAGCGACAGGAATCGCAAAATGGTCGTCACAAGGCCGGCGGAGTCGAATCGAGGGATATCTCGGCGTGCACCCGACCCGCATCCTCGCGCAATTTCGCCCCGCACTTTTCGAGCACCGACAACGCCCCGTGATTGTCGGCGGTGGTCTCCGCGACCACGATCCGCATCCCGGCCGCCGCCGCCTCGTTCAACAACTCGCGCAGGGCCGCCGGGCCGATACCCTGGCCCCGGGCGGACCGGCCCAGCCACATCCCGGTCTCGACCGTGCCCGGTTCGTCGCGACGGCTCATCCGGATCATGCCGACCACCTCGCCCCCGGCGAGGATCGCGTACATCTGGGTGCCGGTGGGACCGTGCAGACCGGCGAAGCTCGCCCGGTGGAACTCGCGGAACGCCTCCCGACGGGCGTGCGACCAGCCGGCCGGCGCCTCCACCGGCGGCATCACGTCACCGGGCTCCGCCTCAGCCGCCGCTACGGACAGCAACGGCTCCAGGTTCCGTTCGTCCACCGGCTCCAACCGGACCGTTCCCGCCACGTGCCGCAGTCTGCCGCCCCCACCGGCCCAAGTCCACCCCATCGGGCACCGACTGGCGGTCCGGCCGAAGGTACGGGCCGGTCGGACCGCATCGTGTTCCACCTCACGCTCCGCTGTCGACCGCCCCGCAGGCCGCCGCCGCGCCCCGGCCCGGGGTCACGGCGCGTCGGTGTCGAACTCGCAGAGGACCACGGAGGCGTCGTCCGCGGGCTTGTGCCGGCGCAGCCGGTCCGGGTGCTCGCGCTCCGCGGCGCGTACCCGGTCGACCAGGGCGCCCGGACCCTCGGCGGTCACCACGTCCAGCAGCCCCGCCCAGTCGAGCAGGCCGAACTGCTCCACCACGGCCGACGCGCCGTCGCTGAGCAGCGCCGCCCGGCGTACCGCACCGGGCCCGCGCAGCGGCAGCGTGCCGGTCACCGCGTGGAACGCCGCGTCCGGGTCGGCGGCCGCCACCCAGTAGCCGTGGGTCCGGTTCATCCGTTCCCGTTGCAGGGCGACCGCCTGCCGGAACCGGGTGGCCCGGTCGGCCGACCCGGCCGGCACCGCCGCGACCGTGGCCCGCAGCTCCGCCGTCGCGGCGTCCAGCCGGTCGTCGGTGACCACGCCGACCCGGCCACCGGCGTCCAGCACCAGCGGGCTGTCGCAGAGCACCAGGTAGTCGAGGTGGTCGCCGCCGTCGCGCAGCAGGCAGACCGTGCTCGACGGGGTGCCCGGGTGGTCCAGGTCGCACTCGTCGCCGTGGTCGGACCGCACGGCCAGGATCGCCGCCGCCAGGTTGCTCGTCAGCGTCGCCGTCGGGCGGGCCGCCTCCGCCAGCCCGAGCCGGGCGGCGAGGTGCCGCACGTACCAGGACGGGCCGTGCACGCAGCCGGTGTCGAAGCCCTCCGGCACGGTCGCCCCGTCCAGCACGCCCACCAGCGGCCCGAACCGGAAGACCAGGTCCTCGTTCACCGGCCGGCCGGGAGGCGGCGCGGACGCGGAGCGTACCCGCATCGTCCGCGCCGCCCCGACCACCCGGATCGCCTCAGCGGCGACGGAGGTCGTCGGCGGCCTCATGCGCCTGCCCCTGCACCTGGTGGGCGGCCGACCGGCCCTGCTCCCGTACGGCGGACGCGCCGTGCATCGCGGTCGAGCCCACCGACTGCGCCGCGTGCTGCGCCGGCTCCCGCATGTTGTTCCGCAGGTTGTCGCGCACCTGGTGGCCGACCTGGCTGGCCTGCTCCCGCAGCTGCCCGGAGTGCTCGGCCACCTTGCCCTTGGCCTGCCCGGCCCACTGCCGTTCGGGTCGGCTGGGTGGGAGCAGCGACGAGACCAGCAGCCCGGCGCCGAAGGCGATCAGACCGGCGGCGAGGGGGTTGCCCTGCGCCTGCTCACGGGACTGCTGCCCCAGCGAGCGGGCCTCGTCCCGCACCGACACCGCGGCGTGCGACATCTGGTCCCGGGACTGTTCCCCGAACGACCGTGCCGTGCCGGCCGCCTGCGACACCCGCTCTCCGGCCGCGTGCGACATCCGCTGTGCGACACCGTGCCCGTCCGACTGCACGCCCATCACCTTCTCCCTGGCCCGGGTGAGCGCGCCACGGGCCTGCCCGACGCGGTCACCGGCGATCCGTCGCGGGTTGACCTTGTCGGCCAGCGCGTCGACGTCGCTGCTCAGTTCGTTCCGGGTGTTCTCGATCTCCCACCGGATCCGGTCCGGATCGTTGGACATGATCTGCTCCCTCCCGGCTGGTTCACCGGCCTCGCATCGCCCTCGGCATCTCCCGGGCGGTCTGTTGCGTACGCGGCAACACGGCGCGGAGTTCCTTCATCTTCGTCCGCGCGTTGGCGAGCAGGCCCCCGGTGACCGCGGCCCAGATGACCGCCACGATCAGCGCGGCCCAACCCTGGTCCATCACGTTGGACAAGCCCCACCACAGCGCGTACGACACGAACAGCACCGTGAGGAAACCGGCCAGTGCGGCGCCGCCGAACATCCCGCCGGCCTTGCCCGCCTGGGTAGCCTCCTCGCGCAGCTCCGCCTTGGCCAGTTCGATCTCCTTGCGGACCAGCGTGGAGACGTCCCGCGTCACGTCGCCGAGCAGGTCGCCGACCGACGCCTGGGTCCGCTCCTTCTCCGGGGCACTCACGGCGCCACCCCACCGGGGATGTCCGGCCCCTGCCGGCCGGGCGGCGAGGCGTTGCGCACCCGGGCCGTCCCCGTGTACGCCTCCTCGCGCGGGTACGTCTCCGTCCGCGGGTACGCCTCCTCGGCCAGGTAGGGCGCCTCGACGTCCCGCTCGTACGGCCGGGGCCCACCCGTGGTCGGCGTGGCCGCCGGCGGCGTCGGTTGCCGGCCGGCGCCGCCCCGCGCCCCGTCGCCGGAGGCGGTGAGGTTCCGGGTGAGCCGCCCGACCAGCATGCCGGCCACGGCCGCGCCGGTCAGGAAGGTGCCCGGATGCCGGCGCGCGTACGACCGCACCTCGTCGAAGACCGCCCCGGGCTCGCGTTCGTCGAGCCAGCCGGCCGCCTGCTGGGCGGCGTCGGCCGCGCGACGGACCAGCTGGGCGGCCATGCCGGAGTCCTCGCTGCGCTCCGCCATCGAGTCGAGTTCGCGCCCGATGCCGCGCAGCCCCTCGGCGGCCCGCCGCTGCTGCGCCTGAGCCTGGTCGCGCAACTGTGTGGTGGCCTCACCGGTGAGGTTGCGCGCCTGCCGCCGGGCCTCCGAGGCCACGTGTCCGCCCTGTTCGGCGGCGGCGTGCGCGATCTGGCCCCCGGCCTGGGTCGCCTGGTGCCCGACCCGCGACGCTTCCTGCCGGGCCTGTCGCCCGGTGCCGGTCGCACCGTCCGGTGGCCGGCTCGGGTTGATTCCCGTCATCGCCCGCTCCCTCCGTCGGCCCCGGGCCGCAGGGTCACGGCCCGGAACGTGAACCGGCCGCGGGACGCGGCTCGGAACGTCACCCGCCTACCCGCGCGGCTCGCCGGCATTCCGGCCCCGAGGCCGGAACAGGAACGAGAACCGGACGCCGGGTGGCCCGCCGGGGCGGAACGGTCGGACGGCGCGACAGCGGTCAGCGGCCGCTGGTGCGGGACGAACGGCCGGGGCACGACAGCCGGCCGCGACGGTTGCGGGGGACCGCCGGCAGGTGCCGGAGCGGTCAGCGGCGGCGGTTGCGGGCCCGGGAGGAACGCAGCCGCCGCAGCCGACCGACCAGCACGGGCTCCGCGGCCAGGGCCGCCGGGTTGTCGAGCAGCGCGTTCAGCAACTGGTAGTAGCGGGTGGCGGAGAGGCCGAAGGTGTCCCGGATGGCCTGTTCCTTGGCGCCGGCGTGTCGCCACCACTGCTGTTCGAAGGCGAGGATGCCGCGCTCCCGCTCGGTGAGCCCGCCGTCCGGCCGGTCGCCCGCGGGCGGGTCGACCTCGTGGGGTGGCGCCCCGGCGGCGCCGACGCCCGGCTCGACCGCCGACCGGGGTTGCGGCACGGCCGGGACCCCGGCGTCGGGGCCGGTCCGGGGCTGGGGTACGACGCCTCCCGCGCCACGCGCCTCGCCGGTCGCGGCAGCCCCGTCCGCCGTGGACGGCTCGGTGGCGGCCGGTGCGGCGTCGGCGGGCTGCATGGCGCTCCTCGTGGGCAGGCGGGCGGCACACCACGACGCCGACCGGGGGACCCCAGCCTAACCAGGGCCCACCCGGTTCGCATCGGACGACGGTGCCGGACCGTGACCGCGCCGGTTCACCGCGTGTCCGCCCGGCGGCCCCTGCGGTGCGGCGGCCCGGGCGGCGGAAGGGGCGACGGTGCGACCGGGGGCCGGGGAGAGCCCGCCGGTCGCACCGTGGGTCAGGAGATGTCCCGCCGGCGCATCGCCCAGAAGGCCGCGCCGAGGATCACCGTGAGCCCGACCGCCAGCAACACCGAGGAGTGCTGCCAGGTGATGTCCATCGTGTCCGGTTTGCACTCGCCGAAGAAGGTGGCCTGACAGGCGTCCCAGTCCTCCAGCGTCACCTTCTTCTCCATCCACGCCACGGCGTACGTGGGCAGCAGCCACGCCTCGGCGAAGCGCACCCCGGCCGTATGCAGCAGGAGGCCCAGGCCGAACTGGCCGACGACCATCAGGGCGATCACCCCGCCCAGCGCCATCGCGGTGTGCCGCCCCAGCGAGGCGAGCGCGAAGCCGATGGTCGCGGTGACCAGTGCGAGCACCAGCCCGCGCAGCCCGGTGAGGGCGAAGGACTGCCAGGCCCCGGAGGTCATCTTCGCCGTGCTCCCGCGGAAGGTGGCGACCAGCCAGAAGCTGCCGAACCAGAGCGCCGTCGTGGGCACCGCCAGGGCGAGCAACCCGGTGAGCAGCGCCGCCAGCTTGGTCAGCAGTACGGTCAGCCGCTTCGGCCGCCACAGCAGCAGGTTCATCATGCCGCCGGTGTTCCACTCCGCCCCGACGAACGAGGCGCCGACGACGAACCCGACCAGCGCCAACATGGCCGCGAGCGGCAGCAGCGTGGAGCCGAAGTTCTCGCGGAAGTCGAAGGTGGAGGGCAGGAACCACTCCGCCTCGATCGCCTCCCGGGGCGGCGGCTGGATCATGGCGCAGTCGTCGGGGTACTGACCGGGCTCGCCCGCCCCCGCCGCCTTCGCCTTCTCGCACTCCGCGCGGTACTGCTCGTTGTGGCGGACGTCCTGCTGCCACTGCTGCTCGGCGGCGCGCTCGGCCTTCGCCAGCGCGGCGGCGTCGATCTTCTCGTTGGTGAGGAAGACCCCGACCACCACGAGCGCGAGCACCACCAGGCCCAGCAGGCTCATCCAGCGGGTGAAGCGCCGCTTGGCGAGCCGGCGCAGCTCCGTACGGTAGAGGCTCACGCGCCCCACCCTCCTCCGGCGGTGCCGGGCTGCCCCGCCCCACCGACCTTCGTGGACTGGTCGACCTGCCGGTGCTGGCCGGGTACCGGCGCGGTGGCGGTCAGTTCGAGGAAGACGCTCTCCAGGTCGACGGCGACCGGGGCGAGCTCGCTGACGTAGAGGCCCCGCTCGGCGAGGAGCCGGGTCACGTCGGCCGGCTTGTCGACCCCGGCGAGCATCAGGTGGTCGGGCTGGCCGTCCACCCGGATCCCGGCGCGGGTCAGCGCCTCGGCGGCGGCCGGCAGGTCGGCGACCGCCTCCAGCCGCACCCGGACCGCGCCGGAGGAGTGCTGGGCGAGCACCTGCTCGACGGGGCCGAAGGCCACCCGCCGGCCCAGCGAGATGATGGTGACCGAGTCGCAGATCAGCTGGATCTCGCCGAGGATGTGGCTGGAGAGCACCACGGTCATCCCCGACTCGGCGAGGGTACGCATCAGCGTGCGCATCTCCCGGATGCCGCCCGGGTCGAGCCCGTTGGCCGGCTCGTCGAGGATCAGCAGCTTCGGATTCTTCAGCAGGGCCGAGGCGACGGCGAGCCGCTGCTTCATGCCCAGCGAGTAGGTCTTCACCCGCTCGCCGGCGCGGTCGCGCAGCCCGACCAGCTCCAGCACCTCGTCGATCCGCTGCGGCCGCACGTCACCCGCGCCGGCGAGCAGGGACAGCGTGTCGCGCGCGGAGAAGTGCGGGAAGAACTGCGGGCTCTCCACGATCGCGCCGACCTGGCCCGCCACGCTGGGCAGCGCCTCGGGCACCTCGTGCCCGAGGATGGCCATCCGGCCGCCGTTGGGCCGGATCAGGCCGAGCAGCGTGCGCAGCGTGGTGGTCTTGCCGGACCCGTTGGGGCCGAGGAAGCCGTGCACCTGCCCCGCCTCGACCAGCATGTCGAAGCCGTCCAGCGCGTTGCGGGTGCCGCGCCGACGACTCTTGTACGTCTTGCGTAGACCTTCGATCTCCAGGACAGCTGGCAAGCTGCACCTCCCCCGATGGGCGTATGACACGCGACACCATACGCGGTATGCAGCCGAGCGCAATACGCGGTATGCATTCGGCGCGCCGATAGGGTGAGGAGAATTGCCGCCGCCACTCGTGCGCCGGCGTCAGGAGGGGGCGCCCCTCACCTCACCTCAGGCGCAGATGACGTTGACGCCGGCGGCGCGGAACGCCTCGACCACCTCGGGGTTGGCGCCGGAGTCGGTGACCAGCGTCTCCACCCGGTCCACCGGGCAGATCCGGGCGAACGCGTGCCCGCCCAGCTTGGACGAGTCGGCGATGATCACCACCCGCTTCGCCCGGGCCACCATCAGGTTGTTCATCGCCGCCTCGCCCTCGTGGTGGGCGGCGGCGCCGAGCTGGGGGTCGATCGCGTCCACGCCGAGCAAAGCGACATCCAGGGTGACCTCGCGCAGCAGCGCCCCGCCCAGCGGGCCGACCAGCTCGAACGACTTGGGGCGGACCACGCCGCCGGCCACCACGACCTTCATCCGGGAGCGGACGAGCAGCTCGTTGGCGATGTTGAGCGCGTTGGTGACCACGGTGAGCTGGGCACCCTCGGCGCTGGTGTTCAGGTCGGGCCGGACGGCGAGGGCCCGGGCCACCTCCGTGCTGGTGGTGCCGCCGTTGAGGCCCACCACGGTGCCGGGCGAGACCAGCGCGGCGGCGGCGGCGCCGATCCGCTGCTTCTCGGCCGAGTGCTTGGCGGTCTTGTAGCGCAGCGGCAGGTCGTACGAGACACCGTTCGCCACCGCGCCACCCCGGGTCCGGGTGATCATCTGCTGCTGGGCGAGCTGGTCGAAGTCACGCCGGATGGTGGCCTGGGAGACGTCCAGCCGCTCGGCAGCCTCCTCGACGCTGACCCGGCCGCTGTCGGTCAGCATTTCGAGCAGGGCGTTCCATCTGGCGTACCGGTCCACCCCAGGGCCTCCAGTTACTGCGCGGTCGGTGATTGATTGCGTGCACAGTAGTGCGCGAAACTACGAGGGCGCAAAACCACGGCCTGCTCGATGTCGGGGCTGGTTGCCACGGCCAACCGGGTTCGCGCAGAATAACGCGCGAAAGATGGCTCTAACGAGCCGTATTGCGCACCGCTCCCCTGCGTAGGAGTTCTCATGCCGTACGTCGACGCGGAGATCGCGAGCCAGCCCGACTGCTGGCGGGAGGCGGCGCGGGTCGCCGCCACCGCGGCCGACCGCCTCCCCCGCCCCGGCGAGCGGGTCGCCGTCGTGGGCTGCGGCACGTCGTGGTTCATGGCGATGGCGTACGCGGCCCGCCGCGAGCACTCCGGCCAGGGCGAGACCGACGCCTTCCAGGCGTCCGAGTTCCCCGCCGGGCGGCGCTACGACCGGCTGGTCGCGATCACCCGCTCGGGCACCACCACCGAGGTCACCGAGCTGCTCGCCGCCCTGCGCGGACGGGTGCCGACGACCGTCCTGGTCGGCGACCCCGCCTCCCCCGCCGTCGCGCTGGCCGACGCGGCGGTGCCCATGCCGTTCGCCGACGAGCGCTCGGTGGTGCAGACCCGCTTCGCGACCACCGCGCTGGCCCTGCTCCGCGCCCACCTCGGCGACAACATCGCCGCGCTCTCCGCCGACGCGGAGGTGGCGGTGCGCGCCCCGCTGCCGATCGACCCCACCCGGATCGAGCAGGCCACCTTCCTCGGTCGGGGATGGACGGTCGGGCTGGCCCAGGAGGCGGCGCTGAAGTGCCGCGAGGCGGCCACCTTCTGGGCCGAGGCGTACCCGGCGATGGACTACCGGCACGGGCCGATCTCGGTCGCCGCCCCCGGCCGGCTGGTCTGGGCGTTCGGCGAGCTGCCCGACGGGCTGCCGGAGGACGTGGCCGCGACGGGCGCGGCGTTCGTGCACAGCCGCACCCACGGCTGCCGCACCGTGCTGGGCAGCTGGGCCGCCGGCCGTACCCCCGTCGACCCGATGGCCGACCTGATCCTGGCGCAGCGCTTCGCCGTCGCGCTCGCCACCAGCCGGGGCCTCGACCCCGACGCGCCCCGGCACCTGAGCCGGTCCGTGGTACTCGCGTGAGCCCGGCCGACGTCGTCGTCGCGCTGGACGTCGGCGGCACCGGGATGAAGTGCGCCCTGGTCCGGCCGGACGGCGCCGTGCTGCACACCGAGCGGCACCCCACCGACGCCGGGCGCGGCCCGGAGGCCGTGGTCGACACCATCCTGGCGGTCGCCGAGGGGCTGGCCGGCAAGGCCCGCGCCGACGGGCTCGCCCCGGTCGCGCTCGGCGTCGCCGTGCCCGGGGTGATCGACGAGGCGCGGGGGGTCGCGGTCTGGTCCGCGAACGTGGGCTTCCGGGACGTACCGCTGCGGGACCTGGCGCAGGCGCGGCTCGGGCTACCGACGGCGCTCGGCCACGACGTGCGCGCCGGCGGCCTGGCCGAGGCGCGCCTCGGCGCGGGCCGCGACGACCGGCACGTCCTCTTCGTCGCCATCGGCACCGGGATCGCCGCGGCGCACGTGGTCGACGGCGTGACGGTCGTCGGCGCGCACGGTGCCGCCGGGGAGATCGGCCACGTGCTGGTACGCCCCGGCGGTCCGTCCTGCGGCTGCGGCCGTCCCGGCTGCCTGGAGGCGGTGGCCTCCGCGGGCGCGATCGGCCGGCGCTACGCGGCGCTGGCCGGCGTCCCGGCGACCGCCGCCGACGTGGCCGCCCGGGCGGCGGCCGGTGAGCCGCTGGCGGCGGACGTCTGGCGGGAGGCCGTCGAGGCGCTCGCCGACGGCCTCGCCATCGGCCAGGCCCTCTTCGACGTGGAGACCGTCGTGCTCGGCGGCGGCCTGGCGCAGGCCGGCGCGCTGCTGCTCGACCCGCTGCGGGCCGCGCTGCACGAGCGGATGACGTTCCACCGGGAGCCGCGCCTCGTCGCGGCGGCCCTCGGCGACGAGGCCGGCTGCCTCGGCGCCGCCCTGCTCGCTCTCGACAGTCTGGAGAAGTGATGGCCATTCGGGTGAACGGCAAGGTGGTGACCCCGACCGGCGTGATCCGGCAGGGCTGCGTGGAGCTGGACGGGGGCCGGATCACGGCGGTGGCCGAGTACCCGTCGGTGCGCGACGGGCACTGGATCGTCCCCGGCTTCGTCGACATGCACACGCACGGCGGCGGCGGGCACACCTTCACCACCGGCGACGCCGAGCAGGCGCGGCAGGCCGCCGACTTCCACCTGCGGCACGGCACGACGACCCTGCTGGCGAGCCTGGTCAGCTCGCCGTTCGAGCTGATGCGTGCGGCCACCGCGGCCTTCGCGCCACTGGTCGCCGAGGGGGTGCTGGCCGGCATCCACTTCGAAGGGCCGTACCTCTCCTCCGCCCGCTGCGGCGCGCAGAACCCCGAGTTCCTGCGCGACCCGTCGACGGACGAACTGGCCGAGCTGATCGAGCTGGGCGACGGCGCGATCCGGATGGTCACCCTCGCCCCCGAGCGGGACGGCGCGCTGGAGGCGGTCAAGCTGCTCACCGCGCACCGGGTGGTCGCCGCGGTCGGCCACACCGACGCCACGTACGACGAGACCCGCGCCGCCGTGGCGGCCGGCGCGAGCGTCGGCACCCACCTGTTCAACGGGATGCGGCCCGTGCACCACCGCGAGCCCGGCCCGGTGGTGGCCCTGCTCGACGCCCCGAACGTGGTCTGCGAGCTGGTCGCCGACGGCGTGCACCTGCACGACGGGATGTTGGCCTTCGCCACCTCGACGGCGGGCCCGGAGCGGGCCGCCCTGATCACCGACGCGATGGCCGCCGCCGGCATGCCCGACGGCGACTACGAGCTGGGCGGCCAGGCCGTCACGGTGGCGGGCGGGGTGGCCCGGTTGACCCGCGACGGCGCGATCGCCGGCAGCACCCTGACCATGGACGCGGCGCTGCGGCACGCGGTGGCCGCCGGCATCCCGATCGCGGACGCCGTACGGATGGCGGCCACCACGCCGGCCCGCGCGATCGGCCTCGGCGACCGGCTGGGCGCGCTCCAGGTCGGGCTCCGCGCCGATCTGGTGGTGCTCGACGACGACCTGAACGTGGTCCGGGTGATGCGCGGCGGTTCCTGGGTGGAGTGACCCCGGCGGGGCAGGGCGGAGGCGCGGCGGGGGCGTCCGGCCGGCCGGGCGATCCCGTCGGCTGGCGCAGGCCGCGTCGGCTGGCGCAGGGCGCGGCAGGGCGTCCCGGCGGTCGGCCGTGCGTGCAGGGTCACCGGCGCTCAAGACGGGAGGGTTCGTGTCCGCGCTGTCGAGCTGAATCGTCTACGACATCGCGCGGACCGCGCAGGCTGAATCGTCTACGACATCAGCTCGACAGCGCTCGCGGGCCTCAGCGCTCGCGGACCTCAGCGCTCGCGGACCTCAGCGGCGTCCGGGAAGAGGGTGCGGTCACCGATGAGCACGTCCAGCACCAGGGTCCCGTCCCCCAAGATGACCACCACCGCCGAACCGCCGAACCGCCGAACCGCCGCAGCGCCGCCCCACCAGCGCAGCGCCGCCGCGGCGCCGCCCCACCAGCGCAGCGCCGCCGCAGCGCCGCCCCACCAGCGCGGCGCCGCCCGGTGGGTCAGCCGGTGGTGGGGACCTCGACGCCGAGCACGGCCTGCTCGTCGGGGCGGTGCACGAGCACGTCGGAGAGGAACGAGTGCACGGCCGGTGCCATGCCGACGTCCCGGCCGGCCCGCTCGGAGAGCAGCCACTTGTGCTCGATGATCTGGGCGAAGAGCTCCTGCGGCTCCAGCTTGCGGCGCAGGTGCGCGGGGACCGCCCGGACCACCGGCTCGAACACCTCGGTCAGCCAGCGGTGGGCGGCCTGCTGCTCGTCGGTCAGGTCGCTCTCGGCCCGGTAGGCGTCCAGGTCGTTGAGCAACCGGCGGGCCTGGTTCTCCTCCGCGTCCAGGCCGGTCAGGCGGAGCAGCCGCCGGGTGTGGTAGCCGGCGTCGACCACCTTCGGCCGGATCAGGTAGCGCCCGTTGTCGATGGTCGACATCGCCACCTCGGCCACGTCGAAGCCCAGCTCGTTGAGCCGCCGGATCCGCCCCTCGATGTCGTGCCGGGCCTCCCGCTCGACCTGCTGCTCGTAGGTGATCTCGTGCCACAGCCGCTCGTAGCGCTGCACGACCTCCTCGCAGACCACCTCCGGGTCGATCGACTCGTGCAGCAGGCCCGCGGCCTGGAGGTCGAGCGCCTCGCCGAAGATGTTGACCCGCGCGATCTCCAGGTCCTCGCCGCGCTGCCCGTTGGAGAGCGACTGGTGCAGCGCCCCCGTCTCCGCGTCAACGAGGTAGGCGGCGAAGGCGCCGGCGTCCCGCCGGAACAGCGTGTTGGACAGCGAGCAGTCGCCCCAGAAGAAGCCGGTCAGGTGCATCCGCACGATCAGGGCCGCCAGCGCGTCGAGCAGCCGGCCCATCGTCTCCGGGCGCAGCGTGTGCGAGAAGAGCGCACGGTAGGGCAGCGAGAACTGCAGGTGCCGGGTGATCAGCACCGGATCGAGCGGCTCACCGTCGTCGGTCTGCCGGTCGGCGACGATCGCCACCGCCTCCACCGACGGGAAGTCGATCCGCTCCAGGGCGCGGAGCAGGTCGTACTCGCGCTCGGCGACCCGCTCGCCGGTCTCCTTGACCGCGTAGACGTAGCCGCCGAGGCGGACGAACCGGACGATGTGCCGGGAGATGCCCTGCGGCAGCGCCACCAGATGTTCCGCAGGCCACTCCTCCAGCGGGGTCGACCACGGGAGGTCGAGCAGCGCCGGGTCGACGAGGGCTGAGGTGATCCGCACGGGCACAAGTCTGACGGCTCGCCCCGGCGAGCGCCTCCCTTCGTGGCTCGGCACACAGCCGCCCCGGCCCGTCCCGGTCCCGCGCCGTCCGGGGCCGGTAGCGTGGTCGTCGTGCGGGAGACCACGACGGTACGGTCCGGAGCACGGCTGAGGCCGGTTCGGCCGGCCGGCTGGTGGTTCGACGCGTTCCTGCTCGCCGGATTCGCGGCGCTGACCCTGGCGCTCGCCGAGGGGCTGCTCCACGATCTCGACCTGGCGGTCAGCGAGTGGGCGTTCGCGCACGACCCGGCACCGCTGTACTGGACCGCCCGGGTGTTCAACCTGCTCGGCCAGGGCGGTTGGCTGCTGATGCCGGTCTCCGGCGCGCTCGCCCTCGCGGTGGGGTGGCGCCGGCACTCCGTCCGGCCGCTGTTGCTGGTGGCGGGCGCGTTCGTGCTGACCTACCTGACCATCGGCCCGCTCAAGACGTGGACCGACCGGGCCGCGCCGAGCGCGACGGTCAAGGAGCCGTTCCTGCCGCCGGGCGAGGCGGTGGAGATCTTCAACCGGCTGCCGGCGGGGGCCTACTCGATGTCCTACCCGTCGGGGCACGTCGCCAACGCGATCGTCTGGTACGGGGTGATCGCCGTGCTGCTGACCGCGCTGACCGCCGGGCGGCTGCCCCCGGTCGCGTACCGGCTGATCCGGTTCGCGCCGCCGGCGATCCTGCTCGTCACCACCACCTTCCTCAACTTCCACTGGCTCACCGACGGGCTGGCCGCCCTGCTGCTCGGCGTCGTCCTCGATCGCGTGCTGCACCGGGTGCCCTGGGACGACCTGCCGTTGCCCGGAGCGCTGCGCGACTGGGACCGCCCGTTCATCTCGACCCCCTAAGGTGCCCGGCGTGGATCAACTGGCGCGCCGACTGGGCGTACCCGACGCGGTGGTCATCGGCCTGGGGTCGATGCTCGGCGCCGGCGTCTTCGTGGTCTTCGCGCCCGCCGCCGCGGCGGCCGGCGGGGCGGGGCTGCTGGCGGCGCTGGTGCTGGCCGGCTTCATCGCCTTCTGCAACGCGACCAGCTCGGCGCGGCTCGCGGCCCGTTACCCGGAGTCCGGCGGCACCTACGTGTACGGCCGGGAGCGGCTCGGCCCGTTCGCCGGCTACCTCGCCGGCTGGGGCTTCGTGGTCGGCAAGACCGCGAGCTGCGCGGCGATGGCGCTGACCATCGGGGCGTACCTCTGGCCGGGGCAGGCCCGGCTCGTCGCCGTCGGCGCGGTGCTGGCGGTGACCGCCGTGAACCTGCGCGGCATCGGCAAGACCGCGACCGCGACGAAGGTGCTGGTCGGCGTGGTGCTGGCGGTGCTGGCCCTGGTCGCGGCGGCGGGCGCGGTCGGCGGTGACGTCTCGCTGGACCGGCTCGGCGACCTCGGCGGCTCCGGGCGGGGCGTCCTCACCGCCGCCGGGCTGCTCTTCTTCGCCTTCGCCGGGTACGCCCGGGTGGCCACCCTCGGCGAGGAGGTACGCGATCCGGAGCGGACCATCCCCCGGGCGGTGCCGCTGGCGCTCGGCATGGTGCTGGCGATCTACCTGGTGCTCGCGGTGGTCGCCGTCGGCGTGCTCGGGGCCGACCGGCTCGCCGCGTCCGCCGCGCCCCTGGCCGACGTGGTGACGGCCGCCGGGCTGCCCGGTCTCGCGTGGCTGGTCCGGGCGGGGGCGACCGTGGCGGTGACCGGGGTGCTGCTCTCCCTGCTCGCCGGGGTCGGGCGCACCGTGCTGGCGATGGCCCGCCGCCGCGACCTGCCCGGCGCGCTCGCCGCCGTCCACCCGGTCCACCGGGTGCCGCACCGGGCCGAGCTGGCCGTGGCCGCCGTGGTGGTGCTGATCGTGCTGCTGGGCGACGTCCGGGACGCGATCGGCTTCTCCAGCTGCACGGTGCTGGTCTACTACGCGATCACCAACGCCGCCGCGCTGACCCTGGGTCGCGACCCGGCCCGACGCCTGCCGGTGCGGGCGCTGGCGGTGCTGGGGCTGGCCGGCTGCCTGCTGCTCGCGGTCAACCTGCCGCTGTCCAGCGTCCTCGCGGGCTTCGCCGTGCTCGCCGCCGGCGCCGCCTGGTACGCCCTGCGCCCCCACCGGGCCTGACGCCGGGCAGCACCGGGGGCGGCAGGCCGGGGGCGCGGCGACCGCCGCCGGCCGTCAACTTCCGGCAGCGGCCGAGACCGGGGCGACGGTCAGTCCTCCGGCGGCCGGGGCGCCGGCGTGACCGGGTCCTCCGGCGGGGGCGGCGCGGCCTCGCGGAGCAGGGCGTTCAGGCCGGCCCGCCGGGCCACCACCGTCAGCCGGTCCCCCGCGACAATCACCAGCCGCGGATCGGGCTCCCAGTCGAGGCGCTGCCCGGCCCGGGCGTGCGCGAGCAGGCGTACGCTCTCGGCCCGCCCGACGGCGGCGAGCGGCCGCCCGTCCAACGACGAGCCGGCGGCGACGACGACCTCGGTGACCAGCAGCGCGTGCCGGCCGACGGGGATGGTGGCGATCACCGCGCGGTCCAGCAGCGCGGCGGCGAACGACGGCGCGGCCAGGTACGACACGCTGCGCGAGACGCCGATGCCGAACGCCTGCTGGACGCGCTCGGCGAAGTGGCCGTCGAAGAGGCGCAGCACCACCTGGAGCTCGGGGTTGACGGCCCGGCCGTTCAGCGCCGCCTGGAGGTTGGTCTCGTCGTCGGTGGAGACCACCACCAGCGCCTGGCAGCTGCCCACCGAGGCCGCCTGGAGGGTCTCCTCCAGCGCGGCGTCGCCGACGATCAGCGGCACGCCGAGCCGCCGGGCCAGCGCCGCACCGCGCGGCTCGGGCACCTTGTCGATCGCCACCACCTCGACGCCGAAGTCGCAGAGCTGGGCCATCACCCGCGTGCCGACGTTGCCCAGCCCGACCACCACCACGTGCCGGGACCGCTCGGGCTGGATCCGGCCGGAGTGCAGCGCCAGCCGGGCGTTGACGATCCCGTCCACCACCACGGCGGTGATCAGCGGGATCAGCGCCAGCCCGGCGAGGTTGAGCACCACCTGCATGACCTGCTGGGCGATCGGCTTGTTCGGATCCGGGTCCTGCCCGCTCAGCGTCGTCACGAGCGTCAGGTAGAGCGAGTCACCCCAGTTGGCGTGCGTGGCGCGACCGTTGAGCCAGCCGAGCACCCCGATCACCGCCAGCAGCGTGATCACCGCGATGCCGATCTTGCGGGTGGCGAAGCTGCGTACCGCGCGGAGCAGCACGGTCAGCGGGCGGCGACGCCGCCGGGCCCGCCTCAGCCGGCGCGCGGCCACCTCGGTGCCGGGCGGCGCCCCGGTCGCCTCGGCGAGCACCACGTCGGCGGCGGACCCGTCGGCGGGCAGCACCCGGACCTGCTGCGGGTCGCGGGTGTCCGCCACCCCGCAGACCACGTCGCCCGGGCGTACGTCGTCGCGGCGGGCCACGTAGAGGGTGCGCCCGCCGTGCCGGAAGTGGGTCGGGGCGACCTCGCCGAGCGCGGCGGCCACGAAGGCGGGGGCGGCCATCGACGCGTCGGAGAGCACCGCCGAGTCGGGGAAGATCTGCCGCACCCCGTTGGCGAGGCCGGTGTTGAACATCCGCACCACCAGGCGCAGCCGGGGCTCGACCTCCTGGGCGCAGAGCGCGGCGTGCATGTTGCCGACGTCGTCCTGATGCAGCAGGGCCAGCCCGTCGGCGCCGGCCAGCCCGGCCCGCCGGAAGGTGACCTCGTCCAGCCGGTCCGCCCGCACCACCTCGACGCCCTGGAGGTCCCGCCCGTCCGGCTCGTCCGAGCGCGGGCGTTCCGGCACGACCAGGGTGATCCGGACGCGGCCCGTCGCCTGTAGCTCGGTGGCGAGTAGCGCCCGCACCACCCAGTAGGCCAGCGCGTCCCGGCCGCAGACCACGTAGTGCGCCCGCGCGTCCCCGTTGACCCGGAGCCGACGCCCCGCCCGCCGCGCACGATCCAGCAGGGGCTCCGCCATGCGCCGCATGGTAGTCAGCCGGTCGCACCCCGCGCAGCCCTGTGATCATGAACGCTGCTCGGCCGGCATGTCCCGACGCTCCGGGCAGATTCCCCGGCCCGTGGGCGGGTAGACGAGCGGCATGCAGACGTTCCTGCCGTACCCGGACTTTCTGGCCAGCGCCCGGACGCTGGACCAGAAGCGGCTGGGCAAGCAGCGGGTGGAGACGATCCAGGTGCTGCGGGGGCTCACCCGCCCCACGTACGGCTGGCGCAACCACCCGGCGGTGAAGATGTGGGCCGGGTACGAGGAGGCGCTCACCCGGTACGGGCTGGACGTGTGCGCGGTCTGGTGCGAGCCGGGCCGGGCCGACACCTGCGCCACCACGATGACCGCCGACCTGGCCGCCGCCTGCGGCCTGACCCGCGTCCGCACCCAGGCGGAGCTGGCCGAGGCCGGCGAGCTGCCGCCCTGGCTGGGCCGCGAGGACCTGCACCTGAGCCACCGCTCGTCGCTGCTGCGCAAGGACCCCGGGCACTACCGCCCCATCTTCGGCGACGACGTCCCGCCCGACCTGGAGTACGTCTGGCCCGCCTCGGACCGTGAGCGGCGCTGCCTGGCGCCGCGGTGACGAAACGGGCGCCTCGGTGGCGACCCGTGTCGCGCGAGCGGCCCCTCCGGGCGCCTGAGGGGGCAGACTGGAGGCCCACCCGGGCGGGGAGGTGCATATGGCGCTGTCGCAAGTGGTCGGCCGGCTCGTCGGTGTACGCCAGCACGAGGTGGACCCGGGCGGTGGTGGCGCCCCCCGGGTGCCGCACCCGGTCGGGGCGGTGGTGGTCGGCGGCGGGATCGCCGGCATGTCGGCGGCGGTGGTGCTGGCCGAGCGCGGCGTGGCGGTGACCGTGCTGGAGGCCGCGCCGACCCTCGGCGGCCGGCTCGGGGCCTGGCGGGAGACGCTCGCGGACGGCACCCGACAGGTCAACGAGCACGGGTTCCACGCGTTCTTCCGGCAGTACTACAACTGGCGGTCGATCCTGCGCCGCGCCGACCCGGCGCTCGGCTTCCTCCGACCGGTCCCGGGCTACCCGATCCTGAGCGAGCGGTGGCCGACCGAGGAGTTCGGCAGGCTGCCGCCCGCGCCGCCGGCGAACCTGCTGGCGCTGCTGCTGCGCAGCCCCAGCCTGCGCCTGCGGGACCTGCGCGGGATGGACCGGGACGCGGCGCTGCCGCTGCTCACCTACGATCCGGTGCGCACGTACGCCGAGTTCGACGACACCACCGCCGACGAGCTGCTCACCTCGCTGCGCCTGCCGGACCGGGCCCGCGCCATGCTCTTCGAGGTCTTCTCCCACTCGTTCTTCAACCACGAGGCGGAGATGTCGGCCGCCGAGATGATCGCGCAGTTCCACTTCTACCTGCTGGGCAACCCGGAGGGGCTGGCCTTCGACTGCCCCGACGAGGACTACGCGACGGCGATCTGGGAGCCGCTGACCCGGCACGTCGAGGAGCACGGCGGCCGGGTGCTGACCGGCGCCGCCGCCACCGCGCTGACCCGCGACGGCGCCGGATGGCGGGTGGCGACCGCCGACGGCACGTCGTACGCCGCCCGGCACGTGGTGCTCGCCGTCGACCCGCCCGCCCTCGCCGCGTTGGTCGCGGCGTCGCCCGGCCTGCGCGACCACGCGCCCGCGCTGGTGGAGCGGATGCCCGACTTCGGCCGGCCCGGTCCGCCGTACGCGGTGGCGCGCTACTGGTGCGACGGGGACGTGGCCGCCGACCGGGCGGTGTTCAGCGGGGTGTCCCGGCAGCCGACCCTGGACTCCGTGACCCTCTACCACCGGCTGGAGAACGAGTCCCGGCGCTGGGCCGGACGCACCGGCGGCTCGGTGGTGGAGTTGCACGCGTACGCCTGCGAGCCGGGCGTGCCCGCCGGCGAGCTGGCCGAGCGGATGCGGGCCGAGCTGACCGCGCTCTGGCCGGAGGCGGCGCGGTTGCGGGTCCGGGAGGTGCGGGCGCGGGTGGCGGCGCAGGCGCCGGCGTTCACGCCCGGCAGCCACGCCTGGCGGCCGGGGGTGCGCACCGATGCCGACGGGCTCTACCTGGCGGGCGACGGCATCCGGACCGACTTCCCGAGCGCGCTGATGGAGCGGTCGGCGGCGACGGGGATCGTCGCGGCCAACCACATCCTGCGGGCCGAGGGCGGCGCGACCGAGCCGGTGCGCTCGATCCGGCCCCGGGGCCTGCTCGCCGGCCGACGCTGACGGGAGCCGCCGAGGCGGCCGGCGGCCGGCGGGCGGCGGGTAGCGATGGTGGCAAAAAGGGACAAACGGGTCGCTCGGCTCGCCTAGGCTGATCCTCTGGGGTGAGCCGGGAGGTCAGCGGGATGTCGCCGCGTGGAGACGACGGCCCGCTCGTCGCCGACGTGCCGCGGGACGACGCGTACCCGCTGATCCGGGACGAGCGGGCCTGCATCGTGACCGCACTGCGGCTCGGCTGGTGGATGGCCGACGCGTACCACCACGCGCAGACCGCCGAGCCGCTCGACGCCGGGGAGGACCGGCCGGCGGGCGCGCCGGCGAAACTGTCCAACCTGACCGAGATGTCGGGACGGCGGCGCATGCAGATGTACCTCGACGGGGTGGAGGTCGCCCTCGGCCAGATCGCCGAGCTGACCCGGCGCGACGGCCCCGCGCCGTCCACCGCCGACGCGAGGGACCGGGTGACCGGCGGCGCCCGGGACGACCTGCTGCTCGCCCTCGACGACCTGAACGTGGACGTGCTGCGCTGGACGATGGCGACCAACCACCGGGTGGGGCTGGCGTACCGGCTGGGGCGCTCGCTGGCCGACACCGTCCGGCACGGCGACGCCGAGCAGGTGACCCGCCGCTTCGGCGGCCGGCAGATCCAGCTCAGCCGCTGGCTGGGCGAGCTGGCCAGCGTGCTGCCCCCGTACTCGGCCGCGGTGGTCCGCCGGTCGCTGGCGACGTGGGCGTCGGCGGTCGCCCGGGCGGGCGTCGGCGATCCCGCCGAGGCGGGGCTGCCCGACCTGGCCCGCGAGCTGCGCAACCAGGGCGAGCTGTGGCGGGGCGTGCTCACCGGCGGCCTGCACCCGAGGGACCTGCTGGACGAGGAGGACTACGCGGTCGTCGCCCGCAACCTGATCATTCGGGACCGGCGGCTGGTGGTGCAGGCCGCCCGGGGGATCTTCTGGCCGGTGCTCGTACCGCTGCTGGCGGTGCTGTTCGCCGTGGTGGGGGTGAGCGCGCTCGCGGCGGCCGGCTCACCGGCGACCCGGGCCGCCGTGGCCCTGCTCGGGCTGGGCGCGGGAATGGCCGCGATCTGGCGCACGGTCTCCGGGCCGGCGCTGGCGGTCGCCGGGGAGGTCAACCGGCCACTGCTGGAGAGCGAGCTGACCGTGCGGATGGCGCTGCGGATCGACCGGCCGCTGGCCGCCGCGCGGGCCGCCGGCCGGGCCCGCCGGCAGCGCCGCCCCGACGAGGCGACCCCTCGATCGAAATCCGTTGCCCGTCTCTCGCCCGCCGACCTACCGTGATCCCGCAAGGTCAACCACCGCCACGGGAGCCCGTCATGTCGATGTCGCACGTCACCCGCGTGCCGTCGTGGCTGCCCGGCCGGGCGCACCCGGCGTCCGGCGGCGGTTGCCGAGCCGAAGGCCCCGGGGGCGGCCGGCCCGACTGACGCGTGCCCGCACGACGTCGAGCCGCCCGTCCGCACGTACCGGACCGGGCGGCTCTTTCGCTGTCCGGCCCGTCGAGACCGTCACCGCCACGAAGGGAGACACCGGTGGACGCCGTCCTCGTCGTCAACGCCGACCTCGGCCCGCTGCACCGGGTCACCGTTCAGCACGCGATCCGGATGCTCTGCCGGCGGGTCGCCGAGATCCACGAGGCCGAGCCGGACCGGGTGATCGGGGTCTTCCCGGTCCCCCGGGTGGTCCGCCTCGTCCGGTACGTGGTGACCCGCTGGCGGTTCAGCGCCGGACCGGCCTGGTCGCGGGCCGGGGTGCTGCGCCGGGACGGTCGGTGCTGCGCGTACTGCGGCGGGCCGGCCGGCACCATCGACCACATCCTGCCCCGCTCGCGCGGCGGCCGGAACACGTGGCGGAACACGACCGCCGCCTGCTACGAGTGCAACCAGCGCAAGGGTGACCGGACGCCGGCCGAGGCGGGCATGCCGCTGCGGCGCGAGCCGGCGACCCCGAGCTGGGCGGCGCTGGCCGGGCGGTGACGGACCGGCCGGCGGGAACGGGGGGCCGCGTCGGGGGTACGACCCCCGGCGCGGCGCCCGCCGGCCCCTGACCGGGGACGGGGCCACGGACAGCGGCTACCGGCCCTCCTCCTTGACCCGGGGAACCGGGCGGCCGTTGGCGCAGCGCACGGTGACCACGCTGCGGCTCCCGGCGGAGACCAGCTCGACCCGCACCTCCCGCGCCGGGCCCGGCGCGTACGCCTCGGCGTGGTGGCCGGCGGCGGGCGCGACGTCGACCACCACGGCGAGCTTCCCGTCGCAGCGGACCGTCACCACCCCGCCCCGGGAAATCACGTCCGTCCCCGGCGGCCGCATGGGGGACGGCTCGACGCCGCCGGTCGGCACCGGCGCGCTCGGGCTCGCGCCGGTGGGGCCCGGCGCTGTGGGCGCGACCGGTCCGGGGCTGGACCGACCGGCCGCCGTCGCGGACCCGGCCGGCGGGCCGGCACCGGGGGCGGCCGGCCGCTTCGGGGCGTCGGCGGTGACCGGCAGGGCGACGCTGGTGGACCCCACCGTGCCGGTGCCGATGCCGGTGCGGGGCTCGTCGGCCGCGCCCGGCCGCCGGACCGAGGGGTCGCCGAGCGTGCCGGCCACGGCCACCGCCCCGACCACCGCCGCGCCCAGCGCCATCAGCACCCGCGAGGCCCGTCTCGACCGCCAGCCCTGCCTCGACCGCCAGCCCCGGCGCGCCGGGCGGACGTCGTCCCCGGCGGCCGGCGCCGCGTCGGCACCGGGCGACCCGCCGGAAGGCCGCACCGACCCGTCCTCCGGCCCCGCCGCGGTGTCCGCGTGCCCCGCCGGATGGTCCGCGGGCCCGATGGGAACGTCCAGGTGTGTGACCGGAATGTCCGCGTGCCACACCGTCGGGTCCGGCATCCGGGTCAGCGCCCCGGCGAGGACGCGCGCCGCGTCGGCGGCCGAGGGCCGGTCGCCCGGGGCCTTCGCCAGGCACCGCCGGTACAGCCGGCCGATCTCGGGCGGCACGCCGTCGACCTCCGGCAGCGGGCCGGGCTCGGCGTACGCGTGGGCGCGCAGCATCCCCGTCTGCGTCTCGCTGTGCCACGGCAGCCGACCGGCGAGCACCTGGTGCACGAGCAGGCCGAGCGCGTAGACGTCGGAGGCGGGCAGCACCTCCCCGGCGGCGAGCCGCTCGGGGGCCAGGTACGCCGGGGTGCCGAGCAGCCGCCCCTCGAAGTCGATCTCGGGTGTGCCCGCGACGGCGGCGATCCCGAAGTCGACCACCTTCGCCCCCGTCGGGGTGAGCATGACGTTCTCGGGCTTGACGTCGCGGTGCACCAGCCCCTGCGCGTGGGCGGCGGCGAGGCCGGCGGCCACGTCCGCGCAGACCCGCAGGGCGTCCCGGGGCGGCAACGGCCCGGCGGCGAGCCGCTGCGCGAGCGTACGGCCGGTGAGCAGTTCCATGACGACGAAGGGCACCCACCGGCCGAAGAGGACGGACTCCCCGTAGTCGTAGACGTTGGTGACGTTGGGGTGCGAGAGCCGGGCCGCCGCCTTCGCCTCGTCCTGGATCCGCCGCCGCGCCGGGGGGTCCGCCGCCACCAGCACCTTCACCGCGACGTCGCGTTCCAGCACCTCGTCGTGCGCCCGGTGGACCACGGACATGCCGCCCTTGCCGAGACGCTCGCCGAGCCGGTAGCGGCCCGCGAGCAACTGATCACGCTGCACAGCGGACAGCCTGCCCCACCGCACCGCGCGACACCACCCACGTGCGGACCGTGTCCGCCGCGGCGCGGTCAGTCGGTCCGTTCGGCCAACCCGTACGGCGGGAGGAAAATGGCCGGCGGTCAGGGGCGGGCGGGCGGCGTCCAGCCGAAGCGGGGCGGGCGGCGCTCGTTGACGGCGGCGACGCCCTCGCGGGCCTCGCCGCTGGCCCGAACCTGCCCGTGCCACCAGGCGATCCGGTCCTCGTCCGCCCGACCGTCGATGATCTCCTTGGCCGCCGCGACGCTGAGCTGCGACCGGGCGACCACGGCGCCGGTGATCTCGTCCACCCGGGCGGCGAGGCGGTCGACCGGCAGCACCTCGTCGACCAGGCCGATCCGCAGCGCCCGCTCGGCGTCGATCAGCTCGGCCGTGAAGAGCAGGTGCTTGGCCGCGGCCGGGCCGACCAGCCGGGCCAGCCGGCGGGTGGTGGGCGCCGGATACACCAGACCCAGCCGCGCCGGCGGCACGCCGAACCGCGCGTCGGCGGCGGCGATGCGCAGGTCGCAGGCGACGGCGAGCTGGCAGCCGCCGCCCACGCAGGCGCCGTGAACGGCGGCGACGGTGGGCTTGGCGAAGTCGGCCAGCCGCTCCTCGGCGGCGACCGCGAGGGTGAGGTCGCCGCCGTCGAAGAGGTCGTCCAGGTCACCCAGGTCCGCGCCCGCGCAGAAGGTGCCCTCGGCGCCGGTGAGCACCAGCGCCCGGACGACGGGGTCGGCCTCCAGGCCGTCGAGCAGTTCCGGCAGCCGCCGCCACATCGCGGTGGTCATCGCGTTGCGCCGGGCCGGATTGTGGATCACCACCGTGGCCACCGCACCCGTCACCCCGACGAGGAGTTCCGCGTCCGCCACCGTCACCACCCCTTCGTCCCGGCCGTGCGGCCGGCCCGCCGCGCCGGCCGCCCGGATCGGCGGCGCCGGTGCGGCGACCATAACGGCGGGGGCCCGGAGACCACCCGGGCGGGGTGGCCGCCGCCAGGTCAGCTCCGGGGGAACATCTGGCCGATGCGGATCTTGTTGCCGAACGGGTCGCGGATGCCGAAGTCGATCCCGTACGGGCGCTCCATCGGCTCGTCGGTGATCTCGACGCCCTTGGCGACCAGGTCCTCGTACGTCTTGTGCGCGTCGTCGGTGGTCATGAAGAGGAAGCCGCCCAGCGCCCCCTTGGTCAGCAGCTCGCGGACCTGCTCGGCGGTGGCCGGGTCCAGCGCCGGCGGGCCGGGCTTCTCCAGCAGGATCTCGCGGTTCGGGTCGCCGGGGACGTTGACCGTGAGCCAGCGCATGAAGCCGAGGTCCTGGTCGGTGTTGACCTCCAGGCCGAGCTTGCCGACGTAGAAGTCGAGGGCCTCGTCCTGGTCGAGGACGTAGATCTGGGAGCGGGTGATCGCGTTCATCGTCATGCCGAAGACGCTACGGGGCGGCCCTCACCTGCTGCTTATCCAAAACTGCTGGGCCGGGTCCAGGCCTTGGCGAAACAGCTCGGCACGGTCGCGGCGATCGGGGCCTTGCGCCTGCGGTACTCCGACGGCGGCTCGCCGACGATCTGCCGGAACGTGCGGCTGAACGTGCCAAGGCTGGAGAACCCGACGGCGTAGCAGATGTCGGTGACGTCCCGGTCGCTGTGCAGCAGCAGGTACATCGCCCGCTCCACCCGCCGTCGCTGCAGGTAGCGGTGCGGGGTCTCGCCGAAGGTGGCCCGGAAGGTGCGGATGAAGTGCGCCTCCGAGACGTACGCGATCCGGGCCAGCGCCGGGATGTCCAGCGGCTGGTCGTACGCGCGGTCCATGGCGTCCCGCGCGCGCAGCATGGCCCGGTTCGACTCCTCCGTGGCCCTGCTCACGCGGCCAGCTTACGGAACGATGCTCTGCTCGTGGGCCGTCGGGAACCGCCTTCCTCGAAGATCATCGTCATGGGATAGTCGCTCTCCTGAAAGGAACGGAAGGGGAGATCATGCGGAAGCGTGCAAGGGCGGGCGTCGTCGCGGCGCTGGCCACCGTGCTGGTTGCGTCGACGTCGACCGCCGCCTACGCGGACTACTACGGCTGCGAGTCGGCGGGCGGCAGCAGCCTGGACTGCCACGTCATCTACGGGGACAGCACCAGTTCGAAGGGCGAGGGCTGGTTCCTGGCGTACGGCGAGAGGCTGTACGCGTACGACGGGGCCGCGGACGGCCGGGGCGTCTACGTGAACGCCACGTGGTGGTCCGGCAGCACCAGGCACGAGAACGGCTTCCGGCTGACCAGCGGCCAGTACACCAGTCGCACCCTGGATCTGGGGGACATCGCCGAGGGAACCAGCGTGACCTTTACGACGTGCCAGACCAACGACGGAAACCTGCTCAACTGCCGTACCCAGACGGCAAGGGCCTAGCCAGGGAGGCGGGGGCCGCACCGGGCGATGACGCAGATCCGGTCGTGGGTCTACGCACCGATCCGGCTCGGTGCGGCCCCCGCTGACCTTGGGCGGACATCAGCACCGCGATCGCCCGCCGCGGCTTGACGGGCCCTCCGCCGTTCCCGTGATCCCGCTGTCCCTGATTGCCGGCTGCCGGCGTTGCCGTCAACCCGCCGGCTCGCGACCCAACCCGCCGGCTCACGACGGCGCCGGGCGCGAAACGCCTGGCGGAAAAATGGAGCCCCCGGCCGGGATCGAACCGGCGACATCTCGCTTACAAGGCGAGTGCTCTGGCCAGCTGAGCTACAGGGGCGCGTGGCGTCGACGTCAGCATAGCGACTGACGTCCGGATTTCCCCCTCGGCAGGCCCTGCGAGCACGGGAAACGTCGTCATCTCGGGCCTGCCCGCCAAGCGTCGGGGTCGATTGATGTCTCCCCGTGCCCGAGTGCCCGGAATGCGTATGCCATCCGTCCCACCCGATGCTCCCCGTCTTGGCAGGATACGGAAAGCCGTTTACCGTGCAGTGACACGGATGACACCTCGATCATCGGCGCGTCGCCCGTGGGCCGGTGCACGCACGTGCCGGCCGCTCCTTCCACTCGGATCGTCCGGCACGTTCCTGCCGGTGAAAGGAAGCACCTGACCATGGCTACGGTCACCTACTCCAAGGCATCCCGGATCTACCCGGGCACGGAGCGTCCCGCCGTCAACCAGCTCGACCTGGAGATCGGCGACGGCGAGTTCCTCGTCCTGGTCGGCCCCTCCGGTTGCGGCAAGTCCACCAGCCTGCGCATGCTCGCCGGCCTGGAGGACGTCGACCAGGGCTCGATCTACATCGACGACCGGGACGTCACCCACCTGCCGCCGAAGGCCCGCGACATCGCGATGGTCTTCCAGAACTACGCGCTCTACCCGCACATGACGGTGTACGAGAACATGGCGTTCGCGCTCAAGCTGCGCAAGACCTCGAAGGCCGAGATCGACCGGCGGGTCAAGGAGGCGGCCGGGCTGCTCCAGCTGGAGGAGTTCCTCAACCGCAAGCCGAAGGCCCTCTCCGGCGGTCAGCGCCAGCGGGTCGCGATGGGCCGGGCGATCGTCCGCGAGCCGCAGGTCTTCCTCATGGACGAGCCGCTGTCGAACCTCGACGCGAAGCTGCGTGTGCAGACCCGTACCCAGATCGCGTCGCTGCAGGCCAAGCTGGGCGTCACCACGGTCTACGTCACGCACGACCAGATCGAGGCCATGACCATGGGCCACCGGGTGGCGGTCATGCTCGACGGCGTCCTCCAGCAGGTCGACACCCCGCGGGCGCTCTACGACACCCCGGCCAACGTCTTCGTCGCCGGCTTCATGGGCTCCCCCGCCATGAACATCAAGACCGTGCCGCTGAACGAGCGGGGCGCCGCGTTCGCCGAGATGCACATCCCGCTCACCCGCGAGCAGGTCGAGGCCGCCCGCGCCGAGGGCGGCGACGGCAAGGTGACCGTCGGCTTCCGGCCGGAGGACTGCGACCTGGTCAGCCCGACCGAGGGCGGCATGCCGGTCGTCGTCGAGCTGGTCGAGGACCTCGGCTCGGACGCCAACGTCTACGGCCACGCCGCGCTCGAGGGCAACAACGAGCGCTTCGTGGTCCGCACCGACCGGCGCACCATGCCGAACATGGGCGACACCGTGTTCGTCAAGCCGCGCGAGGGCCGCAGCCACGTGTTCAACGCGGCCACCGGAAACCGCATCTGACGTACGACGAGACGGGGGTGCCCACCGATCGGTGGGCACCCCCATCGTCGTCTCCGGGCCGGCATCCGGGTTGTCACCGAAGCGCCGCCGCGCCGGCCCGGCATAGGTTCGACGCGACTCGTAGCGAACCGAGGAGCCCGTGCCGACCATGATCCACATCCCGCCCCAGGCCCCTGTGTCACGCGCCGGCAGCGCGTACCGCCTGGGCCGCTCGGCGATCCGGGGCCTGCTCTACTGCGCGGCGCTGGTCCCGGTCGCCGTGGCCGCGCTACCGGCCGGGCTGCTCGGTCGGGGGCGGTCGGTCGCCGGGTGGTGGGGCGCCCTGCGCGCCCGCCTGCTGGGCCGGCCGGATGTGGAGCCGGCAGGTCGGCCGGGGCCGGTGGCCGTCGTCAACCACGCCGTGCTGAGCCTGCTGCTGGGCGCCGCCGCGCTGGTGCCCCTCGGGGCCACGCTGCTCACCGTGGCACGCGGCGCCCTGTACGGCTTCGTCGAGCCCGGCCCGTTCGACGACGCGTGGGGCGGTCCGACCCTGGCCGGCGCCTGGCTCGCGCACTTCCTGATCGGCATCCCGTTCGCGCTGGCCGGGCTGGCCGCGCTGGCCGGCATCGCCGCGATCCACCAGCGGCTGACGCTGGCTCTGCACGGCGCACGACGGGCGCCCTGGCTCATCCCGGCCACGGTGGTGGTCGCCCTGTTCGGAGCGTTGGTCATCTTCGCCTGGAGCCGGCAGCTGTAGGACCCATGAACGAGCGCGCGGAAGGGGCGGCCCGCCACGGGCGGACCGCCCCTTCCGCCGTGTCAGCGGGCTCAGCCCTCGGCGGCCCGGCGGCGCGCCACCTCGGCGAGGGTGACCGCGGCGGCGACGCTGGCGTTGAGCGACTCGACCTCGGAGACCATCGGGATGCTCACCGTGAGGTCGCAGGTCTCGCCGACCAGCCGGGAGAGCCCCCGGCCCTCGGAGCCGACCACGACGACCAGCGGGCCGACGGCGGCCTCCAGGTCGTAGAGGTCGGTCTCGCCGTCGGCGTCCAGGCCGACCACCACGAAGCCGGCGTCCTGGCACGCCTTGAGCGACCGGGTCAGGTTGGTCACCTGGGCGACGGGCACCCGCGCGGCCGCGCCGGCGCTGGTCCGCCAGGCGGTCGCGGTGATCCCGGCGGCACGCCGCTCGGGTACGAAGACACCCTGCGCGCCGAAGGCGGCGGCGGACCGGATCACCGCGCCGAGGTTGCGCGGGTCGGTCACCCCGTCCAGCGCCACCAGCAGCGGGGCGGTCTGCTCCAGCGCCGCCGCGACGAGGTCGTCGAAGGGCTCGTACGCGAACGGCGGCACCTGGAGCCCGACGCCCTGGTGCAGGACGCCGCCGGTCATCCGGTCCAACTCGGCGCGGCTGATCTCCAGGATGGCGATGCCCCGGTCGGCGGCCGTCCGGACGATCTCGTTGACCCGGTCGTCGATGTCGATGCCCTGGGCGGTGTAGAGCGCGGTCGCCGGCACCTGGGCGCGCAGCGACTCCAGCACCGGGTTCCGCCCGACCAGCAGCTCCGGGGTGTCCTTCGACGGGTTGGACTTGCGGCCCGGCGCGACCCGGGGGCCGCCGCGGCCGGCCGGCCGACCGCCCCGGCCGGCGGTGCCGCGCCCGCCGCCCGGCGTGCCCCGGCCACCGCCCTTGCCCCAGGTGGTGTCCTTGCTGCCCGGCTGGCCGATCTTGGGGGCGCGCCCCTCCTCGGCCGCCGCCCGGCGCTCCTTCTCCTGCTTCCAGGCGGTGCGCTGGGGCAGCTTCTCGGTGCCCGAGTACGCCTTGTGCCAGGGCCGCTCGTCGGCGGGCAGGGTCCTGCCCCGCCCGGCGAGGGCGTCCTTGTTCTTGCCACCGGAGCCCTTCGGGGCTCCCGCCTTCGGCGTCAGTCGCCGGCCACGGCGCTGCGAGTTGCCGGCCATCAGTCCTGCTCTCCAATAGTCCAACGGGGGCCCTGCGGGGTGTCCTCCACCACGACGCCGGCCTGCTTGAGCTGGTCGCGTACCGCGTCGGCGGCGGCCCAGTCCTTGCGACCGCGGGCCTGGGCACGCTGCTCCAGGGCCAGCGCGATCAGGGAGTCCACCACGGCGCGCAGGTCGTCCGCGCGGCCGCCACCGGTCCACGCCGGGTCGAGGGGGTCGACCCCGAGGATATCCAGCATGGCGCGGGCGGCGGCCAGCGCCGTGCGGACGGTCACATCGTCGCCGCCGGTCAGCGCGGTGTTGCCGTCGCGGACCACCTCGTGCAGGACGGCGAGCGCGGCGGAGGTGTTCAGGTCGTCGTCCATCGCCGCCGCGAACGCCCCCGGCAGCTCGCCGAGCTGGCCGGCGCCGACGCGCTCGACGGCCCGCTGCACGAAGCCCTCGATGCGGCGGTACGCGACGGCCGCCTCCCGCAGCGCCTCCTCGGAGTAGTCGATGCGCGAGCGGTAGTGCGCGGCGGCGTAGTAGTAGCGCAGCTCCACCGGGCGCACCCCGAGCGAGTCGACGTACGTCAGGTCGAGGGCGTTGCCGAGCGACTTGCCCATCTTGGCGCCGCCGATGCTGAGCAGCCCGTGGTGCACCCAGTAGCGGGCGAACGGCAGCCCGGCCGCCTGCGACTGGGCGATCTCGTTCTCGTGGTGCGGGAAGGTGAGGTCCAGCCCGCCGCCGTGGATGTCGAACTCGGCGCCGAGGTAGCGCCAGCACATCGCCGAGCACTCGATGTGCCAGCCCGGCCGGCCCCGCCCCCACGGCGACGGCCAGTAGGCGTCCGCCGGCTCGTCGGGCTTGGCGCCCTTCCAGAGCGCGAAGTCGCGCGGGTCCCGCTTGCCCCGGTCGGGCGCGTCCCCCGCGGACTGCATCGCGTCCACCGACTGGTTGGACAGCGACCCGTAGGCCGGCCAGGAGCAGACGTCGAAGTAGACGTCGCCGGAGCCGTCGGTGGCCGGGTAGGCGTGCCCGTCGGCGATCAGCTTCGTGATCAGCTCGTGCATCTCCGGGATGTGCCCGGTGGCCCGCGGCTCGTACGTCGGCGGCAGCACGTTGAGCGCCCGGTAGGACTCCGCCAGGACCAGCTCGTTGGCGTACGCGATCGACCAGAAGGGCCGCCCCCGCTCCACCGCCTTGGCCAGGACCTTGTCGTCGATGTCGGTCAGGTTGCGGATGAAGGTGACCTCGTAGCCGGCGGCGAGCAGCCAGCGGCGCAGCACGTCGTAGTTGACGCCGGAGCGAAGATGACCGATGTGCGGCGGGGCCTGGAGGGTGAGACCACACAGGTAGACCCCCACCTTGCCGGCTTCCCGCGGGACGAAGTCCCGCACCGATCGGGTGGCGGTGTCATACAGGCGTAGTGTCACCGTACAAGGGTAGCCGTCCACGCTTTCCGGGATCGGCCGGAGCCGGGTCGTACGCTGCTCGGCGTGGACACGACGGCGCGGGGCGGGGAGACGGCGCAGACCCTGGACCGGGGGCTGCGGCTGCTGCACTTGGTCGCCGACGCGCCGGGCGGGCTGACAGTCACCGAGGCGGCGAACCGGCTGGGCATCGGCCGGGCGGCGGTCTACCGGCTGGTCAGCGCGCTGACCGCGCACGGAATGCTGCGCCGCGACGGCGACGGCCGGCTGCGCCTCGGCGCGGGGGTGCTGCACCTGGCCCGGCGGGCCCAGCCGCTGCTGGCCGAGGGGGCGCTGCCGGCGCTGCGCCGGCTCGCCGAGCAGGCCGGCGCGACCGCCCACCTGACCGTGGTCGAGGGCGGCGAGGGGGTCGCGCTCGCCGTGGTGGAGCCGAGCTGGACGTCGTTCCACGTCGCGTACCGGACGGGGGCGCGGCACCCGCTGGAGCGCGGGGCGGCCGGGCGGGCCATCCTCGCCGGCCGGGCGGGCGCCGCCGGCCCCGTGAGCACCGCCGGGGAGCTCCAGGCCGGGGCGTACGGGGTGGCCGCACCGGTGCTCGGCGTGCCGGGCCTGGAGGCCAGTGTCGGGGTCGTCGCGCTGGCGCCGCTGGACAGCGAGACGGTCGGCGCCCAGGTCCTCGCCGCCGCCACCGCCATCGCCGCCGCCCTCTCCTGACCGCCCGCCGACCGCCGGCCCACCGGGCTCACCGATCCGCGGTGCCTGACCGCCCGCGGTGCCTCGCCGGCCAACGGGCCCCTACCACATCCGCCGGTCGTCGTGGCGGTCGTCCACAGCGTGCCGCCCGGCGGGCGGGCCGGCTCGTCCACAGGGGCGTCGGGGCGGACGGAGTGGCCGCGACGCTGGTCCACATGCCACCCTCACCGCACCGGCCCAGCGCCCTGGCCTGGCAGGTCTTCCGAGGCTCCGACGCGATCCGGCGCGGTCTCGTCACCGAGCACCAGCTCCGCAGTTCCGCCTGGACGCGTCTGCGCCACGACGTGTACGCCGATGCCCGGCTCGACCGCGATCACGCCCTGGCGTGCCGGGCGGCCACCCTGCGCCTGCCGCCCGAGGCGGTGGCCGCCGGCCCCTCGGCGGCGTACCTGCACGGCGTCGCGCATGCCGCCGCCTTCACCGACGACGTGCACGTCCTCCTGCCCAGGACGATCCGGGTGAGCCCCCAGCGCGGCCTGCGCGCGCACTCCGTGGGACCGGCCACGCCGCCACCGTCCGCACCGGCGCCGGGCGCCGACCTGCCGCGCGACCGGCCCCACGCGTCCGCCCGTCCGACCGACGACGCGACGACGGCGCCACTGAGGACCGCCGGGCCACCGCCCAGGACGGCGCCGGCCGCGGCGGCGTGGGAGACGGCGGTCTGGTTGGAGCCACTGCGTGCGGTCGGCATCGTCGACGCCCTGCTCAGACAGGGCCTCACCAGCCGCGACGAGCTCGCCGAGACCGCCGACCGGAACGCCGACCGACCCGGCGGCCGGCGGGCGCGCTGGGTGTTCGGCCTGGCAGATCCGGGCGCCGGGTCGCCGGACGAGTCGCAGCTGCGGGTCCGGTTGGTGCTGGCCGGGCTGCCGCGCCCGGTCACCCGGCACCCCGTCGACCTGGCCCCGGGGCTGGTCCTGCGTCCCGACCTGGCCTGGCCGCGATACCGGGTCGCCGTCCGGTACGCCGGACGCCGACACGTCGACGCCGGCCACCCGCAGCTCGACCACCCGCAGCTCGACCAGCTCGCCGCGGCGGGCTGGCTCGTGCTGTCCGCGACGAGCCGACGCCTGCGCCAGGAGTTCCCGGCCCTGCTGGTCGAGGTCCGCGCCGCCCTGGCGGCCCGCGGCTGGCGGAACTGACCCGCCTGCCGGGCCCGCAGAGGCCGAGGGCTGCCCGACGGCGGCGTCAGCCGCCGCATCTCCCCGGGTACGGCCAGGCCACCGGTCACCGCCGGACGCAGGTCGGGCAGGGTCTCGTCGGCGTCGAACACCACCGTGGTCAGCACGACGACGGTTTACGACAGGGCGGCCTCGGTGGGTCGCGGCTCCGGGTGCTCCTCGGCGCGGGGCGCGCGCAGCTCGTCGACGCGCACCAGTGCGACACCGGCGACGATCAGGGCCCCACCGAGGAGCTGCACGACGGTCGGCAGCTCGCCCAGCACCAGCCAGGCGATGAGGACCGCGAACATCACCTCGGTCAGCCCGACGAACGACGACAGCCGGGCTCCGAGGATCCGGGCCCCGGCGATCCCGGCGAGGTACGCGACCACCGCGGCGACCAGCGACAGGCCGGCGATCGGGAGCAGCCAGCTGGTGCGCTGCCCCGCGAACGTGACCTCACCGAAGGTGGCCCGCAGCGGCAGCGCCCCCACCGCCCCGAGCAGCAACAGGACGGCCGCGCCGACGGCCATGCCGCCGCTGGCCAGCGCCACCGAGGGCAGACCCTCGTCGACCCGCCCCGCGAGCACGAAGTAGCCGGCGAGGCCGACCCCGGCCCCCAGCCCCCAGAGCACGCCCACCGGGTCGAGCCGGGTGGCGCCGGTCAGGTCGAGGACGAAGAACAGGCCGGCGAGGGCCGCCACCGAACCGGCCACGGTCAGCCGGCGGGGGCGCTGCCCGTGGACCAGCCACATCCAGCCCACGACCAGGATGATGCCGAGGTACTCCAGCAACAGCGCGACGCCGACCGGCAGGTAGCGGACCGCGTTGAAGAAGCAGACCTGTGCCGCCGCGACCCCGAGCAGCCCGAACACGCCGATTGTGGCGAGGTTGCGCCGCAGCACGTCCCACTTGCCGCGCAGCGACAGCGCCGCCGGGATCGCCACCACCAGGGAGGCGATGCCGACCCGGGCGACCACGGCGGCCTCGGCGGACCACCCCGCGTCGATCAGCGACCGGGCGAACGTGCCGGAGGTGGCGAAGGTGACGGCGGAGAGCAGGGCGAGGCCCAGGCCGAGCCCGGCGGCGGGTGGTTGGCGCATCGATCCGCTCCTAGCTGTCATCAGTCAACCGTCGGTATGCTCATGACGCTAGGCCGGCCCCCTGACAGGAGTCAAGTTGCTCTTCGCCCATGACACGGACTGCTCCCTGATCGCGGCCGCCGCGCTCGTCAACACCGACGGCCCCGATGGCGACGGGCTGCCCGACATCGCCGCCCTGGACGCCTTCTACCTCGCGCACGCCTACACCGGCCGGCACGAGCACACCGAGGCCGAGCTGCGGTCGGTCCGCGACCTGCGCCCCCGGCTACGCCGCATCTGGTACGCCGACACCGACGAGGTCGTCACCGTCGTCAACGGGCTGCTCCGCGAGAACCACGCGCTGCCGCAGCTCATCACGCACGACGACGAGCCGTACCACTTCCACGCCGTGCCGCGCGACGCGCCGCTGGCGGCACGGATCGCCGTGGAGGCCGCGATGGCGGTGGCGGACCTGGTGCGCTACGGCGAGCTGAGCCGGCTGCGGATCTGCGACCACCCGGACTGCGCGAACGTGCTGGTCGACCTGTCGAAGAACCGCTCCCGCCGGTTCTGCGACGCGGGCTGCGGCAACCGGGCCGCCGTCACCGCCTACCGGGCCCGCAAGGCCGCCACCCGGCCCTGAGCCGGCTGCCGTCCCGCAACGACCAGGGGCCGGCAGCCGGCCAGTGGCGGCACCGCTCAGGGGTGGGTCATGCGGAGCAGGTCGAGCGCCTCGTCGAGCTGGGTCTCGCTCAGCTTGCCGGAGTCGACGTGCCCCCGGGAGATCACCACCTCGCGGATCGAGACCTGCCTGGCCAGCGCCTCCTTGGCGATCGAGGCGGCCTCGTCGTACCCGAGGTAGCGGTTGAGCGGGGTGACGATCGACGGTGAGCCCTCCGCGTACGCCAGGCAGACCTCGGCGTCCGCGACCAGGCCGACCACGAGGCGGTCGGCGAAGAGCCGGCTCGACGCGGCGAGCAGCCGGATCGACTCCAGCAGGTTGCGGCCCATCACGGGGAGCATGACGTTCAGTTCGAAGTCGCCCTGCGAGCCGGCGAAGCCGACGGCGGCGTCGTTGCCGATCACCTGGGCGCAGACCTGCCGCATCGCCTCGGCGACCACCGGATTGACCTTGCCCGGCATGATCGACGAGCCGGGCTGGAGGTCGGGGATGCGCAGCTCGCGCAGGCCCGCGCGCGGGCCCGAGCCCATCCAGCGGATGTCGTTGGCGATCTTGTACAGGCCGACGGCGATCGTGCGCAACTGCCCGGAGGTCTCCACCAGGGCGTCCCGGGCGCCCTGCGCCTCGAAGTGGTTACGCGCCTCGGTGAGCGGCAGCCCGGTCGATCCGCGCAGCTTCTCGATGACCTTCGCGGCGAAGCCGAGCGGGGTGTTGATGCCGGTGCCCACGGCGGTTCCGCCGAGCGGCAGCTCGGCCAGCCGGGGCAGCGCCCCCTCCAGCCGCTCGATGCCGTAGCGCACCTGGGCGGCGTACCCGCCGAACTCCTGCCCGAGGGTCACCGGGGTGGCGTCCATCAGGTGGGTACGCCCGGCCTTGACCACCGTCTCGAACTCCGCCGCCTTGCCCTCCAGCGCCTCCGCCAGGTGGGCCAGCGCGGGCAGCAGGTCCCGCGCGACGGCCTCGGTGGCGGCCAGGTGGATCGACGACGGGAACACGTCGTTGCTGGACTGCGAGGCGTTCACGTCGTCGTTCGGGTGCACGTCCCGGCCCAGCTCGCGACTGGCCAGCGTGGCGATGACCTCGTTGGTGTTCATGTTGGACGACGTGCCGGAACCGGTCTGGAACACGTCGATCGGGAACTGGTCGTCGTAGCCGCCGTCGGCCACGTGCGCCGCCGCGGCGGCGATCGCCGCGGCCACGTTCGCGTCGATCACGCCCAGCTCGCCGTTGACCTCGGCCGCCGCCCCCTTGATCTGGGCCAGCGCCCGGATCTGGGCCGGCTCGATCCCCCGGCCGGAGATCGGGAAGTTCTGCACCGCGCGCTGTGTCTGGGCCCGCCACAGCGCCTCGACGGGCACCTCCACCTCGCCCATCGAGTCGCGTTCGATCCGGTAGCCCGTCGCCTCTGGAGTCGTCACGCGTACCATCCTGCCGCGCCAAGCGCCGGGCCGCAGATGATCGCACTGACCGTTCCGTCACATCTCGCCCGGCCTGCCCACGGCCACGCGTACGGGCGTGCGTCCGGCGGCCTGTGGACGATCAGTGGCGGGTACGGCGGCGGAAAACGGGGCCCTCCAAGGATTCGAAGAACTTAAGATCGTGGAACTCTCACGTCACGGAGGTTCCTTTGCCCGACCCACAGAGTCGAATCACCTCGGCCGCCCGGCGCACGCGCCGGATCCTCCCGACCGCAGGGTTCGCCGCTCTCCTGATCACGACCAGCGCCCTGGTCCTGACCGCTGGGCCGGCAACCGCCGGGGCGAGCCGGTTCATCCTGCCGACCAGCGGCAGCTGGACCGACGCCCGTCAGCCGTTGACCACTTCTGCCGAGACCGACGGCACCGTTCCGGTCGGCACCTGGGAGTCCGACGACGACAAACACACCTCGCGGGCCTACTTCACCTACGACCTCTCGCCGTTCCAGGGCAGGCAGATCATCCGGGCCCTCGGTGTCACCGAGGAGACGGCGGTCAACGACTGCTCGAAGCCACGCGAAATCGAGCTGTGGCGGACCGACGTACCGGCCAGCGCACCGACCTGGGAGACGTCGCCCGCGGTTCGAGAGAAGGTTGCTGACATCGCGCCGACCGCTCCTTGCCGGGGACAGCTGGAAGTGCCGCTCACCGAGGCGGTACGGCAGGCGGTCGAGGCCGGACAGACCTCGATCACCTTCATGGCCCGGATCGCCGGGGACAACGAGGGCAAGCTGCCGTACGGCCGCTGGATCAGGGAACTCGGCATCTCCATCGAGGCGAACACGCCGCCGGACGTACCGACCGACCTGGGAGTCAGCGGGTTCCTCTGCGCCGACGGGCTCTACGTCGGCACGACCACGCCGTACCTGGCGGCGAAGGTCACCGACCCGGACGCGGTACCGCCGAACACCGAGCCGGTGACCGCCACCTTCGCCTGGTGGCGGGTGAGCGACCCGACCGGGCGGACCGAGTGGACATCCCCGACCAGGGCCGCCGGGTCGGTCTTCCGCTACGACGTCACGGCCGGTCAGCTGGTCGACGGGACGTACGCCTTCGCCGTCCGCGCCACGGACGGGGCCGGCGGCAGCTCCCCCTGGTCGCCGGAGTGCCGGTTCACCGTCGACACCACCGGCCCCGCGCAGCCGACGGTCAGCTCCACGGACTACCCGGCCGGCGACGGGTGGTACGGCGGTCCGGGCGTCCCGGGCCGGTTCACCTTCACGGCCGGCGGCGACACCGACGCCGTGGGATTCCGGTACAGCCTCATGTCCGGACCGGTGGCCTACGTGGCCGCCGACGCGCCGGGCGGCTCGGCGACCGTCACCATCACGCCGGACCGGGACGGGCCGATGACGCTGAGCGTCGAGGCGGTCGACGCGGCCGGCAACCGCTCCCCGGCCACGAGCTACGGGTTCCGGGTCCGCACCACCAGCCCGACGATCACCGACGGCGACCCGACGGCCGGGTACGGCCAGCCGCGCACCCTGACCTTCACGCCCCGGATGGAGGACGTCGTCGAGTACACCTACCGGCTCAACGACGGTCCGGAGCAGATCGTCGCCGCGGTCGCCGACGGCACGGCCACGGTCACGATCACGCCGACCAAGCCCGGCTACAACGACGTGTACGTCCGCAGCCGGACGGCCGGCGACCTGCCGTCGGGCGAGGGCACCTACCGCTTCTACCTGGCGACCAAGCCCACGGTCAGCTCCGTCGAGTACCCGATCAACAAGTTCCAGGGGGCGGTCGCCGGCACCCCGGGGACCTTCGCCCTCCAGCCCGGCATGCCCGGGGTGACGGAGTTCGTCTACTCGTTCGACGGCCACCCCGTCCAGAGGGTCGCGGCGGGCGCCGACGGATCGGCGTCGGTGGGCTACACCCCGACGACCGCCGGGCTGCACCGGATCACCGTGTACACGCGAACCGGCGACGGGATCGTGTCGGAGACCTTCAGCGGCACGTTCTACGCCAGCCGGGCGAGCTGACGTCCGGAAACGACGAGGGGCGCCGGGCTGACCGCCCGGCGCCCCCTGCGACATGTCCGGGTCAGCGGCGGCCGACCGTCAGCACCGGCTTGGTGACCTCGGCGAAGAAGTCGTTGCCCTTGTCGTCGACCACGATGAAGGCCGGGAAGTCCTCCACCTCGATCTTCCAGACCGCCTCCATGCCCAGCTCCGGGTATTCCAGGACCTCGACGTGCTTGATGCAGTCCTGGGCGAGCCGGGCGGCGGGGCCGCCGATCGAGCCGAGGTAGAACCCGCCGTGCTGCTGGCAGGAGCGGGTGACCTGGGCGGAGCGGTTGCCCTTGGCGAGCATCACCTGGGAGCCGCCGGCGGCCTGGAACTTCGCCACGTACGCGTCCATCCGGCCGGCGGTCGTCGGGCCGAACGACCCCGAGGCGTAGCCCTCCGGGGTCTTGGCCGGGCCGGCGTAGTAGACGGCGTGGTCGCGCAGGTACTGCGGCATGGGCTCGCCCGCGTCCAGCCGCTCGGCGATCTTCGCGTGGGCGATGTCGCGGGCGACCACCAGCGGGCCGGTCAGCGACAGCCGGGTCTTCACCGGGTACTTGGACAGCTCGGCGCGGATCTCGTCCATCGGCCGGTTGAGGTCGACCTTGACGACCGTCTCGGCGTCCAGCGTCTCGTCGGTGACGTCGGGCAGGAAACGCGCCGGGTCGGTCTCGAGCCGCTCCAGCCACACGCCCGACGGGGTGATCTTGGCGACCGCCTGCCGGTCCGCCGAGCAGGAGACGGCGATCGCCACCGGGCAGGAGGCGCCGTGCCGCGGCAACCGGACCACCCGCACGTCGTGGCAGAAGTAGCGGCCGCCGAACTGCGCCCCGATGCCGAAGTTGCGGGTCAGCTCCAGCACCTCCGCCTCCAGCTCCAGGTCCCGGAAGCCGTGCGCGGTCATCGAGCCGGAGGTGGGCAGCGTGTCGAGGTACTTGGCGCTGGCGTACTTGGCGGTCTTCAGCGCGTACTCGGCGGAGGTGCCGCCGATGACGATGGCCAGGTGGTAGGGCGGGCAGGCCGAGGTGCCGATGAGCCGCAGCTTCTCCTCCAGGAACTGCATCATCCGCGTGGGGTTCAGCAGCGCCTTGGTCTCCTGGTAGAGGTACGACTTGTTGGCCGAGCCGCCGCCCTTGGCCATGAAGAGGAACTTGTACGCGTCGGGGTGGCCGTCCGGGTCCTCCGCGTAGAGCTCGACCTGCGCCGGCAGGTTGCTGCCGGTGTTGCGCTCCTCCCACATGGTCAGCGGGGCGAGCTGCGAGTAGCGCAGGTTGAGCCGGGTGTAAGCCTGGTAGACGCCGCGCGAGACGGCCTCGGCGTCGCGGCCGTCGGTGAGCACGTGCCGGCCGCGCTTGCCCATCACGATCGCCGTGCCGGTGTCCTGGCACATCGGCAGGACGCCGCCGGCCGCGATGTTGGCGTTGCGCAGCAGGTCGAGCGCGACGAAGCGGTCGTTGGGCGAGGCCGCCGGGTCGTCGATGATCGACCGCAGCTGGGCCAGGTGCGCGGGGCGCAGGAAGTGCGCGATGTCGTGCATCGCCTCGGCGGTCAGCGCGGTGAGCGCCGCCGGCTCCACGGTGAGGAACCGGCGACCCCCCGGACCGTTGACGACGTCGACGCCCTCGTCGGTGACCAGGCGGTATTCCGTCTGGTCGGGACCGGTCGGCAGCAAGGGAGCGTACGAGAACGCGGCGGCACTGCTCATGAGCGGAAAGCCTAGGGCAGAAGGGTCGATCAGTGTCACCCGCCGGGTGGGTCCTGGGACGGCGCTCTCACCCGGGGCAGAGTTCCCGCTTCGGGCCGCAGCTGTCCGCCGGGCTGGGCACCCCGGCCGTGCCGCCGGGGCGGGGGACGCCGCCGTCGCCCGGGGGCGGCGGTGCGCCGGCCCCGCCACCGAAGCGGACGTACCCGATCTCCCGCCCCTCACCGATGATCATGCCGTTCGGGCCGACCGCGAGGGCGTTCGCCGCGGTCCGCAGGTTCGCCAGTTCGCGACCGGTACGCGGGTCGAGCGCCACTAGCCGGGACGGCTTCTCGTCGGCGATCACGGCGGCGTACGGGGTGAGCGCCGCGCCCGCCTTCGCCCCGGCGGGACGGGTCCACCGGACGCGCCCGCCGCCCAGCTCGTGACTGACCACCGCCCGCCTGTCGGCCGCCCGGACCAGGGCGTACCGGTCGTCGACCGCGAGCAGCCGCTGCCCGGCGGCGGTGACCAGCAGCAGCCGCCCGTCGTACCCGTCGAGGACCGCCTCGCGGGCGTCCGGGGCGACGCCGATCAGCACGTTCCGGGCGCCCTGCGGATCCTCCCGCTGCACGCAGCCGGCGTTGTCGGCGGTGCGCAGGTTGACCCCCGCCCGCTGCCAGGTCTCCTGGCCGGTCGCCGCGTCGCGGCCCGAGATGGCGAAGTAGCAGGTGCCGTCCTGGGAGCGGGCGGTGATCCGCAGCAGCCGGCCGCCGACCACCGACAGCCGCTCGTCCCGGCCCGGCTCGACGTTCTGCAGCACGCGCCCCGTCGCCGTGTCGAGCACGTGCACCCGGCCGTCGATGGGGAACCCGAGCAGCGGCGGCACCGCCTCCGGCCCCGCCACGTCCTCGTCGACGCGGACGGCGTCGAGCCGGCGGGTGCCGAGCAGCCCCGGGTTGTCGCCGAGCAGCCCGCTGCGCACCCCGGGGACGAAGGCCGTCCAGAGCGGGGCGGTGCCGCGCGGCTCCCACGCGCTGATCGTGCAGTCGGTGGCGTCGACGCAGCGGGCGTCGAGCAGCAGGTTGCGGTACGTCCACACGGCCACCGCGTCGCCGTCGCGCCGCCGCGTGGCGCCCGTGGTCGGGTCGAGCACCTCGTACCCCTTGACCAGGAGCTTGCCCACGACGACGACCGGGTCCCGGTCGCCCCCGGCCACCGCGGACCAGTCGGCCTTGCGTTCCCACAGCTGGGTGCCGGTGGCCAGGCTGCGCGCCTCCACCCGGGTGCGCTGCTCGACCACCACGGTCTCGCCGGCGATGGTGACGCTGCGCGGGGTGCCGCCGACCCGCTGCTGCCAGACCACGTCCGGCTCGGAGATCGGCTCGCTGCGGTCGACCCAGTCCCACACGGCGGGGAACGGGTTCCACACCCCGGTCGCGGCGAGCACGACGACCACGATCAGCGCGAGCAGCAGCCCCCCACGCCATCCGGGGCCGCCCGCCTTCGCCACACGCACACGGTAGCGACGACCACCGTGCTCCCGTGGTCCCGCGCCGCCGTGTCGCCGCCCTTTCTCCCCGCGCCCGGGGGGTGGTGTCGCCTCGGCACCCTCACCCCCTGGCGGCCGCGGAGCGCACGAGCGGCAGGGTGCGGTACGGGATCTGCTCGGCCAGGGCGATGATGGTCGAGGCCCGGCGGATGCCCTCGTACGAGACGATCTGGTCGATCACCCGCTGGAGGTCGGTGTTCGAGCGGGCCACGATCCGGCAGAGCAGGTCGCTGGAGCCGGTGATGGTGTGCGCCTCCAGCACCTCGGGGATCGCGGCCAGGTGCGCGGCGACCCGGTCGTGCCCGTGCCGCTGGCTGATCTCCAGGGTGACGAAGCTGGTCACCGCGAACCCGATCGCCGCCGGGGAGATCTCCGGGCCGAACCCGCCGACGACCCCCCGCTCGACCAGCTTGTCGAGCCGGGCCTGCACGGTGCCCCGGGCGACCCCGAGGCGGCGGGAGCACTCCAGCACCCCGATCCGCGGCTCCTCGGTGAGCAGTTCGATCAACCGCGCGTCGAGGGTGTCGAGCTGTACAGCCTGACCAGCGTTCATAGCTGAACACCCTACTTAATGCGCAACCTGACCAGCTCCAGGGCTGACAGTTGCCCAGTGCGCCGGGTCACCGCGATCCTCGCCACAGAGGACCGCACAGACCACGGCGGCGGCCACGAGGCCGACCGGTACTTGAGGGAGACCGCGATGACCCAGGCGATCGACCGACCCCAGGCGACCGACGATGTCGACATCGACGTGCTCGTCGGTGCCGTCGACCACGACATCAGCCGCGACCCGTTCCCCGTCAAGGGCCTCGACCACGTGCACTTCCTGGTGGGCAACGCCAAGCAGGCGGCGCACTACTACTCGACCGCGTTCGGCATGACCTGCGTGGCGTACCGGGGTCCCGAGCAGGGCTACCGCGACCACGCCCAGTACGTGCTGACCAGCGGCTCGGCCCGGTTCGTGCTGACCGGCGCGGTCCGCCCGGACGCCCCCGGCGCCGAGCACGTGACCAAGCACAGCGACGGCGTCTCCGACATCGCGCTGGAGGTCCCGGACGTCGACGCCGCGTACGCGCACGCCACCGCGCAGGGCGCGACCGGCCTGGTCGAGCCGCACGACGTCAGCGACGAGCACGGCACCGTCCGGCTGGCCGCGATCGCGGCGTACGGCGACACCCGGCACACGCTTGTCGACCGGTCCCGCTACACCGGCCCGTTCCTGCCCGGCTTCGTGGCCCGCAAGCCGATCGTGGACCGGCAGCCGATGATCGACGCCGGCCTCCAGCCGAAGCGCTTCTTCCAGGCCGTCGACCACGTGGTCGGCAACGTCGAGCTCGGCCGGATGGACGAGTGGGTCGAGTTCTACAAGCGGGTCATGGGCTTCTCGAACATGGCCGAGTTCGTCGGCGACGACATCGCCACCGACTACTCGGCGCTGATGAGCAAGGTCGTCGCCAACGGCACGCGCAAGGTGAAGTTCCCGCTCAACGAGCCGGCGATCGCCCGCAAGAAGTCGCAGATCGACGAGTACCTGGAGTTCTACCAGGGCCCGGGCGCCCAGCACATCGCCGTGGCCACCAACGACATCCTGGCCAGCGTCGACGCGATGCGCGCCGCCGGCGTCGAGTTCCTGGACACCCCGGACTCGTACTACGACGACCCGGAGCTGCGCGCCCGCATCGGCGAGGTGCGGGTGCCCATCGAGGAGCTGAAGTCCCGCAAGATCCTGGTGGACCGGGACGAGGACGGCTACCTGCTCCAGATCTTCACCAAGCCGGTGCAGGACCGTCCGACCGTCTTCTTCGAGCTGATCGAGCGGCACGGCTCGCTCGGCTTCGGCAAGGGCAACTTCAAGGCGCTCTTCGAGGCCATCGAGCGGGAGCAGGAGAAGCGCGGCAACCTGTAACACTGTCGAGCGTGACGCAGCCTCCGTCGTACCCGACGCCGCCGGCCGGTGGGCCCTCGCCCGCCGCCGGCGGCTTCGCGCCGCCCTCCGGTCCGACCAGCCAGGGGTACGCGGTGCCGCCGCAGTACGCACCGCCCGGGCATCCCCCGCCGGGCTGGGTTCCGCCGCCGGGCTGGGCCCCGCACCCCGCCCCGCCGCCGCTCGGCCCCGGCGGCCAGCCGCTCGCCGGCTTCGCCGACCGGCTGCTGGCCGCGCTGATCGACGTCGGGCTGAGCACGCTGGTGGCGATGGTCCTCTTCCTGCCGGCGTTCCTGCTGTTCTTCTGGAACATGATGGACGACCTGACCCGGACCAACCCGGACGGCACCCTCGTCGAGCCGGACCCCGGGGCGTTCATGACCGACTTCTTCCTGCCGCTGCTCCTGCTCGAACTGGGCCTGTTCGTGCTGATGCTCGGGTTCTACTGGCTCTACCACGTGGAGTACATGAAGCGCACCGGGCAGACGTTCGGCAAGAAGGTGATGAAGCTGCGGGTGGTGCCGCTCGACCCGGACCGCACGCTCGACCGGGGGATGGCCGGCAGGCGGTACGCCGTGCAGCACGTCGCCGCGATGTTCCTTCCCGGCCTCAGTTACCTCGACGGGCTCTGGCAACTGTGGGACAAGCCCTGGCAGCAGTGCCTCCACGACAAGTTCGCCGGTACCGTCGTCGTTAAGGTGTCTGCGTGAGCGAGCGCAGCGAGGCCAGGCCGTGAGCGTCGAACCGGGCTGGTACGTCGACCCGGCCGATCCGGACACCCGGCGCTACTGGGACGGCGAGGGCTGGATCGGCGCGCCGATCCCCGTCGACGCCACCCCACCCGAGGGCCCGCCGCCGGCCGAGCGGCCGCCCGCGCCCGCCCCGACGCCGCCCGCGGCCCCGGTCTCCGCGCCGGGCGCGCCCGCGGCCCGGCAACCCCACCCCGGGCAGCCGCATCCCGGCCAGCCCCAGCCCTGGCAGCCGCCCGGGGCCCACGCGCACCCGCAGGGCCCACCGCCCGGCTGGCCGCCGGGGAGTTGGCCCGGCCGGCCGCCCGAGCCCCGCCCGCACGGTCTGCCGCTGGCCGGGTTCGGCGCCCGGCTGATCGCCCGGCTGATCGACTTCGCCATCGTGTTCGCGCTGAACGCAGTGGTCAACGGCTGGTTCGTGTGGCGGCTGGTCGAGGAGGTCACCCCGTACTGGCGGGAGGTGTTCCGGCGGGCGATGGCCGGCGACACCTCCACCGAGGGGCTGCCGCAGCCCAGCGAGCAGGCCGGCGGCCTCCAGGTCGTCATCCTGCTGATCGCCACCGCGCTCTGGCTCGCGTACGAGGTGCCGACGACGGCGGCCAACGGGCAGACCTTCGGCAAGCGCGTGGTGGGCGTCAGGGTGGTCCCGACGGCGGCCGACGAGCCGCTCGGCTTCGGCCGGGCGCTGCGCCGGTGGAACACCCTCGGCCTGCCCACCCTGCTCTGGTACTGCTGCGGCCTCGGCCTGCTGCTCCAGCTCGTCGACGCGCTCTCCCCGCTCTTCGACCACCCGCTGCGTCAGGCCCTGCACGACAAGCGGGCGCAGACCGTGGTGGTCCAGCTCCCCCGCACCCGCCGGACCGCCCCGGACGACCGCACCGACCCCTCGGGAGACACCCCATGACCGACACCGGACGCCACCAGCCGGCGCTGCGGCTGACCCGCGCCGACCTGGACGCGCTGCCCAACTACGTGCCCGGCCGCAGCCCGGCCGACCTGGCCCGCGAGCTCGGGCTCCCCGAGGCGATCAAGCTGGCCAGCAACGAGGTCCCGTACGGGCCGCTGCCCGGCGTGGTGGAGGCCGTCGCCGAGGCCGTCGCCGGGGTGCACCGCTACCCGGACATGGGCGTGGTCGCGCTGCGCGAGGCGCTGGCCGAGCGGTACGGCGTGGACGTCGACCGGATCGCCACCGGCTGCGGCTCGGTGGCGCTGGCCGAGCACCTCGTCCGCGCCACCTGCCTGCCCGGGGACGAGCTGCTCTACTCGTGGCGCTCCTTCGAGGCGTACCCGATCATCGCGGCGACCAGCGGCGCGACCAGCGTGCGGGTGCCCAACGACGCCGGGCACGGGCACGACCTGGCCGCGATGGCGGCGGCGGTGACCGACCGGACCCGGATGATCCTGGTCTGCAACCCGAACAACCCCACGGGCACGTCCGTGCGCCGGGCCGAGCTGGACCGGTTCCTCGACGCGGTCGGCGAGGACGTGCTCGTCGTGATCGACGAGGCGTACCGGGAGTTCGTGACCGACCCCGAGGTGCCGGACGGGCTCACCTACCTCGACCGGCCGAACGTGGTCGTGCTGCGGACGCTCTCCAAGGCCTGGGGCCTGGCCGGCCTGCGGATCGGTTTCCTGGTCGCCCAGCCGGCGGTGGCGGCGGCCGTACGCAAGGTCGTCACGCCGTTCTCCACCAGCGTGGCCGCGCAGGCGGGCGCGCTGGCCGCGCTGGCCCAGGCCGACGAGGTGGAGCGGCGGTGCGCCCTCGTCGTCGCCGAGCGCGACCGGGTGACCGAGGCGCTGCGCAAGCTCGTCCCGGACGTGCCGGGCAGCCAGGCGAACTTCGTCTGGCTGCCGTTGGGGGACCGGGCGGTCGACTTCGGCAAGGCGTGCGAGGCGCGGGGCGTGATCGTCCGGCCGTTCCCCGGCGACGGGGTCCGGGTCACCATCGGCACCCCGGCCGAGAACGACGCCTTCCTCGCCGCCGCCGAGGCGGCCCTGGGCTGAGGCCCGTGCCGGTCCGGTCCGCCATCCCCTCGCGGACCGGACCGGCGAATCTCAGGCGACCGTCGCCGGCTGCCGGACCCGGGTCCGACGCCGGTACGCGTAGACCCCGAACAGCACCAGGACCAGACCCGAGGTGGCCAGCCCGCCGGTGAGCATCTGGCCGGAGCGGTCCACGGCGGTGACGGCCGCCACCGGTACGGGCCCGAAGCTGACCTGCCCGGTGGCCGACCGCTTCGTCCAGCCGCTGGCCAGGTCGAGCGTCGCCGCCCACGGGCCGTCCGGCAGCCGACGGTCCAGTGCGACCCGGACGGTGGCCCTGCCGCCCAGCGCGAGCGTGCCCGCCTCCACCTTCACCGGCCCGGCCGAGAGCCCGCCGGGGCCCTCGGCGAGCCGCAGTTCGCCGGCCAGGTCGAGCGCCCGCCTGCCGGTGTTGCGCACCTCGGCGGTCAGCACGGGGGTGCCGTCCTTCTCCCGCCCGCCGGTCAGCGGGCCGATCTCGAAGCCGGAGGGTGGCTCGCCGCCGGGCCCGACGGAGAGGTAGACCCGGATCCCGGCCCGGCCGACGTTGCGCACGTTGCGCCCGTCCACACCGGCGACCTCGGCCCAGATCACCGCGTACCGCTCGCCGGCCTCGGCGCGGCGCGGCACGGTGATGGTGACGAGGGCCTCCGCCTCCTCGTCGGGAGCCAGCACCTCCTCCGCCGGCGCGATGCGGATCCAGCTGCTCAGCTCGTTCTCGGTGCGGTCCGGGGCGAGCACGAACCCCTTCTGCCCGACGTCCGCGGCGGCGGCGTAGAGGGCGACGGTCCGGCGGATTTCCGAACTGTTCCGCACCATGACCCGCCGCATGATCGTCGTGCCTGGGCGGACGTGGTCGACGACGTACTTGTGCGCCCGGGTGTCGTCGCGCCGGTCGATCGGGGCGTCGATCAGGCGTATCCCGACCGTCGTGGAGGGGCCGCCCGGGCCCGGTCGCGCCGAGGGCCGGTGCCGGCCGTCCCGCCCGTCGGGCTCGGCGGCCGGCACGTCCGCCTCCGGGCCCTCCGGTTCCGCGAGCGCCGGGGCGCGGACGGCCGACGCCGGTGCGGGGTGCGCGGCCGACGCCGGCGCCCCGGCCGTGACGAGGACGCTCACGGCCAGGGCGAGGGCACCTGCCCGGTCATGCCACCGAATGGGTGATCACCCCCGTGTAGGTGCCGCCGACGGCGGTGTCCGGGACGGCGATCCGGATGTCCGGCGCCCAGCTCGCGGTGTTGTTGCCGCTGCCCGACGTCTTCGAGAAGGCGGTGCGGGGCACGCTCAGGGTGACCGCGTCCGCCTGGGTGGGCTGCCCCGGCACGAACACGCCGGCGCCGGTGGTGCTGGTCGCTCCGCCGGACCAGTACTCCACCAGGCCCGGCGAGATGGTCTCCGCCGGCGTACCGGCGCCGGTCGTGAAGGAGCTGGCCGACACGGTGACAGTCCACGTGGCATTCAGCGCGGCTCGGCTGTCGGTGACGGTCACCGTGCCAAGTTCGCCGGTGAGGACGCCGCCGGCGAAGACCGAACCGAGGTTCACGGACGCCGGCACGGTGATGTTCAGGTCGGCGGTGGCCACGGTGAAGGTGACGATGGTGTCGCCGGTCGGCGCGGCGGCAGCGGGCGCCGCCATGGCCACCAAGGCGGCCGCGGCGGCGGTCAGGGCAAGAAGTGGCTTCTTCATGGCAGGGACGTTAGACGCGCCGTAGCCGGCCATGACCCATTTTTCGGACAAATCGCTCATCAGGCGACAGAATGGGTAATCGTGCCCCGGTACGCCCCCCTGACGACGTCGGCCGGGATGGCGATCCGGATCGTCGGCTCCCAGACCACCTCGTTACTGCCGGTGCCGGCGCTCTTGCGAAACGCCTCGCGGGGGACATCCAGGGTCACCGCCTGCGCCGAGGTGGGTTGCCCGGGCACCAGCGTGCCGCCGCCCGTGCTGCGCACCGCGGGCCCGGACCAGTACGAGATGCGGTCGGTGCCGATGGTCCGCTGCGGACCACCGGCACCGGTGACGAAGGCGGTGGCGGAGACGGTGGCGACCCAGGAGTTCGGGTTCACCGGCCCGCGCGAGTCACGCACCTCGACCATGCCCAACCGCCCGGTCAGGGTGCCGCCGACGAAGCTGGCGCCGAGGTTCGCGGCGGCGGGCACGGTGATGTCCACCCCTGCGGTCCGGGCGAGCCGGACCGCCCGGCCGGACGGCGCGGCGTCGGCGGGCGACGCGGTGACCAGGATCAGGATCGCGCCCAACAGGGCAGCCAGGAGACGCACAGTGGGACTATAAGTAACTTATGTCCGTTTTGTCGAGCAGCCCGGCCGCCCCGGCGTTTCACGTCGCGGCCAGGATCACCGGCTCCGAGGTGAGGTAGTAGCGCTGGTCGTCCCCCGTCGGGTCGACCGGCTCGCGGAGCCGCTCCACGGCCACGAAGCCGTCGGCCGCGTACGCCGCGCCGGGCGCCCAGCCGATGCCGTCCGAGCCCGCGTTCAACGCGAAAAAGGACCGCTGCGCCCCGGTCGCCGGGTCCAGCGTCACCAGGTCGTTCGTCTCGGTCAGCAGGTGCACCCGACCGGGCTGGACGGCGATCAGCCGCGCCCCGGGCAGGTCGGGGCGACGCCACAGCTCCGCGCCCGTGCGCGCCGAGCGGCCGACCGGCACCCCGTCGACCACCGCCACCGCCGTCCCATCGACGAGTTCGGCGTCCGGCCGGTCCAGGGCCGGGGCGGGAACCGGCTCGCCGGCGCCGAGCAGCCAGCCCCGGCCCGCGTCGTCGCCCGGCGCGGCCGTCCGCAGTCCGGCGCACCCGGTACGGCCGTTCCCGCAGCCCACGGGGGTCGCCACCAACCGGTCGCCGGCGCCCGGCGGCCGCCAGCGGACGCCGACCGCGCCGGTTGCGGCGTCGCGGAACTCCACCACGGCCGGACCGGCACAGGAATCGACGACGAGCAACTGGCCCGAGCCGGTCGTGCCGACGACATCGCGACAGCCGGCGGCCGCGTCGGAGCCGTCGCCGGGTGGCACCGTCACGGTGGTGTGCGACCGCCACAGCTCACGGCCGTCGGCCAGGTCCACGGCACGCATCCACTCCGCCCCGGCCGCCGCCACGACCTGCCGGCCGTCCGGCGCCCGGGCGACGAAGACGCCCCGAGGAGCCCACACCGCGGCCGCGCCGGTGCGCCGGACCGTCCGCTCCCCGACCGGCGCCGGCCCGTCCGCGTCCCAGGCCACCCGGCCGGTACGCGCGTCCAGCGCCACCAGCCGCCCGTCCGACCAGCGGGTGACCACCGTCGTCCCGCTCGCCACCACCGAGTCCAGCTTCGCCGGCCAGCGCCGGTAGGACCAGTACGGCGTGGTCCGGTGCCGGCCGTCGACCGGCCGGTCCGCGTAGACCTGGCGGTGGGCGGCGTAGACCCGCAGCCGGCCGTCCACGATCAGCGGGGCGACCGGGAGCCGGCCGACCACGCCGACCGCGGGGTCGGCGGCCGCCGGGTACGCGCCCCGCGCGGGCGTGCTGACCTCGGCGGGGGCGAGCACCCGGTAGACCGTCGCCGCGACGACGGCGGTGGCGAGCAGCGCCACGACCGCCACCACGAACCGCCGCCGGCCCTTCGGGAACCCCATGCGCACCTCCGCCCGGCACCCTACCCAGCGGGGCCGGTCAGAGCCCTGTCAGGTCGGGCGGCGTACCCGCGCGGCTGCGCCGGGCCCGGCTGACCGCCCCGGAGCCGCGCCGGGAGCGGCCGACCGGTGGAGGCGGAGCCTGCAGGCCCGGCCGGGCGCCCCTCGGGCGCGTCGGTCGCCCGGCGGAGACGAGAGCACCTGCCGGTCGGCGGCGGCCGCGCTCAGGCCGCCTCGGCGGCGCCCGTGACGGCCGCGGCGGCCAGGTCGGCGAGATCCCGCCGCAGCGCGCGCTCGACCGCCCGGGCGGCCAGCCCACCGAGCAGCAACGCGACCACCCGGCCGTACGGGGCCGTCGGCACCGACTCCTGCTCGACGGTGACGGCCGTGCAGCCGCGCCGGCGCCGCTCGACCGGGCGCAACGTCCAGGTGATCCGGTAGTCCACCCCGGCGCCGCTCGAGCCGAGCACCAGCCGTCGGGGCGGCTCGGCCTCGATGACGACGAACTCCTCGACCAGCGCCGTGCCGTCGGGCTGGGAACGGGTCTCCCGCCAGGCGGTGCCCGGGCCGAATCGGCCGGGGGTCAGCACCTCCACCGGGCCGGTGAAACGCCGGGTGCGGGTGGTCAGGTCGGTCAGCAGCCGCCAGAGGTCGGCGTCGTGCGCCTCCACGAACTGCGTGACCGCCACCGTCGACATGCCACCTCCCGTGGCATCGACGGTACGCCGGGTGAGCGCGGAACGGGGCCCCCGGAGCGGAAATTCCACCGCCGGGCGCCCCGATCACGAGTAGCGGCCCGTCAACGGCCGAACTGGCCGGCCCGGATCGCGCCGACGAAGGCCGCCCATCCCGGCGGGCTGACCGCCAGCGTGGGGCCGGCCTGGTCCTTCGAGTCGCGTACGCCCACCACACCGAGGACGTCGACCAGGTTGTCCGCCACCTCCACGCAGAGGCCCTGGTCGTTGGAGCGGCTGCTGGTACGCCAGACCGCACCCGGGAGATCGTTCATCGTCGTCACCCTTCCTGTCGTCGGGACACCAGCCGGCGGCCGGGCCGAAGACCGGAAAGGGGGCATCCGGCCCGGCGCGGCGTGGCATGGCGTCGGAATCCGCGACGATCAACGGGGCAACGACGAACCCCGGTCGCACCATCTGTGCGACCGGGGTCCGGCGCGTGCGAACACCTCTGGCGCGGGGCGGGCGGACGGGTCAGCGCGCCGCGCGGATCGTCCCCGTCACCTCGCCCAGGGCGAGGGTGGTGCCGTCCGGCCCCGGCGCGCTGGCGGTGATGGTCACCGTGTCGCCGTCCTCCAGGAACGTGCGGGTCCCGCCCCCGGCGAACTTCACCGGCTCGGTCCCGCCCCAGGTGAGTTCCAGGAACGAGCCGACCTGCCCCCGCTCCGGGCCGGAGACGGTGCCCGAGGCGTAGAGGTCGCCGGTGCGCAGCGAGGCGCCGTTGACGGTGAGGTGGGCCAACTGCTGGGCCGGGGTCCAGTACATGGTGGCGAACGGCGGCTCGCTGACCCGCTCGCCGTTCCACTCGACCGACAGGCGCAGGTCGAGCCCGAGGTGCGGCACGTCGCGCAGGTAGTCGGCGACCGGCGGATCCTGGTCGGGTGCGGGGACGAAGGCGTCGCCGAGCGCGTCCAGCGGGGTCACCCAGGCGGACACCGAGGTCGCGAAGGACTTGCCCAGGAACGGGCCGAGGGGCTGGTACTCCCACGCCTGGATGTCCCGGGCCGACCAGTCGTTCACCAGCACCACGCCGAACACGTGGTCGGCGAAGTCGTCGACGGAGACCCGGTCGCCCAGCGCGCTGGGCACGCCCACCACGAAACCGACCTCGGCCTCGATGTCGAGGCGTACGGACGGGCCGGTCACCGGGCCCTGCGGGGTGGCCCGCTGCCCGCTGGGCCGCACCACCGGGGTGCCGGACACGACCACCGTGCCGGCCCGGCCGTGGTAGCCGATGGGCAGGTGCTTCCAGTTGGGCAGCAGCGGCGGCTGGCCGGGGCGGAAGATCTGCCCCACGTTGGCGGCGTGGTGCTCGGAGGAGTAGAAGTCGACATAGTCGGCGACCTCGAACGGCAGCGCCATCCGAACCTCCGCCAGCGGCACCAGCAGCGGCTCCACCGCCGGCCGGTGGGCGGCGTCGGTGAGCAGCTCGGTCACCCGCTGCCGGACCGCGGTCCACTGTGGGCGGCCCAGGGCCATGAAGTCGTTGAGGGCGGGCCGGCCCAGCGTCCCGGCGGCCAGCACCAGGCCGGCCGCCTCCGCGCCGGCCAGGTCGAACACGAAGTCGCCGATCCGTACGCCGACGCGCGGCTCGCGCTCGCCGTGGCGGAACACCCCGTACGGCAGGTTGGCCACCCCGTACGGCGAACCGTCGGCACCCGTCACCCAGCTCACGCCGGCCCTCCGCTTCGCCGAACGGTCCGAGCCCCGGCCGCGTCGGTGGATGCCGCAGCATCGACACGACCTCGGCCGGGGGTCGGACTGTGAGCAGTGCCGCCCTGGGGCGCCACCCGCCCGCAGAGATGATTCGCTCGCTGACGCTCGCTCATGCGTCGAAGCCCCCGTTCACCAGCCCCAGCCGGATCAGATCGGTCAGTGGTTCCAGGATGCTGCACGAGCCGTAGCCGGCCCACAGCGGGCGCGGCGCGGCCAGGTCGCTCTCCACGCACTGCACCAGCGGGCGGGGGTCGGCCGCGGTGAGCAGCTCGGCGATCCGCTGCACCCCGGCGCCGTCGGCGGCGGCCAGCGTCGCGGCCAGCACGTTGGCGAAGCCGTGGTGGGTGAAGCCCGTCTCCGGGTCGAGGTGCCGGACCGCCTGGTGCAGCCCGGCGGTCAGCTTGAACGGCAGGTGCCGGTCCCGGCAGGCGCCGATGACGGCGGCCAGCTCGGCCGGGGTCGGGAAGAGCTCGGCGGCAAGCCCACCGGTGCGGAACTTCGCCGCGACCGGCAGCCCGCCGGCGCGGGCCTCGGCCAGCGCGTCCAGCGCCCCCGTGAGCCCGAAGGTCAGCGGCACCTCGGCGTAGACGGTGAGCTCCTCCGCGCCGGCGGCCTCGGGCCGGTTCGCCCGGCGGGCCAGCTCGACCAGCTCGGTCAGGCCCGGCAGCGGGTCCTCGCCGCGCTTGGCGACCGCCGCCTCGACCTGGCGGACGAGGATGCGCGGGTCGACCCCGGTCCGCGCCTCGTCGAGCCGGGCGAGCGGCACGTCGCCGATCACGCCGACCTCGATCCGCTCTCCCGGGTCGAGCAGGCCGGCCAGCTCGGTCAGCCGTGTGGCGGGAACCAGGAGCGGGCCGACGAGGTCGGCGTACCAGGAGGTGCGGTGCCGCCGGTGCGCGGCGACGGCGTCGGGCAGCGGCGCGCTGCCGGGCGGGAAGACGGCGGCGTCGTCGACGAGGCCGTCGAGAAGCGCGGGCACCTGCGTTGACACGAGACAAGAATGTACGGGACGCTACAAGGAACGGACAACAGTGTCCGACTATCGGACGCCGTGGGTTTCGATGAACGGGACGAACCGGGAGGCGAGATGCCGTACTACCGCAGCGTCGGCGAGGTGCCCCGCAAGCGCCACACCCAGTTCCGTCAGCCCGACGGCAGCCTCTACGCCGAGGAGCTGATGGGCCAGGAGGGCTTCTCCTCCGACTCGTCCCTGCTCTACCACCGGCACGCGCCGACCGCGATCGTCGCGGCCGAGGAGTTCGCGCCGCCGGCGTTCACCCGGGTGCCCAACCTGCCGCTCAAGCCCCGCCACCTGCGCACCCACAAGCTCGACGGAACCGGCGCCGACCCGGTGCTCGGCCGGCAGTACCTGCTCGCCAACGACGACGTGCGGATCGCGTACGTGCTGGCGGACCGGCCGTCCCCGCTGTTCCGTGACGCGACCGGCGACCACTGCCTCTACGTCGAGTCGGGCACGCTGCGGGTGGAGTCGACGTTCGGCGTCCTCGACGCGGTCGCCGGCGACTACGTCGTCATCCCCACCTCGACGATCCACCGGCTGGTGCCCACCGGCGACGAGCCGACCCGCCTGCTCGCGGTCGAGGCGGCCGGCCACATCGGCCCGCCCAAGCGCTACCTCTCTGTCCGCGGCCAGTTCCTGGAGCACTCGCCGTACTGCGAGCGGGACGTCCGCGGGCCGGACGCGCCGCTGCTGGTGGACGGGACCGACGTGGAGGTGCTCGTCCGGCACCGCCGCGGCTGGACCCGCTACGTCTACGCGCACCACCCGTTCGACGTCGTCGGCTGGGACGGTCACATGTACCCGTGGGCGTTCTCCATCCACGACTTCGAGCCGATCACCGGCCGGATCCACCAGCCGCCGCCCGTGCACCAGACGTTCCAGGGCCCGAACTTCGTGATCTGCTCGTTCGTGCCGCGCAAGGTGGACTACCACCCGGACGCCATCCCGGTGCCGTACAACCACCACAACGTCGACTCCGACGAGATGCTCTTCTACACCGGCGGCAACTACGAGGCCCGGCGCGGCTCGGGCATCGAGCAGGGCTCGATCTCCCTGCACCCCTCCGGCTTCACCCACGGCCCGCAGCCGGGCGCCGCCGAGCGCTCGATCGGCGCCGACTACTTCGACGAGCTGGCCGTCATGGTCGACACCTTCCGCCCGCTCGACCTCTGCGACGCCGCCCAGGCGTGCGAGGACGACGGCTACGCCTGGACCTGGGCCCGCCGCGGCTGAGGCGTACCCGGCAGCCGCCAGCCGGCGTGATCGTGACCTCGCACCGGGCCACGATCACGCCGGCTGCGCTCATGTGCGGGCCGGACGGCAGCCACGCCGCACGACCGGGGCGCTCCGGCCGGGCCCGGTGATGCCCCTTCCGCTCAGGCCAGGAGGTCGGCCAGGACGCGGGTCCGGGTGGGGTGCCGGAGCTTGGTCATCGCCTTGGTCCCGATCTGGCGGATGCGTTCCCGGGTAAGACCGAGCGCCCGGCCGATCTCGTCCAGGGTGCGCGGCTGCTCGTCGGCCAGGCCGAACCGCTGGGAGATGACCGTCGCCTCCGCCGGGCGAGTCGACGCTGGCCGCGCTACGTCGGTCCCACCCGGTGGCGGTGGCCGCACACGACCCGGTCATCGGCTTCACCGGCCCGGAGTTCGCCCGCATGATCACCGGGCAGTCCCGCCCTCGTCGCCCGGCTACGCGAGTTCCACGACGACCGCGAGCGGGCACTGGCCCGGGCGCTCGCGGAGGAGACGGGCGCGGCGCCCGACGACGTCCTGCCGCGCGTCGCCGCCGCCCAGCTCGGCGGCGTCCTGCGGCTCCTCCTCGACGAGCTGCTGCGCCTGACGCTCGACGGGCACGCCGACCACGAGATCGCGGCGATCGTCGCCGTCCACGTGCACACCGCCTTCACCGCCGTGGAGCCCGCTCTCAGCGACCACGCCGTCCGCCCCGGTCACCGACCGGCGCGCGGGAGGTCGACGGTGTCCGGCGCGGAGCGGGGCGGCGACGTTCCCGCCGGACCCTGCGCGACCCCCACGGCTCGTGACCGAGCCGGAGAACGGGTCAGGCCGTGACGCGGGACAGGACGGCGAGCTCGGCGGCGGTGGCCGTCGCGATGGCGAGCACCAGCGGCCATGGGGTGCCGACCAGCGCGTAGAGCAGGATCAGCGCCGGCGCGGCGGCCGCCGCGTAGACGGCCAGGGCCAGCGTGCGGTCGGAGCGCAGCAGGCCGGGCAGGACGGTCCGGGTCAGGCCGGGCAGCTTGGCGGCGAAGCGCCACACCACGAGCGCCCCGCCGAGCGCCGCGAACGCCGCGGCGATCCGGGACAGGCCGGCGCTGCCCGGCGCCATGCAGGCGATCAGCACGGCGGTGATCATCGTCCAGCCCGCGCCGTAGACGACGAGCTGACGAAGGCCGGCCGAGATCGTGCGGCCGGAGTCGACCCGGCCGGGGCTCATCGCGGCGGCCTCCGCGAGGTGTTCCAGCGCCTCGCTCCAGCGCCGCTGCTCCAACCGGAGCACCCCGATGTCGTGCCGGGCCTCGGCGAGCTGCGGATCCAGCCGCAGCGCCTCGCGGTAGGCCCGCTCGGCCAGGTCGAACAGCTCCATGTTGGCGGCGACCAGGCCGAGCACCAGGTGCGCCTCCGGCTCCTCGGGGGCCAGCTCGACCCCGCGCCAGGCCGCGTTCAGCGCCGGCTGCCCGTTGCGCGAGCCGGCCAGGATCGCCGCGGCACTGCGCTGGGCGTACGCGTCGTCGGGGCCGAGCGCCAGGATCCGGTCGGCGGTCCGGGCCGCCTCGGCGTACTCCTCCAGGTCGGTCAGGGCGAGGGCGCGGGCGAGCAGCGCCGGCACGGCGTCCGGGGCGGCGGCGACGGCGGCATCGGCGGCGGTGCGCGCCTCCGTCGGCCGGCCGGCCGCGAGGTGCACCCGGGACAGCATGGTCAGCGCCCCGGCGTTGGCCGGCTCCAGGGCGACCGCGTAGGAGACCTCGGCCGCGGCCTCGTCGTAGCGGCCCAGTTCCGCGAGGAGCTGGGCGCGCTGGAGGTAGCCGTGGAAGGCGGAGCGGTCGGAGGTGGCGTCGCTGGACATCGCGGCGAGCCTAGGCGGCCGGAGCCTCGTACACCAGGGCCACCGCGATCCCGGTGAGGCCCTCGCCGCGCCCGGGGAAGCCGAGGCCGTCGGTGGTGGCGGCGGAGACGGTGACCGGCGCGCCGACCGCCTCGGAGAGCACCCGCTGGGCCTCCTCGCGGCGCGGCCCGATCTTGGGCCGGTTGCCGATCACCTGCACGGAGACGTTGCCGATCGCGAAGCCGGCGGCCCGCACCCGGCGGGCGCTCTCGGCGAGCAGGGCGACGCCCGACGCGCCGGCCCACTCGGGCTGGCCCACCCCGAAGTTGGCGCCCAGGTCGCCGAGGCCGGCCGCCGAGAGCAGCGCGTTGCAGGCGGCGTGCGCGGCCACGTCGGCGTCCGAGTGCCCGGCCAGGCCGTCCTGGTCGGGCCAGAGCAGGCCGGCCACCCAGCACGGCCGGCCCGCCTCGAAGGCGTGCACGTCGGTGCCGATGGCGACCCGGGGAACGATCATGCGACGAGGGTACGCGTCAGCCGCCGGCGGCCAGCAGGTGCTCGGCCAACGCCAGGTCGAACGGGCGGGTGACCTTCAGCGCGTACTCCGAGCCGGGGACGCAGAGCACCGGGACGCCCTGCTTCTCGACCAGGCCGGCGTCGTCGGTGAGCGGATCGCCGGCGGCGGCGTGCGCGGCGGTCAGCACCGCCCGGCGGAAACCCTGCGGGGTCTGCACCGCGCGCAGGGCGGATCGGTCGACGGTGCCGAGGACGACCTCGCCGGCGCCGACCTCCTTGATCGTGTCGACCACCGGGAGCACCGGGATCACCGCGTCGTGGCCGGCGCGGACGGCCGCCGCCACGGACTCCACCAGGTCGGGCGGGGTCAGCGCCCGGGCGGCGTCGTGCACGAGGACGATCTCCGGGCCGGCGGGCACCGCGGCGAGGGCCGCGGCCACCGACGCCTGCCGCTCCGCGCCGCCGGGCACCACGGTCACCGGGGCGACCGGGGCGAGCAGGTCGCGGACGGCCGCCACCTCGGCCGCCGGGGCCGCCACGACGACTGTGTGCACCGAGGGCGCGGCGGCGAGCCGGCGGACGGCGTGCACCAGCAGCGGCTCCCCCGCCAGCAGGCGCAGCGCCTTGGGCCGGCCGGGCCCGAGGCGTACGCCGGCACCGGCCGCAGGCACGAGGACCGCGACGTCACCGCGCGGATTGAGCTGCGCGGTCACGTCGCGGTCCTCGGTGGTTTCTTCGCTACGAATCGGGTACGACGATGCTGTGGGGACTAGGCCTCGGTGAGCACCTTGTCGAGCAGCGTCTCCGCCTCGTCCTTGGTGCTCTTCTCGGCCAGCGCGACCTCGCCGACGAGAATGTCGCGGGCCTTGGCGAGCATGCGCTTCTCACCCGCGGAAAGGCCCCGCTCCCGCTCCCGGCGCCACAGGTCGCGAACGACCTCGGCGACCTTCAGCGGGTTACCGGAGGCCAGCTTCTCAAGATTCGCCTTGTAACGCCGCGACCAGTTGGTCGGCTCCTCGGTGTGCGGTGCACGGAGCACGTCGAAGACCTTGCCGAGGCCCTCTTCGCCGACCACCTCGCGCACACCCACGATCTCGGCGTTCTCGGCGGGCACCCGGACCGTCAGGTCACCCTGCGCGACCCTCAGGACGAGGTATTGCTTAGGCTCGCCCTTGATGACCCGAGTCTCGATTGCCTCGATGAGTGCGGCCCCGTGGTGGGGGTAAACAACGGTCTCGCCGACACTGAAAACCATAGGTTCGAAACCCCTTTCGCTGTGTCTAGGGTAACACGCTCAGGCACCGATGTCTCACCGCTGTCCTGACCGTTGGCGCAGCTCAGGGGCCCTGTGAGAGGTATTTCTTCGGCTTGACAGGCCGCCAAACCGATGGTTCGAACACGCTCCGTAACCTGTGGATGACGGGCCGGTACGAGTGACGCGAACGTCGAGATCAAGGGCTATGCGCTCCTCCCATGGTATCCCGCCGTCCGGTTACGCGCCCAGGTGTAGCGGTAGGAGGCCCCGTGCGGGACGCTGGAGGTCGAGCCGCTGTCCGCTCACCGAGACGTCCTGGGGGTCCGATGGGCAAGCCCGACGCAGACGGCCCCGGACTGCCCGACCTGCCGCCGGAGTGGGGTCGGGTGGTCGTGCCGGACGACGCCTCCGCCCTGGCGGCCGAGGCCGAGCAGGTCCGCCGCGAACTGCGCGCGAGGGCCCGTCAGGGCCGATCCGGGGTCGCCCGGTCCCCGCTCGCCCTGCCCCTGCTGGTCCTGCTGGTGGCGGTGCTCGCCACCGTCGCCGGCCTGGTGGCGGTGACGTGGCCCCGCTCCGGCCGGTCCGCGCCGGAGGCCGCCCCCGCGCCGTACGCCCCGATGCCCGGGATGACGGGTCGACCGCTGCCGGCGCTGGACCTGGTCGACGCGCGGCAGTCACCGGTGCCGCTACGCGGACTGCTGCCAGCGATGATCATCCTGGTCGACGGGTGCTCCTGCCCGGACGACGTGGCCACCGCCGCCGCCCTGGCGCCCACCGGGGTCACCGTCGTCACCGTCGCCGGAGGCCGGCCGGCGCCCGCCCCGCCCCTACCCGCCGGGACCACCCTGCGGCCGTTGGCCGACCCGGCCGGCGGGCTGCGCGCGTTCCTGCACCTGCCGTCCCGCCCCGGCGCCGCCACCGCGCTGCTGGTGGACCGGGCCGGCGTGCTGGTGGCGGTGGTGCCCGAGATCCGCTCCGCCGAGGACTACCGCGCCGAGCTGGTGGGCCTGGCCGCCTGAGCCGGGTCCACCGTGGACCGGCCGCGCCCGTGCCCCGGCGCCGCGTCAGGGCACGGCGACGAGCCGCGTCTCGGGACGGCCGTGCGGGGCCGAGGCGCGTCAGGGCAGAGCGACGAGCTGCGCCTCGACCCGGAGCGGCTGGGCGTTGGCGCTCGCCAGCGAGACCTGGAACGGCCCGCCGGTGCCGGTGACCTCCGTGGCGGTGACCGAACCGTCGCACGCGCTCGTGATCGGGTCGGCCGCCCGCGCCCCGTCCACCACCACCAGCAGCTCGCCCGGGCCGACGCACCGGTACTGCAGCAGGTGACGGACACCCTCCTCGGCTAACGCCTGCCGGGCGTGCCTCTGCGTCCCGTCGAGCCGGACGCGGGTCGTCCAGATGGTGCCGGGGAAGCTGCCCAGGCTGCTGCGCCGCGCCGCCTCGTCGAGCCGCCCCTCGATCAGGCGGCGCGGATCCGGCCCCTCCGGCACCATGTCCACGCGGAAGGCGGCACCGGTGCTCGGATCCACCCGGAAGGTGGCGCCGCGGTCCGACTGCGCCGGCACGACGACCCGGAGCGGAGCGTCCGGTCCGGCGCTCGACGCGGTCGCCACGGGACCGCTGCGGGGCGGATGGGCCTGCCACCACCAGCCACCGCCGACCAGGGCGGCGAGGGTCGCCACGGCCAGCACCGTCGCGCGCAGCCGGTCGTCGGCCCCGACGGGTGTCGCGTGCTCACCGGCGTCCGGCACACGTCCCGGCCGGCCTGCCGCCTCGGCGTCCATTACCAGAGGGTAACCTCGGGGTGCCCGCGGCGTCCCGGTCAGTCCCGCCGTTCGAGCAGCGCGGCGTAGAGGGTCAGGCCCGGCCCGAACGCCAGCATCACCACCCGCCGCGGCGGCGACGCGGCCCGGCGCAGCCGATCGAGGATCAGCAGCACCGTCGGCGACGAGCAGTTGCCGTGCTCGTCCAGCGTCGCCCGCGACGCCGCCAGCCCCTCCGGCGGCAGGGCCAGTTCCCGCTCCACCACGTTGAGGATGCGCGGGCCGCCCGGGTGCACCGCCCAGCCGTCCACGTCGGACAGCGCCGTGCCGTGCCGGCCCAACAGGCCGTCGACCAGGCCCCGGACGTGTCTGGAGAGCACCTGCGGCACCTTCGGCGACAGCCCCATCCGGAAGCCGGTGTCGGTGACGTCCCAGGTCATGTGGTCGGCGGTCGAGGTGTCCGTGACGGAGGCGACCTCACGCAGGGCATACCCCCGGCCGCCGGGGACGACCACGGCGGCGACCGCGGCGTCCGAGAAGAGCGCGTGCGAGACGATCTGCTGGGTGTCCACCCGGGCGCTGGAGGGCTGGATGTGCAGGCTGGTCAGCTCCGCGCAGAGCAGCAGCGCCGGCCGGCCGCGGGCGGTGACGAAGTCGCTCGCCGCGCCCAGCCCCGGCAGGGCCGCGTAGCAGCCCATGTGGCCGACGAACATGCGCTGGGTGTCCGGGGCCATGCCCAGGTCCCGGGCGAGCAGGATGTCCAGCCCCGGGGTGGCGTACCCGGTGCACGAGCAGACGACGAAGAGGCCGAGGTCCCCGGCGGCCAGGCCGGCCGCGGTCAGCGCCCGGCCGACCGCCTCCTTGCCCAGCGGCAGCGCCTCGACCTGGTAGCGGCGCATCCGCCGCTCGGTCGGCCAGTCGGAGACGTCCTCCAGCAGCGGGTTCACCGCCGCCTGGCGGCGGGTGACCCCCGAGTGGGCGAAGATCCGCTCGGCCAGCGCCCGCGTGCCGCCGGAGAAGTGCTTCGAGAAGAAGCCCTCCCACAAATCGCCCTGCGCGGCCGACGGCGGGTGCGCCGTCCCCAGCCCCGCGATCACCGGTACGGCCACCATGCCCACCTCTCGTCCGGCCCTGCGCGCCGGGCGGCCACCCCGCCCCGGGAGGGGCCGCCGTCCCCCGCACCGGGGCTGCTTCCGTCCGCGACCCCGGCGAACATCTCACGGTCACCAACGAGGAACCGATCCGTCCCGGTCCGGGTCCCCACCCAGCGCGGCGATGCCGAGCCAGTCCGCGCAGACGTCCGAGGTCGCCGGGTGCAGCGAGCCGCAGCGGGCGTCCCGGTAGAGCCGCTCCAGCGGATGCCCCCGCCGGGTGGCGGACGTGCCCGCCGCCTCCAGCAGGGACGCCGCCACGTCGGCCGCGGTCGTGCCGGCGAGCAGCTTGGCCCGCCAGACCCAGCGGTTGGTCTCCGCGTCCCCCGGCGCCTCGTCCACCCGGCGGGCGGCCTCCGCGACCGCCAGGTGCGCCGCCGCCACGGCCGCGTCGGCCCGGCCGAGGCGGGACCGGACGGCCGGCAGCCCGGCGAGACCGCGGGCGTTGAGGTGCTCGACCGCGGCGTCGACCGCCGCCCGGGCGACCCCGACGTAGACGGCGGCGTAGCTGGCCACCAGCCAGTGCGGCATGAGCTGGGCGACCACGAGGGCCAGCCCCTCCACGCCGCCGAGCAGCCGGTCGGCCGGAACGGTCACGTCCAGGTGCAGGTCGTGCGAGGAGGTCGCCCGCATGCCGAGCGAGTCCCAGGTGGGCTCGACGGTCAGCCCGTCCCCGGCCGGCACCAGGAACTGGGAGACCACCGACTGGTCGGCGGCGCTGCGGGCGGCCACGAGGTAGCCGTCGGCGTGCCCGGCCCCGGAGCAGAACGTCTTGCTGCCCTTCAGGTGCCAACCGTCGTCGACCGGCTCGTAGACGGTGCTGAGCTGGGACAGCCTCGCGCCCGCGCCGCGCTCGCTCATCGCCACCGCGTACCAGGCGCCCCGCGCGGCGGCGGTGAGGAGCCGGTCCCGGGCGGCCAGCGCCTCCTCCGGCACACCGAGCGCCTCGGCCAGTTCCTCGGTGACCGCGCCCAGTGCGCCGGTGACCGAGGCGTGCATGTTGAACACCAGGGCGGTCGCCCCGTTGCCCCGGGCCAGCTCGGTGGCGACCGCCGCGTACTCGGCGAAGGTCGCGCCCATCCCGCCCAGCTCGGTGGGGACCATCAGGCCGAGGAGCCCGGCCTCGCGCAGATCCCGGAAGTCCTCCACCGGGAACGAGCCGTCCCGGTCGTGCTCGGCCGCGCGGGCGGCCAGCCTCGGTGCCAGGCGGCGAGCCGCCTCCAGCGCGTGCTGCGTCATACAGCCCCCTTCTCGGCCTGTCCCTACCCAGCGACCGGCCCCGCTATCCGCTCCGCGTGCCACGACCCTGGTAGAGAACGGCGGTCGACCAGGTCGGCACGATCCGGGGCGCCGGGCCGCCCACAATCGGGTGCGGACGGTCGGCCGGCGCCGCCCCCGGACCGCCGGCGCCCGTCCGGTGGGGCCGGCAGGCGGCCAGGACCCGGCGGGCCAGCCAGCCGAGCAGCCCGGGCACGCCCGGGCGGATGCCCCGCAGGCGCAGCCCGACACCGTGCCGGGCGCACTCGGCGACGAGCGCCCGGGCGTCCACGAACAACCGTGGATCGTGGATGCCCCTCGGCACGGTGGGCAGCCGCTCGGCGACCCGGACGGCCAGCAGCCGGCTCAGCGCCGTGTCGTTCAACGTGTCCAGGACGAGCAGCCCACCGGGTCGGAGCAGCCGGCACGCCTCGGCCACCGCGCGCCGCCAGTCCGGCACGTGCTCCAGGATCTCGCCCGCGGCCACCACGTCCGCGCAGCCGTCGGCCAGCGGGACGGCGGTGGCGTCGCCGTTGACGGGGGTCACCCCGTGCGCGGCGGCCTGCGCCAGGGCCGACCGGGTGAGGTCGACGCCGACGTGCCGGTAGCCCTTGCCCGCCACGTGCGGGGCGAGCAGACCGGCCCCGCAGCCGAGGTCGACCAGGAGGGCGCCGGGGCGGGACGCCGGCGGCACGAGGGCGGCCCGCGCCTCGGCGAGCCAGTGCAGCATCGCGAACACGCCGTCCGGACGCCACCACTCGCCGGCCAGGTCGTCGTACTGGCGCGGATCGTTGCGCGGCAGGGTGCGGCCCGCGTCTCGCATGGACCGAGCGTGGCACGACTGCCCGGTAACGACCAGACTTCCCTCATGTCGTCAACGGTGCTAGGGCTGGTCAGGGCGAGTCACCCGGAGCCGGCCGCCGCCGTCACCACGGTGGCCGGGTTGCTGGCCTGGGGTGTCGGGCACCGGCCGGCCGGCGTGCTCGCCGTGGCGCTCACCGTGGCGGCCAGCCAGCTCGCCGTCGGCTGGGCCAACGACGCGCTCGACGCCGACCGGGACGCCACGGTGGGGCGTACCGACAAGCCGGTCGCCACCGGCGCGGTGGGCCGGCGCGCCACCGCCCGGGCCGCGGCGGTGGCCGCGCTCGCCACCCCGGTGCTGGCGCTGGCCACCAACCCGGCCGCCGCGCTCTGCGCCACCGTCGGGCTGGTCTCCGCGCTGCTCTACGACTGGCCGTTGAAGTCGACGCCCGTGTCGGTTGTGCCCTACGCGGTCTCCTTCGGGTCGCTGCCCGCCTTCGTCGTCCTGGCGCTGCCCGGGGCGCCGGCCCCACCGGTCTGGCTGGTCGCCGCGGCGGCCTGTCTGGGCGCCGGCGCCCACTTCGCCAACGTCCTGCCCGACCTGGCCGACGACGCCCGGACGGGGGTGCGCGGGCTGCCGCACCGGCTGGGCCCGGCGGGCAGCCGCGCCGCAGCCGCCGCCCTGCTGTTCGCGGCGACCGCCACCCTGGTCCTCGGGCCGCCCGGGCGCCCGTCGGGCGTCGGCGTCGCCGCGGTCGCGGCCGCCGTCGTGGTGCCGCCCCTGAGTTGGTACGGCGGGCGCGCCACCGCCCGGGCCGGGGGTCGGCCGGTGGCCGCGTTCCGGGCCGTCATGCTGATCGCCCTCATCGACGTCGTCCTGCTGGTCACGAACGGTCGCCTGGTCTGAGGTCCGCCCCGGGGGTGGCATCCCCGGGTCGGCGTGCGGGGGTGGATCAGGCCCAACTACCCTGGAGCGCGGTCTGCGCGGGCATGGCCACCGTGCCCGGCGTGAGCACCGGGTGGGATCGTGACGAGGAGGACCGACGTGACGCGCTCGATCAGGGGTTCCCGGCGGGCGGCCCTGCTGCTGTCCGGGATGGCGGCGGCGACCGGGCTGCTGCTGTCCGGCTGCGGCACCGGCCAGGTCGCCGAGACCGCCAACAAGGAGCCGTCGGTCCAGGGCGTCAACCTCTCGGCCCGCAACGGCGACTACGCGGTCCGCGGCCTGCTGGTCGAGTTCCCGGGTGTCGAGGGCTACAAGGCGGGCGCCAACGCCGTCCTGAACGCCGTGATCTACAACGACTCCGAGCAGCCGGTCACCGTGACCGTGACCACCGACAGCGCCCGCGAGATCGTGATCACCGGTAAGGGTGCCGCGGCCAGCCCGTCGGCGACGCCCACCGAGGCGGAGTCGCCGAGCCCGCACGCCACGGGGAGCCCGCACGCCACGGAAAGCCCGCACGCCACGGAGAGTCCGCAGGCCACGGGGAGCCCGAACGCGACGGAGAGCCCGAACACCAGGGAGACCCCGGCGGCCCCGGAGAGCCCGGCCGCGCCCGCCGGCGAGCCGGCCCGGATCGAGATCCCGCCGCTGAGCTACGTGCAGCTCAACACCCAGGCGGACCGCGTCCTCCAGCTCATCGGCCTGAACGAGTCGCTGCGCTCCGGCCAGAACGTCTTCCTGACCTTCGACTTCGGCAACGGCGTCACCGTCACGGGCCCGGCGCCGGTCGCCGTGCCGCTCACCCCGGCCGCGCCCCCGTCGCCGATCATCGAGCGCGAGGGTGGCTACGAGGGCCAGGAGGAAGAGGGCGGCCACGGCGGCGGCCACTGACGCCCGCTCCCGACTTCGACGACACCGCCGGCGTGGCGACCACCACGCCGGCGGTGTCTTCGTCGTACCCGGGGACTAACGTCCCCCTGTGACCACCTCCCGATCGACGTCCCCGCGCGCCGGCGCTGCCACCGGGCGCGGCCGGGCGGCCAGCCGCGAGCCCCGACCGGCCTACGAGTGCGACGCCTGCGGGCACCAGCCGCCGAAGTGGGTCGGGCGGTGCCCGGAGTGCGGCGAGTGGGGCTCGGTGGTCGAGTGCACCGTGACCGGCCCGACCGTCTCGGGCAAGGTCGTCAGTTCGCGGATGCCGGCCGAGCCGGCCCGGCCGATCGCCACCATCAGCGCCGCCCCGGCGCGGGCCCGGCCCACCGGGGTGAGCGAGCTCGACCGGGTGCTCGGTGGCGGCCTGGTCCCCGGCGCGGTGGTGCTGCTCGCCGGGGAGCCGGGCGTCGGCAAGTCCACCCTGCTGCTCGACGTGGCCCAGCAGTGGGCCGTCGGGGCCGGCAGCCCCTCACTGGTGGTCAGCGGCGAGGAGTCGGTCAGCCAGGTCCGGCTGCGCGCCGAGCGGATGGGCACCCTGCACGACCAGCTCTACCTCGCCGCCGAGAGCGACCTCGCCGCGGTGCTCGGCCACCTCGACGCGGTCAAGCCGGGCCTGCTGGTGCTCGACTCGGTGCAGACCATCTCCACCACCGGCGCCGAGGGGGTGTCGGGCGGGGTGACCCAGGTGCGGGCGGTCACCGCCGCGCTGGTCGCGGTGGCGAAGGAGCGCGGCATCGCCACCGTGCTGGTCGGCCATGTCACCAAGGACGGCCAGGTCGCCGGCCCCCGGGTGCTGGAGCACCTCGTCGACGTGGTGCTGCACTTCGAGGGTGACAAGCACTCCTCGCTGCGCATGGTGCGCGGCGTCAAGAACCGGTTCGGCGCCGCCGACGAGGTGGGCTGCTTCGAGATGCACGAGGGCGGCATCAGCAGCCTGGCCGACCCGTCCGGGCTCTTCCTGACCCGCTACTCCGAGCCGGTGCCCGGCACCTGCGTGACGGTGGCGATGGAGGGCCGGCGGGCGCTGGTCACCGAGGTGCAGGCGCTGATCGGCGCGACGGTCGCCGGCTCGCCCCGACGCACGGTGTCCGGGCTCGACTCGGCCCGGCTCGCCATGGTGCTGGCCGTGCTCCAGCGGCGCACCGAGCGGCTGACCCTGCACGACCGGGAGGTCTTCGCGGCCACCGTCGGCGGCATCCGGGTGGTGGAGCCGGCGGCTGACCTCGCCGTCGCCCTCGCCGTCGCCTCGGGCGGGCTCAACCTGGCCATCGCGCCGCACCTGGTGGCGATCGGCGAGGTCGGGCTGACCGGCGAGGTGCGCCGCGTCGGCGCGGTGCCGCGTCGGCTGGCCGAGGCGGCACGGCTGGGCTTCCGGCTCGCGCTGGTGCCGAGCGGGTGCGGCCCCGACAGCACCGGCGTCACCCCCGGCGGCATGACCGTGATCGAGGTCACGGACGTCCGCTCGGCGCTCCAGGCCGTCGCGCGCGCGTCCGCGGAGTGACCGATGGTGGGCCGACGACGGGACCGCGCGGGCGATACCGGACAGCTGGGGCGCCGACCCCCGGTCCGGGCGAGCTGGGGCATCGCGACACATCACAGTAACCACGACAGCACCCACCGCAGGGCAGTCCGTAGACTGTGCCCGTGCCGATCGACCGCGATACCACCAAGCCAGCCGGCGCGACACCCCACGCCCGCACCGGCGCCGTGGGCTCGCCCGCCCGCCCGATCAGCGTGAGCGTGACCGGCGGCGCCGGGGGCGCCGGCGACCCGCTGCGGGCCAACCTGGCACTGATGGCCCCGGGCACCGCCCTGCGCGACGGCCTGGAGCGGATCCTGCGCGGCCGGACGGGCGCGCTGATCGTCCTCGGCTACGACAAGGTCGTCGAGGGGCTCTGCACCGGCGGGTTCCCGCTCGACGTCGAGTTCTCCGCCACCCGGGTCCGCGAGCTGTGCAAGATGGACGGGGCGGTGGTGCTCTCCAGCGACGGCACCCGGATCGTCCGGGCGGCCGTGCACCTGATGCCCGACCCGAGCATCCCGACCGAGGAGTCCGGCACCCGCCACCGCACCGCCGAGCGGGTCGCCCGGCAGACCGGCTACCCGGTGATCTCGGTGAGCCAGTCGATGCGGATCATCAGCCTCTACGTCAACGGTCAGCGGCACGTGCTGGACGACTCGGCGGCAATCCTGTCCCGCGCCAACCAGGCGCTCGCCACGCTGGAGCGCTACAAGCTCCGGCTGGACGAGGTCTCCGGCACCCTCTCCGCCCTGGAGATCGAGGACCTGGTCACCGTACGGGACGCGGTCGCGGTGGTGCAGCGGCTGGAGATGGTCCGCCGGATCGCCGACGAGATCGCCGGCTACGTGGTGGAGCTGGGCACCGACGGCCGCCTGCTGGCCCTCCAGCTCGACGAGCTGATGGCCGGCGTCGACGCCGACCGCACCCTGGTCATCCGGGACTACCTCCCGGCCGGCCGGAAGTCCCGCACCCTGGACGAGGCGCTGGTCGAGCTGGATCTGCTCGGCGCGACCGAGCTGATCGACCTGGTCGCCGTCGCCAAGGCGATCGGCTATCCCGCCGCCTCCGACGCGCTGGACGCCGCGGTCAGCCCACGCGGCTTCCGGCTGCTGGCCAAGGTGCCCCGGCTGCCGGTGACCGTGGTCGACCGCCTCGTCGTGCACTTCGGCAGCCTCCAGCGCCTGCTCGGCGCCACCGTGGAGGACCTTCAGGCCGTCGAGGGGGTCGGCGACGCCCGGGCGCGCGGCGTCCGGGAGGGGCTGTCCCGACTCGCCGAGGCGTCCATCCTGGAGCGCTACGTCTGATCCGGGCGGCCCGGCGCGGGTCCGTCCTGCCGGCCGGTCCGGCGTCCGCCACCGGGCGGCCCGGGGTCGCTCAGCCGTCGGTGACGGTGAGCTTCACCGGCTCGCTGAGCTTGGTGCCCACCCGGGCGAAGACCTGGTAGGTCCCGGCCGGCGGATTCGGGCCCGCCGCCACCCCGCTGGCGCACTTGCTGCTGTCGCGGCCGTTCCAGCCCACCTGGTAGGAGCGCTCGAAGCCGGGCGTGAAGGACTGCACATCGGAGCCCTTGCCCGTGCCGCACGTGTCGGACGACCAGATCTTCTCGGCCCCCGACTTGATGAACAGCTCCTGCGCGTCGGCGCCGACGTCGCGGCTGCACGTCCGCTCGGACCGGTTCTTGATCTTCAGCTGGAGGTCCACCACGGCGCCCCGGACCACCGACGTGGGCAGGGCCACCGGGGTCACGGTGATCTCGGCGTCCGTGCAGGTGCCGTCGTCGGCGGCCGGCACGACCGGCGCAGGCGGCGTGTCGGTGGTGGTCGTGCCGCCCGAGGGGTCGGCGGTGCCCGGGCCGCCCGACGCGCCGGGCGAGGGCTCCCCGGTCTGCGGACTGAGCACCGGGCCGGTCGCCTCCGGTAAGGCGCCGGGCGACGCCGCGCCCGCCGAGGGCTGCGCGTCGCCGCTCCTGCCGGCGTTCCGGTCCGAACCGGTGCACGAATAGAGCAGGACAATCAGGAAGAGAAGCCCCGCTCCGAGTACGACGGCGCGACGCCGCCAGTACACGGCGGGTGGCAGGGGGCCGACCGTCAGACGCATGATGCCCCCACCGTAGCGGCGCGGGGCGCGGCAGCCCGGCGCGACGCGCCGAGTCGTCGACAGCTCACCGTTCCCACCCTCCACACGCGACGGTCATGTCTGCCGACGGTGTCCCGACGGCGACACTGGGTCGCCGGTCAGAGATACACCTTGCGCTGGTAGACGGCGTGGGCGCCGGCCACCCGGTCCAGGAAGAGCAGCCCGGCGCAGTGGTCGATCTCGTGCTGCAGCGCCCGCGCCTCGAACCCGTCGGTCACCAGCCGGACGGACCTGCCGCTGCCGGGCAGCACGCCCTCCACCACCAGCCGGCTGGCCCGCTTGACGTCGCCGGTCAGGTCGGGCACCGACATGCACCCCTCCCGGGCCACCTTCCACCGGCTCGCCTCGACGACCCGGGCGTTGCACAACACGAAGGCGCCGTGCACGGTGACCGCCTTCGGGTGGCCGGTCACGTCGACCGCGAAGACCTGCGCGCCCACGCCGATCTGCGGGGCGGCCAGCCCGACGCAGCCCGGCGACACGCGCATGGTGGCGACCAGGTCGGCCGCCAGGCGTACGGTCTCCTCGGCGGTCGGGTCGACCTCGCCACCGGGCCGGCTGAGCACCTGGTCCGGAGCGGACACCACCGGCCGGACCTCCCCCGGCAGGTCCAGCGACTCCGGGGTCCAGTCGCCGAGGCCCGCGTACGCCTCGGTCTCCGGGGTCCGCTCGACGCCGGTCACAGCAGGTCCGGGTCGGCCGGCCGGAGGGTCACCCCGACACCCAGGTCCGCGGCCGTCGCCGCGAGGCGTCCGGCCACCTCGTCGGCCGCGCCGGGCGGCAGTTCCACCTCGGCGACCACCACGTAGAGCGACCCGGTCAGCCGGGTGCTCAGGTCGGTGACGTTGCCGCCGGCGTCGGCGAGCACGCGGGTCATCGCCGCCACGATGCCCATCCGGTCCGCACCGTGCACCGCCATCACGTACGGCTCGCCGGCCGGGGCCGTCTCACCGTCGGGGGTGACCTCGCGTACGGTCGCCAGCAGTTGGCCGTCGGCGGAGAGCGGCGCCAGCGCGGCCTCGACGTCGGCGGCGGCCGGGCCCACGCAGACCAGGGTCATCGCGAAGTGCCCCCGCAGCCGGGTCATCGTGCTGTCGGTGAGGTTCGCGCCGAGCCGGGCGAGCACCTCGGCGACGTCGGCCACGATGCCCGGCCGGTCCCGGCCGATGACGGTGATCGCGAGCTCGTTCATCCGGGCATTCTGCCCGATCCGCCGGGCGGCTCCGCGGCGCCCCACCCAGGTCGCCCAGCCAGCGGGACGGCACGGGCGGGTGTCGGAGCCCGCCGCCCGCGCCGCGTCGGCGCCCCGCCGCGTGACATCATCGGCGGCGCGATGACTGAGCCCACTTTCGCCACCCTGGTCAGCCGGTGGTACGAGGAGAACGCCCGCGACCTGCCGTGGCGGAGGCCCGACGTGACCCCGTGGGCGATCCTGGTCAGCGAGGTCATGCTCCAGCAGACTCCCGTCGTGCGGGTGCTGCCGGCCTGGGAGGCGTGGCTGGCCCGTTGGCCCGATCCAGCCGCGCTCGCGGCCGACAGCCCGGCGGAGGCGATCCGGATGTGGGGACGCCTCGGCTACCCCCGTCGGGCGGTACGGCTGCGGGACTGCGCCGTCGCGATCATCGAGCGCCACGGCGGCCGGGTGCCGGAGCGGCTGGACCAACTGCTGGCCCTGCCGGGCGTCGGGACGTACACGGCCCGTGCGGTGGCCGCGTTCGCGTACGGTCAGCGGCACCCGGTGGTCGACACCAACGTGCGGCGGGTGGTCTGCCGGGCGGTCGCCGGCGAGCCGGACGCCGGCCCGGCCACCCGCCCGGCCGATCTGGCGGCCACCGAGGAACTGCTCCCCGCCGAACCGGCCGCCGCCGCACTGGCCAGTGCGGCCTTCATGGAGCTGGGGGCGGTGATTTGCACCGCCCGGTCGCCCCGCTGTGGAAGCTGCCCCGTCGAGTCTGTCTGCGCGTGGCGGGCGTCCGGCCGGGAGGCCCCTGCCGGTCCGTCCCGCCGCCCCCAGCGGTACGCCGGCACCGACCGCCAGGTGCGCGGGCTGCTGCTCGGCGTGCTCCGGGAGGCGACCGGCCCGGTGCCGCACCAGCGTCTCGACCAGGTGTGGGCCGACGAGGTGCAGCGGACCCGGGCGCTCACCGGGCTGGTGCGGGACGGCCTCGTGGAGCCGGTGGGTGAATCGTCGTTCCGCCTCGTCGGCGACGGCCCGCCGGTCCCGGTCGCCTGACCGCCCCTCGACTGATCAGGCGGGTACGACGAAGGGCCGGCCCCTGGGTGGGGGCCGGCCCTTGTCGTTGGTGGTGTTCGGCTGGTTGGGGTCAGGCGGTGTAGCCGCGGGTGGCGATCCAGTCGGCGAGGTTGTCGACGCTCATCCGGTAGGAGGCCTGGGCGGGGTCGGCGGAGTCGGCGATGGTGACGGTGTGGCCGTTGTCGCGGTAGCCGACGACGCTGATGTAGTGCCCGCCTTCGAAGGAGTGCACGCCGCCGTCGGTGTCGGTGGCGGTGCCGGCGATGTTCGCCACGACGGCGTGGCCCTCGTCGATGGCCTTGGTGATGTCGGCGCGCAGCTTGTCGGTCTGCTTGTCGTCGGCCTTGGCCTGGCGGATCTCCACCGACTGGTAGGCGTCCTTGCCGGTCTGCTTGTTCAGTACGGGGGTGATGTCGTTGATGGAGTTGGTGCCGGCTTCGGTGGTGCCCATCTGCTTGGCCATGGCGTCGACGTCGATGTTCTTGCCCTGCACGCTCAGGGCGTTGCGGGCGGCGGCGGGGCCGCAGTAGTAGAAGTTGGGCTGGGCTTCGTAGCGCACGCCCAGTTCCCGCTCGCCGCTCTTGCGGTCCTGGCCGACGGTGGTGGGCTTGCCCTCGGTGGGGGCGGCGTGGGCGGCGGTGACGGGGCCGGCGATGGCGCCGCCGGTGAAGGCGAGGCCGGCAGCGGTCAGGGCGGCGTTGCGGATCAGGTTGGTACGCATGATGGGGTGCACCTTTCGATCGGGGGTACGCGACACACCAAGGGGGGTGGGTGCGTCACGGGAAAGGAAAGGTCGAACCAGAGGGGATCAGGCGTCCTCGACCCGGAGGGGGTGGGGCGCGGTCCCGGGGGATGTAACGACGTGGGTCCGGTCGGCATTCCGGCCGTCGCCCGGGCCGTCGGAACGGCTCGGGGGTCACGCGGTCACGATGGGTACAACGACCCGGGCCCCCGGTGCATGCCCGCCGGGCCGGTGGCGCCCGCCACCACAATCCACCACGAAGCGGACATCGCGCCCCAGATGACCCCCACACCGCCTTCACGAACCCGACATAGGGCTCAGACGTAAGGGCTTCACCCCGACAGCCAGGGCCGGGCCGACCCGCCTCCCGCCTCGGCGAGCAACCGGGCGACCGCTTACAGGGCCCTGGTGGCGGCGGGTGCTGTGCTGCGCGCCCTGTCGAGCTGAATCGTCTACGACATCATCCGGTGGTTCGGCCCGTCTGATGAAAGACGCGCCCCCGGGGCATCTCCCGCCCCCCGGACGTCCTCGGTCGCCGAACTGAATCGTCTGCGACATCAGCTCGACAGCAACGACAGGGAAAGGCGACGGCCCGGTGGCTGGTGCCACCGGGCCGTCGCCTCGTGCTGTCTGCCTTACTCGTCCGCCCCCGCGGCGGCCGTGCCGCCGAGATCGGCCGGGACGGCGTCCGGCACGCTGGCCGGACGATCCGCGCCCTTGAAGACGAGCTTGGACTTGTCGACGTTGTTGGGGTCGCCTTCGCAGTCGACGACGACGATCTGGCCGGGGGTCAGTTCGTTGAACAGGATCCGCTCGGACAGGTTGTCCTCGATGTCGCGTTGGATGGTGCGTCGCAGCGGCCGTGCGCCGAGGACGGGGTCGAAGCCCTTAGTGGCCAGGTACTTCTTGGCGTTGTCGGTCAACTCCAGGCCCATGTCCTTGTTCCGCAGCTGCGTCTCGATCCGGGCGATCATGATGTCGACGAT